>CAIRNJ010000093.1 GCA_903879915.1 uncultured Elusimicrobia bacterium
CCCTTCCTCGGGCATGACCCGGAAGGGCGCCCTGAAATATTCGGACTACGCCATAGGCGAATTCCTGGCCGCGGCCGCGAAGCAGCCGTGGTTCAAGGACACGGTGTTCGTGATAACCGCCGACCATTGCGCCAACTCGGCCGGCAAGAGCGAGATCCCGGTGCGCAATTACCACATACCGCTGATAGTTTATTCGCCGGCGCATATCAAGCCGGCGGTGGTGGAGACTTTATCCGCGCAGGCCGACCTGGCCCCGACGCTGCTGGGGCTGCTGAACGTGCCCTACGAAAGCCGTTTCTTCGGGCGCGACCTGCTCGACGGCAGGCCGGAAGGCAGGGCGTTCCTTTCCACTTTCCAGAAAATAGCGCTGCTCAGGGACGGCCGCCTGGCCGTGCTGGGCCCGAAGAAATACCTAAAAACCTACAACTGGGACGAGGCCGCGCAGGCCCTGACCGGCAGCGCCGACGATAAAGCGCTGGAAGACGAGGCCGTCTCGTTCTACCAGGGCGCCAACTACGTCTATAAACAGCGCCTCAACCGCCTGAAGCGATAATAAAAAAAGCGGCCCCCGTTAAGGAGGCCGCTTCGTTCTGTCTTGCGCCCGGTTACTGAATGGCCGCCGACAGGATGTAATCCATCTTCGGGAATTCCGCTTTCAGGTATTTGTTGCCCTGCCGCTGCACCAGGCCCTGGTCGGGGCCCATGCCGCTGGGGGCGCCTTCGCCGTAGCCGGAGTAGATGCTGTCCACCACGGCCATCCCGTCGGTAACCTTGCCGAACGGCGAGAAGCCCATGCTGTCGAGGTTCGAGTTGTTGCCGAAGTTGATGAAGAACTGCGTGGTGCGGGTGTTGGGGCCGGCCATGGCGTAGGAAATATAGCCCCTGGCGTTGGACTGCTGCACGGCGTCGTCCTTGATGGAGGCCGGGCGCCAGGCCGCGCTGACCGCGGGGTCGCCGTGGATGCCGAACTGTACCATGAAGCCGCTGATCACGCGGAAGAAGGCGATGTCCGTGAAGTAGCCGGCCTTGACCAGGTTATAGAACCGGTCGGCGCCCAGCGGCGCCCAGGCGCGGGTGATCTCGAGCGTGAAATCGCCCTTGGTGGTGTTGAACTTCACTTTGAAGGTTTCCGGGGCTTTTTCGGCGAGCGCTGCGGGGTTCTTAAGAGCTTCCATGTTTATGTTGTTCTCCTTGGGGGCAGGCGCTGCGGCCTGCTGGGTTTCGGTTGCCGCCTGGCCCATGCCGGCCTGGGACGCTTCCTGCGTTTTCTGGCTGCATGCGGCGGTAAGCGCTACCGCGAAAACAAGAGCCAAATGTTTGTTTTGCATTACGTTCCTCCTGGTACTGCGTATATATTATAATAATTCGAGGCGGCACGAGGAGGGAATATGTCGGTAAAGATCACTGCTTCTTATCTCGGCGACGATAAAGTGGAGCTTGTCCACGGCCCCAGCGGCGGCAGGCTGGTGACCGACCTGCCGGCGGACAACGGGGGGCGGGGCCGCGCTTTTTCGCCCACCGACCTGACGGCGGCCTCGGTGGCCTCCTGCGTGCTCAGCATCATGTCCAAGCTGGCCGCGCGCGAAGGGATAAAGTTCGAGGGAGCGGCCATCGAAATAGAAAAAAGCATGACGGAAAACCCGCGCCGCATCGCGGCGCTTACCGGCACCGTCACCCTGCCGGCCGGCCTTACCGCGCTGCAGCGCGAAAAACTGCTGGCCTGCGTTAAAGCGTGCCCGGTGAGCCGCAGCCTGCACCCCGGGATAAAGCTGGAATTCGTGCTACGCTGAAGTTGTATAATTTAGACTTGAAGTAGAGAGAGGGAGGACCGTAATTATGAATATAAAAAACCACCTGTTAGCCGCCGCGGCCGTTATGGCCGTGCTGGCCGGGAGCGTTTGCGCGGGCAACAACCAGGAGGCTTTGAGGAAACCCGAAGCTACCACGCTCGATAACCTGCAGACGGCCTTCAACGGCGAGTCCAACGCCAAGGCGAAGTACGAAGCTTTCGCGGCCAAGGCCGAAGCCGAGGGCTACCTGGGCGCGGCCGGCCTGTTCAAGGCGGCGGCGCTGTCGGAGAGCATCCACGCCGCCAAGCACGCCAAGGCCATAACGGCGCTGGGCGGCGCGCCCAAGGCCGACGTAAAAACGCCGGCGGTTAAAACCACCAGGGAGAACCTGAAAGAGGCCCTTAAAGGCGAGAACCACGAGAGCAAGAAGATGTACCCGGCTTTCCTGAAGAAAGCCGAGGCCGACAAGAATACCCAGGCCATGTACAGCTTCAAAGGCGCGATGGCCGCCGAAAAGATGCACGCGCAGCTGTTCTCGAAGGCGCTCTCCAACATGAAAGACTGGAAGGCGAAGATGAAATTCCTGGTCTGCCAGACCTGCGGCTATACCACGATGGATATGACCATCAAGGTCTGCCCGGTCTGCGCCCAGCCCCGCGGGCAGTTCACCGAGATAGAGTAACCTGCGGCCGGAGCCGGCGTCCTGTCCGGGGCGCCGGCTTTTTCTTATATGAAAAAAATATTCCTGGTCTTTTTCCCCGCCGGCGCCGCCGCCGCGCTGTACTTCTGGTATTTCAATAACGCCAATTCGCCTTTCGGCAGTTATTTCGCCGACAGGATGGGGCTGGCCATGGCTTTCGGGCGGCTGGCCGGGATAATAGCCATGCTGGGCGTGATGGGCCAGCTGCTGCTTGTCTCGCGGGCCGGCTGGCTGGAGCCGCTGTTCGGCCTGGACCGGCTCACCCGCCGGCACCACCTGGCCGGGCTTATCATTCCCCTGGCGCTGCTTGTGCATCCGCCGCTGGTGGTGTGGCATCACGCCATGCAGACCGGCAATACGTTTCTAGCGCAGTACCTGGCGGTGCTGCGCTGGGGTGACGTGCTGGCGGCCGCCTGCGGCGAATTCCTGATAATAGCCGCGGTGGCGCTTTCGCTGCCTTTCGCGCGCCGCCGGCTCAGCTACGAGGCCTGGCATAACGCCCACCTGGGCGCCTACCTGGGGCTGGCGCTGGCGTTAGGCCACCAATTCAGCCTGGGGCGCGACCTCTCCGCCGAGCTTCTTTATTTCGCCTGGGTCTGGTACGCGCTGCTGGCCTTCACCGCCGCGAACGTGCTGTGGTACAGGCTGCAGCTGCCGTACCGGCTTTATCGAAAACACCGGTTCGCCGTGGACCGGACAGTAATGGAGACGGCCGACGTGATGTCCGTCTATATAAAAGGAAAAGAGCTGGAGGCGTTCCCCGTGGAGCCCGGGCAGTTCGCGCTGCTGCGTTTCTGGGCGCCGGGCTTCAGGTTCCAGGCGCATCCTTTTTCCTTTTCCGCCGCGGGCGGCGGCGAACTGCGCTTCAGCGTAAAAAAACTGGGCGATTTCACCGCCGCGCTGCACGCCGGGCTCAGGCCCGGCACGCCGGTGGTGATAGGCGGGCCGCACGGCGTTTTTACGGCGCGCAGGATGGTGACCGGCAAAGCCCTGCTGGTGGCCGGCGGCATCGGCATAACGCCGCTGCGCGCCATAGCCGGCCGGCTGGCCGCTGAAAAAAAAGACTGCGTCCTGGTCTATGCCAACCGGACGCGCAAGGATATAGTTTTCGAGGCCGAACTGGCGGAGCTGGAGCGGTCGGGGTCCGTCAGGGTGCGGCACGTGCTCAGCGACGAGCCCTCCTGGGCGGGGGAAAAGGGGCGGGTGGACGCGGACCTGCTCAGGCGGCTGGTGCCCGACCTGGCGGAGCGGGACGCTTTCCTGTGCGGGCCGCCGCCGATGATGGCCGCGCTGCGCCGCGGCCTGGCCGGGCTGGGCGTGCCGGAGAAGCAGATACATTACGAGCAGTTCTCGCTATGAAAAAAATATTGGCGTTCTGCCTGCTGGCGTTGTTGTGGCAGGGCGCGGGAGCCGGCGCGCCGGCAAAAGGGAAAACTAAAATGAAGAACTCACCTAAACTCGAGACCGCGGTGCTGGCCGGCGGCTGCTTCTGGGGCATGGAAGAGATAATACGCCGGACCCCCGGCGTTGCGGAGACAAGGGTGGGCTACACGGGCGGCATCACCGCGGACCCTAAATACGAAGACGTGAAGAGCGGCACCACGGGCCACGCCGAAAGCATAGAGGTGAAATTCGACCCCGCGAAACTGACTTACGGCGCGCTGCTGGACCTTTTTTTCACCATGCACGACCCCACCACGCCGGGCCGGCAGGGCAACGACGTGGGCTGGCAGTACCGCTCGGCTATTTTTTATATCGGCCCGCTGCAGAAAGTGGAAGCGGAGGACGCGGTGAAGCGGGCGCAGGCCTCGGGGCTCTGGAAAGCTCCCATCGCCACCGGCATAGTGCCGCTGGTCAAGTTCTGGCCCGCCGAGGACTACCACCAGGATTACCTGCTTAAGCACCCGGGCGGCTACACCTGCCATTATATAAGAAAGAAATAGTCAGGCGTCCAGGCTGGCGTCGAAAGGCAGGCCGTGGTTGAGCTCGCGCGGGCTCCTGGCCCGGCGGTAAACGCAGATGTGCAGGCCCATCCACATATTCGGCAAGCCCCGTTCTTTCAATCTTTCGCACAGCAGCCCGGTGGCCGGGCGGTCGTAGGCGAAGCCGTGTTCCCGCAGCTTTCTTACCCAGTAGCGGCGGGGCCGCTCGTTCACGTGGTGGTGCCCGCCCTGGTTGGGGGGCGCGGCCGACAGCAGCAGCGTGTCGCCGAAAGCCGTTATGTTTTTCAGGAACGCCGGCAGGAATTCTTCCGGTATGTGTTCCGCTACCTCGAGGCAGAGCGTAAGGTCGAATACACCCCAGGTATTCTCGAAAGGCTCGGTAAGGTCCCGCACCTGTATCTCCGCCGGGAAACTGTGCTCCGCCGGCGGCCTGACGCCGTCTATGGCCAGCACCTCGGCGCCCCGGGCCGCGAACAGGCTGCTGTAAACGCCGCAGCCGCAGCCCAGGTCGGCTACCCGGCGCGGCCTGAACTGATCGTAGACGGCCTCGACGATGGCCGCGGCCGAGTCGACGTAGTTCCTGTTGGACGGCCCCCATTCGCTGAAGAAGGCGGGGGTGTAAATGGCGTTAAGGTCTTTCATTCAAATAAAAGGGCCGGACCGCGTGCGCCTGGTCCGGCCCTTTTGCTGCTCCGGCTTAGCCGGCGGCGGCTCAGGACTTCTTGAGCTGTTTGCTGATATGCGCCCAGGCGCTCTTCACTTCGGCTTTGAGGTGCTTCATCTCGGCGGCGCTTACGCGCTCCACTCTTTCGTAGCGCGCCCCCACTTCGTCCACCAGGGCGTCGAAATTCTCTTTGTTCATCTCTTTGAGCCCTTTCATCTTTTCAAGCACTTCGCCCTTCATCTTAAGGGTCCAGGCGGCGATCTTCTCCCGATTCTTCTCGCCGCGCTTCCCGGTGAGGAAGTACGTCCCGGCCGCCGCTATGGCCGCCAACACTATGCCCGCGCCCAGCATCTTCTTCGATTTTTCCATAAAGTTTCTCCCCTGTCCGTTATTCCCGGTTCCCCGGCCCGGTAATGATACCAAATATTACCGCGGATGCGCCTGTGCGAGAATTATCCAATGCAGGATGAGCCTGAAACCCACCCGATTTCTAACGCAAGATGAGCCTGAAAATGGCCCAGCCTTGAAAGGGCGTTGTATTCCGTTCATAATCTGTAGCCATGACAATAG
>CAIRNJ010000094.1 GCA_903879915.1 uncultured Elusimicrobia bacterium
AGACGGCATACGCGATAGCAGGAAGTGACTGGAGTTCAGACGTGTCTCTTCCGATCTATGGTCATCAGGAAGGCCTTGGCGACCTTAATGTCGGCGTCTTCCAGCACGTATCTCTGTATGGCGATATCGCCAAGGTGTGCGTCTTTGAGCTGGGTGGCGCTTTTCACCTCTATCAGGTGCCAGGCCTTGCCCACTTTGCGGATGATATCGCAGCGCACCAGCACGCCCTCGGCTTCGAAGGTGGCTTCGTAAAGCAGGGTTTCGCCTTTTTTGATCAGCTCCGCGGTTTCCTTAATGGCGCCGGCGATATCCTCGCGCCCCTGTTCCAGCATTACGCCGCCCGTGTAATATTTGCGCGCCCACTCGCCCACATCGTGGCCCTGGTCAAAGATGGCCTGCTTGCCGTCCGAGACCTCTTCCATCAGGTCCTTGCGGTAATTATAAAGCCACAGGCTTTTGACGCACTGCAGGCCGCACGTGTACTGCGATTTGGAAATGTTTTTCTTTGCCATATATTTATCCTCAAAGATATTATAGAACACTGCAAGGACAAAGGCGTGACGCGGCAATAGACGTCGCTTAGTCCCGCTATAATGTTATGTATGCCGAAGCTGAGAAGATCATGCTTAAAAAGCTGTATACTTTATTTGGAGGGGACTATGATATTTCCATTCGGATTACAGATACTAGCCCGCAGCCCGTCTGCAAATGAAAAACGTCGGGTCTTCATATTGGGGGCTTATCCCAGCGCCCTGCATGTAAAATGGGATCCGCCGCGGCCACACAGAACTATTCATGCTATCCCGTCCAGTATAATTGAAACATAGTGGTGTTGTTCATTCTGTTGACACACAGCTTCCTAAAGAGCCGTGCCCTGCTGCTTGGAATTGCGGCGGCGCACGGCACAAAAAAAGGAGCATGTGTCATGAAAAGGAAGAAATGGCCGTTGGAAATACGACTGGAAGCAGTTCGGGCGCGGCGGCGAGGTTTAAGCTGCGCTGAGGTTACAGGACTTACCGGGATGAGCCTGACCGCAATAAACCGCTGTGTGAAGGCATTTAAAACGCACGGCGTAGCCGGACTGGACGGGCCAGCGCGCAAGAGGGGCCCTGGTCGCAAGAGCGCAAAACGGGTGGCGGCGGAGCAGGCGCTGGCGCAACTAGGGCCCCTTCCAGAGGGGACAGGGGTCGGAAAAGTTCAGGGGCTTCTGTATCGTCTGGGTTTCCTAAAAGTATCAAAAGGGACTGTAGGCAAGGTAATGGACGCACAGATGCCGGAGCGGCCGAAGAAGCATAAGCGCCGTCGGAACAAGCCGGTAAAAGTCCGAAACTTCGAGCGAGCGCGGCCCAATGAGTTGTGGCAAACGGATATCATGACGTTCATGCTGAAGGGCCAGTACCGGGTATATCTGATCGGCTTCATGGACGACAACAGCCGGTTCCTGGTGGGCTGGGGCCTTTTCAGGTTCCAGACGACAAAGCACGTGCAGGAGGTGTTCCGTGCCGCGATCGAGAAGCATGGTGTGCCTAAAGAAGTGTTGTCGGACAACGGGCGGCAGTATTACACGTGGCGTGGGAAGAGCCAGTTCACGATAATGCTGACGAAGCTGGGGATAGCGCATATCCGCAGCCGGCCCTATCATCCGCAGACATGTGGTAAGATCGAGTCGTTTTGGCGGAACATGTGGCAGGAATGCCTGTCGGCAGTACCGCTGTCGAGTTTTGAGGAAGCCGAGCAGAAGATCAGGGAGTATATCGCGCACTATAACTTCAAACGGCCGCACCAAGGGATAGGCAACCTGATGCCCGCGGACCGCTTCTACCGGGTAGGCCAGCAGGTAACGGACCTGGTGGCGGAGAACACGGCAAAGGTGGAAGAGCAGAAGCCGCCGCTGGCGGACTATATGCCGCCGACGTATCTTGTCGGCAATATAGGTGGCAAGGAGCTGCGTATGATAGCCAGGAGTGCTGAAGTAACGTTACGGGATATGCCGCCTGAAAAGGTAGAATTATCGACGGAGGCTCCAGTAGTTGCGGCAGGAGCACCGAGCGAGGACTGCAATGAACGAGCCGATGAAAAACAAGTTACCGAGCCCGGAGGAGCGGCTGGAGCTGATCCTGCTGGGACTGGCGAGACGGGTGCCGGTCAGGGAGTTGTGCAGGCAGGCGGGAGTATCCCGGGAGTTGTTCTACCGGTGGCTGAGAGCGGTGCGGACAGCGGGCTTGCGGGCGCTGGAGGTGAAAGCGCCGGGTCCGAAGGCAATCCCCCCAGAGAAGGCGGAGCCCCTGGCCCACAAGCTGAAGGCGCGTGTGGAGCAATTGGAGAAGGTGGTCCGGGTTCTGCGCAAGGATCGGGACCATTGGCAACTGCTGGCGGAGACGGCGAAGCGGATAATCCGCCGCAACGCGTGGGGTCCGGTGACGGTGCCGCTGTCTAAAAAAAACGGCAGGCTAAACCAGAAACCCGCAGGCTGTACCACGAGGAATGGTTAGCGGCCCTGGAACAGGGGACGCCGGCGGCGGCGTTCGCGTGGTGCTGGGGGATTGCCCGCAGCACGCATTGGCGATGGCTGGCGGGTCGTGTCGGGGCCGCTAGGAAACGAAGGATTATGAAGGTGACTACGGAAATCCGGGAAAAGGTTCTGGCGCTGGACCGGCGGTACCGTTCCACGTGGGATGCGCATGCGATAGCGCATGTGTTCAAGCTTAGCCACACGACGGCGGCTAAGATCCTGCGTGAGTTACGCGGCCCCCGCCCCAAGCGGCCGAAACAGCCGCATACGCGGCGGACGCGGTTTACCCGGCGGGATGTGATGTGGTCATCTGACTTCGTAAGGATAGGCTGGGGCTGGCTGCTGCTGACTACGATAGACGAATGCAGCGGCTATATCCTGGGCTGGGACCTGGTACGCAGCGAGCAGGCGGTGGCCGTGGTGGAGCACGGGCAGTCTATTCTGGACAGAATGAAGCGAGCACCGCTGGTGTGGAAATACGACCACGGGTCGGCGTTTACGAGCGATGTGTTCCAGGGCGTACTTGCATACTACGAAATAGTCCCATATCCCATAGCGGCACATTCGCCGTGGGTAAACGGCCGCAAAGAGCGGGACCACAGGGAGGTGCACAACTGGCTGATTCCACTGGCGGGCCGTGAAGCAAGCCGCGAGGAACTGGACCGAGAGATTGACGAGGAGATGCTGGTGCGGAACTTCATCAAACCGCGGGCCTGCCTGGGATTCAGGAGATCGGCGGCGGTGTATTTCGATAAAGAAAAGGAATTGGACGCGGAGGAAACCCGGGAGTGGCTGGCGGATGGGATACGCAGCGAAAAAGGCGCCATGGGCTTGCCGGACCCTGATATTGTTTATAAAATTAGGAAGTCAGGTGAGCGCGTTCACCGCAAGGCGGTAAGGCTGGCGCTTCAGAAGCTGTGCTTGTATGAGGAGTGGGATACGGCGGCCCAGGAATGGCCGTCCGAGGCTGAAAGTGTCAACCGAATTGACGACAAAGATGTTTCATTTTGAACTGGACAGTACAG
>CAIRNJ010000095.1 GCA_903879915.1 uncultured Elusimicrobia bacterium
CTATTGTCATGGCTACAGATTATGAACGGAATACAACGCCCTTTCAAGGCTGGGCCATTTTCAGGCTCATCTTGCGTTAGAAATCGGGTGGGTTTCAGGCTCATCCTGCATTGGATAATTCTCCGGCTACCATTAAATAACGCGAATATAGTATAATTAATTTTCTCAATACGGACTTGGGCGCGGGCCCGTGCGTCTTCAAGGGGATTTTATGAATATTCACGTAAAACGCATAAAAGATCTGCAGTACATGCTCAAACAGCACGGGCTGGACGCGCTGGCCATGGGCCGGACGCTGGAGATAGGCTTCCTCACCGGTTTCCACCTCGACGACTGCGAGATGCTGGTCACGCGCTCCGGCGCCTGGGTTTTCATGCCGAAGATGTTCGTGGAACAGTTCCGCTCCCAGATAGATTTCGCCGCGGCCGTTCCCGTGGACGGAGCGGCCGGCAGCCCGCTGCTGGCCAAAGTGAAGGAATTGAAGCTGCGGCGCGCCGCTTTCGAGCCCGAGGCCGAAACCTACAAGCGCGGCACCGCCTGGCGCAAGGCCGGCCTGCAGGAAAAGGACGGGCTTACCGGCGCTTTAAGGTCCGTTAAGGAAGGCGAAGAAATAGAGCTCCTGCGCAGATCCTGCCATATCGCCGCGAAGGCTTTCGGCCTGGTGAAGCCGCGCATAAAGACCGGCTGCACCGAGATGTCCGTCTACCGCGACCTCGAGGATACTATGCAGGCCATGGGCGCCAAGGGCCCCTCCTTCAACCTGATCGTCGGCTTCGGCCCCAATTCGGCCATGCCTCACCATGTGAGCTCCGACAGGAAGCTCAGGAACAACGAGACCGTGCTGCTGGACTATGGCTGCGTTTACGGCCACTACTGCTCGGACATCACGCGCACCTATTTCCACGGCCGGCCCACGGAAGAGTTCAAGAAGGTCTATTCGATAGTGGCGGCCTCGCAGAAAGCCGGCCTGGCCAGGGTCCGCGCCGGCGTAAAAACGCTCGACGTGGACGCCGCCTGCCGCAACACCATCGCGGACGCGGGCTACGGCCAGTATTTCATACACGGCACCGGGCACGGCATAGGCCTTGAGATACACGAATACCCCAGGCTCAACACCCGGTGCGACGCCGTGCTGCGGGCCGGCATGGCCGTGACCGTCGAGCCGGGGATTTACCTGCACGGCAAGTTCGGCGTGCGCATAGAAGATTCGGTGCTGGTCACTAAGACGGGCTGCGAGATACTTACCAGGACGGTTAAGAAATAAGGGAGGCATATGATCGTATTCGCGATAGTTCTTCTTGTTATAGGCGCGTGGGCGGTGATGGTGTTCAACGGGCTGATAGCGCTGCGCAACCAGGTGGCCAACGCTTTCCGCCAGATAGACGTGCAGCTGAAAAGGCGGCATGACCTGATCCCGAACCTTGTCGAGTCCGTCAAGGGGGAGATGAAATTCGAAAAAGAGACGCTCGAACGCGTCATACAGGCCCGCGCCGCGGCGGTCTCGGCCGGCCAGGGCGGGAACATCAACGAGGTGCTGGCCAAGGAAGGCATGCTGACCCAGGCGCTGGGCAGGCTGATGGCCGTTTCCGAGAACTACCCCAACCTCAAGGCCAACGAGTCGGTGAAGACGCTGATGGAAGAGCTGACGCATACCGAGAACCAGATAGGTTTCGCGCGCCAGCTGTTCAACGACGAGGCCACCAAGTTCAACATCAAGCAGCAGGTGTTCCCCACCAACCTGTTCGCCGCCATGCTCGGCTTCAGCGCCTCGGCGCTGTGGGAACTGCCTGCCGATTCTCCGGACAAGGAAACCCCGAAGGTGAACCTGACGGTCTAAACGGCAGGAGTCGAGCGTCGGGAGTCGGGAGTCAAAGATCGGAATTGCTGAATTGACCCCCGACTTCTGACTCTCGGCTCTCTTATTTTCCCGATGAACATCTACGAACAACAGGCTGCCAACCGCCGCATGACCGCGGTCATAATGGGCGTGTTCGTGGCTTTCTTCCTGGTGCTGGGCCTGGGGTTCGACTTTTTTTATCTGAACTTCAACCCGGGCGGCAAGGCGGCGGTAAAGTGGAACAGCGACGGCGGCTATTACGAGGCGCAGGGCGCGTCCCGGGCCTCCAATATCCCTTTCGGCACCATCATCGCGCTGCTGGTCGGCGGGGGCATGGCGCTCAACAGCATGCTCAACGGCACCAGCATGGTGCTGCGCTCCACCATGGCCCGGCGCGCCTCCGGGGCGTTCGAGAAAGAAAAACAGTATCTTAACGTGGTGGAGGAGATGGCCACCGCCGCGGGCCTGCCGGTGCCGACGGCGTACATAGTGCCGGACCCCGACCTGAACGCTTTCGCCACGGGGATGGACCCGTCCAAGTCGGTCATAGCCGTTACCGAGGGGCTGCTCTCTTCCCTGAACAGGGCTGAGCTGCAGGCCGTGGTGGCGCACGAAATGAGCCACATCCGCAATTACGACATCCGCCTGATGACGGTGATGGCGGCCCTGATCGGCGCGATAAGCCTGCTCAGCGATTTCACCGGCCGGACCATGCGCCACGGCAGGGGCCTTTCCGGAGGCTCTTCTTCCTCCGGCGGTTCGGGCCGGAAGGGCGGCGCGGCGGTGCTGATCTTTTTCGTGATCTGGGCGGTGCTGATGATCCTCGCCCCGCTGCTCTCGCGGCTGCTGGCCATGGCCATCTCGAGGCAGAGGGAATACCTGGCCGACGCCAGCGGCGCCGAGCTTACGCGCAACCCGCTGGCGCTGATCTCGGCCCTGGAGAAGATCCGCCAGGCGGTGATGCCCACCATGGCGATAAACAACGGCGTGGCGCATATGTGCATCACCGACCCCCGCGGCAGCCTGATAGAGGAGAAGATGGGGCTGACGGCGGACCTGCTGGCTACCCATCCGCCCATGGAGAAGCGCATACTCGCGCTGAAGGTGATGGCGTACCAGACGGCGAATCCGCAGGCCTGATTTGTTTTAGCTTAACACCGAAAGTATTAGGAGACACAAAATGATATTGAGCACCCAATTCAAGGAAGGGACCTTGTTCATAAATGAGAACGGCCAGACCGTGGAAGTTCTCACTTTTCAGCATCACCGCAAATCCCAGGCGCGGGCCGTGGTGCGCGTGAAGCTGCGCAACGTGGAGACCGGCGCCATCATCGAGACCGCCTACCGCCCCGAGGACAAGTTTAAGGACGTCCAGACTGAAAAGCGCGCCAAGACCTACGTCTATACCGACGGCGGGATGGCCTATTTCATGGACAACGAGAATTACGAGCAGACCGGCCTGCCGGTGGAGAAACTGACCGCTGTGCTTCCGTACATGACCGAGAACATGCAGGTGGAGGGCGTTTACCTCAACGGGGTTTTCTTCAGCGTGCAGCTGCCCGCCAACCTGATCATGGAAATAACGGAGACCGTGGACGGCGTGCGCGGCGATACCGTGTCCAACGTGATGAAGGACGCCAAGGTCTCGACCGGCCTGCTGATCAAGGTCCCGATGTTCATCAAAGAGGGCGACCGCGTGCGCGTGGATACCCGCAACGGCGCGTACCTGGAGCGCTACACCGAGCCCAAGAAATAACGCGGGCTTAGAGCCCGCGCGCCGGCCGCCGGTAAGAACTATGATCAAAGCCGTTATTTTCGACATCGACAACACGCTGATGGACTTCATGCGCATGAAGCGCGCCGCCGTGGACGCGGCCGTGGACGCTATGATAGACGCGGGCCTGACCGTCCCCAAAACGGAGATGGTGGAAAAGATCTTCAAGGTCTACTGGGCCGAGGGCATAGAGGACCAGAACATCTTCGACAAGGTGCTGATGAAGGAATTCGGCCAGATAGACTATAAGATCCTGGCCGCCGGCATCCTGGGCTACAAGCGGGCCAAAGAAGGCCACATGACCCTGTACCCGCACGTGCGCCTGACGCTGACGGATATCCTGAAAAGCGGCGTGCGCATGGGCGTGGTTTCGGACGCGCCGCGCCTGAGCGTGTGGATGCGCATAGTGGGGCTGGGCCTGCACCATTACTTCGAGCACGTCGTCACTTTCGACGATACCGGCGAGAAAAAACCGTCGCCGAAACCGTTCAAGAAAATACTCGGCCTGCTGGGCGTCGAGCCCGGGGAGTCCATAATGGTCGGGGACTGGGCCGAGCGGGACGTGAAAGGCGCCAAGGCCTTCGGCATGCAGACCGCCTGGGCCAGGTACGGCAACGAGTTCGACACCAAGGTCTCCGGCGCGGATTACGAGCTGGACGACATCCACGACATCGTGGGGATAATCAGGAGGATAAATGAAAAGCCTGCTTAATATTTCCGTCCTTTGCCTTTCGCTGGCCGCCGGCGCCGCGGCGCTGGAGATAGCCGGCACCGTGCCGGCGGCGGTAAAAGGCGCGCCCAAAGCCGATTTTAACCTGTCGGGCCTGGTAGTAAAGAGCGTCGCTTATGAAAAAGGCGCGGTGATCATGCCCGCCACCGAGAATAAAGGCAAGACCTACAACGACGTGAAGCTGCTGGCCAGGGGCCTCTACGGCCGCATCGAGACCTGTTTCAAGAGCGGCTGCGCCAAACCGGCCGCCGCCAAGAGCGCCGCTCCGGCGATAAAAGTGGAGGGCTTCAAGCCGCTGAAGTCGCTGGTCCGTGTGGCCAACGCCGAGATCTCTTTCGACAAAGAACTGCTGGTGGTCGCGGGCGTGATGGCGTCCAAGAAAGAGCCCGGAGACTTCTGGATAGCTTTCCCCGAGGTCCTGGAATTCAAGGACGAAGCTTTCAAAGCCTCGGTGGAAAATACCATAAAAGCGGCCTGGGCTAAGAACAAAAAATAATGCCAAGAACAGGGAAGCCGGAAGTCTTCCTGCTGGCGGCCCTGCTTTGCTGGCTGCCGGTCTCCGGCGCTTTCGCGCTGCGGACGGAGCGCCTGGCGCGCTTCGCTCCGGCCTCGGGCAAAACCTCGTATATGGAGGTGGCCGGCGGCGTGGCCTCCGTTAAATTTTCTTCCGGCGTTTCTACTTCGGCGGCCGGCGCGGCCCTTGCCGCGGCCGGCTTTTCCCTTTCCGGCAGGCCGCCGCTGGGCGGGTGGTACCTGGTGAACCTGCCGGAGGCGGTCAGCGTCTCGCGCGGCCTTTCCGCCCTTAAAGGCTTCAGTTTCGTCGCCCAAGCCGAGCCGGACAAAGTTTACCGCGCGAAGAAAGTTCCGGACGACCCGTACCTGTCGCGGCAGTACGCGCTGCCGCTGGTCCAGGCTTTCGGCGCCTGGGAATACGAGACAGGCGCTTCCAGCCGCGTTACTGTGGCTGTCATCGACAGCGGCATAGAAGGTACGCACCCCGAATTCGCCGGCAAGTTCTCCGACTCCGTCAGCCA
>CAIRNJ010000096.1 GCA_903879915.1 uncultured Elusimicrobia bacterium
GAGCCACTTATTATTATGGCAGGGGAAAAGGCGTCAGGGAGAAACTCGGTTTCCTGGGCAATTTCATAGAAGCTGAAAAAATGGTGATCCTGCTGGTGCTCGAGGCCGGAGGCTCGAAAGCCGTTCTGGACGGAGTGGTCAAGGTCTTTGATATCAGCAAGCCGGGAAAAGGCTTCGCGTACGTGCAGAAAATAGGCCAGGTAATGGGCTTTTACACCGGAGAGAGCAAATGAAGTACCTGGTTTTTCTTCTGACGCTCGCGGGCGCCTCTTTCGGCATGACCTCGCTGATGATGAACCAGGTTATGACACTCGTGCCGAAAGCGGCGCAGAAACACCAGAAGAGCATGGATAGCCCGCTGGCCGCTTTGGCCGGGCTCGAGGGGCTTGCCCCGGGCCTTTCCGGCGCCGGAGATGGTTCCGCGGCCGACCCCCGGCGCGCCGCTTTGAACGAACTGGCGGAAGGCTTCTCAAAACGTTCAGCTTCGGGCGGCTTGTTCGCAGGCGCCCGGGGGGGGCAGCTGCTCTCCGGAAATACCCGCGTTATGTCCCAAGCCGGGAAATTCTTTAAAAAGAACCGCAAGGCTATACTGCCGCTCATCTGGTGGGGCGTGCCGCTGCTCCTGATGGTGCTGACGCTGTTGAGCATAGTCGTTTTCTGCTACGCCATAGCGCGGGCCCTGTGTACCGTCACTTTTAAATTTTGCACTCTTACGCTGACCGTCATGTCGCTGGGCGTTATGGTATCCGCTATTGCTGGGAAGCCGGAGCTGATCACCGCCATCCCCCGGGACATGTGGTTCGCGCCTATCCTGTTCATCCTGGGTTCGGCCACAGTGCTGAAGCTCATAGACATGAATTCCCCCGTCTGGAACGAGGCGCTGAAGGCTTTCGGCTTTCCTATCCTCAGTTCCGCCGTGGTGCTGGCCTGGACTTACTTTAAAGCCTAGGGAAGGCCGGCCGGGGACGTATCCGCATTACCCTCCGGGGCGGGTTTTATTACTATTCCGCTGCAGGAGATGTCTTTATTCCCCGCCAGCGCTTGCGCAGCTTTGGCAGTCAGCGTGGTCAGGCCGTTAAGGGACAGTTCGCCCTCATGGCACGCCAGCGCCTCCGCGGCTTTGTCAGTTAGCGCGGTCAAACCGTTGAGATGCAGCTCGCCCTGATGTTTTGCCAGCGCCTCCGTGGCCTGGTCCGTAAGCGAGGTCAGAGCGTCGAGCGCGAGCTCCCCCCTGTGTTTTGCCAGCTCCTTCGCGGCTTGGTCGGTAAGTGCGGTCAAGCCGTTAAGATGCAGATCGTCCTCGTGCCTCGCCAAGGCCGCCGCTGTCTTATCCGTGATCGCGGCCAGGCCGCTGAGTTCGAGCGGGCCTTTATGCTTCGCCAGCGCCTCGGCGGCTTTATCAGTAAGCGCGGTCAGGCCGCTGAGATGAAGATCGTGCCCGTGTTTCGCTAACGCCTCCGCGGCTTTTTCCGTAAGCGCGGTCAGGCCGCCAAGTTCGAGCCACCCCTCATGCTTCGCCAGCGCCTCTGCCGCTTCGTCGGCAAGCGCGGTCAGGCCGTTGAGCTCAAGCCCCCCCTTATCCTTCCCCAGCGCCTCTGCCGCTTTGTCGGTAAGCGTGGCCAGGCCGTTGAGCTCAAGCCAGTCCGGATTCTTCGCCAGCGCCTCCGCCGTTTTTTGGGTAAGCGTGGTCAGGCCGTTGAGAGAGATCCAGCCCTCATGCTTAGCCAGCGCCTCTGCCGCTTTATCGGTGAGTTCCGTCAGTCCGTCGAGCTCCAGCCCGTCCTCCTGTTTTGCCAGCGCCTCAGCTTCCTCTACCGTGATCTTCGTAAATTCATTAGTGTTTTTCATGCCGCGATCCTCCTGAATTCTGAAGCTCTCTTAGAGCAGTTCCCCTGATCCGTTACCGCCGGGGCGGTCCGGCAGTAACGGCTTTAAAGGCCGAAGCGCTTTTTCCGGTCCGCTTTTCACGGAGCTATAGCAAACGCAAGGCTTGTTATCGCAGCCTCTTTCCTTGTTTCGTTCTTTTCTCTGCCTGCAATTTTTCAACGAACCGTTCCCCTTCCGCCAATATATTATAATACCAAAAGCCGGGGCGGGTTCTATTGCCCGCAACCATGAAAACCCGCGAGCATGTGTTCCGGGATCGGAACGGGACCATACAGAACTTCGGAGAACGGCCATGAAAATTACAACCCCGTGCGTTATTCTCGGCCTGCTGCTTTTGAGCGGCGCCTATTGCCATGGCGCGGACAAGCCAAAAGACGTTCCCGGCATTGTCGCCGCCGGGCTGGCGCGGATGAACGAAATAAAGCTGATGGCGCCCGACACGCTTTACACCGTGACCGTGGCCGGGGCGAAGGAAACCGGCCCCAAGGAATTCTTTATAGGGCTGAGGACGGGCGCGGAGGTGCTGGAAAGCCGCTACTCCAGCGGCTGCAGCGACTACGCGGCCGCTTTCTATAAATTGATGCAGGACGCCGGCTTAAAGCCGGTTTTTATCATCGGCACCACGATGTCTTACGGCAGCCTGCTGGAGAATTTCAACGACCATACCGGCGTGGCCGTGAGGAACGGCAAAGGGTGGATCCTGACAGACCCCACCCAGGGGATCGTGGTCTCGAAGGACTGGGATTACAAGTCAGAGGTCTACGAGGATGAATACTACATCGGCTACAAAGGCCCCCTGGAGGCTTACAAGTACAAGGGGCCGATAGGCTGCAAAGAGCAGAACAGGCTGACCGCGCTGAAGATGCCCCCGCGCCTGCTGAATGAAAGGATCCCGTACCTGGACGTTTACGCGGATGACACTATGAAAAATCCCGGGGGCGGGGAGAATCTCCAGGTAAGGCTTTTCCGCGAAACGCTGGAAAGTTTTTACGCAAGCCATGGGCTTTCGCCCTCGCTGAAGGTAAAGCTTAAACTTGTACGGGACCCCGGGGAATTCGGCTCCAGCGCCAGGTGCTACGTGAAAGAATGCGTAATGTCCCTGGGCGCAGAAATAACGGGGGAGCTGGGCACGCTCTCCTGGGCGGTGGAAGACCTGGCGGTGCTGGCCGAGCTGCGCCGCAACAAGGCCGGGCTGACGCGGTTCGACTACGCGGTGGACGCGTCCATGACAAACCCCGACGGGACTTACGCGAACCCCAACCTGTCGGTGTTCCTTAAAGACGCAGCCGACCTTAATGACGCACTGGGGCTGTCCGGGCAACAACCGGTCAGGATCACGGTGATCAACGCCGGGGATAACGCGGAATCCGATTTCTCGTTCGATCCGGCGCGCGGCTGGCTGTTGTCCGCGGGCACCAGGTCGGCGATGAGCCTGTCGCTGCACGGATACCTGCAGGACGCCTGCCCGAAGGATAAACTCTGACGCGCCGGCCATGGGGGGAACGGGTCTTTCCAACAAGGGGTTCCCGCGGGAGCAATTGAGCACAAGTGTCCCCGTTTGATAAGTTTACGACCGGATATTAAGGCGGCCATGACAGAAAAAACAACCGGACAGCACGACTCCACCATAAAAGGCCCGGGCTTCGCCGCCTTTATCGATCTGCACGACTCCACCTACGCCTGGGACCAGAATGCCGATACAGCGGCCGAAATGATACGCGAACTGTACGGCTCCGTTGAGACCGCGGCCGACCAGCACGGCGGGCATGTGGGGAATTTTACCGGCGACGGCTTTCTGCTGCTGTTTGCCAGCGTGGAAAACAGCATCCTGTGCCTGAGCCGGATAATACAGGACTGGGAAAAAATACGCGGGAAGTACATAGAAAAATATTCCGCCACCGGCATTGCCGTGCCGGACGAGCACTTCCTGGCCCTTCGCACCGGGATCTCGTTCGGCAACTTCGGCCCGCTGGCGATAAAAAACACCGTTCATTATTCCGGTTCCGGGATAAACAAAGCCCAGCGCTGCGAGGCGGCCTCGAAAGATTATTTCAGCAACGCCGCCATCGGCGCCCTGAAATTCCCGAATTACGTGTTCCTAGACAGCAGCGCCGAGAACCTTATACAGGTAAGGAGCGACTTCCTCGTTTCCGGGCAGCTGTCCGCGCAATTCAAAGGATATTTCCAGCCTGCCCCTGCGGCGGAGAAGCCCGAGTTCGAGACCCGCAAGCAGTTCATTTACGCCGTCTGGCCCAAAGAAAAGGCCGGTTCGGCGGGCGCATCGGCGGCAGAACTGGAGAAGCTGGCGCTGGCCCAGACAAAATCCGACATCGGCGACAGGCTCATGCTCGCGGCCCAGGCCGTGAAGTCCGGCAGGATGCTGCACGAATTGTCCGAATCCGCGATGGGCACGAACCGGAAAAAACTGCTGGAAGAAACCGTGAAAGCCTACAGGGACGCCCTGGCGGCGTACACGGCCGAAGTGTCGCCGGAAGAATACGGCAGAATAAACAACAGCCTGGGCAGCGCTTTGAACGACCAGGCTTTCACGCTTACCGGAGAGGAAAAACGGCGGAACTTCGAGGAGGCGGCGGCCGCGCACAGAAGAGCGCTGCGGGTGTACTCGGCGGTTTCGGCCCCCAAAGATTACGCCATTGCACAGAACGGCCTTGGCCATGTGTTCAGACACCAGGCTGACCTGCTGGCCGGCGAAGAAAAAAAGCGGAAACTTTCCGAGGCGCTGACGGCGTTCAGCGAGGCTTTGCGGATGTGGTCGCTCGCCTCCGAACCCTCTCTTTATTCCAAAGCGCGCAGCGATCTTGGGAACATCCTGTACGACCAGGCCGAGTTCCTGGCCGGCGAAGAAAAAAAGCGGAAACTTTCCGAGGCTGTCGCGTCCTATAAAGAGGCGCTGAAAACGATGACCGCCGATTCCGCGCCGGAGTATTACGCCTTGACGCAGACCAACCTGGGCGTAGCCCTGAAGGAGCAGGCGGGACTGACGGCCGGCAGGGAGAAA
>CAIRNJ010000097.1 GCA_903879915.1 uncultured Elusimicrobia bacterium
CCGATCTGGCGGGCGGCTATAAGAAAGTCGGCGGGCGAACAGTCGGCGGGGCAGGCTGTTTTGCAGGGCTTCTCCTCGCAGTAAAGGCAGCGTTCGGCCTCGGCTTTAAGCTGGGCGTCGGAAAGGAAAGTTAATTTGTTTTTCATGTTTTTCCCTGGCTGTCAGGATTCCCGGCCGGGCCGGCGATGTTTTTTATTTTACTATAATATTTGCGGAACTGAAATTTAGACAGGCCGCACAGCCGGCTTTTAAGGATCCGCCATGAGAACACTGCTGATAAAGAACGCGCTGGTGCTCGCGACGATGGACGACGCGGGCCGGGAGATAGGCGGGGGGGATGTCTACATAGAGGGCCCGGAGATCAGGAAAGTCGGCAGGAACCTGAAGGTAAAGGCCGACACGGTCATAGACGCGAAAAACTGCGTGGTGCTGCCGGGTTTCGTGAACACCCATCACCATCTTTATCAGACCCTCACCCGCAACCTGCCCAAGGTGCAGGACGCGAAGCTCTTCGACTGGCTGATCTACCTTTACGATATCTGGAAGCACGTGAACCCCGAGGCCATCTACGCCAGCACGCAGGTAGGCCTGGGCGAGCTGCTGCTCACCGGCTGCACCGCCAGCACCGACCATCTTTATCTTTTCCCGCGGAAGAACAGCGGCCTGTTCATAGACACGCAGATAGAGGCCGCCCGGGAGCTCGGCATGCGCTTCCATCCCACGCGCGGCTCCATGTCGCGCGGCCGCTCCAAGGGCGGGCTGCCGCCGGACAGCGTGGTGCAGACCGAAGAGTTCATCATGAAGGACTGCGAGCGGCTGGTGCACAAGTTCCACGACGCCGGCAAGTTCGCCATGACCCGCGTGGCGCTGGCGCCCTGCTCGCCGTTCTCGGTTACCACCGAGCTGCTGAAGCTCACCGCCGAGATGGCAAAGAAATGGGGCGTGCGCATGCATACCCACCTGGCCGAGACCATCGACGAAGAAGCGTTCTGTAAAAAACTTTTCAAAATGCGCCCGCTGGATTACATGGAATCCGTGGGCTGGGTGAGCGAAGGCAACGCCTGGTTCGCGCATTGCGTTTACATCAACGAGGCCGAGGCTAAAAAAATGGGCAGGACCCGCACCGGCGTGGCCCATTGCCCCTGTTCCAACCTGCGCCTGGGCTCGGGCATAGCCCCCATACGCATGTTCCTGGACCACAAGGTGCCCGTGGGGCTGGCCGTGGACGGCTCGGCCTCCAACGACGCTTCGGATATGCTGGGCGAAGTGCGCCAGGCCATGCTGGTGCAGCGCGTGAAGGCCGGGGTGGAAGCCATGCCGGCGCGCGACGCGTTCAGACTGGCCACGCGCGGCGGCGCCGAAGTGCTGGGCCGCACCGACATCGGCTCCATAGAGCCCGGCAAAGCGGCCGACATAGCCATTTTCGACGTGAGCGGGCTTGACTTCGCGGGCTCGAGATCGGACCCGCTGGCCTCGCTGCTGTTCTGCGGCGCTTCGCACCGCACCAAATACACCATAGTCAACGGGAAAGTGGTGGTTAAGAACGGCCGCCTGGTGAACGTGGATGAATTCAAGCTGGCCGAAAGGGCGAACAAAGCGGCCGCCGCGCTTTACAGGAAAGCCGGCTGCTGAACGCGGAGGGGGGACCATGAACGGGAAGACTATAAAGCGGGTAGCGATAAATACCGGCGGCGGGGACGCGCCGGGGCTCAACGCTGTGATACGGGCGGTGGTGGTTTCCGCGCTGAACAAAGGCTGGGAGGTCGTAGGCATCCGCGACGGCTATAACGGCTTGATGAAGCCGGAGGACTATCCCGAGGGCGGGCTGGTCGCGCTTTCCCGGGGCAAAGTGCGCGGCATAACCCACCTGGGCGGCACCATCCTCGGCACTACCAACAAAGGCAACCCTTTAAAATATCCCACGCCGGGCGCCGACGGCAAAATGTACGAGGCCGACCGCTCGGACGAACTGGTGGCCGCTTTTCGCAGGAACAAGATAGACGCGCTGGTGGCGCTGGGCGGCGACGGTTCGCTGGGCATAGCCAGCGTGCTGGCCGAAAAAGGCCTGCGGGTGATAGGCGTGCCCAAGACCATAGACAACGACCTGGACAAGACGGTTATAACTTTCGGCTTCGACACGGCCGTTTCTTTCGCCACGGAGTGCCTGGACCGCCTGCATTCCACTGCGGAAGCGCACCGGCGCGTGATGGTGGTGGAAGTGATGGGCCGCTACGCCGGCTGGATAGCGCTTAACGCGGGCATTTCCGGCAACGCCGACGCTATTCTTATCCCCGAGATCCCGTACGATATCAACAAAGTGGCCGCGGCGCTTAAAGAAAGGCCCAAACGCGGCAAGCATTACGCCATAGTGGTGGTGGCCGAAGGCGCCAAACCCGTGGGCGGCTCGGCGTCCGTGACAGGCCATGAGCTCGGCCGCGCCGAGAAACTCGGCGGCGCCGGCGAACGCGTGGCCAGGGAGCTGGAGCCGCTGGTCGGCAAGGAATGCCGCACCGTGGTGCTGGGCCACCTGCTGCGCGGCGGCTGCCCCACCACTTTCGACAGGCTTATTTCCCTGCGCTTCGGCGCCGCGGCGGTGCGGGCGCTGGTGGAGGGGAAGAGCGGCGTGATGGTGGCGCTGGACCCGCCCGCGGTGCGCTACGTGCCGCTGAAAGAAGCCACCAACCGCATGAAAGTGGTGCCGCTGGACTGCGACACCGTGCAGACCGCGCGCGACCTGGGCATTTCTTTCGGGGATTAAAGGAGAGGTTAATATGCTTTCCGCTATTATTCTAGCCGCCGGCGACTCTTCCAGGATGGGCAGCCCCAAGGCCCTGCTGCAATGGCGCGGCCGGCCTTTCATCGAGCATGTCTGCGACGCGCTGCGGCGCGCCGGCGTGGAGGACCGCGTGGTGGTGCTGGGCCGGGACTCGCAGGCCATCCTGTCGGCCTGGGTCCCCGCCGGCGAGAAGGTGGCGGTCAACCTGAACCCGGAGCACGGACAGCTTTCCTCGCTGCGCGCGGGGCTGGCCTTCGTGTCGGAATATTCGGAAGGGTTCCTGGTCTGCCTGTCCGATCAGCCCACCATATTGCCGGATACTTACAGGAGAATAGTAGACCGCTGGCGCTACGATAAAGAGACCACAGTTATCCCGCGCACCATCAGGGCTGCCGATTCCAAACTCAAAAGGGGCCACCCCATAATCATCCCGGCGGCGCACAGGGCATTATGCTTCGAGGGCCCGCTGGAGAAGGGGCTGCACTGGGTAACGCATCACCCGGCGGTAAAAATAGCCGACCTCGACGTTAACGACCCGGGGATAATCCGCGACTTCGATACCCAGGAAGATTACGAGGCGCTCGTAAAAGCCGGCTGATGTTCCCGATAATAGTTCTGGCCGCCGTGTTCCTGAACCTTCCTGGAGTTCGCCCGCGTCGGCATTCCGCTCACTTTCATAAATGCCATAATATACTGGACTTTTCTTAAATTCACCTGAACCGGAGTTCCTGAATGGCTGTAGCGGTCCTCAACGAGGAAGAGAAAAAAAAGCTGAAGGGTTTTTTCGCCTTCGCCGGCCTCCCTTACTGGCTGCACGTGACAGGCGCCGATTTCTCGAAATTCTGCCTGTCGGCTTTTTACGGCGCGGATGATAGTTTCAAGAGTTATAAAGATATCGACGCCGGCGGCGGCGTAGCCATCATTGTATTGTTCTCGCTCGTCTATTTCTGGATGCGCCCGGCTACCCTTTACCGGAAAAAGCCCACCGAAGCGCTTAAAGAAAAGATACGCCGCAGGCTGCGCAATATTTATCGCGACGCAGGTATCCTGCTGCTGGCCGTGACGGCGACGCGGCTGGTCTTCGTGCTGTCGCGCGGCGGGGCCATTCCCGCCGGCACGCTGCCCGCCCTGCTGCTCGGGGCTCTCGCCCAGGGCTGCATTTTTCCCATAGCCATAGACTGGATACGGTCCAAGAACAACCTTATCATGGACATGCTCTATGAAAAGGAGGAGCTCCACAGGCTGCGGCCGGAATTCTCGATCCCCCTTTACCTTAAAATAGTGCTGCTGATCTTTTCCTGCGCCATGCTGCCTTTCGGGATGATCTTCCTGGCGTTCCAGTTCGGAGCGCCGGTTTCGGCCTGGCACACGGACCTTACCGGCCTGCTGGCAATGTGCACTATCACGCTGCTGACCGGGCTCGGGACGGTCTTTTACGGCATACAGCGGCCGCTGGACGGGCTGATAGACAAGATGCGGCGCGTTTCCGACGGAAATTTCGACGTGAAGACGCGCGTTTATTTTTCCGACGAGGTGGCCCGCCTGAAGGCCGGCTTCAACGAAATGGTGGACGGCCTGAAGGAGCGCGCGGAGCTGCAGGACACTTTCGGCAAGTACCTGTCCATAGAGATAGCGCGCGAGCTCATAAAGAACAAGAAAGTGAACCTGGGCGGCGAGGACATAGAGGCCGCGGTGATGTTCTGCGATATCCGCAATTTCACCCCGCTGAGCGAGCCGCTGAGCGCCACCGCCGTGGTGGAGTTCCTCAATAACTATTTCCGCTACATCACCCCGCCGATAACGGCCTATAACGGCGTTATCAGCAAGTTCATGGGCGACGCGGTGATGGCGGTGTTCACGCCGCAGCTGGGCTCGAAGGACTACGCCGCCGACGCCCTGCGCGCGGCGGCGGGAATGCGCGCGGCGCTGGCCGAGTTCAACGCCGCCGGCATGGCCCCGGAGGCGGTGAACTTCGGCATCGGCGTGCATTCCGGGCGGCTGGTGGCCGGCAATATCGGCACGTTCTCGCGGCTGGAATATACTTTTATAGGCGACACGGTGAACACCGCCTCCCGCCTGCAGTCCAAGACCAAGGATTTCGGCACGGATATCATAGTCAGCGCGGCCGCGCTCGAGAAAGCGCGGGAGGCGCTGGGCGGGAAGATGTCGTTCGGGGCGCTGGGGCTGACGGCGCTGAAAGGCCGCACCGAACAGGTGGAAATATATAAAGTGCTGTAAATTTGTAAAATAACAGACCATGAAAGACCAAAAAAACATCATAAAAATGCTGGCCGAGGCCATAGACGCCGGCAGAAGCGCCGCTTTCGTCACCGTAATTTCCGTGGACGGTTCCACGCCGCGCGAAGCCGGCGCCAAAATGCTGGTCTACGCCGACGGCTCCATAGAGGGCACGGTGGGCGGCGGCACCATAGAGGCGCTGACCATTAAAAGAGCGGTGGAGTGCCTGAAGACCGGCACGGGCGGGAAATTCAATTTCGACCTTAAGCCAAAAGGCAACACCGGCATGATCTGCATGGGCAGGATGGAAGTCTACATAGACGTTTACAAGAACCCTTTCAAGGTGCTGCTGCTGGGCGGCGGGCACGTGGCCCTGAAGATAGCCGAGGCCTGCCGGCTGGCCGGCTACCCTTACCTGGTGGCCGACGACCGAAAAGAGTTCGCCAACGCCGAGCGCTTCCCGGGGGCGCTGGAGATAATAAACGCCGAGCCGCACAAAGCCGTGGCGCTGGCCGCGCCCGACAAGGACACCTACGCGGTGATAGTCACCCGCGGCCACGCGCTGGACAGGGAGTGCCTGGAAGCCATGATGCGCACGCCGGCGGCCTATATAGGCATGATAGGCAGCGCCGACAAAGTGCGCGAGATCTTCCGCCTCCTCGCTGGTAAAAAGCTTTATCCGCTCAAGGACGCGCGGGTGCATTCGCCCGTGGGGCTGAACCTGGGCGGCAAAGCGCCGGGGGAAATAGCCGTTTCCGTGCTGGCCGAAATAATAAAAACGCATTATAAGCGCGACGGCGCGCATATGCGGGTGACGGACGATAAAAAGTAAGAGGCGACCTATGGAAAAACTTTCTTGCGTGGGAAAATCTCTGCCCAGGAAGGACGCGCTGATAAAGGCGACCGGCGCGGCGCAGTACGCCGCCGACCGGGACTTCGCCGGCATGCTGTACGCGGCCGCGGTGCGCTCGCCCAGGCCCAGGATAAAGATACTTTCCATTTCCGACGCGAAAGCCCGCCGGGTGCCGGGCTACGTGACTTTAGTCACTTACAAGGACATCAAAGGCGTGAACAAATGGCCGGTGGTCATGCACGACTACCCTTTCCTGCCGGAAAAAGAGGCGCGTTTCGCCGGCGAGACCATCGCCCTGGTGGTAGCGAAGACCGCCGGCGCCGCGAAAAAAGCCGCCGCGCTGGTAGAGCTGAAATATAAGGAACTGCCTTTCGTGGCCGACCCCCTCAGGGCGCTGGAGAAGGATTCGGTTAAAATTCACGGCGAGGACAATGTGTTCTCCAGCTTCGTGATCAAGAAAGGCTCGGTGGACGAGGCTTTTGAAAAAGCGGCTTTCACGGCGGAGGGGGAATTCTCCACCAATTACCAGGTGCACGCCTACCTGGAGACGCAGGGCGCCATAGCCCTGCCCGAGCCGGGCGGCGGCATGACGGTGCACAGCACCACGCAGTGCCCTTTTTATATCCTCGACGCCGTGGCGGCCGCGCTGGCCCAGCCTTACCATAAGATAAAGATACTGCAGACCGTGACCGGCGGCGGCTTCGGCGGCAAGGAAGACGTGCCGGCCCTGGTGGCCTCGCACGCGGCCATCTGCGCCGCTAAGGTCGGCAGACCCGTAAAACTTATCTACGGGCGCAAAGAGGATTTCCAGAGCATGTCGAAGCGCCACCCCGGCTGGGCGAAGGTGGCCTATGCCGCGGACAAGAACGGGCGGCTCACCGCCTGCCGCGTAAAATACGTGCTGGACGGCGGGGCTTATTCCACGCTGTCGCCCATAGTGCTGTGGCGCGGCACCGTGCACGCCGCCGGGCCTTACAAAATAGCCAACGTGGACATAAAGACCTACGCCGCGGCCACCAATAAGGTGCCCTGCGGCGCTTTCCGCGGTTTCGGCCAGCCGCAGATCTGCTTCGCGCAGGAGTCGCTGATCGACGAACTGGCGGAAAAGACAGGGATGGACCCCGTGCAGTTCCGCCTGAAGAACATGCTGGAGCCGGGCGATAAGACCGTAACGGGGCAGAAACTTAATTCCTGCTGCGGGCTGAAAGAGATAGTGCAGGCGGTGAGAAAACGCAGCGGGTGGGATAAGAAAGTTAAGGGCCGGGGGCCGGGGGCCGGGGGGCCGGACGTCGTTGCCGGCATAGGTTTTTCCGCCACGTATTACGGCGTGGGGCTGGGGGCCGGCGGCCGCTACCTGGACCGCGCGGGCGCGATGGTGAACATCTATAAAGATTCCTCGGTGAGCGTCAGCGTTGGCAACGCCGAGATGGGCCAGGGCGCCCTGACCGTGCTGGCGCAGATAGCCGCCGAAACGCTCAACGCGCCGTATGAGGGCGTGAAGGTGGAAGAGGTGGATTCCTCCAAGGTGCCGGATTCCGGCCCCACGGTGGCCAGCCGCACCACGCTGATGAGCGGCAACGCCATAGTGGACGCGGCCACGCCGCTGAGGGAGCGCATTTTCAAGACCGCCTTCGACCTGCTCGTAGCCGCGGGCGCGGACGCGTCGAAGCCGATGACGGCGGGCGGGGGCGTGTTCTCCATGGGCGGCAAGTCCGTGGAGTTCAGGCCGGTGGCGGCCGAGTGCTGGCGCCGGCGCCTGAAGATGTGCGAGCAGGGCTGGTATACCGCGCCCCGCACCTCGTTCAAGAACGAGGACGGCCAGGGCGACGCCTACGTTATCTACTCCTATTCGGCCAACGCGGCCGAGGTGGAAGTGGACCTGAAGACGGGCGTGCTGAAGGTAAAAAAGATCTGGGCGGCCTACGATGTGGGCCGGATAGTCAACCCGCGGCTGGCCCTGGGCCAGGCGCAGGGCGGCATCCTGCAGGGCATGAGCTGGGCCGTTTACGAGAACCTGGTCTATAAGAACGGGATCATGGTGAACCCTAACTTCACGGATTATGTCATAGCTACTACCGCCGATAAACCCGAATATGATATAACTTTTATAGAAAAGCCGTATAAGGACGGGCCCTATCATGCCAAAGGCATGGGCGAGGTGCCGCTTATAGGCGTGGCCCCGGCCATCGCCAACGCGGTGAAGAACGCCTGCGGCGCCCGCGTGACTTCCGTGCCGCTGCTGCCCGAAAAGATATGGAAGGAATTGAAGAAGGCTTGAGCGAGGGAATATTGAAATGAAAAACACTGTAAAAACTCTGTTCGCCGGGTTGCTGTTTCTTTCTTTTTTCTCCGCCGGGGTCCGCGCCGAGGATAAATACCTGCAGCTCGCCACGGAGATCAGTGAGGCCGGCTCCGAATTCCACGGGAAGAAAATAGCCATCATCCCGTTCTCCTACGCCGACAACAGGGCCGGGGCCACCAAGGACGGCTCCGTGATCTCGGAGCGGCTTACGATGAAATTCATCAACATGCATAAGTTCGAAGTCGTCGAGCGCGCCATGCTCGACAAGGTGATGGGCGAGCTGAAGCTGCAGTCCTCCGGCATGATGGACGCCACCTCCACGCAGCAGCTCGGCAAGCTGCTGGGCGTGCAGGCCATAATCACCGGCACCCTGGTAGAGACCTCGGACGGCCAGATAGAGGTTAACGCGCGCCTGATAAAGACCGAGACCGCGCAGGCTATCGGCGCTTCGCAGGTTACCGTGCAGAAGAACTGGATGGGCGACGCGGCCAGCGCCCCGCAGCAGCCCGCTTACCAGCCGGCCGCCTACCAGCAGCCGGCTTACCAGCCGCAGCCCGATTATCAGCAGCCGGTTGCGAAGTCTTACGTGCGCCAGCGCGGCACTTACGAATACGGCTATTTCGATATTTTCCTGGGCATGGGCTCTCCCAACATGGCGCTGGAATTCTACAACTCGTTAGGCACGATACGGCTCGACAATACCGGGACCAACGATCTGGGCGTACAGCTCATAGGCGCCAGCGGTTCCCAGTATTATAGTTCCGTCAAATTCGACAAACTTAAAACTGCCGGGTTCGGCCCGCTGGCAATGCGGGTTGGCGGCTATGGCAACGGGAATATGGGCGGAGCTTTTGAATTCGGGCTGGAAAGGCGCAATATAGTCCCGCAGAGTACCACCTGGAGCCTTAATAACGGGGCCCCGGGCAATTTTTCTTTCGGCAAAAGCGATTACCTCACCGTTACCTCGTTCTATATGGCCGGCGACCTGATGATACGGTTCGCCAAAAAAACGACAGTCGAGCCTTATATGGGTATCGGGCTTGGTTTTTCGCTCAACGCCATAAATATGCCGTACGTAAAAGGGTATACGAATTCCGCCTACAAAACGACGCCCACGGACGATTTCGGGCTGGGCCTGGTCCTCAATATCCCTTTCGGGGTGAGGCTGCAGATAGCCGACAAGACGCAGCTGGTGGCCGAGCTGCGCTACCAGCTCAACACGATGTTCTTCGACAGGGGTATAACCTCCGAAAGGGACGTGCTGACCGTAAGCGGCATGTATTTCAACGTGGGAATGGGCTTTGATTTCTAAGAAAGGATAAAGCCGATGTCCGCTAAGAAAAACACTACCCCGGCCGTTTTCGCGCTGAGCTGCGCCGTGAACGGGCAAAGAACGGAGCTGGAAATACCCTCCTCCCTTTCTTTGCTGGACTTCATC
Source organism: uncultured Elusimicrobia bacterium (assembly GCA_903879915.1). Lineage (GTDB taxonomy): Bacteria > Elusimicrobiota > Elusimicrobia > Elusimicrobiales > UBA9959 > UBA9959. The sequence goes on from CAIRNJ010000097.1 coordinate 9,608, forward strand.
CGCGAAACCCTCGGGCTGAAGGGCACCAAGGAAGGCTGCGGCGAAGGCGAATGCGGCGCCTGCATGGTGCTGGTGAACGGGCGGGCGGTGAACTCCTGCCTGATGATGGCCGTGCAGCTGCACGGCAAAGAGCTCGTTACCATTGAAGGCATAAAAGGCAAGGCCGGCGGCCTGCACCCGCTGCAGAAGACTTTTATGGCGGAAGGCGCCGTGCAGTGCGGGTTCTGCACTCCCGGCCTGATAATCGCCTCGGAGGCGCTGCTGCGCCGCAAGCCCAAAGCCACTCTGGAAGAGATCAAACTCGAGCTTACCGGGAACCTTTGCCGCTGCACCGGCTATGAAAAAGTCCTGTCAGCGGTGGAAAAAGCCCGCGGGAAGTAAAATGCCTGAGATCATAGTAAAACCTTCTGACCTTAAAGAACTCTGGGAAATGCTGCCGGGCCTCCCGGCCGCCCGCCGCTACCTTGCCGGCGGCACCGATATCGTGACGGCCGATAACGCCGGCGCCGAAAGTTCGGAATGCTGGATAGACATAAGCGGCCTGCCCGAGCTTGCGGCCATAAAAGAGACCGCCGGCGCGCTGTTCATAGGTTCCGGCGTGAAAATTTCCGAAATAGAGAATTCCAAAGCGGCCCGGAAGTGGTGCCCGGCGCTGGCGGCCGCCATCCCGCATTTCGCCAGCCCGTCGCTGAGGAACATGGCCACGCTGGGCGGCAACGCCGCCAACGGCAGTCCCTGCGCCGACGGCGTGTGCGCGCTGGTGGCCGAAGGGGCGTACGTGCTGCTGGCGCTCAAGGGCAAAAAACGCCGCCTGCCGCTGAGGGAACTGTTCCTCGGGCCCAAGCGGACCGCGCTGAAAAAGGACGAGCTTATACTGGCTTTTGAAATCCCGAAGCGCCCGCACGCCGGGGTTTACCTGAAGCTGGGGCCGCGCGCCTATTTCGGCATTTCCAAAGCGGCGGTGGCCCTGACGGCGGAGCTCTCCGGCGGGACCATCAAAAGGGCCGTGGTGGCGCTGGGTTCGGTAGCGCCGGTGCCGCTGCTGGCCGTAAAAACCTCGGCCTGGCTGGCCGGCAGGCAGCTTTCGCCGCAGACCGCGGCCGCCGCCGCGGCTATGGTGAAGGCCGAAGTCTCGCCCATAACAGATACCCGCAGCGAGGCCCAGTACCGCAGGGAAATGTGCGGCGTTCTGCTGGAGCGCGCCCTCGGCGGCCTGCGCTGAATCGGATACCTTCTCCCGGACCACGAATGAAAAAATTGCTTGCCGCGGTTCTTCTGGCCTGCCCCTGCGCCGCAGCCGCGCAGGCCGCCGCCTCCGATCCCCTGCTGGACGCGCTTAAGACCGAACTGGCCCGCAGCGTTGCCGGCCTCGCGAACGCCGAAGCCGCCCCGCTCTATTACCTGGGCTACGAAGCCTATGACCGGACCTCTTATTCCCTCTCTGCCCGTTTGGGCGCGCTGTACAGCGAGGACGACTCCCGCAGCCGCCAGCTGGACGTGGACGCGCGGGCGGGCTCTCCGGAGCTGGACAACACGCATGAAGTAAAGGGCGCCAACTCCTCGGGCAATTCCAAACAGCAGGAATATTTCAACCTGCCGGTGGAGGACGACCCCGCGCCGCTGCGCGCCGAGGTGTGGAGCCTTACCGACCGGGCGTACAAAGCCGCGCAGGACCAGTACGCGAAAGTGAAGATGAACAAAAGCGTGACGGCGGAGGAAGAGGATAAGTCCGACGATTTCACCCGGGAGGGGGGCGCCGTATTCTATGAGAAGGCCTCTTTCCCGGAAATAGACAAGGCCAAATTCCGGGTGATGGCGCGCCGGCTTTCCGAGAAGTTCAAGCCGTACGATTTTCTCTACAGTTCCGAAGTGCGCCTGATAGCGGATACGGTGAACCGCTACATGGTGAATTCCGAAAGCTCCAGCATAGTCACCGGCAACACCTACGTGCGCTTCATGTACTCGCTTTACACCCGCACCCCCGACGGCATGGACCTTTCCCGGCTGAAGATCTACGACTCCGACAGGCCCGGCGAGGTCCCCGACGAGGCCGCGATAGCAAAAGACATCGACGATTCCATAGCCGAACTTAAGGCGCTGCGCGCCGCCCCGCCGGAGCAGCCCTACAGCGGCCCGGTGCTGCTCGACAGCCGCGCGGCCGGGGTTTTCTTCCACGAGATACTGGGCCACCGCATGGAAGGGCACCGCCAGAAGAGCGAGGATTCCGGCCAGACCTTCGCGAAGAAAGTCGGCCAGCCTATAATGCCCTCCTTCCTGAGCGTCTACGACGACCCCTCGCAATACCGCTACGGCAGCCAGTTCCTGCGCGGCTTTTACCGCTTCGACGACGAGGCCGTGCCGGCGCGCAAGGCCGTGCTGGTGGACAAAGGCGTCCTTAAAGGTTTCCTGATGGGCCGCTCGCCCATAAAGAATTTCCCGGTTTCCAACGGCCACGGCCGCCGCAGCGACGGGCACGGCGCGGTGGCTCGCATGGGCAACCTGATAGTGGTTTCCACCATGACCGTCCCCTACGCCGAGCTGCGCCGGGCGCTGGTGAGGGAAGTTAAAAAAGCCCGTAAACCTTACGGCCTTATAGTTTCCGATATCGCCGGCGGGTTCACCATCACCGACCGCTACCTGCCGCAGAGCTTTTCGGTGAGCGTGACCATGGGCTACAAAATCTACGCCGACGGCCGCCCGGACGAACCGGTGCGCGGGCTTAACCTTATAGGCACGCCGCTGCAGACCTTCGCGCGCATCCTGCTCACCGGCGACGACTACGGGGTCTTTAACGGCACCTGCGGCGCCGAGTCCGGCTGGGTGCCGGTCTCGGCGGTGGCGCCCAGCCTGCTTTTCTCCGAGATAGAGACCGAGAAAGTGCAGAAATCCAACGACAGGCCGCCGGTGCTGAAGCCGCCCTTTACGGACACACGACCATGAACAGACCAGCGGCCGCCCTGCTTTTGCTCCTTTCAGCCGCCGCCCCGGCCGCGGCCGGAGAGGACGTGGTGCTGAAGGCCATGTCCGACGAAATGCGGCGCACCGCGCAGAGCCTGCAGATGGACAGCCTGGACAGGCCGTATTTCGTGTCCTATTACGTGATGGATTCCACCGAGGATTCTATCTCCGCCGTGTTCGGTTCGCTGCGGGACGACCGGCGCTATATCTCGCGCGACGCCACCGTGGACCTGCGCGTGGGCACCATGAGCTTCGACAGCTCCGGCTACGTGGGGCAGGATTTCAACGGCTACAAGCCCGGCACCGACTCCCTCAACGAGGAGGACGGCTACGACGCGCTGCGCTTCTCGCTGTGGTCGCTGACCGACGACGCGTACAAGAAGGCCCTGGAAAAATATTCCCAGAAAAAAGCCTACCAGCAGAAGAAGAACATCTCCGAGCTGTACGGCGACCTGTCCGCGGAAAAGCCGGAGTCCTACTATTCGGACAGGGAACGGACCGAGCCTTTCGACGCCCCGGCCTGGCGCGCGAACCTAAAGGCCCTTTCAGCCGTCTTCCGCAAATATCCCAAGATACAGGGCTCGCAGGTGGTCTTTTCCAGGACGCTGCGCACGGTGCGCTTCGTCAACAGCGAGGGCACGCGCTACCGCTACTGGTGGGACAAGATAAGCCTGGACGTCAGGGCCTCGGTGCAGGACCGGACCGGCCTGCGCCTCTCCGACGAGAAGAAATACTCCTGGCGCTCCCTGGCCGCGGTGCCGCCTTTCGAAAAGCTGGCCGCCGAGACGGAAGCTTTCGCCCGCGACATGAGCTACCTGGTGGACTCCTCCAGCGCGGAGGTTTACCTGGGGCCGGTGCTGTTCGAGGACCAGGCGGCGGCGGAGTTCCTCAACCAGCTGTTCGTCCGGAACGTTTCGTTCGCCCGCGTGCCCTGGGCCGACCGTGAGGACTGGGTGCGCTATTACATAGATTCCGGGGACCTTGCCAAGAAGCTTAACATGCGCGTGCTGCCGGCTTTCATGAACGTCACCGACGATCCGGGGGCTTTGGCCTATGAAGGCGTTGAGCTGAACGGGAGCTACCCCATAGACAACGAAGGCGTGCGCCCCGCCCCACTGGAGCTGGTGAAGAACGGGAAACTGACGGGGTTCTACATGAGCCGCGCCCCCGTGAAGGAATACCGCAGTTCCAACGGCCACGCGCGGGGGTTCCTCAACGAATTCCCTACGCCGCGGCCCGGCAACGTGTTCTTCGCCGTCAGCCCGGAAAAGCGCGCGCCCCTGCCGGCGCTGAAGAAAGAACTGCTCAGGCTGGCCGCCGAGAACGGCCTGGACTACGCGCTGCTGGTGCGCCGGCTGGACCCCGAGGACGCCAAAAAAAGCGAGGACCTGCTGGCCGGGCCGATGCTGGCTTACAAGGTGAGCGTGAAGGACGGCTCCGAAACCATCATAGGCGGGGCGGAATGGACGGGTGTCACTTTCCGGGCGCTGCGCGACATCCTGCTTGTTTCGGACAAGGACTACGTGTATAATTTTTATCAGCCGGGCCCTTTCCTGTACGACCGCGGCTATGTGCCGGTATCCATAGTGGCGCCCGCCGCGCTGCTGGTGCAGGAAATGGAGCTGAAGCCCACGGACAGCAAGCCGGACCGGCAGCCCTATCTGCCGCATCCGTATTTCGGCGCTAAGTAAGCCGCCGGGCGCGGCGTGAACGGTTTTTGTACCCTTAATCTCTGGAGGTGCGGATGAAAAATATCAAGTATTACGCTTTCCCTTCCACCGCGAAGGAAGCGGTAGCGCTGCTGCTGAACAAAAAATACAAGGCCATGGCGCTGGCCGGCGGCACGCTGGTGGCGAAAACGCTGCCCGACACTGTCGAGACCTACCTCGACATCAGGAACGTTCCCATCAAGGGTATAAAGCTGCAGGGGGGGAACCTGGTCATAGGCGCCGGCGCCACCTTCGACGAGATAGACCGTTCGAAGCTGTGCCGCGGCTGGGCCGGCGGGGTGATCTCGGCGGCGGCGGCCAAGTGCTCCAGCCAGCTGATACGCAATATGGCCACCATCGGCGGCAATATCGCGCGCCCGCATTCGTTCAATATTTTCCCGGTGGTGCTGCTGGGCCTGGACGCCAAGGTGCGGCTGGCCGTGCGCTCCGGCGCCAAACTGACGGACCTGCCGGGCCTGTACGCCGCAAACCTGGGCCTGCGGCCCGGCCTGGACTGCCTGATAACCGAAATTATCATACCGGCGAAGACCAAAAAATGGCGCTGCGAATTCATCAAGCTGGCGAAGACCGAATCCAGCTGGGAATCCTACATCAAGCTGTTCTTCTCCCTCGAGAAGAAAGGCAAGGCCGTGCAGAGCCGCATCTGCGTGGGCGCGCTGTCGCCCAAGCCTTTCAGGGCTCTTTCCACCGAAGCGGCCATTGCCGCGGGGGCGGCGCCCGAAGCCTGCGCGGCCGCTTTCGCGGCCGAGCTCGAAGCCGCGCGCGCGGGGGATTACCGCTCGGCGGCCGCGTCGAGCCTGCTCAGGCGGTTCCTGGAGGCGGTAAAATGAACAACAAGAACATGCTGGAGGCCAAGAAAGGTTTCTTCGACATAACCCTCACCATCAACGGCGAGTTCCTGGAGCTGGCCGTGAAGAACGGCGAGTTCCTGCTGGACGCGCTGCGCCGCCACGGCTGGAAAAGCGTGAAGAAAGGCTGCGACACCGGCGACTGCGGCTCCTGCACCGTGCTGCTCGACGGCAAGCCCGTGCTGGGCTGCCTGGTGCCGGCCGTCACCGCGCACGGCCGCGCGGTCACCACCATAGAAGGCCTGGGCACCGTGCGCAAGCCGCACGCGCTGCAGGAGGCTTTCGTGGCGGCCGGCGCCGTGCAGTGCGGCTTCTGCATCCCCGGCATGATACTTTCCTCCAAGGCGCTGCTGGACGCCGTGCCCGCCCCCACCGAGGCCGAGATACGCAAGGCCCTGGACGGCAACCTGTGCCGCTGCACCGGCTACGTGAAGCAGGTGGAGGCCGTAAAGAACGCCGCCAAAAAACTGGCCGGCAAGCGGCGCGCTTGAAAGAACGTAAGCAATTCTGATTTACCCGGGAGAAACTATGGACGCTACAAAACTTAAGGTGGTCAACAAGCCGGTGACGAAGATGGACGCCCTGGGCCTGGCCTGCGGCGAGCCGGCCTTTACGGACGATATGGATTTCAACGGCCTGCTCCACGCGAAGCTCCTGTGGAGCCCGCACGCGCACGCGCGGATAAAGAAAATAGACGTTTCCGAGGCGCTGAAGGTGCCCGGCGTGAAGGCCGTGCTGACCTACGAGGACCTGCCGCGCGTGCCGCATACCACCGCCGGCCAGGGCTACCCGGAGCCGTCGCCGTACGACACCTACACGCTGGACAATAAAGTGCGCTACGTGGGCGACCGCGTGGCCGCGGTGGCGGCCGAGACCATCGAAGCCGCGCATGAGGCCGTGCTGAAGATAAAAGTGGACTACGAGATACTGCCCGCCGTGCTGAACACCTTCGACGCCATGAAGGACGGCGCCCCGGTGATCCACGACGAGGAGGATTCCAAGAACATCCCCGACGCGCGGCATAACATCGCCGCCAAATTCGATTTCGAGGTGAAGAACGGCGAATGGTTCAAGGAAGCGGACCACGTGTTCGAGCACAGCTGGACCATTCCTTACCTGCAGCACTGCGCCATCGAGCCGCATATTTCCATAGCCTATTTCGACAACACCGGCCGGCTGGTGCTGCGCACCTCCACGCAGGTGCCTTTCCACGTGCGCCGCATCGTGGCGCAGGCGCTGAAGATACCGGTAAAGAGCATCCGCGTGATAAAGCCCCGCATAGGCGGCGGCTTCGGCTCCAAGCAGGAAGTGCTGGAAGACATCGTGGCCGCGCTGGCGCTGAAGACCGGCAAGCCCGTCAAGCTGGAATATACGCGCAAGGAAACCTTTATCTCGTCGCGCACCCGCCACCCGGCCACCTGCCGCATGAAGGCCGGCGTAAAAAAGGACGGCACCATAACCGACGCCGAGATGGAGATAACGCTCAACACCGGCGCCTACGGCTCCCACGCGCTCACCGTGATGATGTGCTCCGGTTCGCACACCATCCCGATGTACCGCGTTAAGAACAATATCCGCTTCATAGGCCGCAGCGTGTACACCAATATGCCCGTGGCCGGGGCCTACCGCGGCTACGGCGCCACGCAGGGCTTCTTCGCCTGGGAATGCCTGATGGACATTATGGCGGCCAAGATCGGCATGGACCCCGTGGAGTTCCGCCGGATGAACTATATAAAGCTCGGCGAGGGCTCGCCGGTGTTCAAAGCCATGGGCGAAGGCCGTGAGGGCGTGGAACAGGTGATCACTTCCACCGGCCTGTTCGAGGCCATACAGAAAGGCGTGGACGAAATAAAGTGGGCCGAGAAGAAAGCGAAGTACGCCGGCCAGACCGGCCCCGTCCGCCGCGGCGTGGGCGTGGCCTGCATGATGCAGGGTTCCGGCATCCCCGAAGTGGACATGGCCTCCGCCACCATGAAGATGAACGAGGACGGCTCGTTCAACCTGCTGGTGGGCGCGGCCGACCTGGGCACCGGGTCCGACACTATACTCGCCCAGATAGCGGCCGAAGTGCTGGGCATCAAGGCCGACGACATAATAGTTACCTCTTCCGATACCGACATCACGCCGTTCGACGTGGGCGCCTACGCCTCGTCGACCACGTTCATCTCCGGCGGCGCGGTGAAGAAGACCGCCGAGAGGGTGCGGGACATGATCATAGAGGTGGCGGCGAAGATCCTCGACCAGAAGAAAGAGGACCTGCGCCTGGAGGGCGGCAAAGTGGTGGCCGCGGACGGCGCCTCCTGCTCCCTGTCCGAAGTGGCCAACACTTCGCTCTACTATTATAACCAGCACCAGATAACGGCTTCCGCCTCGCATTTCGCCCATACCTCCCCGCCGCCTTTCCAGGCGAACTTCGCCGACGTGGAAGTGGACACCGGGACCGGCAAGATAAAGATACTGGATTACGTCTCGTGCGTGGATTGCGGCACGGCCATCAACCCGCAGCTGGCCGAGGGCCAGAACGACGGCGCGGTGGTCAACGGCATCAGCCATACGCTCTCCGAGGAGATGGAGTTCTCCTCCAACGGCACGCCGCTCAACGCCAGCTTCCGCCGCTACAAGATACTTTCGGCCGCCGACACGCCCCCGGTGCGCACTTTCATAATCCCCACCTGGGAGCCAAACGGGCCTTTCGGTGCCAAATCTGTATCCGAGATAGGCATCAACGGCCCGCTGCCGGCGGTGGCCAACGCTGTCTATAATGCCTGCGGCATCTGGCTGTTCGACGCGCCGTTCACGCCGGACAAAGTGCTGGCGGCGCTTAAAAAAAAGGGCTGAACGCGCTTGAAAAATAAAATACTGCCGGGCCTGGCCGCGGCGGCCGTGGCCTGGCACCTGTTCGCCGGCATAGCTTCCATACGCTCCGCCGCGCCTGCCGCCGGAGAGCCCGCCCAGCTGGCCGGCGGCTACGCCTGCCTGGCGACCGGCAGCTGCCTGATGAACGCCGCGCAATACCCGCGGCTGGCGGAGATGCTGTCCGCCCTGCCGCTGGCGGCGCTCAAGCCCCGAAGTTTTATCTCCCACCCGTATTTCGCCAACGTCATGCCGCACGCTTTCGGCGACCTGTTCCTGTACCAGAATTCGGTGCCGGCCGAGCGCCTGCTCAATACCTCGCGCTATTTCACTTTCTTTCTCTGGACCTTCCTGTTTATATTATTCCTTTATATCCTGGCGGCGGGCCTGGGCGGCACTGACGCGGCGCTGGCGGCCGTTATTATCTTCTGCTTTATGCCGGTTTTTCTGGCCGGCGATACTCTTGCCGCGCCGGAGCCGGCCGCAGGGGCGTTCTTCCTGGGGGCTATCGCGGCCGCTTTCCGTTCCTGCCGCCAGCCGGCCGCCGCGGCGGTCCATAAAAAGAAGTCCCGCCCGGGCGAGGTCCGCTCTTTGTTCCGCTGGGCGGTTTTAGCCGGCATCCTGGCGGGCCTGGCCATGGCTTCCGGGTTCAGCATGATATTGCTTGCGCCGCTTATAGCGGGTCTGTGGCTGGCGGACGCTTATCTGAACAGGGGGCTGAGGCCGGGGCGCGCAGCCTGGTACACGGCGGTTTTCGTGGCGCAAGCCGCTTTTATTGTGGCCCTGGTCTACCGGTTCCGGCCGGGGCTGTACCTGGAAGGATTTTCTGCCGCTCTGTCCGGGCTCGGGCAGGCCCGTTCCTGTTTTGTCTGGGGGCATTATCCTACTGGCGGCGCATGGTGGGCCCTGCCGCTGGCTTTCGCCGTAAAAACTCCGCTGGCGGTGCTCTTCCTGGCCGGCGCCGGCATTGCCGCCTGCTTTAAAAAGAACCGGGGATTTCTGCTCTGGGCCGCCGTTCCGCCCGCGGTCTATTTCGGAGTGCTGGCCGGTACCGCGCGGCCGGATTACGGGCGGCTGCTGCCGGTCATGCCTTTCGTGGCCCTGGCGGCAGGGTTGGGTACCGACCGCATAATTAAGGAACGTAAATATTATCTTGCGGCCGCGGGCTTTTTACTTTCACTGTGCTGGGGCTTTTTAATGCTCCGTACGTACCCGCATTACCCGGCGTATTTCAACGAGCTGGCGAGCGGCCCGGCCGGCGGGTACAGGTTCTTCGTGGATTCAGCCCTGGACCGGGGCCAGGAGATAAAGACGCTGGCGGCTTATCTGGAACGGGAGGGGAACCCGCCGGTAATTCTTTCGTATTTCGGCGCGGCCCGCCCGGAGAGTTACGGCATCAGGTACGTGCCGCTGGAAACCGCGGCGTATATAGAGCTGGCAGGTTCAGGGGCTTCCGTCTGTGCCGCCGCTCAGGAGGACGGCGGCATGAAAAAACTATTGCTGGCCGTTTCCGCCACTAACCTGCAGGGGGCTTATTCCCCAGATAAAGAAACTTTCGCCTGGCTGAAGGCCAGGAAACCTGTTTTTACAGCCGGCTATGCTATTTTCCTTTACGACCTCACCGCCGACCGTGACGGCCTGGAGCGCACGGCCGCGCTGTTCGACCGTGAAGGCCGCAACGCCGAGGCCGACTGCCTCTATAAACGCGCGGGTGCGGCCGAGCGCTGAAGCGCTCAATTACCGGACTAGTGCGCGGCCAGTGGTGTCTGGCAGTACCCTATCTGCGCCTTAATGCCCAAATCTCAAGAAGCTTTTGGCCGGGCCCGGGTGGGCCGTAAGAACTCTTCAACTATTCGTCTAATTTAGTAGACTATTCTTAACGGGCAGTAGAATTTGCGTGTAAGGCCTGGCGTATTATGAAAAAATTTCTGGTGCCGGCTCTGTGCTCCTTCCTTTTTTCTGTGCCATGCGCGGCGGCGCCTTTTACGCCGAAAGCGTACATCAAGGCCGCGCTCGACGCCTCGCTGACCATGCGCAGGTCCGAGCAGACCTTCAGGCAGGCCGAGAACAACTATAAGAACACCATCCTGGACGCGGCGCTGCCAGCGTTCACTTTCAGCATGTCGGATACTTTTTACGGCGACCAGCGGACGGCGCCGCGCCTGAGCCGCGGCGACGTGGATTCCAGGCTGTCCGCGGCATGGAACCTGTACGATTCCGCCGCCGGGCCGCTGTATAAAGTAAGAACGGCCAAGCTGGATTTTGAATCCGCCAGGCTCGTCCATCTTATCGCCCGGCAGAACGAGGCCGTAAAGGCGCTCAACCGTTTTTACTCGCTGTATTCGGCGCAGCAGAAGATAAGCATCGCCAAGATGAACCTGGAATCGCGCGAGCGCCAGTACAAAGACACCAACGAACAGTACCAGTCGGGTACGCGCAGCAAAATAGAAGTGACGCAGAGCGAAGGCGACAAGCTGCAGAGCGAGCTGGCGCTGGCGCAGGCCGAAGCCGCCGAGCGCAAAGCGCTGATGGCCTTCAACGAACTGATAGACGCCGAGCCGGACGCGCAGCAGGAAGTGCAGGTCAGCACCCAATCGGTCAATATAGCGTTGCCGCTGCCCAAAGAGGACGTGGCCAGGGCGCTGGAGAACAATTTAGGCCTGCGGCAGCAGCGGCTGACGCTGGACAAGACCAGGCTTTCCACCCGCTCCGGCAGCCTGTCGAATTACCCGCGGGTTAAAGTGGACGCCGCCTGGGGCAAGTCGGCCCTGGGGATACTGGGCACTAAAAGCGGTTCCTGGAGCGGCAACCCGTCCTACGGCCTGGGAGCCACTTTGAGCTTTCCGTTCGGCTTCGCCGGCGTGCAGAACTACCGCGAGCTGGATACGCAGAAAGCCGTGCTGGAGGCAGCCGAGCTCGAGCTTAAGAATTCCGTCCGCGCGCTGAAGACCAGCGTGCTGTCCGCGCAGAACGATATAGCGCTGCAGGTTAAATCCCGCCAGCTGCTGGAGTTCCAGGTGAACGCGCAGAAGGACGCCACGGACAACCTGCTTACCGAGTATTCGGTGGGCAACGCCGCTTTTCTGCAGCTGGACAGTTCTCAGACCAAGCTGCTGGACGCCAGCAACAGCCAGATAACCGCCCTCAACGACCTGGACCTGGCGCTGGCGGGCTACAAGGTGCTGCTGGGCGAGAGTTTTTGGGAGTGACTATGAAAAGAATTGTAAAACCGACGATCTGGATAGTGGTCCTGGCGCTGCTGGGCGCCGGGGGGTACGCCGGGTACGTCCGGTACAAGAAAATGTCCATACGCCCGGATATCGCGGATTTTCTGCGCACCGTCACCAAAGGCGACCTGAAGCTGGACATGGAGGAGTCGGGCGAGCTGGTGTCCCGCGACACGGTGGACGTTTTCCCGCCCAGCAAAGGTTTTATCGTCGAGATAGTCAAGAAAGAAGGCGAGTACGTGGAGAAGAACGAGAAGATCATGATGTTCAAGGGCGGGGAGCGCATAGATTCCACCCAGTACGTGCCGGTGCCCATAGTGGCTTCCCGCTCCGGCCTGCTCACCCGCTGCATCAGCCGCTACGGCCAGAGCGACGACGAGGTGCGCGAGGGCAAGCGCGTGGACAGCGCCGGCACCTGCGTGACCCGCATAGTGGACATGAAATCCCTGGCGGTGAACCTGAAGATCAGCGAGCTGGACATCTTCAAGCTGAAGCTGGGCATGCCCGTCTCCATCACCTTCACCTCCATTCCCGGCGAGAAATTCACCGGCAAGGTGGACGTGATAGCGCCCATGGCCGAGACCAAGTCCAGCAACTGGGGCGGCGGCGGCTCCAAGGTTTTCCGCGTGGTGATAAACATCGACAGGCCCACGCTGAAGATGCGCGTAGGTATGAGCTCGGTGGTGACCGCCAACATGCAGGCGAAGAAGAACGTGCTCAAAGCGCCCATCGAAACCCTTTTTCAGGAAGGGCTGAACCATTTCGTGTACCGCCAGCTGGACGGCTACAATGCCGAGAAGCTGGAAGTGTTCCCCGGCTTGCGCTCGGAAGCCGAGGTTGAGCTGGTCGGCGGCAGCGTGAAGCCCGGGGACAAGCTGTTCACCGCCGTGCCGGAGACGCTTAAATAGATGAGCATAAGGTGCGTCGATCTTATCAAGACCTACGAGGGCGGCAAGGCCGGCTGGCCGGCCCTGCGCGGCGTTTCGTTCGAGATAAAGGCGGGAGAGTTCGTGGCCGTCACCGGGCATTCCGGCTGCGGCAAATCCACCCTGCTCAACATCATAGGCCTGCTCGACGAGCCCACCGCCGGGCAGTACGAGTTCAACGGGCGCAACGTCCTTTCCATGTCCGACCAGGAGCGCTCCGGGGCGCGGCTGGGGGAGATAGGTTTCGTGTTCCAGGCTTTTCATCTGCTCAACCGCCTGTCCGCCCTCGGCAACGTTTGCCTGCCGCTGATGTACGCCGGAGCCGACTCCGCCGAGATGAAAGAGCGCGCTGCCGCGCTGCTGCATAAGGTGGGGCTGAAAGGCAAAGAGCGCAAGACCCCGCTGGAGCTGTCCGGCGGCGAGCGCCAGCGCGTGGCCATAGCGCGGGCGCTGGCCAATTCCCCAAAGCTGCTGCTCGCCGACGAGCCCACCGGCAACCTGGATTCCGTTTCCAGCCGCGAGATAGTGGACATGCTGTTCGGGCTCAACGCCGAGGGCATCACCGTGGTGATGGTCACGCATGACAAGGAGATCTCCGCCAGGGCCAGGCGCAATATACGGCTGCGCGACGGGAGACTGGAAGAATGAGGGCGCTGCTCAACGCGGTAAAGACCGGCTTCGCCGAGATCTGGGCGCATAAGATGCGCTCCGTGCTGAGCTTTCTCGCCATCGCGGCCGGCTCCGTGGTCTTCATAGACGCCTTCTCCGCCATTTTCGCCACCTATGACCGGCTGGAAAAGCAGAAGGAAGTTTCCGGCATGGCGCGGCTCAAGATCACGCAGAACTACAGCCAGACCTACGCCTCCCCCGACGATTACGTGGCGCCTCCCGCCTTCACCTACGACGACGTGGTCAGCTTCAGGGAAAAAATGCCCGAGTTCTACATGGTCTCGCCCGAAGTGAAGGACTGGCACGACGTGGTGGAATACGACGGCCGGCGCATGGTGACGAACCTGATGGGCGTCACCCCCGAATGGATCAAGCGCGATTTCGTCTACAAGCTCAGGGGCCGCTTCATCGACTGGCACGACATCGAGAACAAACTGAGGGTCTGCGTGCTGATGCGCAAAAGCGCGCCGCCGCCCACCAACGGCTTCTTCAAAAGCATGATGAAAAAATGGAATTTCACCCAGGGGTTCGACACCCTGGTGGCGCATAACGACCTGCTGGGAAAAACGCTGAAGATAGAAGGGTTCACTTTTACGGTGGTCGGGATCCTCGAGGAACTTCCCTATTCCAAGCGCCCCAACATTATCCTGGGCTCTTCCGGGGACTACAAGGTGCTGGCGCCGCTCACCACCCTTTCGCATTTTAATTTCATCAGCCCCGGCCAGTCGCTGGACGTGAGCATCGACACAGGCGACGAAAAGACCTTCGACGAGTCCCTGCGGCGCATAAAGAACTTCCTGAAGATCCGCTACGGCGACGACGAATTCTTCATCATCGAGAACCAGCTGGAGCTTATCAGGGAGCGCATAGGGGACAGCATCAAGGCTTCGCTGGTCACGATCTCGCTGGGGATGCTGGCGTTCATCGCCGGCGGCATCGGCATCATGAACGTGACGCTGGCCACCGTGTTCGCGCGCACGAAGGAAATAGGCATACGCCGGGCCATCGGCGCCAGCCGCGGCGACATCATGCTGCAGTTCATCGTGGAAGCCGTGATGCTGGGGCTGATAGGCGGCGTGCTGGGCTCGGCCATCGGGTGGCTGTGGGGCGGGCCGGTAAAGATCATGGTCGGCATGGACCCGAGCGACATAAAAGCGTGGATGCCGCTGGTGTCGGTCTTCATCGCCGTGCTGACGGCTTTCGTGTTCGCCATCTACCCCGCCTGGGTGGCCGCGGGCCTCAAGCCCGCCGACGCGCTGCGGGCGGAGTAGCCGGGGAGGGGAGATGTTCAAAGAAATACTGCGGACTAAACTTTTCAGGGCCGGGGCGGCCCTGCTGGGCATAGGCGCCTCGCCGCTGCTGCTTTATATCCTTTACGAGCTGGTTTCAGGCAGTACCGGCGGCAATCCCATAGGGCTGGGGCTGCTGTTCTTCGTCTCTTTCTGGCCGGCGGTCATCCTGATGGGCCTGGGCGCGCTCTCAGGCGCGCGCCGCTGCAGGAACGGCGGCAAACCTTTATAACTATGTCTAAAGTAAGGTCTTTCGCCCCCGTAGCCGGGCGCGGGGCCGCCGCGCTTATACTGGGCAGCATGCCGGGCAGGGCTTCGCTGGAAGCCGGCGAGTATTACGCCCATCCGCGCAACTTGTTCTGGCCGATAATTGCCGGGACCTTCGGCGGCGTGTTCCCTTCGTCCTATCCCGCGCGCCTGCGCCTTCTTAAAGCCAACCGCACAGCTCTCTGGGACGTCCTGCGCTCCTGCGTCCGCCCCGGCAGCGCGGATTCGGATATTGAAAAGTCCTCCATCCGGCCCAATGACCTGGCCGCTTTCTTCCGCCGCCATCCAGGCATAAAGCGGGTGTTCTTCAACGGCGCGAAAGCCGAGGAATGCTACAAAAAATATGTTCTGCCCTCGCTGCCGCCGGCTTTCGCGGGCCTGACGTACCGCCGCCTGCCGTCCACCAGCCCCGCCCACGCGGCGCTGTCCCGCGCGCGTAAAGCGGCCTTGTGGAAGGCCGCCCTGACGCGGCCGGTAGAACCGGCCTGACTTTTTGTATCATAGCGGTAGAGGCTGCGATGAAAAAATACAGAGCGCTGGTCCTGTTCCCCCTGCTGTTCCTGGCCGCCGGCTGCGGAACCGCCGGCAGGTATCCCCTGGTCAATCCTTCCCTGAAGAACCTGGTACGGACGCCGCTGCCGCCCGCCAGGCTGAAGGTGGAAGAACTGGTACGGCGGCAGATCGGATCCGGGGCTGCCGGGCACATCTCCGTTTATTTTCAGTCCCTGGCCACCGGCTACTGGTTCGGCATAAACGAGCAGGAAAAGTTCATCCCGGCCAGCCTGCTGAAAGGCTATCTCCTTGTAATGTTCCTTAAAGCGGCCGAGACCGATCCCGGGCTGCTCCATAAGCAGGTAGAACTTAAGGATTATTCCTGGCTGTTCGCTAACAACACGGCCCCGTTGCCGCAGATAAAGCCTGACCAGGAGCTGGTTTTCGGCAGGTCCTACACGGTCGAGCACCTGCTGGGCCACATGATAGCGGAATCGGACAATAACGCCGCCTATAACCTGCAGATGAACTTCCTGCCGGGGGGGCTCGCGCGGGTGCTGCACGACTACGGCATCGAGATGCCCGATAAAGAGGTCCCTTTCGTGACCGTAAATAATTACATGATGCTGCTGCTTTCCCTTTACAACGCTTCCTACCTGTCCCTCGGGATGTCCCAGAAAGCCCTTGCCTACCTGGCCGATTCGCATTTCCGGTCGGGGCTTGTGGCCGGCGTTCCTCCGGGCGTGAAGATCGCCCATAAATTCGGCGAGCGCCTGCTAAGTACGAGCGACGGCCAGCTTATGCAGCTGCACGATTGCGGCGTGGTCTACCACAAAAAAACCCCGTACCTGCTGGGGATAATGACACGGGGTTCCGATCTCAAAGCCCTGGAGAAAGTGATAACCGACATCTCCGCGCTGGTCTATGCCGAGGTGGACGCCTCCGCGAAATAGCCCGTTCCAAGCCGTATAAATGAAAACGGCCGGGAAGCTGCTCCCGGCCGTTCCCGCGGGCGCGCCGCTCAGCTTTCTACTTCGAACTCCTCTTTGCCGGCCCCGCAGACGGGGCAGACCCAGGTGGCGGGCAGCTTTTCGAAGGCGGTGCCGGGGGGGATGTTGTTGTCTGGATCTCCCACGGCGGGGTCATAGATGTAGCCGCAAAGCTTGCATACGTATTTTTTCATTTTTATCTCCTTTAAAACCGCGCTGGTCAGGCTTTCCAAAGCCCGTGCAGATTGCAATAGGCCCGGGCCTCGAGCGTTTTAGGCTTGAAGCACAGGCAGAAAACAGCTTCCGGCGGCTGGCCGGGCTTGAGGAAGGCCCTGAACAGCCTGCCGTCGGCCATTATTTCGATGGACGCGATAAAATGCTTTTCTTCCATCGGGTGGGGGGCCGAGCCTACCTTGACCTTTATTTCCTTGTCCGTCCTCTCTATCACGGGCACGTGCTTTTCCCTGGACGCGTCGGCGGCGTTCTCCTTCATCAGCTTCATGTCCTGGCCGCAGCAGACCAGCGTGCCGGCGCCCTCGTGCAGCACTTCCACCAGGTTCTCGCATAGCTCGCAAGTGTAGATCTGTCTCTTCTGGGTCATTTTTTTCTCCTTGTTACACCAGGTCTTTCAGGGCCTCCAGCACCGCGTCGTAGTCGGGCTCCTGGGTAACTTCAGGTACCAGCTGCACGTACTGCACTATGCCGTTCTTGTCCACGATAAAGATGGCGCGGGCGAGCAGGCGCAGGTCCTTTATAAGTATGCCCCAGGCCTTGCCGAAGTCGGCCTTCTGATAGTCCGAGAAAACGCGCACCGCTTTCACGCCGGCCGCGCCGCACCAGCGCCGCTGCGCGAAGGGCAGGTCCATGCTGACGGTCAGCACGCCCACGTCCGGGCCCAGCGCCTCGGCTTCCTTGTTGAAGCGGCGGGTCTGCAGGTCGCACACCGGGGTGTCCAGCGAGGGCACCGCGCTGATCACTGCCACCTTGCCGCCGTACACGCGCGAGAACTTCATGGGCAGCATGTCGTTGTCCGTAACTTTGAAGTCCGGCGCCGTCATGCCGACCTTGATCTCGTCGCCCTGCAGCACCATGGGCCGGCCCTGCATGGTAACCGTGCGCTTGACAGTTTCTTTCTTTACTTCTTCGTTGATATTTTCATCCATAAAAGTTCCTTATGTGTCCGTTTACCAGTTCGCCGCGAGTACTTCGAAGTAGGCTTTGGGGTGGGCGCAGGCCGGGCAGTTCTCCGGGGCCGCGTCGCCCTCGTGCGTGTAGCCGCAGTTGATGCAGCGCCAGGCGGTCTTTTTATCTTTCTTGAAAACTTTGCCCTCTTCGATGTTCTTCAGGAAGCCGCGGTAGCGCGCCTCGTGCTGCTTCTCGGCCACCGAAATGGCTTCGAAGGTCTTGGCTACCGGCTCGAAGCCCTCTTCGCGGGCGGTCCTGGCGAAAGCCGGGTACATGCTGCCCCACTCGTGGTTCTCGCCTTCGGCGGAAGCTTTGAGGTTGGCTTTGGTGTCGGCTACCTTCCCGGCCGGGAAAGTGGCGGTTATGGCCAGGTCTCCGCCCTCGAGGAAGTTAAAAAAGCGCTTGGCGTGCTCTTTCTCCTGGTTAGCCGTTTCTTCGAAAGCCAGGCTTATCTGCATAAGGCCTTCTTTTTTCGCGGCGCTGGCGAAATAGGTGTAGCGGTTCCTGGCCTGCGATTCTCCCGCGAAGGCGGCAAGCAGGTTCTTTTCTGTCTGAGACCCTTTAAGCTTCATTTTTGTTCTCCTTTTTATTACCTTAAACGGGCATATGCGGGTTGCAGAATATTCTACAACATATCAAACATTGTTGCCGCGGATGCCGGCCCTGGTGAGGGCAAAGTCGTACTTCACCGGGTCGCCCGGCGAGATCTTCCTGAAAAATGCCGTTATTTCCGAGGCGGTTTTCATGGAGGTATCCTTGCGCGCGGTCATGCCCAGGCGCATGGCTACCTGCCGCATATGCGTGTCCAGCGGCACTATCAGCCCGGCGGCCGGCACGCGCTGCCAAACCCCGGGATCCACCGCGTCCTTGCGCGCCATCCAGCGCAGGTAAAGGTTCACCCGCTTGAAGGAGCTCTTCAGTTCGGGGCACGGGGTAAGGCTGGGGGCGCAGCCGCAGGTATTGAAGCCGTTGATGAACGCGTAAATGGCCTTCTCTACCGTTGCCTCGCGTGCGTCGAGGCCTTTCAGGAACAGCGCCTCCAGCGAGCCGTGCGCCGCGCGGGCCTCCTTGATGTTCAGCAGGAAAACGGCCAGTTCCGCGCCGGTGGTGAAGCGGTGCTTGAAGGCGGCGAAGGTCTTTTTGATCAGAGCTTTATCCGCCTTCGCCAGCCACGCCGCCGGGGAAGGCCCCATCGGGCCCAGTACCTTCTCCACGCTTTTCAGTATCTGGTTCACGTTGCCGTAGGCCAGGCAGGCCGCTATAAGTCCGGCGGTCTCCCTGTCCGCCGGGCTTTTATAGCGCCAGACGAATTCCAGCGGGTCCGGGTGTATGAATTCCGGCCTGTTGTATTCGCGGTAGACCTTCTCGAAATAACTTTTTCCGGGTGTCATGTTCAGCTCCGTCTCTCCCGCCTGGTTTAGCCCGCAATTCTTATTTCCGCATCGAAAATTCCGGTATCCTGCCGTTGAGCGCCGCTTCGAAGCGGCGGTTGGTCTCGGCCAGCAGGTCGCCGAACACGCAGCCCCGGCTGCCGCACACCTTGTGCCTGAGCAGGCAGTGGGTCAGGGCGGGGGGGCCGTCGAACACGGTGATGAAGTCGCGCACCCGGGCTTTCCTGCCGGCCGCGGACAGCGCGAACCCGCCTTTGGGGCCGCGCGCAGGCCTCACCAGGCCCGCCTTGGTGAGCTGCTGCAGCACTTTCGAAAGATGGTTGTAGGAGACGCCGAGGGCTTTGGCTATGTCCATGGCCGGGCTCAGCGGTTTTTCCTGCCCGGCCAGGTAGCCGGCGGTGTGCAGGGCTATGGCCGCCGCGTCGGAGATCCTGAGTATGTTCTGCATGTTGACCCGTCCTTTATGGTAATCTGGTATTAGTATACCAATATGTTCCGGAAATGTCAACGGTCCGCGGCGGAAGCCGGGGCCTAATTCTTTATCGCCGGTATGTAGATGGCGAACGCGGCGCCGCCGCCGGGCTTGTTGTACGCGAAGATCCGCCCGTGCGCCTGCATCACCAGGCCGTAGACCGTGGACAGGCCCAGGCCCGTGCCGCTGCCTTTGGGCTTGGTGGTGAAAAAAGGTTCGAAGAGGCGGGGCATGACGTTCTCGGGGATGCCGGGGCCCGTGTCCGAAACTTCAAGAACGGCGTACTGCCCCTCCGGCAGCGAGGGCGGCAGGTCAGCGGGGCCCGCGTTGCGGGTGGTTATGGTCAGCGTGCCGGAACCGGCCATGGCGTCCCTGGCGTTGACGGCCAGGTTCATCAGGGCCTGCTTTATCTGCTCGGGGTCGGCGTTCACCAGGTTCAGGTCCCCGGCCAGCGCGTAGGCGGTAGTGACGTTCCTGCCCAGCAGACTGTCCAGCAGTATGCCCAGCTCTTTTACCGGGGCGTTGAGCAGCAGCGGCACCGGTTTGGCGTCGCTGCGCCGGGTGAACATCATAAGCTGTTTTATCAGGGCGGCGTACTCCCTGGACGAGCGCATTATTTCGGTGGCGAGCTTCTCGCTGACCGACCCCGGCTTCAGGTCTTCGCCCACCAGGTCCATGGAGCCGATTATCACGGTGAGCAGGTTGTTGAAATCATGCGCGATCTGGCCGGCCATCAGGCCCAGGGATTCCAGCTTCTGGCTCTGGTTCAGCTGCTTCTCCAGCTCGGCTTCCCGGGTTATGTCGTGGCGCTGCGTGAAAAAATATCTGACCGTCCCGTCTGGGTCTTTTACGGGGCTTATCCTTATTTCCTCGGTGTAAAGGGTCCCGTCCTTGCGGCGGTTCACCAGGCGCCCGCTCCAGCGCCGCCCCGCTTTCAGCGTCGCCCACATGTCCCCGTAAAATTCTTTCGGGTGCTCGCCGCTTTTAAGGATGTCGGGCTTTTTCCCGATAACTTCGGCGCTCGCGTACCCCGTGAGCTCTTCGAAAGCGGGGTTAACGTACAGTATGACGCCGTCGGTATCAGTAAGGAAGAAAGTTTCCCGGGTCTGCTCGATGGCTTTCAGGAGCATGCCGGCTATTTCGGGAGTTATTTGCATGCGGATATTGTACAAAAATAAGGTTTCCGGCTATTCTCTGCCCGGCGCTGCGGCGCCGCGCGGTCCGACGCGGGCGAACATTGCGGGCGGATATTATTGTATATTATCCTTGAATACGGATTTCAGCGGCGTCTGCCGCGCAGCACAGGAGAGCAAATGTCACCCACCTCGAAACGGCGTCCTTACAAGATCGCGCTTATTTCCACCCACGGCACCGGGAAAACCACACTTTGCTTCGAGGTGGCGGCCGAGCTCAAGAAAAGGGGACTGAAGGTTAAAGTGTTCTCCGAGATAGCCGCGGCGGCTTTTGAACAGGGCATTCCCATCAACGAGAACACCACGATGCCCGCCCAGCTGTATATCCTGATGCAGCACATTACAGAGGAACTGCGGGCCGCCATCCGCAATTACCAGGTGGTGGTCTGCGACCGCAGCGTGTTCGACAACCTGGTCTATATGGAGCGGCGCTGCGGCAGCAACGCTTTCATCCGGGATTTCCTGCGCGGCTATGCCGAGAAGTTCCCGTACGACGTCATCTACAAGCTGCCCATGGTCGACGCCGAGATCACGGACGACGGCATAAGGGAAGCGCAGAACAAGGAATTCCAGACCGATATTTACCTGCGCCTGAACACCCTGCTCGGGGACCTCGGGATCGAGCACCGGACGCTGCCCGCGCCGGTTTCCGAGCTGCGCAAGGAATGGGCCGACCTGATAGTGGGCGAGACGCTCAGGGCCGTAGGGGCGCATCCCGCCGGGAAAACCCCGCAGGAGGGCGGCAAAGTGGCCGGCGCCGCCGCCCATTAGGCCACAGGAGGGGAAACCTGTGAAAGTACTTATAGCGGACGACGATCCTATCTTTATCTCCCTGATGGTGGTGGATATCCTGGCCGGCGAGGGGTACGAGGTGGTGCAGGCGGAGAACGGGCGGGTGGCCTGGGAACAGCTGCAGGCGGAGGCCGTCGACCTGGCGGTGCTGGACATGAACATGCCGGACATGGACGGCGTAGAGCTCATAAAGCTCATACGGGCGGACGAAAGATTCGCGAAACTTCCCGTGATGGTGCTGACCATAGGCTTCAGGGCCAAAGATATTGTGCAGGAGAACGACCCTTCCGTCACGGATTACATGACCAAGCCTTTCGACGTGGACGACATGCTGGCGAAAGTAAGGCAGATGCTGCCGGCCCGGTAAAGGCCAAAAAACCGCCGCCGGGAATTCCCGGCGGCGGTTTTTTTATGGTCAGGCGGACCTTAATCGTTGGGCGATTTGATTTTGTTTTCCAGCAGGGCCTTGATCGCGAGCATGGTCCCGCTGTCCATGGTCCTGGTGGAATTTTCGAACCTCTTTACCCGGTCCAGCGCTTCCAGGAACTTCTGCATGCTCGGGATCACGCCCAGCGCGTCGGTTATGGTGCCCTGCACGGCCATGTTCCCGCGCACATCGGCGATCTGCCCCGCGGTCTGGGAGATCGCCGTCATAAGCCGGGTCAGCTCCGCCGTCCAGTTGTTATAGTCGTTCTCCCGGCTGGAATAGGCTTCCGCGTCGCCCACCAGCCAGAGCCGGATGAACTGCCTGTCGTCCGGAGTGAGCGGCGTACCTTTGTCGAGCTTCGCGAGGATCAGCTTGATGGGCTGCAGCGTGTTCTTCTGCATCTCCTCGCGCAGCGCGGCGTTCAGGTCGTAGAGCGTATCGTAAAGCTTTCTCAGGCTGTCCGCGCCCCTGTCGGCGGTGAACTTGTTGTACGCCTCTATAGCCGCCGCGGCCAATTCCTTGGTCCCCAGTATTTTGTCAGCCATTTTGCCTCCGGTAGAAATATAACGCTCTTTTTAATTATATATTAATTTCGGAAAGAATGACGAAGCCTTAATCTCTTTTCCTAAAAATGCTAATATTATCACTGTCGTACTACCACATTTTGCCGCGGTAGCTCAGTGGTAGAGCACTGGTCTGAAAAACCAGGTGTCGTTGGTTCGATCCCAACCCGCGGCAAATTCCTTTTAAAGCCGGAAACCGACTATGCCTTTACGCAACAAGATCCTGATAGCCGACGACGACGCCGAGATGCTCGAGACGCTCAGCAACATGCTGGAGGCCGCCGGCTACGCCGTGATCAAGGCGGAGAACGGGCTGGAGGCCGTGGAACTGGCGCGCAAGGAACTGCCCGCGCTGATCATGCTCGATATCCACATGCCCAAGATGGACGGGCTCAAGGCGTGCAAGGAGATCAAGACCGACCAGGTCTCGAAGACCATCCCGGTGGTCATGCTCACGGTGGAAGGCAGCATCAAAGAGATAGAGCAGGCCATCACCTACGGCGCCAAGACCTACATCACCAAGCCGTCCAGCCGCAACGAGATCCTTAAAGTGGTGAAAAGCATACTTTCTTAAGAGCCGCGTACCGGCGCAAATAAAAACAGGGCCCGAAGGCCCTGTTTTTGTTTTTGTCCCAGGCGCTTACACTATCCTGAGCAGGGCGAAGTGCAGGTATTCCGTCTCGGGCATGCTGATCAGTATGGGGTGGTCCTTCGCCTGGCCGCGCAGCTCCACCAGCACGGCTTTGCGGCCCGCTCTGGCGGCCGCCACCGACAGCGACTCCACGAACATGCCCCTGGAGATGTGGTGCGAGCAGGTGGAGACCGCCAGATAGCCGTTGCGGGGCAGGGCCTTTATGGCCGCGCCCGCCATGCGGGTAAGCATCTTTAGGGCCTGCGGCAGGTGCTTCTTGCTGCGCACGATGTTGGGCGGGTCGAGCAGGATGAAATCCGGCTTTTCCGGCAGCTGCCCTTCTTCCAGCGCCTCCAGCAGGCGCTCGGCTTTTTCCTTTTTGAAGATTATTTTTTCCGCAAGGCCGTTGATGGCGGCGTTCTCTTCGGCCGCCTCCACCGCTTTCTCGGAGGAATCCACCGCCCAGACCGATTCCGCGCCCGCGGCTGCGGCGGTCAGGGCGAAAGCGCCCAGGTAGGTGTGCACGTCGAGCACGCGCCGGCCCTTGAAGAAAGGCTTCAGGGCGGCCCGGTTCTCGCGCTGGTCGAAGTACCAGCCGGTCTTCTGCGCGCCCGTCATCGGGATCCGGTACTTAAGGCCGTTCTCTATGATCTCGGCCTTTTCCGGCATGGTGCCGAAAGCCACTTCCTCGTAGGAGGTGAGGCCTTCGAGCTCCCGGAAATGGTGCGTGTTGCGGTACAGTATGCCGCGCGGCTTGAGCAGGTCCTTCAGCGCCTGCGTCACGTCGTCCTTGAGCAGTTCCATGCCCGCGGAGAGGATCTCTATCACCAGCGAATCGCCGTAGCGGTCCACCACCAGGCCGGGCAGGCCGTCCGATTCCCCGAAGCAGAGGCGGCAGAATTTCTCCACGCCCAGCAGCTTGCGGTATTCCAGCGCCGCCGCCAGCCGGTCTTTTATGAAATGTTCCGGCGGCTTAAGCGTGTTCTGCGCGAGCAGCCGCAGCGCTATCAGGCTTTTAGGGTTGAAGAAGCCCACCCCGGCCGGCTGCCCGCTGGGGAACAGCAGGCTGCAGATGGTGCCCGGAGGTATGGTGGTGTCAACTTTTTCCAGCTCGTTGGAGAACACCCAGAGGTGTCCGGAGGCGCGCCTTTTTATGGCGGTATGCTTCAGTTGCAGCGTGTTTATCTCATTCATCTATTGATCCCAGGGCTTCCACTACGGAGCCTATCTTTACGTCGAAGGTGCGCGCGAAATTTCCGTTGCGCACGGAGAATTCAAGGAATCCGAAGGAGCCTATAAGCGCGAGCGCTTCCCCTTCGGGCACGGAGGCGTAGGTGAGTTTCAGCCCCTTGAACATGCGGCCCGCTATGCTGAAAACGGAACCGGCGCTGAGGTAGCTGCGCCGGATATTGGTGATGGCGTTGCCGAAATGGTCCACGGCTATCACCTGGCCGGCAACCCTGTTGCCGGCTTTCTGCGGCTGCGGGAACGGGAGAGAGCGGTATTCGCTGAAGACGGGCCCTATCTTCTTTTCCGGCAGGCCTTTGGCGATGGCCGCCGCCACCGGCGCCATGATGTCGCGCCCGTGGAAGGTGGAGCTGATGTTCTTGCTGAACAGGCCGGAATTGTTGATGAAGCGCGCTTCCTTTATCTTTTCGTTCTGCTCCACCCAGCTGATAAGCCCGTTGTCGGGCGCCATGAACTGGTAATGCTCCGTCCTGGCCCAGATGATGCCGCGCCCGGTACCCACCGTCGGGTCCACCACGGTCATGAACAGCGTGCTTTTGGGCATGTAGGGCATGGCCGCCATCAGGTAGAAGGCCGCCGTATGAATATCCTGCGGCGGGATCTGGTGGGTTATGTCTATGATGTCCAGGCCGGGCGCCTTCGAAAGCAGCACCCCTTTCATAGTGCCCACGAAGGGGTCGGCCGTGCCGAAGTCAGAGAGCAGCGCTATAGTGTTGGTCTTCATATCTAAATAGCAGCAGGTGGATCTTAACCGGCGGCCGGAAGCCGCCGGCCGCCGGTCAGCGGGCGCCGCGCTTCTTATTCCTGGCCGTGCGCGTGGTGATGCGAGGAGCCAGGGATGGTCAGCGGCAGTTTCTGCGCGCACAGCGGGCAGTTGTCCGGGGGGTAAAGCTGCAGCGGGTAGGAGATAAGGCCCCGCACCGGCACGTTGAAAGCGAGGTCGCCGGTGGAGCGGTCCACTATGGCGGCGATGCCTACGATCTTGGCGCCGTAGCCGCGCGCCAGGTTTATGGCCTCGCCGCACAGGCGCCCGGTGTTCAGAACGTCGTCCACCACCAGCACCCTCTCGCCTTCGGAGATCTTGAAGTCGCGCTTGAGCACCATCACGCCGTTTATCTTCTCCGTGAAGATGGAGCGGGCTTTTTTCACCCGGGCCACTTCCTGGCCGATGGCCATGGAGCCCACGGAGGGGGAGATCACCACGTTCACTTCAGCCGTGAACTTGGCGGCCATTTCCTTGGCCAGCTTCTGCGCGAGATGCGGGTACTGCAGCACCAGCGAAGGCTGGATGTAGGTCTGGGTATGGAAGCCCGACGGTATCTGGAAGTGGCCGTTGAGGATGGCCCCGTGTTCCTGCAGCAGTCCCACCACGTCGAATTTTTCTAGCTTGGACATTATTGCTTTCCTCCCATCAAATTCGTAAGTCTGTTGAAATTTATCCTGGGGTCTTTGTTCGAGGCGTCCTTGATCATCTGGCCGCTGTCCTTAGAGCTTATCATGTTTATGACCGGCTTGGTCATGGCGCCCTCCAGCGTGAAAGCCAGGGCCGGCCTGCCGCTGGCGTCCGAAAGGCCTTCGGGCAGACTGCCCATGGAGTAGTACTTCCCTGATATTGTATAAATTTTAAGGTTCAGCGTTTCGTGGGAAAAATCCACCCAGCCCGTGGCGGAGGTGGAAAAATCCTTGCCCACCAGGTAAAAGTTCTTTATCTGCACCTTGCCGTTGTCCAGGGAATAGTCGCCGCCCATGGCGGTGAACGAGATATCCTGCAGCTTATAACCGAACTTCAGGGCCCCCATGCGGTTCCATTTGTAGACCAGGCGCATCGGCATGGAGAAGATATAAAAGACGCGGTCCTTCTCCGAAGTGTCGTCCACGTCGTAAAAAGTGCCGCGGCCGGATTTTATGAAGATGTCGCCTTTAAGCTTCTCTATGCTGCCGGCGATGTTCTTGAGCGTGGACGCGACGTAAAAATCGTCGGCTTCCATGTATTCGTGCTGGAAATGGTCGGCTTTGTACAGCAGTTTGAAAAAAGCGAAGCCGCTGGGAATGGAGTTCTTCAGGGTCCTGAGCCAGAGCAGCTCCGAATTGCGGGTGGCCTTGCGCTTCGGGGCGTCGTGCAGCTTGGTTATGTCCAATATCAGCCGCTTGGTCTCGGCGAAGATCAGCTTCTTCGAGTAGCCGGTGAAGTAAACGGTCTTCTCGCCGCTGAAGGGGTTCACGATGGCCATCCTGCCCTTCACCCGCTCCTTGTTAAGGTTGCCGGAATACTCGAGAGACAGCTCCTCCTTCGAGATCTCGCTTTGCAGTTTCAGGCCGGTCAGGCGGGCCGGGCCCAGCGCCAGCCTGCCGTCGGAAGCGGTGACGTAGCTGTTGGCTAAGTTCTGGGACAGCAGGGCGGTCACCGTAAGGCCTTCGGCCGCCAGTCCGTGGTAGCCGAAAGCCACGCCGCTGAGGTCGGCGAAGATGCTGGACAGCACGGGATGGCCGTTCTTCGAAGTTACCGTCATGCGCGGGTGTATCTTGCCGGCGGGGCTGTCCAGCGGGATCTCCGTGTAGTCCTTGAGCAGGGCGATGCTCACGGGCGGGGCCGAGACGATGAAGGAGTAGGAAGGCGTGGACAGCGAAAAGTCGTACGTTCCCTGCGCCTTCAGGTTCAGGGGCCGGGCGGCCAGGTTGATCGAAACGGTCTTCGTGTCTATGAACACGCTGTTTATCTCCCACGAGGCGCGCGGCGCCCTGAAAGGCCAGCTGGAGTTGAAAAGATAGGAGATCTCGCTGCTCCTGAAGTCCTGCGTCTGGGCTTTCAGGCTGAACTCCGGGCGGCGGAAATTCTTCACGCCGCCGGAGAAGGTGATGGATTTGTTCAGGAGGGTGAGGTCGCCGCGCAGGCCCTTTACCTCGGCCAGGGGCCAGTTGAACCCGGCGAAGTTCACGGAACCTTCGGCGTAGATCCGGCCTTCCACGGGCTTGCGCAGGGAATTGCTCTTGAAGTACATCGAAACGTCGAAGCGCGTGTCCTCGCCCGGCTTGAAGTCGTTGAGGCTGAGGTTGAACGACTCGAAAGTCTGGCGGCGGCCGGACTTCAGGTCGGTGACGAAGACCTGGCCGTCCTTTATCTCCGCCCTGGCGATCTTGTTAAGGCTGCTTTTTCCGCCGGTCCTGCGGTACCCCGAAAAAATATCGCCTATGTTCCAGCGGCCGTCCAGGTTCTTTATCAGCTCTATTTTCGGGGAGATCAGCGTGACGTCGCCTATTTCCAGCCTGCGCTGCAGCAGCGGCGGCAGGCGCAGCTTCGCGTAGATGTATTCCGCCGTTACGAAATCCACGGTTTCCGGGCCGGGCTCGGTGACCCGCAGGCCCTTTATTTTTATTTCGCCGGTCACGGAAAGCTTGGCCCACTCGATGCGCACGGGCCGGTGAAGCAGTTCCTGGAACTGGTAGGTGACCAGGGACTTGAGGTCCTCCGGGGTGAACATGAAGTGCGCTGCGATAAGGGCGGCGGCGGCCAGGCCGGCCGCCAGTATCAGCGGCAGGAAGATCACCCGCACGAGTATCTGCCTGAAAAGTTTCATGAACTGATGTATATTTTAGCAGTATTGACAAGATAAGCGGCCGCGTAATAAATATGCGAGTAAGCGGCGCCCAGCGCGGCCAGCAGGCGCGCGGCGTAAGCCTTCAGCGACAGCAGCTCCGGGAACATGAGCTTCAGCGCCGCCGCCAGCCCCAGACAGTTGAGCAGCAGCAGCAGCGGCATGGAGAATACCGCCCCGCCGGCCTTCTTCAGGTCGCTCTGCACCGGCCCGGCCAGGATATCCGCGGTGTGCAGCAGGTGGAAGGCCAGCGTAAAGCCCGCGGCGGCCAGGAACCAGGGGCGCAGCGGCGCGGCGGGATAGAAGCGGCAGGCCAGCCAGTAGGCCGCGGCGGCGGCGAGGGTGTAAAAAGGGATGAAATAAGGGGCCAGCGAGATGAACGCGTTGGTGGAATCCATCAGGACGTACCCGCTGCGGCTGCGCACGGAGATCTTGTGCACGCGCACCCCGGTGAAAATAGCGGCCAGCGCGTGGGTGAGCTCGTGGGCCGACACGTACAGGCGGCCGCCGCCGCCCTTCCCGCGGTAAAAAGCCGAGCCGAGATGCGCCAGCGTGAAGACCAGGGCGCCGGCCAGCAGGGGGAAAGTGACGCGCACCGTGCCCAGCACGGGGCCGAGCGCCGCGAAAGTGGCCCAGGCGGCCGCCAGGGCCGCGGGAGCGAGAACGATGCCGATAACGGGTTTAAGGATTTTCATCACGGCCGCGCGGGCCGCCGGAGGCGAGCGCTTTATTTTTTCGAGGTGCGGAGGACCTTATGTATAAGAGCGCTCAGTACCTGGGGCTTTATGGGTTTCTCTAAAAAATCTTTTACGTTGGATTCCTGCTTTATCATCTCCGCGGTGGAACTGTCCGTGTAGCGCCCGGTGATTATGACTATGGGGATGGAGGAGGTTTCGTCGCCCTGCAGTTCGCGCAGGATCTCGAAGCCGCCGTATTTGGGCAGCATGAGGTCGAGCAGCATAAGATCGGGGCGGAGGGCGCGGGCTTTCTGCAGCGCAACCTCGCCGTCCGCCGCTTTCTCTACGCGGAAGCCTTCTTTCTTTACGATGAATTCGACCAGCTCTCTTACCGAGTCGTCGTCGTCGACTATCAGCACCAGCTTGTCTGCAGGGTCGCCGGAACCGGCGGGATTTTGCATGTTTTAAAGGTTGGTGGTGACCAGGGTCTCGGTGGTCTGCACCCCGTGAATGCCGCGCACTTCCCGGACGATGAGGCCGCTGAGCTTGTCTATGGTATCGGATTCGGCCATCAGGATGGCGTCCCAGCCGCCGAACGTCATATATACTTCTTTTACGCCGCGCACGTTCTTTATCTGCTGCACGGCTTTCTGTTCGAGGCCGGCCACTAGTTTGCAGAGCACGAAAGCGATCATAGTATCCTCCACTGTTTTCTGTCGTTCAGATCCTGCAGTTCCAGGCTTCGGTGCGGTATTTAGCCGCGGTTATTTCCGCCGCCTTTTTCGCTGTTCCGGGCGGCAGCGCGCATACTTCCCAACTGAGCCCGAATTCTGCCCCCAGGGCCTTTATCACCACGTTCCTGTGCAGGGCCGAGTTCTGCCTGGCGTCAGGCGCCTGGAAAGACGCCTGGTACAGCATATGGTCACCGAACTTCCTCAGCGCCCCGCCAAGTACTTTTTTCCCATTATACAATATATCCATATTCACCGGTTTTTCGAAGCAGCTCATGACAGGGTCGTTGACCGCGTAGTCCCTGGTCTTCTCTTTGAGCAGGTCGAAAGCGACCCCCTGGCGCGCGTATTCGGCGGTTATGGCCTGGTGCAGCCGGTCATAGGTCTTGCCGGGCTCGAAATAAACCCCCGGCGAGTGGAAAATGAACGAGAAAGTGATGTCGGTCTCGTGGAACACGATGCCGCCGCCGGTAGGCCGCCGCACAATATCCGTTATAGGCGTCTTAGCAGCGGCCACCGCCTCCAGCACCGCCTTGCGCCGCTGCGAATACCCGAACGTGACGCCCGGGGAGGCCCAGTTATAGAACCTCAGCACGTGCGGCGCCGGCAAATTCTCGCACAGCGCCTCGTCCGTGGCCATCTGCCCGAAGACGTCCAGCGGCGCCGTCTCGATTATTATCCCTTTTTCCATAGGTTGCTTGCGCTCGGGGCGCCGCGGGAACAGGGTTCTCAAAACGCGGGGTCGGCCACACCGTGGCCGCCCCTCATCACTCGGCTGCCGCGCTTACGCAAGCGGCAGCCTCCGCGAAGGTTTTGATAACCCTGTTC
>CAIRNJ010000098.1 GCA_903879915.1 uncultured Elusimicrobia bacterium
CAACATTTTGTTGAAATGCAAGACCTGACCCCACCATTATTTATACTCAGGATCTACCAGGGCGCGGTAGGACTGGGGGGTCAGGGCGGACCAGGTGTATTTGTTGGCGGGGTTCCACAGGACCCAGCTTCTTAGCAGGTTCAGATGGGCGGCTATCATCTGCGCGCGCACTTCCGGGGCGCCGTACTTGGGCAGGCCCAGGGAGAAATCCTGCAGGTAGGGGCGCATCTTGGCGTAGTCCGTGCCCAGTTTCCACATGGCGTCTTTCAGGCCGTGGCTGATCACTTTGTAGGGGCTGGCGTTGGGATTGGCCAGGTTGTATTCCCCGCGGGCGTAATGCGAGGGGTACATCATGGGGTAGACGTAATCCGCGCCGGCGGCCAGGACCTTTATGTCCTGGCCGATGCCCATGTCGTCCTTTACCGAGGTGGTGAGGCCGAAGACGTCGGCCGAGATCTTTATGTCGTACGGCGCCAGGCGCTTGCGCGCGTAGCGCAGGAACTCGCCCAGGTTGGCCACGGCGGCCTGGCGGGTGTTGGGCTTGGAGAAGCGGCACAGCCCGGTGTTGCCTTCCGACGGGTAGCGGATGTAGTCGAACTGGACCTCGTCGAAGCCGGCCTTGGCCGCGGCTTCCGCCAGGTCGAGGAGATATTCCCACACTTCGTGGTTGTAGGGGTCAAGCCAGGTGTCGCCGTTGCGGCTGCGCCAGAGGCTGCCGTCGGGCGTTCTTACGGCCAGGTCGGGGCGCGTCCTGGGAACTATATTGTCCTTGAAAGCGACTATGCGGGCCACTGTGTACTGGCCGGCGGCTTTGAAATCCTTCAGCATAACGGCAGGCTGGGGGATGGCGGCCACGTAGGAACCGAACTTGCCGGCCTTCTCAACTCCGGGAAGGTAAATTTCTCCGCCGGTCTCTTTTATGGCTATCACCACGGCGTTTATAACGGAGCCTGAGATCTTGTCCAGCAGCGCGCGGCGGCTTTTAGCCGAGCCGGCGCCCCAGCAGGTGAGGTGGATGCCGCGCACCTGGCGGGCGGCGGAGATGAGCTCCTGCAGGGCGGTGGTGGAGACGGCTACGTGCGCTGGCGCGGTGGCTACGTGCAGCGGAGCGGCGGTGGAGACGGGGGCGGGCGCGGCGGCGGAGGCGGCCGGCTGCAGAGGAGCGGCGGTGGAAAGGGGGAGGGCGGCGGTTCCGGTGCTGGGCTGGGAGGCGGCCGGAAGGGTGAGGGGAGAAGCGAGAAGTAAAGAAAGGGCTATGTTGTGCATGTGGGAATATTTTACAATTTAATCAATACGAAATAAGAATCAGGGCGGGGGCCGCGGAAAGAAAACTTATGAAAACCATTATCGCCGGTATTTTGGGGATTATCTTTATGACCACTACAGTTGACGCGGCCGAGCTTAAAATACATTACAACCGCCTGGGCGGCTACGAGGGATGGAAGCTGTGGGTGTGGGACGCCGGCGAAGGCAAGCCGGGGTTCGACCTGGAGCAGGCCGGCGCCGACGCTTTCGGCGCGGTCTACAGGCTCGATCTTGAGGCGGCGGGGCTGGCCGGGAAAAAGACCGGGCTGCTGCCGCGCAAGGGCGAGTGGACCGAGAAGGACGCCCCCGACCGGCTGCTGGACGCCGCGCGGCCCGGCGAGATCTACCTGGTGGAGGGCGACGGCGCGGTGTACACCGAGCCGCCGGAAGTGTCGACCAGGATAACCGGGGCGTGGCTGGACGCCGGCGGCGTGGTGCGGGTGGCCTTCAACCGGGCGGTGGACGCGGCGTACCTGGAGAGCCGGGATTTCTATCTTACCCGGGGTGAGGCGGCCATGCAGCCGGTGCGCGCGGCCACCGCGGGCGGCGCGCCGTCCGCGCGCGCGGCGCTGCTTACTTTCGCGGATCTCGGGACGCCCGACTTTACGGCCGTGAACGCCGGCCGGTACCTGCTGTACGCGCGGGACTTCTCGCCGGTGGCGCTGGCGTTGGGCGAAGCGATGTACGGCGAGGATTTTTATTCCGCGCAGCCCATGGGGGCGGTCAGCGAGAACGGGGCCACGGTGATAAGGATCTTCGCGCCCAGGGCCGTTAAGGCCGAGGCGCTGGTGTACGACGCGCCGGGCGCGGCGCCCGCGGTCTACCCGCTGGTCAACAAGTACCGCGGCATCTGGGAGAAGAATTTCGGCGTTTCGCTCGACGGCAGGTATTACCGGCTGCGCGTGGAGCAGGGGGGCAGCGTGTACGAGGGGCTCGACCCCTACGCCGGCTGCGTTACGGCGGACAGCGGCCTGGCGCTGATAGGCGCGGACGATACGCCCGTGGCGCCCGGGCCGGTCTTCGACCTGTCCGAGGCGGTGCTTTACGAAGTGCATCTGCGCGACCTTACGATGGACGAGTTCTCGGGCGTGAAGCACAAGGGCACTTACCTGGGCGCGGCCGAGACCGGCACGCGCCATCCCGGCTTCCCGGAGATAAAGACGGGGCTGGACCATATAGCGGAGCTGGGCGTGAACGCGGTGCACATCATGCCTTTCCAGGATTTCGAGAACGGCGACAGCACCACCGCCTATAACTGGGGCTACATGCCGGTGAACTTCAATTCTCCGGAGGGCTCCTACGCCACCGACCCGGCCGGCATGGCGCGCGTGCGCGAGGCCAAGGCCATGGTGGACGCTTTCCACCGCAAGGGGCTGAAGGTGATCATGGACGTGGTGTACAACCACACCGCCGAAACGCGTTCGCGCATCTATAACTTCAACGCGCTGGCGATGGACTACTACTACCGCGTGAACCCCGACGGCTCCTATTCCAACGGCTCGGGCTGCGGCAACGAGTTCAACACCGAGGCGCCCATGGCGCGGCGGTTCCTCATAGACAGCCTGCTGCACTGGGTGCGGGATTATAAAGTGGACGGGTTCCGGTTCGACCTGATGGGGCTCATCGACGTGGAGGCGGTGAAGGAGCTGGTGGCCGCGCTGAAGGCGCAGAAGCCGGATATCATAATTTACGGCGAGCCCTGGGCGGCGGGCACCACGCCCACGAACGGCGTGAAGAAAGGCTCGCAGCGCGGGCAGGGGTATTCCGTGTTCAGCGACAATTTCCGCGACGCGCTGAAAGGCAGCGTGTTCCACATCGAGGACCTGGGCTACGTGCAGGCGGCCCGCAACCGCGACGCGGTGATGAAGGGCATACGGGGCTCGGTGGACGATTTTACCGACGGCCCGCTGGAGACGCTCAACTACGTGTCCTGCCACGACAACAATACGCTGTGGGACCGCATCGACCGTTCGGTGAAGGACGAGAGCTTCTCCAACAAGGTGAAGATGGACAAACTGGCCAACGCCGTGGTGCTCACCTCGCAGGGCATACCGTTCCTGCACGCCGGCGAGGAGTTCCTGCGCACGAAGAACGGCGAGGACAATTCCTACAACCTGCCCGACGAGATCAACCGGCTGGACTGGACGCGCAAGAAGGAGCAGTTCCCGGTGTTCGAGTATTACCGCGACCTGATAGCGCTGCGCCGTGCGCACCCGGTCTTCCGGATGAAGACCGCGGCCCAGGTGCGGGAGAACCTGAAGTTTTATGAGGAACTGGACCCCGCGCCGGCGGTGGAGCCGCCGGCCATAGCCTACGTGCTGTACGGCGACAGGGCGGGCGACAGCTGGAGCCGCGCCGTGGTGCTGATAAACCCGCTGAAGGAGCCGAAGACGTTCGCGCTGCCGGGCGGAGCGTGGCGGCAGGGCTTCGGCGAGAAGGGGCTGGTAAAGTCAGGGACGGAGATAACCGGAAGTTTCGAAGTGCCCGGGCTGTCCCTGGCGGTGCTTTACAGATAGGACGAGTGTCAGGTGCGGGGGGCGCGGGCTTTTTTCCGGGGGCCTTTGCGGGGGGCGGCTTCGGCGCCGGGGGCAGAGACCTTGTCCAGCGCGGCCAGATATTCCTTGAGCTGCTCGTCCCCGGGGGATAGTTCCGCCGCCTTCTGCCAGGCCTTCCTGGCCTGGCGGTAATCTTTCAGCTGCAGGTAGACGGAACCCGCGCGCTTCAGCGCCGTGATGTCTTCTGGCTCCAGGCGCAGCACGCTTTCCAGCTCCTTGGCCGCCATGTAAAATTTCGAATCGTAAATATAGCGCAGGGCCAGGTCTTTCTTGTGGTCCAGGACGGCCGCATTGGCCGGCTTGGTGTCGTTGAGCTTAAGCTGGGGGTCTTCCTCCTCCAGCAGCGCCACCAGGCGCGGGAAAACCGTTTCCTGCGGCGCCAGTTCCCCGGCGTAGCGCAGCGCGTCGTAGGCGAAGGGGAGGTCGGCGCTCTCTTTCAGCCAGGCGTTCAGGCCGGCGGCGGCGGCGTTCCAGTGGCGGGAGGGGGCCGCGGGCCGGCGCGCCACCACGGCGGCGACGCGGCGCAGGGTGGCCTGCAGCTTCTGGTAGACCGGGCTGGTGGGGTCCGAGGCCAGCATGGTCTCCATCCTCACCAGGGCTTCGGAGTAGTGACCTTTGTTCACCAGCGCGTAAAAACCGGCCTTCAGGCCGGCCGACGAGCCGGCCATTTTCTGGCGGGCCTCCTCTATCATGTTCCTGGCGGTCACCTGCTTGGCGTCCAGGCTCAGCACGGCGTTCCAGTGCTCTATGGCGTGCGGGTAGTCCCCCGCCATATAGTAGCTGAAGGCCTTGTCGTATTCGGAGCGCATGTCGGCGGGCGCGGGGGCCTCGGCCGCGCACAGCGGCGCCGCGCAAAGCGCGAGGGCGGCCAGTAAAGCGTAGGTGGGGCTGCGCATGGCGGTTATTATACCTTTTTGCTTTCTTTATTTTCCTGGCGCATTATTATGATCTCTATGCGCCGGTTCTTCACGCGGTTCTGCTCGGTGTCGTTGGGGGCGGCGGGGCGGAATTCCCCGTAGCCGAAAGCGGTCATGCGCGCCGGCGCCACCCCGTCCTTGATGAGGTAGTCGATCACCGAGAACGCGCGCATCAGCGACAGCTCGCGGTTGGAGGCGAACTTGTGGCCCAGCATGCGGGCGGCGTCGGTGTGGCCCTCCACCACTATCTGGTTCTCCATTTTATGCAGGCTGCGCGCCACGGGGGCCAGCACTTCCACGGCGGTCTTTTTGAGCGTGGCCGAGCCGGAGTCGAACAGGATGGGGGCCGTGAAGGTGATCTTTATGCGCGAAGTTGTGACCTCCACGCCCAGCGAGCCTTCCGAGATCTGCTTTTTCAGGTCCTCCTCCACCTGCCGGGTGGCGGCCATTTCCTTCACTTTGTCGTCGGCCGACTTCACGCCCATATCCTGCTGCAGCAGGGCCATGGCGGTCTCGTAGTCCGATTTCTTCATGTTGAAAGAGAAGCCGTACAGCGCCAGGAACAGTATGACCATGCAGGTCATCAGGTCAGCATAGGGGACCATCCAGAGCTGGGAGGTGTTCTTGTTCTGGCTCATTTGCGCGAGACTATGATCTCTATCCTGCGGTTATGGGCGCGGCCTTCGGCGGTGGCGTTGCTGGCCACCGGGCGGTACTCGCCGTAGGCGGCGGCCACCATGCGCTCCTGCGGGATGGCGTATTTACTTGCCAGCAGTTCCACCACGGCGTTGGCGCGGGCGGCGGACAGCTCCCAGTTGGTGCCGTAGTCGCCGGAGCGGATGGGCACGCTGTCGGTGTGGCCTTCCACGATGATGTCGTTGGGGAGGCGGCCTATCACGCGGGCCACGGCGCCCAGCACTTCGGCCGAGGAAGCGCCCAGCGCGGCACGGCCCGACGCGAACAGCACCGGCGCGGCGATATTTATCTTTATCTGCTTTTCCGTCATCTGCACTTCGGCCATGTCCTTCATGCCGGCCTTGGCCATTTCCTCTTCCAGTTTTTTCGCCACGTCGGCTTCCTCGAACTTCTGCACCACGTCCAGCGCTTTCTGCTCTTTGAGCTTCTGGGAGTGCTCCTTGTCGAAGCCGTCGGAGAACGCGGCTTTCACGTTGGTCTCGCCCTGCAGGCTGAAGACGTAGAGGATCAGGAAGAACAGCATCAGGTTGGTCATGATGTCGGCCAGCACAACCAGCCAGAGCGGGTTGTCTTCGGACCTGGACGAGTACCGGCTTAAAAGGCTCATTTCGCGGCTTTGGCCTTGCGCCTGAGCGCCAGCGACAGGTAGCCCTCGAGCTTCTT
This sequence comes from uncultured Elusimicrobia bacterium, assembly GCA_903879915.1. Taxonomy (GTDB): domain Bacteria; phylum Elusimicrobiota; class Elusimicrobia; order Elusimicrobiales; family UBA9959; genus UBA9959. Next base: position 6,137 of record CAIRNJ010000098.1, read on the forward strand.
GGAGACCAGCCAGGGCACGTCACCTTCGTAGATGGACAGCACGCCTTTGGAGATAACTTCCCGGCTGAGGATGTCCTCGTCGGAATAGTAATTGAGCTTGCTGGCGATGGGCAGGAAGATGAAGTTGGCCGAGAAGATGCCGTAGAACGAGGCGGTCATGGCGATGGCCATCGACGAGCCCATCATCTGCGGGTTCTGGATGTTGCGCAGAACCTGCACGACGCCTATCAGCGTGCCCAGCAGGCCGAAGATGGGGGCGAAAGTGCCGGCGGAGGTGAAGACGTTGGTCTGCTGCTGGTGGCGCAGGCGGGTGGTGTTGATGTCGTGGTCCATGCGTTCGCGCAGGATGTTAAGGTCCACGCCGTCGAGCATCATCTGGCAGGAGTCGGTGAGGAACGGGTGCGGGGATTTGGCCAGCTCGCCGGCCAGCGCCTCCATGCCGTTCTTCTTGCTGACCTCGGCGAAGTAGACGATGGAGCGGATGAGGTCGGCGATGGGCGGCCGCCGGGGGGGGAAGAGCACGAGCTTGAAGGAGGACGCCGTCCACTTCAGCGAGGCCCAGGGGTAGGAGATCATCACCGAGCCGAGGGTGCCGCCGAAGATGAGGATGATGGCTTCCCAGTTGAGCAGGAACTTCAGCATGCCGCCGGTGGAGAGCACGAAAAAGATAACCCCCATCCCGATAGCGCCGCCGAGTAAGGTCATTATATCCATAAGTTTTGCCTCCGGTCAGGATTGTCAGCTCTTCGCCGGGACCGGCGGCTTCTCCGGTTTGGGGACGGCAGGCGGGGGCGGCACGGCGGCGGCGGGGGCCGGCGGCGGCGCGGCCGGAACTTCCGTATGCGGGGCGGGGGGGGCGGCGGGCGCGCCGGGTTTTTCGGCGTCGCCGGGGGCGGCGAAGTAGCCGGGTAGTTTGGGCCCCGCCGCGGCGGAGGCCGGGGCGGCCGAAGCGCCGTGGGCGCCGCCGCGCGTGATGAA
>CAIRNJ010000099.1 GCA_903879915.1 uncultured Elusimicrobia bacterium
GCTATGCAAGCGGCCGCCTCCGTGAAGTTTTGCCGGACCGGTCCCCCGGCTCGACGACGCCTTTTAATTTCGCGTTGAAAATGTAATAATAGAACTGGTGCGGTTTGACGGGACACAAAAAGGAGATAACATGAACAAGTTGCTGAAAATAACTGTTTTCGCGGCGCTGGCCGCCGGCATTCTTTCGGGTCCGGCCATGGCCGATCCCTTTTCGGGCTTTAAAACTCAGATCCAGCTCCAGGGCCGGGACCTGCTCAAGCCTTTCGCCGAAGACTTCGGCGGGCTTATCGGCGGGGCGGACTTCAGCACCGGCCGCACGCTGGGTTTCCCGGGTTTCGACGTAGGCTTGGCCGCCACCATCCAGTCCAAGCCGAATCCCGACAACGGCCTGCTCAAGGGCGCGAAAGTCAACGCCTTCGGCATCCCGCTGGTACAGGCCTCGGTAGGGCTGCCGCTGATAGGCACCGACCTGACGCTGCGCGGCACTTCGCTGTCCGGGCTGTCCATAGTCGGCGGCGGGCTGCGCTATCCGCTGTTCAAGAGCGGCACGCTCACCAAGTTCATCCCCGACCTCTCCGTGTCGGCCTTCTACGACGTGATAACCTATGACTACTTCAAAGGCACGCACATGTCCGTGGACGCGGCGGCTTCTTTCGACATCCCGATAATAAAGCCCTTCATCGGCGTGGGCCTCGACCGGACCACCCTGGAAATAAAGGGCATGGGCGCCGGGTTCACCTCGCTAAACGGCGTGGACGCCACCATCTCCAAGCCCCGCTACACGCTGGGCGTGAAGTTCTCGCCGCTGCCGCTGGTCTACGTCTACGGGGCTTACAACTCCCTGCACGGCGTGGACGGCTACAACTTCGGCCTGGGCGCGCGGTTTTAACCTCCGGTCGGTCCGGCTGGGCGGCCCGCCCGCCCGCCGCAAGGCCTTCCGGAAGTCAGTGCGGTCCGGCCGTTCAGCCGTCCAGGCTGGCCGGCCGGGTACAAGGAGTTATCATGGAACCAAATCAGGCACAGAATACCGAGACGCAGAAATTCATAGACCAGGCCGAGCATTACGGCGCGAACAACTATCACCCCCTGCCGATAGTGATCTCCACCGCCAAGGGCGTGTGGGTTAAGGACCCCGACGGCAACAAATATATGGACATGCTCAGCGCCTACTCGGCGCTCAACCACGGCCACCGGCACCCCGTAGTGCTCAAAGCCCTGGCCGCCCAGGCCAAGAAAGTCACGCTCACGTCGCGCGCTTTCAACAACGACCAGATCGGGCCGTTCTTCAAGGAACTGTGCGAGTTCACCGGCTACGACATGGTGCTGCCCATGAACACCGGCGCCGAGGCCGTGGAGACGGCCATAAAAGCCGTGCGCAAGTGGGGCTACAAGGTGAAAGGCGTGGCCGAAGGCAAGGCCGAGATAATAGTGGTCACCAACAACTTCCACGGCCGCACCGTCACCATCTGCTCGGCCTCCACCGAGCCGCAGTACCGCGACGGGTTCGGCCCGTTCACGCCGGGCTTCAAGGTGGTCGCCTACGGCAACTTCGAGGAGTTCAAGGCCGCCGTCAACCCGAACACCGTGGCCTTCATGGTGGAGCCCATCCAGGGCGAGGCGGGCATCATAGTGCCGCCGGCGGGCTACCTGAAGAACGTCTACAATTACTGCAAGGCCAATAAAGTGCTGTTCGTGGCCGACGAGATCCAGACCGGCTTCGGCCGCACGGGTAAGAAGTTCTGCTGCGAATACGAGGACGTGAAGCCCGACATGCTGATCATGGGCAAGGCGCTGGGCGGCGGCGTCATGCCGGTTTCCGCCGTGGTGGCGTCCAAGGATATCCTGGGCGTGTTCAACCCCGGCGACCACGGCAGCACGTTCGGCGGCAACCCGCTGGCCTGCGCCGTGGCCCGCGCCGCGCTGAAAGTGCTGACGGATGAAAAGCTTGTCGAGCGGTCCTACGAAATGGGCAACTATTTCATGGACCTGCTGCGCACCATCAAAAGCCCGTACATCACGGAAGTGCGCGGCAAAGGCCTGCTGATAGGCGTGGAGCTGAACACGGCCGCGCGGCCTTTCTGCGAACAGCTGATGAAGCTGGGCGTGCTGGCCAAGGAAACGCACGACCACGTGATCCGCTTCGCCCCGCCGCTCGTTATCACCAAAAAAGAGCTGGACTGGGCCTTCAAGCGCATCAAGAAAGTGCTGAAGAAATAAGTCTCACCCGCGGCGGGCAGCGGTACAAGGCCGCTGCCCGCTTTTTGTTAATGGGGTCAGGTCTTGCATTTCAACATTTTGTTGAAATGCAAGACCTGACCCCATCACCCCGATGACCACACCA
>CAIRNJ010000100.1 GCA_903879915.1 uncultured Elusimicrobia bacterium
ACCCGGCCATGTTCAGCGTGGTAGTGGCGATATGGTTGCCCAGGTTATCGCCCAGCGAGGAGATATTGTCCCAGTACAGATTGCCGCCGGAGGTTTTCCTGAGCAGCTGGCCGGGGAGGCCGTCGCCAATGAAGATGTTGGCGGCGCTGGTGAAGGTGGAGTCGCCTACGAAGTAGGTGCCGGAAGAAACGTACAGGCGGCCGTTTATCACGACGTTGCCCGGGCCGGGCACCACTCCGGGGAACGCCTCTGTAGCGCCGAAGACCGTAAAGCCCTTAACTTCCATGTCGGGGTCCTGCACCGTCCCCTCCGTTCCGAGAACGGTCAGGTCGTCCTCCACGCCGAATTCAAGGCCCTTATCGGCGGCGCGCGCCGCGCCGGCCAGCAGGAAAAGGCCGAAAAGCAGGGCGGCCAATGCCCGGGAACCGCGGCAAAGGAAAAGGGCCGCCCCGGGAACGTTCCCAAGACAGCTTGTAAGACAGGTTCTTATAAAAGACACTCTGTTCATACCTTTACCGTACCAATACCATCCCGGCACAACGCCAGCCGCCGCTCCGCGGACTCTACTTCTTCCGTATCCAGGCGGCGAGCGTGCCGCCTGAATAGAACTTCGCGGCATATGAGCCGCTCGAACCGTCGCTGTCTACCGATAACGCCACCCCGGGCTCGTTGGCCCTGTTTATGCTGTGCAAAGCGTCAGTGTCCTTTCCCAGCCGGGAATTCCCGTCCACCTCGAGGTCGCCGTGCACTTTTAAATTGTCGGAAACGTACGCGTCGGCGCCCAGCACCGTAAGCCCGTTGCGGGCGGTGACGATGTCGGTCACGTCGAGAGCTCCCCCGAAAGAGCCGGAGCCCGCGGCCCCGAAATTGCCGGTCACGGTCAGAGAGCTGCCTTTTATCAGCGTGATCCCGTTGGGCAGGCCGGTATCCGCGCCGTTCTGCAGGAACAGCGAGTCCACTATCTCGTTGCCGTCGGCGTCCGCCATCTGCAGCCGGAAAGGCGTGCCGTTGAAAGGGATCTGGCTGGGGGTGCCCCAGTACACGAAACCGTCGCCTAGGCTTTTAAGCACCTTGCCGGCCGGGCCGGCGCCTATCTTCAGGTTGCCTTCCGCTATCTGCACGGTGCTCTTGAAGACCGCGTACCCGTTAAAGACCGCCGTGGAAACCACGGTCGCCAGATAGCCGGCTCCGCCGACGGTAAGGTTGGACCCCGGGTTCAGGGCTCCCTGCACGTTAAGGTTCGAAGCCACATTGACCACCCCGCCGGGCCCGGAGGCCGCGGTCAGCGAAGCCAGGGGAGAAAAGATTATATCCCCGGTCACCGTATGCGACCCGAGGCTGACTACGGGGTCGCTGCCCCCGCCTGCGTGCGTGGGCGCGTGGATGCCGGGCATGCCTACGCCCGCGCCGGTAGTCCAGTCCGTCCCGTCCCAGAATTTAAGTATCTTCAGGTCGCCGCTGTTGAACCAGAGGTCGCCCTGGTTGGGGTCGTCGGGAGCCGTAGGGGAAGTAGTGTACCTCTTGCCGGAAAGCTTCATAGCGTTGCCGGCGAAAGGGGAGGCCGTTATTTCTTCCATGGGGGACAGAGCAGTGCCCTCCACCACAAGTTCCAGCCAAAGGGTGGAATAATTCCAGACTTTGGTGTCGGGCACGAGCTCTACGCGGAAAACGCCGGTAGAAACGGACACGTTGTAGGCCGGGCTGGTCCAGAGCGGGGTCAATGAGTTGGACGAGGAGTAGATATTGAAGACCATGCTCCTGGTGCCGTTGACGAGGAAGCCGGCCTGGCGCAGGTTGCCCTGGTAGTTGAACTTCAGAGGCGGGTCAGCGGCGGCGAGAACGGGCAAAGCCGAAAGCAGGGAATAGGCGGCGGAAAATGCCGCGGCAAAAAGGAAAAGCCGGAACGGCCGGAAAGCCTTTCGTCCAGCTGTTTGCCCTTCAATGATCCTCTTCATGTTGGCGAGCATAAGTTCGACCCTATTGTATACCACATTTCCCGCTGACCTGCCAGTTACTGTTATTAACTTTATATTAATTACCAAATTATCATTAATTTCCCGGTTTTAGAGTGAGAACCCGAAACAGCGCGCCAGATATAGACGCCGCTGGCCACCCTGGCCCCGGAATCGTTCTTCACGAGCCATCGGACCTGCCACCCAACCGTCGCGGCCTCCAAGCTAGAGGCTATGTCGATCTTCTTTACAAGCTGCCCATCCAAAGTGTAGATGCTTATCTCGCCCTTATCAGGGAGGTTGCCGAAAAGTATCCCGGAAGCTTCCGTTCCGGTCTTGCCGTTACCCAGCCCGGCATCCGGGCCGAAAGGCCTGAACGGCACGGGATACGGCTTAACGTCCTTAACGTTATCGTCCGCGGCACCAAGCATGGTGTAAACGCCCGGGCCGCGAAAATTTACGGTAATGGTCTTATTCTCCTTGTCCAATCCCATGGCAGGAAGCTTGACCCACAACTTTACTTTCTCATCCAACGCCCAAGCGTTGAGCGTATCCACTTTTACCGGCGGGCTCGTGTTGTCCAAAAACCCATCGTTATTCGCGTCGCGGTACCTCAGGCTGAGCACGCCGCTGGCGGTAAGCGGGTCCGTGGTGAGCGACTGCTCGTCGAAAATATAGGCCTCGGTGAGGTCGTTCTCGAAGAACTGGGCCCAGGCGCCCTCGCTGGCCACCATTTTCCTGGTGGCCTCCTCCACTTTGGCGGGGTCCACTATGAAGTCCTGGTGCAGGTCTTTCCTGTTTATGCCTATTTCGAACGTTTCCCTGTCCGTGACGGCGTTGGCCGGCATAGAAAGCGAAGCCGCGCCGTTGTCCAGCGTGAGACTCGAGGACAGACCTTTCTGGTAGGTAAGATGCGGCGGGTTGTAGAAACCCGTCCTGGAAGTGTATTTTCCCCCCTTGCCCTGGGTAGCCGGCGCCATAGGCTGCCCGATGGCGCCGCGCGAAGCGTACTCTCCGCCGTTAAGCCAGCCGCCGCCGCCGTTGTCGATAACGGAGGCTTCAAGAGCGTAGTCGCCGCCGGCCCGCTGCTGCGCGCACGCCGGGCGCGACGCCGCCGCCGCAAAAGCGGCCGCCAGCAGGCATGCGCAATAAATTCGGCTATATCCGTGTTTCATATTTCCACGCGTCTCCGTGAGAATAGTATATAACCCGCCATCGGCAAAATCCCGAAGAAATTGCGAAATTGGCGGAATGAGGCTCTTTATTATATAATTTATACCTGCGCGCGCCTATGATCAAATTCGTCGTGTGGATACTCGCCCGTGACAAGGCGGTAGCCGAAAAATGGTACAGGCTGTTCTCCCGGGAGCATTTTGAGGTCAATCTGCTCCCGAACCTCGCCGCTATCGAGCTGAACTCGCAGGGCGCCTGGGGCATAGTTTTCGCCGAAATAGCGCCCGAAGCGCTGGGGACCACGAAAGAGCTGAAAGCCACGCTCAGCGGCAGGAAGAACATCTCGTTCATCGTTTTCAGCAAACCGGACAAGACCACGAACGTCATGATCTCCGATTTCCTGGAGAACGGCGCGGACGATTTCATCACCAGCGATATCGACGAGAAGATACTGCTCTCGAAGATGAAGGCCCACATCCGGCGCCTGCTGCCCAGCCTTAACCTCGCGAAGACGGTGGTAGTTTCGCGCAACGGCGGCATCGAGATAGACCGGACGAAGAGGACGGTGACGCTGGGCCTCAAGACCGCCGGCGAAAAAACGCTGGAGAACCTGACGCCCAAGGAGTTCGAGATCTTCTACATGCTCCTCGGCAGCGAGGAGGCGGTGGTTTCCAGGGAATCGCTGATGGAAGAGATCTGGCAGGAAAAATCCGGCCACGTCAACAGCGAGACCGTGGACAAACACGTCGAGACTTTACGGCACAAGCTCGGGGTTTACGGCAGGAACATAAGAACGGTGTACGGGGCGGGCTACACGTACAAGGCGGGGTAGGGGACTAACTTTCGGATCAAAAGAGGCGGCTTTATGAAAATACTTATCGCGGACGACGATCTTCTGTTCAGGACGCTGGTTTCGGAGGTCCTGATCGACGCCGGTTACGAGGTCTCCGCGCACGAGAACGGGGCCCTGGCCTGGGACTCCCTGCAGTCCGAAGGTGCCGACCTGGCGGTGCTCGACGTGAACATGCCCGAGATGGACGGCGTGGAACTGCTGGGGCACATACGCGCGGACGGGCGCTTCAGGGGGATGCCGGTGATAATGCTCACCATCCGCTCGATGGTGGACGACCAGGTGGACAGCTACGAGCACGGCGCCGACGATTATCTCACCAAGCCCTTCGCCAACGAAGTGCTGGTGGCGCGGATAAAAGTGCTGGAGCGGCGCATCCTGGGGACCTGACCCGCGCGGGGAACTTTCCGCGGCGCGGGGCGGCCGCGGGGGCGATAATTTTATATACTGGACACAGCGGTAAAAGTTTCGGGGAGGCGATTCATGGAAACTATCTACATTGTTTGCGCGGTAGCGGCCACCCTGGCCTTCGTGGCCCTGGCCATACAGGCCATCCTGACGCTGCAGCAGGTCCGCCACACGGCGCGCGCCGTGGAATTCCTGGCCCTCAACGCCGACGGCAAGCTTACGGCGCTGGACCCGGCCATCGAGACCGTCAAATCCGTCTCCAGCGCGCTCACCTCCGGCTGGTTCAAGATAGCGCAGTCGGTCTACGGCCTTTTCTCGAGGAAATAAATGCGCTTCCTGAACCTGTTCAACCGCATCTACGACCCGGAGATCCTGGCCAAACTGGGGTTCCTCAAGAGCATACGCCTGTTCGAGGGCATACGCCGGCGCCAGCTGATACACGTGCTGGAATGCCTGCAGGAGCGCACCTACCTGAAGGGCGAGACCATCTTCGCGCAGGGCGATATCGGGCGGGCGCTGTTCATCGTCTTCTCCGGGAAGATAGCGCTTTCCCGGATGTCCCCCGCCACGCACAAGAGCGAAGTGATAGCCGAGGTCAACCCCGGGGAATTCTTCGGCGAGATGGCGCTGCTGGAGGAAATGCCCCGCACGGCCACCGCGTACGCGCTGGAAGAGACCAGGGTTTTCATGCTTTTCAAGATCAAGCTGGAGTCGCTGCTGTTCGCGCGCCCCAAGATAGGCGTGGTCATAGCGGAGCAGCTGGCGAAGATCCTGTCCGCCCGCCTGCGGGCCATTCTTGAGAAGCCGGAGTAAGCGGCGGCGGGCACTATAATGACAGAAAAAGCGGCCGACCAGAAGACCAACTACCTGCAGTTCGTGCTGCCGGCGTTCATCGCGGTGGCCCTGATCTATTTCATCGTGCTGGCCAAAGGGGCCATTTTCCCCTTTATCCTCAGCGCCGCGCTGGCCTACATCCTCAACCCGGTGGTGAAATATTTCGAAGTGCGCGGCATCAAGCGCAGCTACGCGGTGATAGGCCTCTACCTGGGGGCCGGCACGCTGCTTTTCGTCGGCATCTACCTGCTGGTGCAGTCCCTTTCCGTAGAGCTGCAGTCGCTGCAGGAGACCTGGCCCGTTTACGCCGACCGCATACAGCAGTTCATCCTCAACCTTAACACGAAGATGGTGAAGAACTACCCGCTGCTGGCGGCCGTGAAGCTCGACCAGAAATTCGCCCGCCTGCTCGAGGCCGTGCCGCAGGTCATACTGGCGCTGCTGCCGGCCCTGACGCTGCTGTTCATAGTGCCGTTCATCACTTTCTTCATGCTGGTGGGCGGCTCGGGCATAATAGACTACGTCCTGGACCACCTGCCGGCGCGCAACGCGGAGATAGTGCTGCACATCGCGTCGCGCATCGACGCGTCGCTGGGCAATTACCTGCGCGGCATACTGACGGAAGCTTTTTTTATTTTCCTGATAGCCCTGGCCGGCCTGCTGGCCATGGGCCTGGATTACGCCGCGGTCATAGCCACGCTGATCGGCTTCTCGAGCCTTATCCCCTACCTGGGCGCCATCGTCGGGGCGGTGCTGTCCTCCATCGTGGCCTATCTGCAGTTCGGGACGATACTCCCTATCGTCAAGATCCTGGCCTTCTTCACCGGCATCCGCTTCTTCGACGACTGGTTCCTGCAGCCGTACATCATGAAAAAAGCCGTGGCGCTCAACCCCGCCATCATCCTGCTGGCGCTGATGGCCGGCGGCGAGATAGGCGGCATCTGGGGCATAGTTTTCGCTATCCCGGTGACCTGCATCCTCAAGGAGATCCTGCAGATCGCCGTCGAACTGCAGGAAACGGAGTTCCGCTGGAAGCCCAAGCCGGAACCTACCCGCATAAGCATCCCCTACACCTAAGAACATGAACGAGACCGGAAAAATAAAAATACTCGTGGCGGACGACAATACCGGGTTCAGGGTCCTGGTGGAGGAACTTCTGGCCAAGGCCGGCTACGAACCCTCGGTCCACGAGGACGGGCTGCTGGCGTGGGAAGCCCTGCAGGCCGGCGGCGCGGACATGGCCATCCTGGACATAAACATGCCCGTGATGGACGGCATGGAGCTGCTCGCCCGCATACGCGCCGACGAGCGGTTCAAAACGATGCCCGTCCTGATGCTCACCGTGCGCTCCCTGACGGAAGACCAGGTGGACGGCTACGACTGCGGGGCCGACGACTACCTGCCGAAACCTTTTTCCAACGAAGTGCTGCTCGCCAGGATAAAGACCCTGGAAAGACGCATCCTGAACAAATAACCGGAAAGAAAAAAGCCTCCGCGTACTGCCGGAGGCCGGATGGGCAAGGCGGGAATCGAACCCGCACTACCGTGAGGTAACAGGTTTTTGAGACCTGCGCGTCTACCAATTCCGCCACTTGCCCCTGTCGAGCCGGAACAACGAAGACTTATTCTACAAAATTTACCGCGCGGTTCCGTCCTTCGGGACGCGGATGCCCAGAAGGTCGTCGAGCCGCACCGGCTTCAGACCCTTTTTTGCGGCCTCGGCCAGCACCTTCTCCACGATGCGGAGGTTCTTCTCCTTCACTTTTCCCCCGCCGTCGTGCAGCAGCAGGATGGCGCCGGGCTTCACGGCTCTGAGATACTCCGCCGTCATCTTCTCTTCCGGGATATTGGTCCAGTCGCTGCCGTAGGTCCAGTTCACCAGGGTGTAGCCCAGCCGCGCGGCGGCCTGTTTCACCCACGGCTTATCGTAGCCGTTGGGCATCCGCAGCACCGTCGGGCGTATGCCGGCAGCTTTCTCTATGGACGCGCCGGCCTTTTCCAGTTCCCTCTGCAGTATCGCCTCGTGGTCGGGAGACTTCCCTGTTTTCGGCCAGAACAGGTGGGTGTCCGTGTGGTTGCAGACCAGGTGCCCGCCCTCGGCCACCTTCCTGGCCCGGTCCGGGTAGGCGCGCACGGCGCCGCCCGTCATAAAGAACGAGGCCTTCGCGCCGTGCCGCTCCAGCAGCTTCAGCAGGTCTTCGGTAATATAGCCCGGCCCGTCGTCGAAGGTCAGCGCGAACTCCGCTTTTTTAGGGTCGCCGTCGGCGTAGAACCTGCCGGCGTAAGGGTTGGCGGCGAAGGCGGAGGGCAGGCAATAAAGAGCGAACAGCAAAGAGCAGGAACAGCGGAGCAGTGGTTTAGTTTTCATAATCCGGGGCGTAGCGGAACGTATCAGATCTCGTGTTTCTCAAGGTTGCGCAGGCCTATTTTCCACGGCACGTAAAGCGCCGCGGCGTTGAGCGCCAGGAACATCGCCGCGCAGAAAGCCACCGCGCGCGGGTCCCACGGGTGGTAGCGGCCGAAGCGCTCCGCGAAATGCATCTGCACCGGCCAGGCCTCCGTGCCCACCAGCAGCGCCAGGTAGCCCATGGAGGTGGCCATGTAAAGGAACCCGCCGTAGGAGGACTCCAGCTGGTGGATGTTCTCTACGTTGAAATCCGGGAAGGCGGCGCCGAAGCCGATGCCCATCACCGTTATTACCACCGCCGCCACGACGATGGTGAAAGTGGAAAGCACCGACACGAAGAGGTCGGCGTTGAGCAGGTAGTTGGAGACGGAGATCAGCACCGTGCCTATCAGCACCGACGGCAGCAGCGAAACGCTGAGCTTTTCGCGCAGCACGGCGGCGGTGGTGATGGGAGCCGCCTTGAGCAGCCAGTAGCTGCTGCCTTCCAGGCTGACGGCCGGGAAGGTGAAGCGCAGGCCGATGGCGGCCATCACGAAGCCGGCCACCCCGACGTTAAGGAACGAGATCAGGCTTTTGAGGGCCGGCGTATCCAGCGGCAGCTGGCGTATGCTGAACAGGTAGACGGCTATCAGCGCCGCTATGAGGATTATCTGCGACCAATAGCGGGCGTCGCGCGCCAGCATCAGGCGGTCCTTCCAGTAAAGCGTGAAATAAGCGCGCAGCGCCGGAAAGGCGGCGGCCAGGCGCTGCTCGGGCAGCGTACCGCGGCCGCCTTTGAACCGGGGCGAGCTCTGGGCGCCGCTGAAGCCGCGCATGTAGACGCGGCCGGATACGAAATAGATCAGCGCGTAAAGCGCGCCGGCGGCCAGGCACAGCACGCCGGCGCTGGCGGCGAAGGCCCCCCAGTGCCCGGCGGAATAGGCCACCATGGCCTTGGTCACCCACCAGGACGGCATGTAGGGGGCCGTCGGGGACTGCAGGTACTGGATGTACTGCGCCACTATCTCGAGCGAATCAGGGCGCAGCAGCTGTTCGGGCTTGGAAAAGCGGAAGACGACGTAGACGAAGGCCACCGACAGGCTGCCCAGCAGCCAGGTAACGTCGCGCGTCTTCGACGACGGGAAGGCGTACATCACCAGCATGCTGAAGAAGATGCCCACGGCGCCGGCCAGCAGCACCAGCGGGACCATCAGGAAACCGTAGGCCAGGTAGAAGCCGGCGCCCAGCGCCTTTACGCGGCCCAGCGCTATGACGAACGGCAGGATGGCCAGCACTAGCGTCCACGACGAGTAGAACACCGTCTCCAGCGCCTTGTCCATGAAGATGGCGCGCAGGTCCAGCGGGGCCGAGAACAGGAACTTCAGGTCGAAGGAATAGTACAGCGTCGACATGGAGATGATGATGGAGGAAACGATGACCATGGAGAACGTCATCAGCAGCACCATGGAGGTGAGCTTCCAGGAAAGCATGGGGCCGATGAGCTGCACGCCCTCCAGGTAGGCAAGCAGGCGCCAGAAGCCCGCGTACAGCGCGCTGAGCATGAGCAGGCCCACGCCGGCGAACATCAGGTTCTTGGCCAGCTTCCAGCCCCGCAGCCCGCGCAGGGTGTTAACGAAGGTCAGGGCTTTTCTTGTGAGGAGGATGTTGAACATGGTAGGGCCGCCGGGCGCCTGGCCCGCGCTGCTTATTCCGTCAGCTCCAGGAAAACTTCTTCGAGCGAGCGGGGCCCGAAGGCGCCGGAGGCCATTTTCTTGACCTCCGCCACGGTCCCCCTGGCTATCAGGCGGCCGCGGTAGATTATCCCGACGGTATGGCAGAGCTTCTCGGCCATGTCCAGGATGTGCGTGCACATGAAGACGGCGGCGCCCTCGCGGGCGATATCGGCCAGCAGGCTTTTGAAACGGCGGATGCTCTTGGGGTCCAGGCCCACGGTGGGCTCGTCGAACAGCACGGCCTTCGGCCGGCGCAGCATCACGCCGGCGATCAGCAGCTTCTGCTTCATGCCGTGCGAGTAGCTCTCCAGCAGTTCCCCGGAATAAGCGGCCAGTTCGAACAGCTCGAGCAGTTCCGGAATGCGCTTTTTCTGGTCCGACAGCGGCACGGAATACAGGTCGCCTATGAACCGCATGAACTCCCAGCCGGTAAGCTTGGGATAGACGAACGGCTCGTCGGGGATATAGGCCATGGCGCGCTTGGCCGCCAGGGGGTCCGTGGCCAGGTCGTAGCCGGCCACGCTGACGCGGCCGGCGGTGGGGCGCATTATGCCGGAGAGGATCTTTACGGTGGTGGTCTTGCCGGCGCCGTTGGGGCCCAGGAAGCCGAAGATCTCGCCCGGCTCCACGCGCAGGTTGAGGCCGTCGACCGCCTTGAAGGAGCCGAAGACCTTGGTAAGATTGTGTATTTCTATCACGGTAGCCGCCCGGGCCGTACAGGATGAGGGGTTAAGGCCGCCGGGACGCCGGCGGCCGCGTTACAGCGGACCTTTTCAGCCGCGCTTTTCGATCCGGTCCAGGTAGCTCTTGACCTCCTGGCGGGAGGTCAGCTGGCGGAGCAGGTAATTCGCGAGGTTGGCGAATTTGTCCCGGGCCAGCTCGTCGGTATACTTGGCCTGGTTCTTGTCGAAATCCTTGAGATTCTTGTTCTTGGCGAGGCAGTACGCTTTGGCCTCTTCGGGCGTCACTTTCACGCTGGTATAGATGAACTGCTTGAACTTGGCCGCCAGCCGCGACTTCTTGCGCCAGGCCTCGTATTCGGAGGGCGACATGTCGAACTGGCCCAGAACGGCCATATAGTAGGCCCGCGGGCTGAAGGCGTTGCCCTCGCGGAACTGCGGGGTGTTCTGGACTTCCACGGCCACTTCGAAATCGGGCACGATCATCCCGATTTTTCCGCCCTGCTGGGACAGCAGTTCTTCGATGACCATCTCGCGGAAGATCTCCTGCTTTACGGTCTTGGAAAGGGCGTCGTTGACCTCGGTGCCGGAATCCTTCATGTTGCTCATCACGCGGTTGACCTGGGTGATAAAGCGCTTGTAGGGGATCTTGGAGCCGCCGACCTCTGCTACGGCGTCGTCGGAGGAAGAGGTGAACACGTAGGCGCCCAGGCCCACGAAAACGCCGACCAGGAACACCGCCACGGTGCCGATGAAAACGGGGCGTCTGTATTTGGAGAGGAATGCGATCATGGTATATGGCCTCGATGCTGAGTTTTAGAGTTTAGCGGGCACGTTCTCTTCCTTGCGGGCGGTCTTACGCGCGGGGTCCATGGAGCAGTTGCCGTTGAAAACGGCTCCCTCCTCCAGCATTATCCGCGGGGCGCGGATATCGCCGTCGAGCCTGGAGCCGGCCAGGGCCTCCACGTGCGCCAGCGCCACGATATTCCCCCGGATCTCGCCGCGGGTGTAGCAGATCTCGCAGGAAATATCGCCTTTCACCTTGCCGGTCTTGCCGATGGTCACGGTCTTCGCGTCCACGATGGACCCGTCGATGCGCCCGTCGATGCGCAGCGACCCCTTGGCGGTGATGGTCCCCTGGAAATAAGCCTCGTTACCGATAACGGTGTCCCCGTTCTTGGCTTCGAAAGATACGCTGGCGTTTTTAAAAAGCGTCATATGGTACCGCCTTGCTGGGTCTGGCCGGCCGCTTACAGCCCGCCGAAAATACCGTCGAACAGGCTGGCGAAATTACCGGAGTTCTTTCCGCCCACCTGCAGGAACTTCATCGGGTTCACCGGCAGGCCGCCGGTCCACACCTCGTAGTGCAGGTGGTTGCCGGTGGAGGTGCCGGTGGAGCCCATGCGGCCGATCAGCCGGCCGCGCTTCACCTGTTCGCCTTCCTTGGCGATTATCTCGCTCATGTGCCCGTAAAGGGTGGAGTAGCCGAAGCCGTGGTCGATCACGGCGCACATGCCGTAGCCCTGCGCCCAGCCGGAGTGGCGCACCACGCCGTCGGCCGTGGCGTAGACGGGCGTGCCGGATTCGCCGGCGATATCGATGCCGGTATGGTATTCGCTGGCCGCGCGCAGCGGCGCTATGCGGTAGCCGTAAGGCGACGTTATCCGGCCCTGGGTGGGCCAGATGGACGGGGTGGCGCGCGCGCCGTTATGCTGGTCGGTCAGGTAAAGCGTTATCTCGGTGTAGCTGGAAAGCCGTTTGGCGGATTCGTCCTTCATGTTCCGCAGCGAATTGTTGAGCGCGGTCTCTTTTATCTCCACCGCCTTGGCGTTGAGCTGGCGGCGGAAATCCGCCAGGTCGGAATCCTGCGGCCCGCCTACCCCTTCCTGCTTTTCCATGAGGCCCGGGTCCATGCCCAGGACCTTGCGCAGCTGGTTGTCGGTGCGGCGGGTCATTTCAAGGTAGGCCATTCCCTCTTCCACCCGCTCGGAAATGCTGGCCATCTTGGCGCGGAGGATCTTGTTGTCCGCCTTGGTGACGTAATAGTCGAAGTGTTTGCCGGCCACGAAGCCGGCCCAGATGGTTATCCCGGTCCAGGAGGCGCAGAAAGCCAGCAGGAACAGTACCGGCAGGTTGAACCGGAGGGACGACATGCCGTTATGCGGGATTATGAAGACGCTGACGGGTTTTACCGCGTTCTTCAGGAACCGAGCCAGTTTTCTAAGCCACATATAGTTAACATTAAACTAATTAGTGCTTTCCGCTGTCAACCGGGGGAGGGGCTTTGCCCGCGGTGCCGTAAGCGGGGGCCGCGGAACCGCTGATGGCGGAGGGGTCGAAAGTCATTTCCCCCTCCCCCTCAGGGGCGGCGCCGGCCTGCCGGGAGGCCGGCTGCGCCCTGGCGGCCGGGGCCGGAGCCGGCACTGGGGCGGGCGGCAGGGACGGCAGGGCTTTGCCGGGCATGCCCCGCATGAACGGGCGCATTTCGGGGTCCTGCATTACCTCCATCATAAGCGGCATAAAATCAGGGCGTTTGGAATAACTGGCGACCAGTTCGCGCAGCGCGGGGGATCTCTGTATATTCGCCAGCATGACCAGCGGATTGCCGTCCTTTTGAGCGGCTTTAGCCCGCATGTAATCCTTGTCCTTGGCCAGTTCGGCCAGGAAATCCTTCACGATGGGGCGGTCGGCGTACTTGCTCATGGCCCCGACGAGCTTTTTCGCGTCCGCGGCGGCAGCCGCGACCGGGACCTGGGAGGCGGCGGCTTCGGGGCCGGCTTCGCCGCGGTCAGGCATTGAAAGCAGCCCGAGGCCGGAAACGGGCGCGGAAGAGGAGCCGGCCGCCAGGATAGCGTTCAGCGGGTCCTGCATATTGGCCTCGCCGGAGCCGGAAAGGGGCATAGCCCGCAGCGGGGCGGGGATCCCGTCGGCGCCCTGGCCGCCCAGCGGCTGAAAACCCTGCGCCACCCCTTCCAGCAGGGCGTTGGCCTGCATTACCTTGCGGTAACCGGTGAAGGCCACGGCTGCGACTATAACGCAGATGACGCCCAGCGCGGCCGAGATGGTCTTGAACATCCGCCCGCGGGCGCGCTCGCGCTCCAGTTCGGCGCTCAGTTCGGCGTCCGGGGCGGCAGGGGGAGTGGCAAGTTCAAGGGGAACATCCGGCTTTTTTTCTTCGGGCATAGTCACAGCGCCTCCCGCTGGCGTGCCGCGCAGATTCAGGTTTGACACGCCGCTCCGCAAATTATAAACTGTAATTCTACTATAATAAAAACCGACTTCCGCGCCGGTTTTTTACACGCAAACAGTTCTGTGCCCTCTTCGTCTAGCGGTTAGGACGCTGCCCTTTCAAGGCAGAGATCACGGGTTCGAATCCCGTAGAGGGCGCCAAATTTCTGAAGTCTTAAAACCCGGTTCCCCGAAGTCGGCCGCCTGCCGCAACTCCCGAACTTTCTCCGACGGAAAATTAAATTTTAATTTTATTTTCTGCCCGCCTAAAAGGAAGTTCGAACCGATTTTTCTCATTATTTGCAGATTATCAGACGAACTCCCAGCGACTGCCGACTCTTCGACGACGGCACAGAGCTCGTAGAACCTTTTCACCGGTTCGAACATTATCCTCCCCTCCCGCGCAAAAGCTGCGAGTTTGTTTTCAATTTCCTTTTTGTCGTTGACCAATTGGGCCTTTTTACGAACGTACTCGGGCTGCGTTATAGAGCCCTGCAGTACCAGGTCCAGCAACTGGCCCAATTGGTCTGTAAGGATAACCAACTTATCTCGCAGATTTTGGGCGGCCTCTTCCCCGGCCTGGGCCGCCTTTGATTCTTCCGCTTTGATTTTATAAAGAGCATCGGCGGCCAGGGCCGGGGGTAAGGAAACTCCTTTCAGCAGTTCCCTTATCTGCCGGTCAGCCTCGTCCTCGCGTGTAAAACGCTCGTGGCAAGGGCGCTTCCGTTTGGTACAGCGCAGATAGTTGTGGTTCTTTTGAGTCTCGGTGGTTATGAAGCAACCGCAATTCTCGCAGTGAAATATGCCCCGGTAAACATAGGGCTTGAACCCGCGCTTCTTGGGCTTGCTCTTGTTTTTGAGCAACTCCTGGCACTTGTCGAAGAGCGCTTTGGGAATTATTGGCTCATGTTTGGCCTCATGCAACTCACCGTAATAGCGAATGACGCCGTAGTAGATAGGATTACGGAGCATGTAATGGCAATTGCCGATGGACAAGGCTTTTTTCTGATTGCGCCCGACCAGACCGGCATTTTTGAGGAACTCACGTATTTCCCGTATGGAATAGTTGCCACTGCCGCATAGCTCAAAAGCCTTCTTGATAAGCGGCGCGCGTTCCGTGTCCACGTAGATCGTGTGGTTCTTCTCGTCGTTGAGATAACCCATCGGGGCGCGGCTGGGCCAGATGCCGTTGCGGAGCTTCTGCCGCAGGCCGCGCTTTACGTTTTCCGAGAGATTGTCTATGAAGTATTTGGATTGGCCGAAAGCGATAGACAGCATGAACTTGCCCTGCGGCGTAGGGTCGAACCAGAACGTCGGGAACTTGAGCTCCAGCACCTTGCCCGTGTCCACCAGATAGATGATGCGCCCGCCGTCTATGGAATTGCGCGCCAGCCGGTCCGGGTGCCAGGCCACTATGCCATAGGCCACGCCCTGCTCCATTAGCGCCATCATCTCGTTAAAGACCTCGCGGCCCGGCTCCTTGGCGGTCTTGCACTCAATGAACTCGCGGACTATGGGCAGACCTTCCTTTTTGGCGTACTCGCGCAACTCCGCCAACTGCGCTTCAATTGAAAGCACCTGCTTGTCCGCCTCGTCGGTGGACTTGCGCGCATAAAGAAAGTACCGCATATTAAGCTTCTCCATACATTCCTCCCCCGCTCTTAAGGCCGGTTTTGCCCAGCAGGGCGGAACCGGACTTAAGTGCGAATTCTGCCACTCTCCGCCGCTGGTAAGGCCGGCCAGGCGCAGCAGCGCTGGGCCGGCCGCACCGGCGGCCATAAGGAATTAAAATCGGTTCGGTAAACCGTTCCTCGGTTTACCAGCGCGTCAGCGCTGAACTTCCTTTTAGGCGGGCAGAAAATAAAATTAAAATTTAATTTTCCGTCGGAGAAAGTTCGGGAGTTGCGGCAGGCGGCCGACTTCGGGGAACCGGG
>CAIRNJ010000101.1 GCA_903879915.1 uncultured Elusimicrobia bacterium
CCGCCATGACCTATTTTACCTTTTTTGGGAGCCGCGCCGGCTCCCGCGTTCTGCGCCGCGGCGAAAATAATATAATCATTTATCTATGGAAGCGGAACTCCCGGAAAACGTAAAGTGCCCTAACTGCGGGGCCGGCAACGCCGCCGACAGCGAATTCTGCGGGGCCTGCTATAAGAATCTCCATATCCCGGCAGAAGTGCGCGCCGAAGTTAAGATAAAAAAAATAATTGCCGGGGCCGCGGCGCCCGCCTGGAACGGAACCCCGGCCGCGGAGCGCCACGCGGCGCGCCTGTGGGGCAGGCTTATCCTTATAGCCGGGCTCGCGCTGTTCTACCTTCAATGGTTCACCCACAAGAATTATTTTTCGCCGCTGGATTTCATCAACCTGGCCTTCCACGAAGCGGGCCATGTGCTGCTGGGGTTCTTTCCGCGCTTCATCGTGATGGCGGCGGGCACCCTTTCGCAGCTGTTCTTCCCCGCCGTCTGCCTGGTGCATTTAATGCGCCGCGGCGCGAACCTGGGCTGGCAGCTGTGCCTTTTCTGGATCGGCGAAAGCCTGCTGAACATCAGCGTTTACGCCGGGGACGCGCTCGACCAGGCGCTGCCGCTGGTGGGCGGCGGCGAGCACGACTGGACCTACCTGCTGACCGAGATCGGGCTGATAGCGCACCCCCGCGGCGTGGAGAGAGCGATCTTCCTCGCCGGCTCGGCCGTTATTTTCTGGAGCTTTTATCTAATAGGAAAGGACGCCCTCGCCCGGGAAAGCCTCGAGCTGGGAAACCCCGGCTGAGCGGCCCGCCGCCGGCTACGCCAGGGCTTTGTGCCGCCGCTTGCGCGCTATCAGGTACAAAGCCAGGGCTACGCCGAGATAAAGCACGGTGGAGAGCGCGGCCTCGAAATTGAACGGGCCCGCCGAGGGGTCGCGCAGCTTCAGGACCTTGTCCCATTTCAGCACCGTTATCACGGCCAGCCCTATGCCCATCAGCGCGTCGCCGGCTATCAGCCCCGACGAGAACAGCGAGCCGGGATCGTGCTCCTCCTCGGGCGCGCCGCCCGCGTGCTTCGAGACCATGTAAGCTATGAACCCGCCCAGCAGGATCATCGGCCAGTTGGTTATGGGCAGGTACAGGCCGATGGCGAAAGCCAGCGCGGACACGCCGCACAGCTCGCAGACAAGCCCTATACCCCCGCCCAGCCCCAGCAGCAGCCACGGCAGGTTCCCGCCGGTGGCGCCTTCCACCAGCTTCGCCATCAGCTGCGCCTGCGGCGCCTCCAGGGCATTGGGATGCTCCGGCGTGGGCGAGCCCAGGCCGTAAGCCCAGTAAAGGATGAGCAGGATGAAGCCAGAGCGCACCGCCGACACCAGCGTGCCCGAGATCTGCGCCAGCTGCACCTTCCACGGCGTGGCGCCGATCAGCGCCGCCGTTTTCAGGTCCTGCGACAGGTCGCCGGAAATGGAAATGGCGATGCACACCACGGCGCCCGCCATGATGGCGGCCACTTTCGCCGTGTCCTTGTTGTGCCCGATGAAGACGAACAGCAGCGTCAGCGCCAGCAGCGCCGTTATGGTCATGCCGGACACCGGCTGGTTGGTGGTGCCTATCAGCCCCACCATGCGCGCGCTGACCGCGGTGAAGAACATGCAGAACACCACCACCACCAAAGCCTCCACGAAGCTCAGGTCGAACATCGGCACCAGCCAGAGCAGCAGGAACATGGCGACGACGCCGGCCAGCACCAGCGGCAGCGGCGTGTCCTGCTCGATGCGCAGGAACTTATGGCAGGCCTTGGCGGCGCCGGCGGCTATGGCCCAGAAACAGAAGCCCAGGATCAGCGCCCCCGCCGAGCCGGCCACTAACACCCGGGTTATCACGCCGGCGAACATCCGCAGCACCGGGTCCCAGGAGTCGGGGCCCAGGCTCCACGGTATCTCGAAAGCGAAAATGCCGATAATGGCGCCCAGCGCGCCGCCCGCCCAGACTATATAATTGTGCTCGAAGTCTTTTTCGGCCTGCGTCTGCGCGCCCTCTTTCCCGCCGGCTTTCACGGTGAGCGCCTTCAGGCTGTGGCGTATGGAGGAAAGGATGTCCGGCAGGGATTTTATGATGCTGATCAGGCCGCCGAAGGCCACGCCGCCCGCGCCGATATATTTCACGTAGTTGACGCGGATGTCGTCGGTGGTCATGTCGTAGATGGGTATCGTTCCCGGGGAAATAATATTATGCCCGCCGAAGGCGTTGATGGCCGGGATCAGCACCCAGTAGCCGAAAGCGCCGCCGGCGAACATCACCGCCGCTATGCGCAGCCCGACGAGGTAGCCCACCCCCAGGAACAGCGGCGAGATCTCGTAGCCGAAGCCCGCCTTATTGAGCGAAACGAAGCTCCAGGAAACGGTGTCGCGGAACAGCGTGAAGCCCGACATGACGAATTTGAAGATGCCGCCGGTGAGTATGCCCATGAAGACCGGCTTGGCCGAGGCCCCGCCCTTGTCGCCCGCTATCAGCACCTTCGAGCAGGCGCTGCCTTCGGGGAACGGCAGGTTCCTGTGCTCTTTGACCACCAGCGAATGCCTGAGCGGGATCATCAGCAGCAGGCCCAGCACGCCGCCGGTGAGGCCCAGCATGAACACCATGGAATTGGAAATGGTGCCGCCCATGAAAATTATGGCCGGCACGGTGAAGATGACGGCCGCCGCCAGCGATTCGCCCGTTGAGGCGAAGGCGTGCACGATGTTGTTCTCGAGGATGGTGCCGGTGCGGTTGAAGAACTTCGGCAGGATGATCCTGAGCACCGTCATGGAGATGATGGCCGACGGGATGGAGGCCGAGACGGTCATGCCTATCTTCAGGCCCAGGTAGGCGTTGGCGGCGTTGAAAACTATGGAAAGGATGAAGCCGAGCACCACGGCCTGCACGGTGAATTCAGGGATGGTCTTCGCGGTATCAATATAGGGCTTGAACTGGTAATCGCTTTTTTTCTCTGGCATGGCGTTCTCCTGTTCCGCTGGAAGGTACTACATATTATCCATTTTTCTCCCCCGCCTCAAGCCGGCGGCCGCCCGGGACGTGAAAAAGCCGGGCCCGTTAAAGGACCCGGCTTTCTTTTACTTACCTTAACACTTGCGCTGTCAGCGGCAGGTGTCCCGATACGTGTACACTTTCTTCGTGTCGGAAGTGGTTCCGGCGTAGTCGGCCAGGGTTTTATCGGCCTGCACGAAGCGGGCCGCTATGTCCTTGGTGGTGGTCTCGTAGTAGAAGCTCACGTACTGATAGCCGTACCGCGTGACCCACTGCGGATGGCAGACGGGGTGCGGAGGAGGCATCGGGCCGGGGCCGGGACCGGGGCCGGGGTGCGGGCCGGGATACGGACCAGGATGCGGGCCGGGAGGAGGGCCGAACGGGCCGGGCTGCGGACCGGGGAACGGGCCGGGATGCCCGCCGGGGCCGCCGTGACCGCCGGGGCCGGGGAACGGTTTCCCGCCCAGCGCTTCCACCTGCGCCGTCAGGTCGGTCAGCACTTTGGTGTCGGCTTTAGAAGGCTCAACGGCTTTCTGCACGCCGCGGCAGACCATTTCCTGAACCTGGTAGGTGCAGGAATCCTGTCCCGACTGCTCGGGGGAATTAGTCACTTTGGTAGCGATGTCGCCGGCCAGGTCGAAGTTCTGCTTGATCTGGGCGCCGGTAATAAGGAAATGATCGCCGGTCTCGATGTTCTTGTCGAATTTCATTTCCACGGTAGTGGGATTGTTGCCGTTGTTCGACACTTCCATCTTTATCGACTTCTCGCTGCCGTTCGCCATTCCCACGATGATCTTCGTGGCGAACTGGCCCGGGTTGATAGTAACGGTGCCGGCCGGTTTGCAGTTGTACCAGTCGGGCTTCTGCTGGCAGGTGTAAGGGTCTTCCCCTTCCTGCGCGAACGTCATCATCTCGCGGACGTTCAGCGTGCCGTTGAATTTAAGTTCGTCGCAGCCTACAAAAAACATCATTAGCGCGAGAACCCCCGCTTCCGCTAATACTCTTCGTTTCATTCAGTTCTCCTTACAGTCTGTTCTTGGCGCGCCTCACAGCGCGGCCATTACCTTTAGTAAATCAAAATATCACATTGCGCCATAAGAGCTTTAAGGCCCAGCAGTGAAAAGTAAAAGGACCCAGACGGCCCTGGTACTTTCGGCCCAGAGCGCGCTCCGCGCGCCGCCCGTTGTTGCGCGGCACAGCCCGCTTTGCCTACAATATCCGTAGCCGCCCGCTCTTCTTAAGGAATATCTTTAACATGAACATTAAAAGAACGCTTCTGCTGCTGCCCCTGCTCGCCGCTTTCACAGGGCTGAACGCCGCGGCGGCCGTTATAGCCGTCTACCACACCTCCGACGCGCACGGCTGGTATTCGCCGCGCCCGGCCCGCTGGGACGCCCAGAACTCCACCCGGTCCATAGGCGGCTTCGCGGCGCTGTCGGCGCTGCTCAAAACGGAAACCACCCCCTACCTGCTGCTGGATTCCGGCGACATGTTCCAGGGCACGCCCGAAGGCATCTTAACGAAAGGCATGGCCAGCATAACGCTGATGAACCAGCTGGGCTACGGGGCGGCCGTGCCCGGCAACCACGACTACGACTATACCGAGCCCAACCTGAAGGTGCTGATCTCCAGCGCCGCCTTCCCTTTCCTGGGCGCCAACCTGTATTATAAGGAGAGCGGGGCGCACGCGGATTACCTGAAGCCGTACACGTTCATTGAAAAGGCCGGCAAAAAAATAGCAGTGCTGGGCCTGCTCGGCGCGCATACCGCCACCTCCACCCTGCCCGCCAACGTAAAGCACCTGGCTTTCCGGAGCGAGGCGGCGGAAGCGGCGAAATGGCTGCCGGAGATCAGGCGGCAGAACCCGGACGCCGTAATAGTACTGGCCCATATCGGCATGGACGAAGAGCTGGTGGTCAAGCGGCTGGATATTTCCACCTGGACCTTCAGCACCGCGCCTTTCGGCACGCTGCAGGTGGCCAGGGCCGCCAAAGGCATAGACCTTATTCTCGGCGGGCATAACCACGCGGCGCTGCTCAGCGGCTATCACGATCCCGTTTCCGGGACCTGGCTGGGAGAAAGCGGCTACGGGCTTTCCTATATTACCCGGGCCGAGCTGGCTTTCGACGACGCCACCGGCAGGCTGACCGGCGTTAAAACGGCGCTGGTGCCGCTCTGGACGGACCTGACCGGAGAAGACCCCGCGGTGCTCGGGACCATAGCCGGCTTCAACGCCGCTGTGGAACGCGAAATGGGCGGCGTGGTAGGGCAGGCCGCCGGGGACCTCGGCTTCGCGCCCGACGGGCTGGATTCGGCCATAGGCAGCTGGCTGTGCGACGTAACGCGCAAGGCCGCGGGCGCGGAGATAGGCCTTCAGAATACGGAAGCGCTCAGGGCGGAGATAAAGAAAGGCCCCGTTAAACTGCGCGACCTTTACCAGGCCATGCCTTTCGACAACACCATCGTTACCATGCGTCTCAGCGGCGCCCAGCTTAAACGGCTTATGGCCGGCTACCTGCGCGGCGGCAGGACCGGCATGCAGGTATCCGGGCTTGAGGTGGAATTCAGTCCGGGCCCTGACGGCAAGCCGGCCGAAATACGCCTGCAGCGCGGCGGCTTAGAAATAAAGCCGGACGAGGAATTCCTGGTGGCCACCAACAACTACCTCGCCTTCGGCGGCGGCGGGCCGGTCTTCGCCGCCGGCAGGGAGATAAAGGACACCCTGCTCCCCGTGCGCGACGCCATGATTCAAGATTTCTCCGCCGGCCCCGTGGCCGCCCCGAAAAAAGGAAGAATAAGACTGCTCGAGCGGCAAAATTAATATAATCGTCTGAATGGAAAAACACGACGGGAGCCTGTTTCCGGCCGGGCGGTTTTTGCCGGCGGCGCTGATAGCGCTGGCGGCTTTCCTGGCTTTCGGGCTTACGCTGCGGGCGGGCTTTCTCTGGGACGACCACCGGATGATAGAGCAGAACCCGCGCCTGGCCGTAACGGCGGAGAACCTCGCGCACGCTTTCAGGTCCGACCCCTTCGACCAAGGCCTGAATTATTACCGCCCGCTGCAGACCCTCAGCAACATGGCCGACTTCGCCGTCTGGGGCCTGCGGCCTTCCGGCTACCATCTCACCGGCCTGCTGTTCCACGCCGCCGGCGCGGCGCTGTTCTTTTACCTGGCGCTGGCGCTGGGCTTCGCGCGCCCCGCGGCTTTCTGGAGCGCCGTGCTGCTGGCCGTCCACCCGGCGGCCGTCGAGCAGCTGCTTATAATCGCGGGCAGGGCCGAACTGGCCTCCGGGGCGTGCATGCTGGCCGCCGTGCTGCTCTTCCTTAAAGGCGGGACCGCGCTGTCCTTCGTGTTCTTCCTGGCGGCGGCCGGCTTCAAGGAGAACGGCGTCATTACCCCGGCGCTGATAGCCCTGTGCCTGTGGTATCTGAAACGCGAAAAGAAAGCTTATATTAAGCTGCTGCCTTTTTTCGCTTTCATCCCGCTTTATCTTTTCCTGCGCCACGCGGCCGTCGGCCAGGGCGCTTTCGACAAAGGCCTTGCGCCGCTGCTGCACGGGCTCTTCCTTAAAGTGCCGCAGGCGGTACTGGTCTACCTCAGGACGGCCGCTTTCCCGCTGGACCTGCATTCGCACCGCATGCAGCCGGCCGCCGGAATTCTTTCCTGGGCGGCCCTCGCGGCCGCGGGCGCGGCGGCGGCCCTTATCGGGCGGCGGGGCGGGCGGACCGGCGTTTTTCTGCTGTGCTGGTACCTGCTCAACCTGGCCCCCAAAATGCCGCTGCTGGCCACCAACGACCTGATGCTGGACCACTGGGTTTACCTGGCCAACGCCGGGCTTTTTCTGTGGGCCGCCTCGGCGGCCGGGGATCTGAAGCGCCCCGGGGCCCGTTCTTTCGCGCCGCTGGCGGCCGCCGTATTCTTCGCGGCCTGCTCGGCCGCCAATACGCTGAAGCGCGATACCGACCTAAAAAATTACGAGTACTCCGCGCGCAGCTCCGTTTCGAAGCCCATGCTCTATAACCTGGCGCGCGAATACTACCTGCTGGACAGGGCCGCCGAAAGCCGCGCGCTGCTGGAGAAAATAGCCGCCGCCGAACCGGCCAACGCGCTTTACCTCAACGGCCTCGCGCTGGCCCGCTGGAGAACGGGCGAGCTGCCCGGCGCGCTGGCCGCCATAGACACGGCGCTGGCGGGAAAACCGGGCGACGCCGAAACGCTTTTTAATAAGTATTCCATCCTGGCCGGCTCCGGCAGGGCCAAGGAAGCGGCCGCGGAGCTGGACAGGCTGCTGGAACTGCGCCCGCCATACGTCCCCGCGCTGCTTGCCGCCGCCCGCGCGGCCGCCGGCGCCGGGCGCCGGGCCGGGGCTGCCGCTTTGTTCGAGCGGGCGCTGACCGCCAGCCCTTACGAGCTGGAAGCTCTTAACGATTACGGCATACTGCTGGCGAGGTCGGGCGACTACGCCGGGGCTGAAACCCTGTTCCGGCGCGCGCTTAAAACTGCGCCCGGCTTTGAAAGCGCCCGGCTTAATCTGGCGCGGCTGGAAAAGCTGAAGAAATAAACGCCAAGACCTAAGACTTCACCCGCATAAATACGCCGGCCGAGGCTATACTTCAGCCTCGGCCGGCGGTATTTCAGCCGGACTACGTACCTGCCGGGTTAGCAGCCGCCGGGCTGGGGGCCGGGATGCGGACCAGGGAACGGACCGGGGTGCGGGCCGGGGCCGGGATGCGGCATGGGGGGATTGGGGAACGGGACCGGGTACGGACCGGGATGCGGACCGGGATGCGGACCGGGATGGTCTCCGTGCTGATCGCCATGCTGGTCTCCGTGCTGATCACCGTGGCCGCCGGGACCACCGGGACCACCGGGACCGCCAGGGCCGCCAGGGCCGCCAGGACCGCCGTGGCCAGGTCTGCCGGCTTCAATGTTTTCCTTGATAGCCGCTTTCATCTGCGCCATTTCCGGGGAAACGGCGTTCACATCGAACATTTTTCCGCCTTCGGCCCTGATCGCCTCGGGCGAGCTGAAAGACAGGCTCGTCATGTTGTACACGAGGGCTACCGCTACCGCTACCGCTGTTACGTAATGTTTCTTCACTCTCATCGTATGCTCCTGAACCCAATAGATTTTGCTTAACACAATTATAACGGAATCCTGACTTTCCGCACATGAAACGAAGGTCCCAGAAAGCCAAAGGCATTTGGCCTATCGGCTGGCGGGTATTATCCGGTGTTTGTTTTTGGACGCCGCGCCGGCCGCACTTTGCTAAAATCTACCAGGCCCCTCCGCCCGGTGAAGTTCCGCCCGCGGGGAGCCTGTTAAATATTACTATCCTTATATATGTGTCCCTTCATATCCTTATCGGCAGGCGGAGTAACCCTCATCATCACTACCTATAACCTGATGATGCTCCTGGCTTTTTGTTCGGTGGTAGGCTACGGCTGGGCCAGGCGCGAAAGGATGCTGCTGAGCGGCGATAATTTCTGGGGGCTTATAACGGCCGTAGCTGCCGGCGGAATGGCCGGCGCGAAACTGTTCTATATAGTGAACTCGTGGGCAGAACTGGGGCCCGGTCTTTCGGACAAACTATCGTCGGTCATGCGCCTCAGCCGGGGTTGGGGCTTTTACGGCGGCCTGGCCGGGGCGTCCGCCGCCGCGGCTTATTTTTTAAGCAGGAATAAGATCCCGGTCCGGCGCACCGCCGATCTTTTCGCGCCCGCGGCCGCGCTGGGCGGCGCTATCATGAGGCTGGGCTGTTTTTCAGCCGGCTGCTGTTACGGCAGGATAACCGGCGTCCCGTGGGCTGTCAGCTTCCCCCGTATTTTTTCGCGCATACCGGAACAACTGCAGGGGATACCGCTGCATCCGACCCAGCTGTACGAATCCCTGGGCAACTTAGCGCTGTTCGGGGCGCTGCATTTCCTTACCAGGAAGTACGACAAGGTCAGGAGGCCGCCCGGCTCCCTGTTCCTGGGCTACGTCTGCGGTTATTCCGCGCTCCGTTTTTTTGTGGAGTTCTTCCGCGCGCAGGGCGCCGGGTACGCCGGCGGCCTCACCGGCGGGCAGAAAATTTCCGTCATCGCCGTTCTCGCCGCGGCCGCTTTGTTCGCCGGGAATTACCGCGGGCTGAAAAATGGCGGCCCTGAATAAACACCCCGCCGGACCGCTTCAAAGCTGCACGGCTACCTTGATCACTATTTTCATAACGGCCCCGGGAACGCCGGCGGCCAGTTTGGGGGCGTGGGCGTCTTCGGGGTATAGAATGGCCAGCTGCCCGACGCGCAGCACGACCGGAGACCACTCGCCGGCAGCCACGCAGCCGAAACAAAGGTCTTTGCCTGCATCGTAAGCTTCCGTCACTTTCATGCGGCCGAGCGGCGCCCAGCCTATGGTCTCGGTACCTTCCGCTATATACTGCACGTCCAGGTATTTCCTGTGACATTCGAATTTAGGGACCGCGGCGGCGGCCGTGGCGTAGCGCTGCACCAAGGCGAAAACGCGCTCCCCGTCTATCTCGTATTTACCGTCGGGCAGCGAAAGCAGGTCCTCCCGGCGCAGGAAAGCCAGCGCCTGCGCGATGCCGGGCGCCGGCGCGGCCTGTTCAGCGGTATCTTTAAGGTCGGCGGCTATCATTTTAAACCTGTCTCCCCGGCGCGGCGGCGCACGGCTTCCAGCCGTTCCAGGTCGCCTATATCGCACCAGAACGGGGACCTGTCCGCGAAGCCTTTTATTTTTTCGCCGGCGGCGGCCAGCCGCAGGTAGACCGCGGTTATGGAGAATACGCCCGTCTCCGTGATCTTCGGGAATATTTCCGGCGACAGGACCTGTATGCCGCTGAAAGCCAGCGGCCGCAGGCCCGGCAGGCTTATTTCGTTCTCACGGCCTTTCAAATTCATCCCGTCATCGAACAGCAGGCGGCGATGCGACGGCCTTTCGCGCACGGCCAGCGTGGCCAGCGCGCCCGAGGCCAGGTGCGCCGCGTAAAGCGCCGGCAGGTCCAGCTCCGAATAAACGTCGGAGTTGCAGGCGAAGAAAGGCCCGCCGCCGCTGAAAAAAGCGGCCGCTTTTTTAAGCCCCCCGCCGGTCTCCAGCGGAAAAGCCTCCTCGTGCGAAAGTTCGATTTTAAGACCGAAATCTTTCTTCGAGCGCAGGAAGGCCTCTATCTTTTCGTGGAAGTGGTGGGTGTTCACCACGAACCCGGTAACGCCCGCCGCCGCCAGCCGCCTGAGCACCAGCTCCAGCAGCGGCACGCCGTTCACCTCCACCAGCGCCTTGGGGAGGTCGTCAGTGAGCGGGCGCAGGCGGGTGCCCAGCCCGGCGGCGAAGACCATGGCCTTCATTTGGCGGGGCCCGCCAGTTCCCGGTGGGCCAGTTCCACGCGCGCGCCGTATTTGCGCTTCACGCGCTCGGCCAGCGCCTCGGCGCAGTACACCGAGCGGTGCCGCCCGCCGGTGCAGCCGAAGTTCACCATCAGCGAAGTAAAATTGCGCGACAGGTAGTTCTCCACGCTCATGTCGGTTATGGCGAAAACGTTCTCGAGATATTTCGCCACCTCCGCCTCGGCGCGCAGGAAATCCATAACCGGCTTGTCCTTACCCGTCAGCTGCGCGTATTGTTCATAGCGGCCGGGGTTGGGCAGCGCGCGGCAGTCGAACACGAAGCCGCCGCCGTGCCCCTTGTCGTCCAGCGGCAGGCCGTTCTTGAACGAGAAGCTGGTGATGCGCACGGTCAGCCCCAGCTTCGTTTTTCCGAACTGCCGCAGGTAGGAGGAGGCAGCGATGCGCTTGAAGCACTGCGTCAGCTCCGGCAGCTTCACTTCCAGCTCGGCGTTCCTGAGCAGCCATTCGATATTGCGCACCGCGTACGGCACGCTGTTGAGGAAATGGGATTTTCCCTCGTAGAAGCCGCGCAGGCCGTAGGCGCCCATGGCCTGCATGATGCGGATGTAGACGAAGGCGTGGTAATGCCGCATGAACTCCGCGGGCTTCTGCCCGGAGGCGGCCAGGTAATGTTCGCGCAGCGCGGAGCGCGTCTCCGGCGACAGGTCGGCCTTGGCGTCGTACAGCAGCGAGGCCAGGTCGTACTGCGCCGCGCCGCGCCGGCCGCCCTGGTAATCTATGAACCACGGCTCGCCGCCGCGCAGCATGATGTTGCGCGACTGGAAATCGCGGTAAAGGAAATACTCCGCCGGGGCCTCCAGCAGGAAATCCGTGAAGCGGAGGAAATCGTCCTCCAGCTTCTGTTCGTTGAACGGGATCTTGGCCAGCTTCAGGAAATAATATTTGAAATAGTTCAGGTCCCACATTATGGACTGCCTGTCGAAGCCCGCGCGCGGATAGCAGAACGACAGGTCCAGGCCGCGGCTCACCTGCGCCTGGAAGCGCGGCAGGATCTCCAGGACTTTCTTGTAGGCCGCCAGCACCGGCTCCGGCAGGTCCACCTCGTGCCGCTCGGCGGTGAGGTACTCGAACAGCGTGGTGCTGCCCAGGTCCTCCTCCAGGTAAACGCCCTGCGCTGGGTCGGCGGCGTAAATTTCCGGCACCGGCAGTTTCTGGGCGCGGAAATGCCGCGAGAATTCCAGGAAAGCCCTGTTCTCCAGCTTGTCCGGGCCGAAAGCGCCTATCACGGAGCGGGAGCCGGCCTTGAGCCGGAACAGCCGGCGCGCGGAGCCGTCGGCCTTCAGCGGCTCGCAGGTTTCCGGCGCGGCGCCGAAGGTTTTCCGGTACAGTTCCCGCAGTGCGGTATCAGACTCCACCGGTTTTTCTTTTTCCGTGTTCTTAAGCGGCATAGTTTCCCCTTCGCCGGACTTTTACTTGCGCTAAAATTATACAATTACTCCTGCGGACCGCAAAGGCCGCAGCAGCGGCAGGAGGACACCATGGACCTTATCCTTAAAGAAATAAAAGACGGCATAGGCTCGCTGACGCTCAATAACCCGGCCAGGCGCAACGCGCTGAGCATAGAGCTTTGCGGCGAGATAGTGGCCGCGCTGACCGATTTCGAAGCTAAAAAAATACCCGTGGTGGTAATCCGGGCCGGCAAGGACGCCAAGGTCTGGAGCGCCGGCCACGACATAACCCAGCTGCCCAAGGTGCACAACGACCCCCTGGCTTACGACAGCCCGATGGAGGTGGCGTTCCGCAAGATACAGGCGTACCCGGGCCCGGTGATAGCCATGATACAGGGCAGCGTGTGGGGCGGCGCCACCGACCTGGCGGTCACCTGCGACCTGGCCGTGGGCGACGAGACGTCCACTTTCGCCATTACCCCGGTGAAAATGGGCCTGCCTTACAACGCCTCGGGCATCATGCATTTCATAAACCGCGTGGGCAGCAACATCGCCAAGGAGATGTTCTTCACCGCCGCGCCGGTCAAAGCCGAGCGTGCCTATCATTTCGGCATCCTGAACCACCTGGTGAGCTCCGCCGAGATAGAGGAGTTCACGTTCACCCTGGCCCGCAGCATCGCCACCAACTCCCCGCTGGCCGTGTCCGTTATCAAGGAGCAGTTCAGGATACTTTCCGAGGCGCATCCCATCAGCCCGGAGGCGTTCGAGCGCATCCAGGCCCTGCGGCGCAAAGTTTACAACAGCAGGGATTACGAGGAAGGGATCAAAGCTTTCACCGAAAAAAGAAAGCCGCAGTTCAAGGGCGAATAAGCCGGGGGACTTATGCAGAAGTATTACAGAGCGGTGATGGACAGCATGCTGAGGTTCACCACGCGCGCCGTCTGGCTGGTGATGGCGGTACCGCCTCTGGCGATGACCGCGCACTGGTACCTGGCCCGCTGCCGGCCGGCAACAACTCCCACGGTCTGGGCTATTACCGGCGTCACGCTTTTCATGGCCGCTATAGCGTTCTTCACGCGCGGCCTGGCGCCGCGCGGCTTCGCCCTCAACGACATAGAGCTGGTGATCGACCGCGCCATGCGCCCGATAAGGATACCTTTGAGCTCGGTAACGGAAGTGCGCCGGGTAGCCGACGCGGAAATGAAAGGCACGCTGCGCACTATGGGCGCGAGCGGCTTTTACGCGCACTACGGCTGGTTCTGGAACCGGGCGCTGGGGAAATTCCGGCTGTACGCCTGCCGATTCGACGCCCTGGTGCTGGTGCGCGCGGGCACGGCGGTTTTCGTGCTGGGGCCAGAAGACCCTGAAGGTTTCGAAGCAGATGTGCGCGCGCTGACGCGGCGCTGACGCCGGCTTTTCTGCGGTCCTTACCGTTTGCCGGAACAATTCACCGACAGGTCCTTGCGGTACTGCGCCACCGAACGGCGGGACAGCTCTATGCCGTGGCGGGCTTTAAGCCCGGCGCGGAGGCCCTCGTCGCTCAGCCCAGGGTTTTCGGCCGCTATGGCGTAAAGCCGCTCCAGGTTCACCTGCTTGGAACTGGGCAGCAGCACGCTCAGCGGCGCTTCCATTCCCCACGGCATTTGTATGGATTTGTTGGAGACCATGCGGTTAAGCACGCTGGCGTCCACCTCGAGGTTCCTGGCCAGCGTTTTCTGCGAAAGCGGCCGGCGGCGGCCGGGCTCGCCGCTCACCAGATAATCCTGCTGCACGCTCAGTAAAATTTCCAGCGCACGGTAAAGAGTGGTCTTGCGCTTGTCGGCGAACTCAACCCTGCGCAGCAGCTTCTCCACGCGTTCCCTTTCCGCCAGGTCCAGGCCGTACAGCAGCTGCGCAAGCTTCTCAGCGTCCACTTTATAGCGGCCTTTCCAGATCTCGCGGTGGAAGAAGGCCAGCTCAGGCTCGCCGTTCTTTATCTCTATGCCGGCCACTGCGCTGAACACTTTTCCCGCCGGGGCCTGCACCGCGCCCTCGAATTCCGCCTGTATGAACGCTCGGTTCACGAAATCGCGCAGGCGCGCCGCATCGGCCGCCGTAATATCGCATTCTTCAGCGCGCTGCACGTCGCTCATGGCCGCGTCCTTAAGGAAGGAGGCCTCGAATTTTTCCTGCCCGATGCCCTGTATCAGGCCCACCAGGTCGCCTTTGCCGTCGGCCAGCTCAGGCAGCTCGCCGCCGGAAAGCTTAAGGCCGTAGCCGGCGTACTTGCGCGCGGCGTAGCGCGCCGCCGGGAATTCCGACAGGTTCAGGGCCCCTGAGGTTTTCAGCAGCTGAAAAACGCGCCCGCTTTCCATGTCTTTGAGGGTTTTCTCGAATTCTTCTTCGCTCATGGTGGCCAGCTGGCCCATTTTAAGC
This sequence comes from uncultured Elusimicrobia bacterium, assembly GCA_903879915.1. GTDB lineage: Bacteria > Elusimicrobiota > Elusimicrobia > Elusimicrobiales > UBA9959 > UBA9959. Next base: position 14,225 of record CAIRNJ010000101.1, read on the forward strand.
GCGCCCATTATCGAGGCGGCGGCCCTGGCCCCGGCTGAATTGGAAAGTCCGGCGCGGAATTTTTTCGTCATAGTTTTTCTCTCTGAACACATTATAGCCATTGTATCTGTGGCAGAGCAATTTTTATGCCAGCCGCGCCCCGCATGGAACTTCCGTGCTTTTCCCCAATGAGATACAGCGCGGCCGCAACTTCTGTATAATAGAACAAGGCGGCGGACATTTTCATTTGAAAATACTTCTTCTCAAAAGAGAATCCTATGGACAAATTCAGCATACTGGTGGTTGAAGACGACAAACTGGCCCAGAAAGTGATGGCCGCGCAATTAACGGCGCATAACGTGGACCTGGCCGGCGACTTCAGGACCGCGATGAAAAAGCTCGAGACCGGGAAATACGACCTCGGGTTCTTCGACCTGATGCTGGGCGTTGACGACGATTATTCCGGCCTTAAGGTGATCCCCAGAGCCGTGGAAAAAGGCGTCTACGCCGTGGTGGTCTCGAGCTCCGACTCCGACGAGATGATAGGCCGGGCTTACGAGCTGGGCGCCGGCGACTTCTACGCCAAGGGCAACGAGGAGCGCAACGTAGCCGACATCCTGCGCAAGTTCGCGCAGCAGCGCAAAGCCGCCGGCGCGGCCGACATCTTCGCCGGCGCGTTCGTTACCGTCGACCCCGAAACGAAGGCCGCCGCGCTCGAGGCCCTTAAATACGCGCCCACCGAACTGCCCATACTGGTGCTCGGCCCTTCCGGCACCGGCAAGACCTCGCTGGCAAAGATCCTGCACGAGCATTCTGGCCGCGACGGCGCTTTCGTGGCCATCAATTGTTCCGCCTACTCCGAGGACCTGCTGGAAGCCGAGCTGTTCGGTTATAAGAAAGGCGCGTTCACCGGGGCGGCCGAAAGCCGCAAGGGCCGCCTGCTGGAAGCCCACCGGGGAACTTTGTTCCTCGACGAGATAGGCGCCATGAGCCTGAACATGCAGACCAAACTGCTGAAGGCGCTGGAGGAGCGCACGTTCTACCCGCTGGGCTCGGAAAGGCCGGAGCGCTCGGATTTCCGCATAATCAGCGCCACGCTGGAAGACCCGCAGGCGCTGATAGCGCAGGGCAAACTGCGCTTCGACCTGTTCCACCGCATTCACGGCTACACTATAACCCTGAAGCCGCTGGCCCGCCGCAAAGGCGATATTTTCGCGCTGGTGCGGCATTTCACGAAAGGCGGCAGGCGGCTGGCCTTTACCCCCGAGGCCAGGGAATTCATGGAAGGCTATAGCTGGCCGGGCAATGTGCGCGAACTGAAAAAATTCATGGACCTGGCGGCCAGCGGCCCGGCGGGCAGGGTAAGCCTGGAGACCGCCCGCAAGCATCTGAAGGGCGTGGCGCAGCCCGCCGCCGCGGCGGCCGGGCCGGCCGGCGGGGACACCTACGCCTACGCGCTGGCCCACGGCCTGGAAGCCGCGCTGGAAAAACTTTCGGCGGAAATAATCCAAAGGAACCTCCGGGAGAACGACGGGGTAAAGACCAGGACCCTGGCCGACCTGAAGATCTCCACCCGGCTGCTTTACGCCACGCTGGAAAAAGCCGGAGAAAAAATTTAGAGGGGTACCATGACCACCGACACGTCAAAACTGCTGCACGACCTCAGGTCGAAATGTTCCAGCCTTAAAAGCGCCGCCGAGCTTTACAAGGACTGCTCGGCCGCGGAAAAAAAAGAAATGCTGGCCCTGATGAAAGCGGCCGCCGCCGATATAGCGAACCTGCTGGGCCGTATAGAAACGGGGGCCTGAAGAACGCGCGCGCCTTTTCCCTATAGGCCGTTATACCCAGCCTCTGTACGGTCCAACGCCTCTTACCGTATTGCGCCCTGCGGGCTAAACTATACTTAGCGGCCCGCGGCCGGAGGTTTGCTTTGATGAAGAAATTCTTATTTATATTATCGCCTTTCATATTATGCGCCCGGCTTGGCGCTTTCGAACTGCCTTTAATGCACGTCCCCCAGATAGCCGGCGCAGCGCTTGAAACACCTCCCCCGTCAGCCCCTTTGAAACCCGCCCGCGCGGCCGCCTCTTTCGCCGCTTACCCCGTGAACGGCGTGGAAGTCATAGTCCCCCATATCGACGGCGGGCAGAACGTGCTGGCCGTGCTGCGCTCCGGCGCCGGCCTTGAGGCCATGTCCGAAAAACTGCGTTCCGCTTTCGGCGGGGCCGCCGGCGCGAAAGCCGCGGTCATACAGCCCAAATCCAGGGCGGAACTGGAACTGGCGGCGCAGAACCCGGGCGCAACGATATTGTCCCTTAACCAGTTCCTGCCGGCCGGCGCCGCCGCGCTGTTCAACCGCGAACCTAATTTCGCCGGCCCCAACTGCTTCAACGCGGCCTTCACGGCGGCGGGCATGATGGCTCCCGACAGGCTCCGCCACGTGGGCAACCCGGAGGCCGACCAGCGGCTTGCGATGTATTTCAAGAAGGTGCCGTCAACCGGCCTGCAGCCGGGCGACGTACTGGTGCTCAACGACGGCGACCACGCGGTCTACTACCTGGGCGGCGGGCTTATCTTCCACAAGAAGAGCTACCTGAAGCAGCATATCTACCGGATAGTGCCGCTGGAAAAAGCCTACGAGCCGGAGCCCAACGAATGGAAGCCGGGGCCTTTCGACGGCGGCAGCGTTTTCAACGATTCCGAGACCATCCGCAGGAAAGAGGCGTGGCGGCCTACCGGCGCGCAATACGAGTTCGGCCCGGCCAGCGCCGACGAGCAGGCGAAAGCGGAGACGATAATTTTCCTGGGCGGCCAGGTGGAGACGCAGGCCCCCCGCTGGGCGCTGGCCAAAGAGCTTGGCTACTTCACCGAGCGGCTGCTGGAGAACCTGGTGGCGGACTGGAGCGCCATGGCCAAAAGCCCCAACCCGGTGCTGAAGGCCTATTATCACCAGCTGGAAAGCTTCCGCGACCAGGCCAACCAAAGCATAGAGCTGGAGCTGCTCTCCTCGGCGCACGCGCAGGCCAACGCCAACGAGATACTTAAACGGGTATGGCTGCCGCGCAACGACTATTCGCGCGGCCTCGCAGGCCGGCTGCTGAAGATCTATGGCCGCGACCCCTCCGCCACCGAAAAGGTGCTGGACGCCATAGAAAAAGATTACGACGGCCAGCCGCTGCGCCACATCAAGGACGGCGGGCTGTAACCCCCGGGAGGGAACGGGCAGGAAGCCGCCGGGGAAACCCGGCGGTTTTTTAGTGATATTTGCGCGGAGGAACTATGAGGATAAGCGGAGCGGCGGCTTGGATCTTGCTTCTGTGCGTTATGCCCGGCAGCGCCTCCGGCGCAGCCGTGAACGAGGGCGTTTTTGCTCCGGACCGGCTTAACCATGTGCTCGGGCAGGACGGCGTTACGCCCATCCCCGTCAAACTGCTCGACGGCTCCGGGGCGTATCTCTGGACCTTCGGGGATACTATCCTGGGCGGCTGGAAAGGCGCCGTGGTCACCACCGCCACGCTGGATTTCAGCGCCGCCGCCGACATGAAGGCCATGCCCTCCAACACCATGGCGCTTACCCCCGTGCCGTCCTCCGCCAATTACCGGAGCCTGGACTTTTCTTTTTACGCCCCCGGCGGCAAAATAGCGGAATTCATCGGCTACAAGCCGGGAGAGAACCCGTTCGTGAACAGGCTGTGGGCCGCCGGCGGCACGCAGGCGGGCGGCTTTATCTATGTCTATTTCATGGAGGTCGCGATAACTACGGCCGCGCCGGGCGGGTTCGTCTTCAAGGGCACCGGCCTTGCCAGGGCGCCGGTGCCGCAGAGCGCCTTGCCCGGCCTTGCTGGCGTTCGAAAGGGTCGACGCTTTCCGGGCCGAAGGCCTGGCCGTAGGCGACAGCCTGGCGGCCAGGGGAAAATATATTTATATACTGGGGCGCGCGGCCAGGGCCAATGACGGCAGGCTTACCTCTTTGTGCCTCATGCGCGTGAGGCCGCGGCACATAGAAGACCTGTCCCGCTACGAATTCCTTACTTCCCGCGGAAAGTGGAGCGCGAAAGAGCGGGGCTATTTTTTCGACGACGTGGGCGGGGAGGCGTCGCTGGTTTACGACCCGGCGAAAAAAGTTTTCAGGATAATATATATGAGTTTCGCCTCCCAGGAGATAAAGGCGGCAGAGTTCTCCGACTTCTCCGCCTTCGCCCGGGCGCCCCGGGCCGGGCCGCTCTACACGCCGCCCGCCAGAAAAGGCTCGCTTTATTATTCGGCCAAGGAGATCTTCTCGGACGGCGGGAACATCTACCTTATCTATATGGACCCCGCCATCTACCAGCCTGTCCTGGTGAGGGTACCGAGATAACGGCCTGAAGTCAGCGCCGGGAAATTTTATTTAACGTTAAACCGGCCGAGCGCGGCGGCTTTCTGCAGGTAGGGAGCGCCCCTGGGCGCCTGCCCCAGCCTCACGTAAAGGGTCCCCAGCCCATAGTAGGCCTCGGCGAAATTAGGATCTATCTCGATAGCCCTTTCGTAGTTCAGAATGGCTTCGGCCGCCAACCCTTTCTGCGCCAGCAGTTCCGCCAGCCTGAAGTGAGGCATTGGATACCGGTAGACAGGGTAGCCGGCCACGGCCTGTTCCAGATGCGCGATGGCGTCCTTAGTTCTGCCGAGCTTGATCTCCGCCCGGGCCAGGCTGTCCAGCACCGCCCCGTAAGAGGGGTCTATGGCGTACGAGCGCAGGTAGCAAGCCACCGCGTTGGGAAGGTCGCCCTTTATTTCGTACCCCACTCCCACGTTATTCCAGGCCCTTGAATTTTGCGGGCGTTTCTTCGCCACGTCCGCCCACAGCACGTCCACATCCGCGTAAACCTTGTTCTCCCGGTAAGTCCGGCGCATCAGAACTATGCCCGGGAGAGAAACCGCCAGGACGAGAAAAAGCCCGCGCCAGCGGCCGGGAACAAGGCCGCCCGCTTTCCAGACGGCCATTGCCGACAGAGTGGTAATAGCCGCCAGCGGCAGGTACATGCGGTACTCGCAGGAAAAATCCGCGATAGGAAAAAAGCTGGAGGACACGGCCAGCGTGCCGAAGAACCAGGAACCCGGCGCCGCCCAGGGCGATCTTTTCAGCCACGCCCACGCCGTGGCCGCCAGCAGCGCGCAGATGAACACGGCCTGCGGCAGCACTTCCTTTATGGAATGCACGGTGCTCCAGCGGTAATCGAAACAAAAATCCCCGCGAAGAAAGCTAAGGGAAATATAGTTGGTTATCACGGCCAGCTGCGTGAGGGCGTAATCGGCCGGGGTCACCGGCGTATTAAAAAAGCCCGCGAAATAGGCCTTGGGTGCGGCCCCGCTCAGAACAGCCAGCAGCGCCCAGCCCGCAGCGAGCCCGAGGTACAGGCGAGCGTTCTTTTTCAGCGCGGCGGCGAACCCGCCGGCAAAGAATGCGCGGTCCAGCAGCAGCACCAGCAGCGGGGCGGTGAGCATGTCCTGCTTGCAGGCCATGCCGGCCAGGCAGCACAGCGCCGCGCAGGCTTCGAAGAAATACCGGGGCCTGTCCTCAGCCCCGCCAAAGACCTTTAAGGAGAAGTAAACCGTCAGCAGGTAGAACAGGCCCATCATGCTCTGGAAGCGCTGGGTAATATACGTCACGGCCTGCGTGTGCATGGGGTGCACCGTCCAGAAAAGCGCCGCGGTGAACGCCACGCCCAGGGCGCGCGGGGCCCATTCTTCAGCCAGCCGCGGGGAGCCGCACGCCAGCCGGACTATGCCGAACAAAGCCAGGCCGGACAGCAGATGCACCAGCAGGTTGAACAGGTGGTAGCTCCAGATGTTATAGCCGCTCAGCGCGTAATTGAGCGCGAAGGAAAGCCCCACCAGCGGGCGGGCGGCGTTCAGGGCGGCGAACATGCTTTGCGAAAGCGGCCACAGCGAACGGATGGCGGGATTGCCGAGGATATGCTTTTCGTCGTCGAACAGGAAAACCCCGTGGAAGCAGTTGAAATACGCGGCGCAGCCGAGAACTATCAAAGCCGCCGCGGCCAGCCTCGGCAGCGCGCGGCTTTCAGCAGGGCTTTTTGCGATAGGCGTCTTCATTTCTGCTGCCGCTTCATCTGGGCGCGCGCGGCCTTTCGACCGGTTCCACGAGCGGCCTGTGCTGCACGGCCGAAGTAGATTCTATGACCAGCGTAGGCGCGAACTCCGGCGTAGGCTCTATTACCAGCGTAGGTTCCACGCCGGGCGAAGGCTCCAGGACCGGCTCGGGTACGACCACCGGCGCGAGTTCGGCTGCAGGCACGGGCGCGGCCGGCGGCGCGGGCGCAGCTGCCGGTACGGGCGCAGCCGCCGGCACAGGCGCAGCCGCCGGTACGGGCGCGGCTGCCGGCTCCGTACGCGCGGCTTTCCGTCCGGAGCCGGCCGTATTGAACTTTAAATTTATCCCCAGGTGGTGGGTCACGCCGAAGCTGCCCGCACGCAGCAGCGCGTAATCCACGCTCAGGCCGCGAAAGACAGCTCCCGCCCCGGCCCTGAATCCGCGGCCGGTATCGCGGCCGCCGGAATAGCCGGCCCGCAAAAAAAAGCCCTTCAGCGGAGAATACTCCACGCCGGCGCGCAATTCGTTCTTCATCGCATGCGGAGCGCCCGGAACCGCCAGGCCCAGCATTATGGACAGCTCTTTGGCGGCGAACGGCTTGTAAGCCGTAGCGAACTCCATCATCCGGGGCAGCTTCTCTTTCCCGTCATCGGCTCTCAGGGAACCGCCGGCGTTCTTCAGCGCCAGGCCTACCGTGAATTTCTCAAGCTCCGGCTCGGAAGGCCGGAAGTACAGCCCGAAATCGAACAGCAGCACCCGGCTTACAGCGCCGTCTATCGTTTCGGCTGCGGTCTTCGCCGCCGCGCCTGCCACCAGCCCATGCTCGAGCTCGTGCGAATAATCCAGGCTGAAAATGTAAGCCCCGGCCGTATAATCGTACAGCCGGGCGCCGGCGGCGTTAACGGCGCTGATGCTGCCGTAATCCAGCCTGCGGTAGCCCATGCCGTACGCGCTCTTCCCGGACCGCAGGCCCGCAACGGCGTCCCGGTAATTTATGCCCTCCGCCCAGGAGGAATACGACAGCCCCGCCGCAAGAAAGCCTTCCCTGCCGGAGGCGTAATTAAGGGCCGGGTTGTAAAATACGCCGTAGGCGTCCAGCGGCCGGCCCGCAACCGCCCCGCCCAGCGCCATTCCCGCGGCGCCCGCGTCCAGGCGCAGGAAATCGAAAGCGTTGCCGGCCGCGTACGCTGCCGCCGCCGGGGCCGCCGGCGCCAGCGCGGGCGCGACGCACAGCGCCAGTAATTTAAGGGTCCTGCGGATCGAGCTCATCTTAAAGTTCGCCTCCCGGAGAAATTAGCTGAAGTTATCGTTTAACGTCAGTTGCCGCCGCTTTTTTTACCGCGGGAATAAGCCGCGGGACGAAGCGCATCATGTCCGAGAGCACGCGCGCGGCCTCCTCCAGCACGAAATCCCCCGAGGGAGGGGCGCGGGCGTAGGCGGCCCCCTCCACCGCGGAGGTGGAAACCTCAACGCCGGCGGCGGCGGCGCTCGAGGCCGTTACTGCTAAAGGAACTGCGGCGGAGGAAACGGCCACAGCCGGGACAGAAGGCCCCGGCGGCGGCGCGGTGGAGTAGTCCACCACCATGGCCGCGGTAGAATTCAGCACCAGGGGTTTTCCGGATTCTATATCCTGCAAAGAGATATCGGTGACGGACAGGGGCGGGATCCCGCGCGCGGCGCGTTCCTTGTTGCGCCCGGTCCTCCTGGCCTCGTCCTCCGTGCGTTCGGCCAGGCGCCTGGCGTAGTTAAGGGAGACGGTCTTGTCTTTTTTTCGTTCGAGGTAGAGCGCGATATCCTGCCGCACGAACTTAAAGTCGGACGAGGCCGCCACCCTTTCGGCCGAGGCCGCCTGCAGCCGGGCCAGCTCCGGCAGGGTCACCAGCTCGCTGCGGCTATAGGAAGCCGGGGGGATCTCGTCGTAGCCCATGGCATTGGGCAGCGAAGCCTCGGTCACGTCCAGGTAGTCGTCCAGCGAAGGCAGCACGATGTCCGTGGGCACCCCGCGGTTCTGGGTGGAGCCGCCGGAAACCCGGTAGAATTTCTGTATGGTCACCCGCAGCCCCCCGGCCTTGTACTGGCTCAGCGCCGGCGGCATGAATTTATCCATGTCCACCACCATCTGCACAGTACCCTTGCCGAAGGTGGTTTTCTCGCCCACCAGCACGGCGCGCCGGTAATCCTGAAGCACGGCGGAAACTATTTCCGAAGCCGAGGCCGAGTAATGCGAAGTGAGCACCACCATAGGCCCGACGTAGTCAGGTTCGGCCTCCGGAGCGCTCAGAACGCGGACATTGCCGCGGGCGTCCCTCACCTGCACCACCGGCCCGCCGCCCAGGAAGAGCCCGGTCATGGCAATGGCTTCCTCCAGGGAGCCCCCGCCGTTGTTCCGCAGGTCCAGGATGACGCCCGCCACGTTCTGCTGCTTCAGATAGTCGAGCAGGATCTTCACGTCGCGCGTGGTGCTTTCCTCGCCCGAGGGACCGATCTTGGCGTAAAACGAAGGGAGCTTGATGACGCCCAGCCGCTGGTTCCGGCCGTCGCCCGCCGGGACCAGCACCACCTGCGCCCTGGCCTGCTGGTCCCGCAGCAGGATCTTCTCGCGCACCATCGTTACCGTTACGCGCGCCGAGGCGTCCAGCGCGTCTGCGGGGATCAGCCTTATGCGGACAACGGTGCCTTTCTCGCCCCGGATGAGCTTTACCAGGCGGTCGAGCCGCATGCCCGTGGCCTCCACGAAGGGGCCGTCGAGGCCCTGCGCCACGGCCTCTATGCGGTCTTTGGGATGGAACGCTTTGCTTTTATCCGCCGGCCCGCCCGGAATTATGGACTGGACGCTGGCGTAACTCTCTTCCGTCTGAAGCACCACCCCTATGCCCACTAGTGAAATGCCCAGGCCGATATCGAAATTTTCCTCCGTAGAAGCGGCCATGTATTCGCTGTGGGGGTCGTAGCAGCCGGCCAGGGCCGTAAGGTAGCTCTGAAGCACGTCCACCGAGTCCAGTTCCTTGTGATTGGCCAGTATCCTGTCGTAGTTCTTCTGCACTTCCCTGGCCCAATCCTCCGGCTTGGCGCCGTCCAGCTTCTGCTGGAGGAAGTCGAGCTCTATCCTTTTGCGCCAAAGCTCGCGCGCTTCGGCCTCGTCGGCCGGCCAGGCGGCGTCGCGCCTGTCCGCCAGTATGGTATCGTCGGAAGTGAAAGTGAAGGTGGAGCGCACCAGCTCGTGCGTCCAGTCCACCCGCTCCTGGAGGCGCGTCATGAACCGTTTGAAGATGAAGTAGGCCGGCTCCACGCCGCCGGCCTTCAGGGCCGGGGCCAGCGCGGGGCCGAAGAGGGAATTGAATTCCTCGATATCCGCGGCGAGGAAGAACAGGTGGGCCGGATCGAACCGCCGCAAATAGAGCCGCAGCAGCTCAGCGGAAGTCTCGGCGTTAATGGGCTTGTGGGAGTAGTGGCCCGTCTCCAGTACGGTAGCCGCGATCACGGCAGTGACGGGCGCCGCCGGCCAAGCCTCCATGGTGCCGGTGGAAACCGCGGCGGGCGCCGCCGGCCCGGCCCCGACAGTGCCGGTGGAAACAGTGACGGACGCAGCCGGCCCAGCCTCAACAGTACCGGTGGAAACCGCGGCGCAGGGACCGGCTGCCAGCGACAAGAACAGGAATAAGGAAAATAAAAAGTTAAAGAGTGTTCTCATGGTGACCACTTGAAGCGAAGCAACGCAAGCTATACCTGATATTTTACCCTATCCGCGGACGGGAAATCATTAAGTTATCAAGTTATCGCGCGGCGTCCCCGGTTTCCCTCTCCTATAACGTATCTTTACCGATCCATTTGCCGCCGGTTGGCGCCACATAGCGGCGCATTTTATTAAGCAGGTCTTCCGCCTCAGCGCTTATTAAAACCATTTTCTGATCTGCTTCTTTCAGAAAGCCTTCGTCCACCATCGTCCGTACCATGGCGGTCAAAGGATCATAAAAGCCGTCTATGTTCAATAACGCTACGGGTTTTTTATGAATGCCCAGCTGCCCCCAGGTAAGCATTTCAAATAACTCGTCCAGCGTACCGAAACCGCCAGGCAGCGCAATTACGCCGTCGCACAGCTCGCTCATCTTCGTCTTGCGCTCGTGCATGCTGTCCACCAGGATCAGCTCCGTAAGATCTTCATGGGCGAGTTCTTTGGTTTTCAGGAACCGGGGCAGCACCCCTATCACTTTCCCGCCCGCGGCCAATACTCCGTCCGCAACGGCGCCCATTAACCCCACTTTGGACCCGCCATAGACCAATTCTATGTGTTGTTCGGCCAATATCCGGCCCAGCGCGGCCGCCTGCAGCCTGTAATTGGCCTGGTTCCCGCCGCTCGAGCCGCAAAACACAGTGATTCTTTTCATATTTTTAGCATTTACCGGCCCTCATTCAGCCGGGTATAGCAGATAATACCTCTTTTAGAAAAAGGTTCGCGTCGAACACCGCCTTCCCGCCCAGCCCGAACCTGGCGATCACCGTGTTTTGTGAAGGGAGTATAAAGATATATTGCCCATAATGGCCGGCGCAGTAAAACATGTCTTCAGGGGCCGCCGGGAATTTCCCGCCGGCGTTCAGCCAGAAATGCGCGCCATAAGCGCCGTTGGAACCGGCGGCGGGCGCGGCGGTGAAATCTACCCAGGCCGGGGTCAGTACCTGCCGGCCGTTCCAGCTGCCCCTGTGCAGGTACAGCAGCCCGAATTTCGCCCAGTCGCGCGCTGTGGCCCAGGCATAGGACGAGCCCACATAGTTCCCCGCCAGGTCCGTTTCCAGCACCATCGAGCTCATGCCCAGCTGGTCCACCAGCCCGGCGTACCAGAAGTCCAGGTACGCCTGCTGCGTAGGGAACTGGCCGCGCAGGAACAGCGCTAACAGGTTGGTGACGCCCGAGGAATAGCGCCACCGGCCGCCCGGGGCGGCGGTTAAAGGCTTGCCGCGCTGAACGGCCCCCATATCGGCGGCCTCATAAAGCATTTTTAAAACGCCGGAACTGTTGGAGTAATCTTCCGTCCACTCGAGGCCGCTGTTCATATTAAGCAGCTGCGCCAGGGTGATCTCCGAGCGGCCGTCCGTCCACTCCGGAAAAAGGTTTTTACGGGCCGTGTCCAGCTTCCCTTTTTTTACAAGCACGCCAACTATCGCGCTGGTAAGGCTTTTGGTCATAGACCAGCCCGCCAGCCTGGTCGTCCTGCCGAAACCCGGAGCGTATTGTTCGGCAATAATGCGATCGTTGTGTACCACTATCACAGCCGCGGTTTTTTTCAGCTTCTGGCCCGGGCTATCAAAAGCGTTAGCGACCGCCCGGCTTAAAGCCGCCGTATCAATGCCGGGCAGCGGCGCCTGCTCGGCCGTACCGCTGCCGCAGGGGTACGGGGCGGATGAGACAGCGATGCTCCGCACAGGTTTATAGGCCGCGGCGCCGGGCCCGCCGCCGCCTTCGGGCAGCAGCACGCAACCCACGCCGTCCCTGTAGACAGCAGTCCTAGGCTTCAGGCCGAATACAGTAGAGGTAACCGAGCCGGCGGCTTTGTCCACCGAACTGCGGGCGTATTTCATAAGATTAGTTCCGTTCTCGCCGGTTTCAACGGAACGCTGGTCACGCCCGGCCAGGAATACGGCGGAGCAGATATTTTTTGCGGCATACCCCGTAACAAAACCCAGCCGCCGGTAGTAGACAAAGAAAAAGCCGGCCGCAAGAATTAACACCGGCAGCAGTAGTATCAGCTTCGTCATAAGAACAGGGTCCCTTGGCCAGAAAGCACCATGATATTCTACTAAACCCGCACCAAAGCAAAACCGCCGGTATTACCCGGCGGCTTGGCGGCCGCTGTGTTCCGGCGGTCAGCTGCAGAACCCGCGGCCGGCGCCGCGGTCAGGGCTTATCGACCTTGGAGAAATCCATGAAACCGTTGCTGTAATACAGCCAATTGTCCGGCTCCGTGCCCGTGAGACCTTTACGGAAAGCCTTGAACTTGTTGGAGGAGTACAGCAGTATATACGGCGCGTCCTCCGCGTAGATCTTGTCCATCCCGGTAAACAGCTCTTCCCGCTTATCGCCGGGCGTGCGCAGCGCCTCTTCGCACAACTGGTCTATCTTCTTATTAGAATAGCCCGTAAATTTGGATACGGGCCCTTCGCTGTGGAGCATCACATAAGCGTAATTGTAATTGTCCGGATACTCCGGCTCGAAGTAGGTCCAGAACAAAGGCAGCTGAAGCTGCAGTTTTTCCCCGTTGGCAACGAAGTCCTCCATCGTCCGCGGAGCGGGCCGCAGGACGAATTTGGGATTTATTTTTTTAAGCGCCTCCGCAACCCGCTCCCAGAGCTGCTGGCCGAGGTCGTCGCCCAGCGCGTAGGGGACGCTGAATTCGAACCCTTTCTCCCAAACCCTGCCGCCGAACGCCTTCTTAAAATGCTCTTCCGCCTTGGCGGCGTCGTAAACGTAAGGCGATACGGACGGCGCCCCGGGGCGCGGGACAGGGCTGGTAATGCGCCGGGCCTCGTAGCGGGCCACTTGCCGCAGGATGTTCTCATAATCCAGGGCGTAGGCAAAACCTTTGCGCACGTCCAGGTCGGAGAAGAAATCCGGAGTGATACCCTTCCCGTCCAGCTTCCCGCTGCCTATGAACGGATTGTCCTGCGCGGCAACCTTGAACTTAAAAACAAATACGGATACGGTCTGGCTGGGAGGACCTTCCTTCACCGTTACGTTCTTCATGTCGGCCAGGTCGCGCAGGCAGGAACGGGAAAGGTCGGCGTAATCCGCGTCGCCCATCTCCAGCATGGACAGCCGGGTGGTCTCTTTCCCCACCGGGGTGAATACCAGGCGGTCCAGCAAGGCCGGCGTGCCCCAGTAATCCGCGTTCTTAACAAGAGTTACGCGCCCCGTCTTAAGGTCCGCGGTATCCAGCTTGAACGGCCCCGTGCCGTTGGCCTTGGCACGCAGTCCGGAGTTGGCAGCCTTGATATTGAAATATTTTTTCCAGGTAGCCTCCGTCCCGTCCCATTCGCCATTGGCGGCCGCCCAGGCCCTCGACATGATGAACGGTTTTGAAGCCAGCATGGACAGGAACGGCTGGTAGGGCTCCTTGAGCGTGACCACGAGGTTATCTCCGTCCGTCTTCACGGCTTTGGAGAGCTCGGCAAAAGCGACCACGAAAGCTTCGTCCTTGCCGCGCAGGGAATTGATCCCCAGGATGGGTTTTACGAACAGGCTGTAATCGCTGGTTATCATGGCCCTGAGCAGGGAATAGGCGGCGTCGGCGGCGGTAAGCGGCGTGCCGTCATGGAACTTCACCCCTTTGCGAATGGGGAAAGTATAGGTGCGCCCGTCCCTGGAAAGCCGGCCGTTGGCCTCAGCAGGAACCTCGGTGCTGAGCGCCGGCACAAAGCCGGAGTCAGGAGATTTGCCGGCAAAAGCTACCAGCGGCTCGTAGATACTGAGCGAGATCATCCCGCCCTGGTGGTCCATATTGCCGGAGGGGTCCAGCGTGAAGGGGGCGACCGCGGTAGTCATCACAAAAGTGCCGCCGGCTAAAGCCGGGACGGAAGCCGCAAGCAGCACGGCGGCGCCAGCCGCGAGGCAACAGGTTATTTCATTGATACCGGGAAGAAAGTGGTTTTTTTTCATAATAGTTGGTCCTTAAGCAGAGGCTCAGCGCAGACGCGCCCCGCTGGAATTATAGACCAGCGCCAAGGGCTGATACTCCCCGAAAGCGTTGCGACCGGCCTCGGTAACGCCGAAGCTTATCTCCCCGCTGTAAAGGACCTGCACATCCTGCGCGTAAGCGTTATTGAGGGGGTCGTATACCACGCTCCAGTAGAAAGCGCCGCCGCTGTCGTATTTCCAGAGCTCGGCCATTACCTGGTTGGCCTTTTTGGTAGTAAGGGCAATATAAACATTGCCCTGTTTATCCACGGCCGCGGCCACAGGCACGGCCCCGGGAGAGTTGCCGACCACTTCGCGGACGAAGAAGTTATCGAAGGAATAATATACCAGCGAGAAAGAGCGCTCGCTGCCGTCCCGGCGGGAGGCAAGGATCACCAGCCCCAGGGAATTAGCCACCATAGCCACCGGTTTTTCATCTGCCCCGGTGTCGTAATCCCCCTCCCAGTACAGGCTGCCGTCCCGCCCCAGCCTGGAAATATGCAGGTATTCGTTGCGGTTGTTATAGCGGCCGGAGACGGAATAGAACGAGCCTTGGGGGTCCCTGGCCACTATCCGGGAATCCTGCGCCCATGAAGCCGGGCCGCAGAGGATAAGAACGGCAAAAAAATAAACGGCCAGCAGCGCGGTTCCGGCGGCGCTGCGCCCGCCGCCGGGTTTAAAACCGCCTCCGGGCGAGCCGGAATGAGCTGTGTGATCTATGGCTTTCATAAATTATGGTGCGTCCTTGCTTAATTTGCAGTTTACCCGCGCCGGCAAATACGCCGGCCTTCCGATACGATATATATTATCAAATCAGAACTTTATTGTGCCGGCACGGTCACTTTGTTCAGAATATGCAGGTTTTGCCCCCACGGGATTTCTGCGACAAGTTGTTGCAGAAATACAGCAGCCTGTCCCCCGCCCAATTTGGCGACAGCCTGTCGCCAAATTGCCGCTGTCACCGTACTGCTGCATACACCGCTACCGGCTCTCTGGAATCCAGTTTTTTAATCGCGCCGGCACCCGACAACGAGCGCATCTGACTGATAGCCGTAAGGTTCAGTTGCCGTAATCTTTGGGTTTGGGGAATCCCCTGCCTTATGAATACGGAGTTGACGCTTTCCAGGTTTGAGAGGACAACCAACTGCTCGATAGTGGCAAAGTCGCGGATATTCCCGCGCAAGCCGTGATTCTTCTGCCGCCATTGCGCCGCCGTTTTCCCGAATAACGCCACATTCAGTATATCCGCCTCACTGGCATAAACCGCATCGATCTGTTTTTTACTAGCTCGGACGGAATTAAGCTCTCTTTTATGGCGTCTGTATGAATACGGTAATTCACTTTAGCCAGTGTGCGTTGTATATCCCAGCCCGCTTTTAGTTTTAAAGTTTCGGCTTCTTTAAGGCGCTGGAACTCCTTGATGAGGTAGAGCCTGAACTCGACCGATATCCAGGAGGCGAATTCAAAGGCTATGTCTTTGTGCGCATAGGTGCCGCCATAGCGCCCCGCCCTGGAGATAAGACCTATAGCAGCAGTCGCTCCGATCCATTGTTTCGGCGTTAACACAAAACTATTAAGCCCTGCCCGCTTTTTAAACCCCTCGAATTCGATGGGTTTAAAATCAGGATTATTTAGGCGCTCCCAAACGCCTAAAAACTCAATAGTATTGCGGTTTCGAAGCCAGTTTTGAATGACCTGATCCGAACGGGAAGGCTCGTTATGTCTGGCAATGTCCGTCAGGGAAATGTAATCGTTAACCGCCCGGCTAAGAATAGTAATGGCTGTCCCTTGCACCGCTATGATCGATCTTTGATTTTCGCGCATAATCCCTCCCCGGCAGCACAAATAGCATAGCAGACCAACCCGACATACGCGTGTCGGGTTGGGAAAGAATAATTGTTTTATTTTTGGCTGGAAGGAAGGTTAAAGGAACAACTTATCCCTTACCTGGTTTGACCTATTTAATCCAGGAGCTCGAAAGTAACCGTAACATTGGCGGAAATGCTGATCTGGCCCAATGAGACAATCTCATCGCCGCCGGAATGCGCGTCGCCCATATTCTGGCTGGAATTCTGCGCCATGCCGCCATACCGGTTCCCCCACATGCCGGAGTAACCGCCGTACCAGCCATTGGCCCCTTCCTGCACAGAATTCGGGCGGCCTATTTTCTGCCCGAGCTCTTTAGCCAGGGCCTCTGCTTTCTCTTTGGCGGCCTTTATAGCCGCAGCGCGGACCTGATCGCGGAATTTCCGCAGTTCCGTAGTGCGGAACTCCACCCCGTAGATATAATTCGCGCCGGCCTCCAGCGCCTGGCTAAGCAAGGCCTCCAGTTTATTCGTATCCTTGAGCGTAACCGAAACGTTCATCCGAACGACATAATACTGGATGGCTTCGCCGCTGTTCTCTGAGTCGTAATGAGGCTCGATGTTTATATAATCCGTCTGGAAATATTTTTTATCTATATCCAAATTTTTAGCGAGCGCCAACACCGCTTTCACTTTCTTATCGTTCGCTTCCTTCGCGGCCTGCAGTTCCTTGTTCTTGGTCTCCACCCCGAAATTAACAATAGCCTCGTCCGGAGGCGTTTTAATCTCGGCATTGCCCGAGACGGTAATAAGCCGGGGCTTCGCCTCTTCGGCGGACACGCTGGAGGTGTGAACTACCGCGAGCAATAATATCCCAATAAATATATTTTTTCGCATAAGATATCTCCTCGCTATAGACTGCTCATAGCTTAAGGGGACGTATTTGACTTTTTGACTATTTATCAACCGTTGGGAGCGAATTGTTAACAATAAGTCAAAAAGCCAAGTATATCCCCTACGCCCCCACAAAAGGCAATTTCAATTTCATAAACATCAAATTATTAAATACTGCGTAAATACCAATTAACGTCATCACCTTTCACTCCGAGTTTATGCGCGAGGGGGAACAACGTTTCGCGAGTTTCCGTTATATATTTATCAACCTCATCTTTATGTGGCAAGTAGGCGTTCTTGTGAACAATTTTATTTCTAAGTTCTCCAATCTCTGTGTCATAAAGTTTTTCGACAAGATCATGAATATCCGCTTTAACATCGGCTAAAGCCGCTCGTTCCGGAGCTAATCTCAACTGACCATATTTTTCAGACAAGACATCAACGCTTTCAACAGGTTTTATACACATGTTTAAGAAAATACTCCGAAGTGACCCAAAGGTCCACCTCTTACTAAAATTATATAGATTCATGAGATTTGCATTAAGCTTATCCAAATCTTCATCATGGGCATAAGGCTTATATGCAAGTTCTACTCTTAAATAATTTGCAAAAAAAGTCTCCCAGGCTTGAGTTAAATTAGCGATACAGGACGCATAATGTTTTAATTTGTATAGCTCGTCACAATCAAAGACAAGCATTTCGAAAGCGGGATTTATCGTGTCACCGAAAATCCTGAATGTTTTTCCACAGGCTGTGTTTAAACATTTAACATCTAAACCGGAGATAGGTTCTAATGTCAACAAATCAGTGGCGCGGTTAAAAATATTTTTACACCCACAATACTCGCATACTACAGAAAGATTCTCATATGTTGCTGAAATCGAATTCTCAAGCATCCCAATCACTCCTTTACCCATTCTTTCAGTGTTGTCTACTTCAAGTACTTGGGGACGCGATACAATCACTCGATTATTGCGTCCATGGAGGACAACGCGTATTTTATTCTTTCTATAAGAAATCAAGTTATCGTGTAGCGTCCCCAATCCTGTTTTTATAAGGACCAATTTAGTGTTACTGATATTTAATTCAGTTACACCAGCCCATTCTTTTTTGCAATGACATGTGGCATGTAGGAAAATTTTTCAAACTCAACCTTAAATTCAGTTTTGCTAAGCTTTCCCCGCCAAAACTCAACATTGGGGTTTTGACCCTGGATAATTAGGCAAATAATCTCCATAATTTGAATATCAATTTTAGGCCCAAAATATATTGCCGTTAACGCTTCTGTAGGATAGCAATATAAAATCCCGACTTTTTCATGAATTAAGCGCCACTCTTTTTCGTGCCGCCAATTCCCAGATTTAGTGCAATACAGTAAATCCACATGATTAATATTCTCTTCAACTATCAACGAAACAATATCTATTGCCGGAATCTGATTGACATATTTAACTTCTCTTGCTTTTTTGAATAAATCACATTGTGTCTGAAACTCTAAGCAAAAACCGCGATAGCCATCGCCGTAATGTCCCCACATTAATAAGTCATCTTTCTTTTCTGAGAAACAAGTGACACCTCTAAGTTTCCAAAAATTTTGTTCGTTTATTCCAATGGCAGATTTTACGGATCCAATGGACATTGACTTCAATTTAGAATCGTATGAGGAAAGAATCCGTTGCTGTGCTGCAGCCAGCACCCCTCCTTGATTTGCAAAATAGGCTTTTAATTTTTCCCAATCCGCATCTGAAAGCTCATTTATTCGGGTACTTATAGCACAATCATACGGATCATTAAACCCAAGCGGTGATGCCATATAAAGCGATTGCGCTTTTAAGTTTTTTAGGCTGTAGAGATTGATGCTTTGATAACGATACAAGGTTTTCGGAATAGCCATGATTTTTGAATCTTTCTAAATACTTTTCATAACTCATGCCATTCTAGGCCAGCCTCTTCCATTCGAAGCACATTGCCTAAAACATAATCCAGTAGCCACTTTGATTCTTTCGTGTTCAAATCCTTGCTAACAACCCCCACCTTAATAGACCCATCCAGCACAAAATTCACTGTTGGGGCAAGATGTTTAAATCGCGCATATCCCTTGAAATCCAATCCCATAACAATCTGCATTTGCAGTGTCATACCTTCATGAATTCTTTCGATACTCTTTGCAAGTTTTTCTATCGCAACATGTACATGCCCATGAAGACCATTAGTAATACTGTAAAGCCTTTGCACTCGTCCAAGTGGCGAATACTCACTAGAAATTTTCATCAGAAGTTTCATTGCTGTTGCACTTTTCACAGCACTTTCCGTCCATTTATCCATCCCCAATAGTGACTCTGCCTCAGACAAGAGCATATTAAGTTTTTTATTTTTGACTAAATCAATCAGTGTTAAGCTTGAATAAGCGATACCATAAACTCCTTGGTAAACTTGCCGTGCAAATTCCCGAACAGTTATGGCATCCCTCTCAGTTTCCGAATGATTCGGGACTCTACTGTCATGTTGGGTTAGATTTCTTTGCAAATGAAGGTTCTCAAGTTCGCTTCGGAATGGAAGTAGATTGATTTTTGTATCGTACTGTTTGTCTTTAAGTACTTTTTCATTAATGCTTTGCCACAACTCCTTAAATTTAGGATCACCTTTTTCTGTTAGGTTCACCGCAGCAGCAGTCCGCGTTGTTTTGAGCAAGCTCTCAACACAGTAATCCAAAAGTATAATCGCAGTTATACTATCTGCATCTGAAGAACGTTCGAGATGGGGGACTAAACTAACCTCTAGAAGAAATTTAATCCGGACAAGTTGCTTCTTGATAGAATCAGTTGCGGTTATCATGTGAAATTCCTAAACAACCAAACAAAACCACTATTTAATGCTTCCCCGTGCTTCCATACCCGCCTTCGCCTCTGGTGGTTACGGCCAGTTCGGTGGCTTCGGTGAAGGTCACGTACTCAACCTTATTGAAGACCATCTGGGCTATCTTCTCGCCTTTTTTTATTTCGTAGGCCAGCTTGGGGTCGTGGTTTATCACTATCACGCCCACCTCGCCGCGGTAGGGGGCGTCCACGGTGCCGGGGGTGTTCAGCACGGTAAGGCCGTGCTTCAGGGCCAGGCCGGATTTGGGGCGCACCTGACCTTCGTAGCCGTGCGGAATGGCCATTTTCAGGCCGGTAGGCACCAGCAGGCGCTGGCCGGGCCGCAGCGTGAAAGTGCCGGCGGAGTAAAGGTCCACGCCCGCGTCGCCTTCGTGGGCGTACTTGGGGGTGATGGTATCGGGCGCCATTTTCTGCACGAGAACTTCGATCTTTTCCATGGGGTTATCCTCTCACCTGGGTATTGGGAATATACTTCAAAACTTCGTTGTGGATGTCGCGCAGAAGGTTCACCGGGGTTTCGGGGAACGCTTCCAGGCGCGCGTCCAGCAGGCCGTCTTTGCGCGGCATGAATTTCTGCACGTAATATTTATGGTCCGGGCTGCCGGTAATTTCCACTATCAGTTGGGCGGCTGCGGCCATTTCCGGCACGGTCAGGAAAGAGATGTCAGCCCCGCCGCGCAGCACGGGCGCTACGGTGGTGCGGAATTCATAAATGGGGAAACGGACAACCAGCTTCATGCTTTCCAGCATGGCGGCCTCGACGCCGGGGTTGCCGGTAAGGTTGGACCAAAGATGGCGCGGGCCTTTTATGTCCATGGCCACGTAATCCACCAGGTTTTCGGCCAGCAGCTGCGCCAGCACGGCGGGGTTGCTGCCGTTGGTGTCCAGCTTCACGGCCAGCTTCTGGGCGCGCAGGCGCTGTATAAAAGGAACCAGTTCCGGCTGCAGCGTGGGCTCGCCGCCGCAAATCACCACGCCGTTGACCCAGTCTTTCACGGTGTCCAGGTAGTTAATAAAATCTTCCTGGTCTATGGGGGCCGCCGTGCCCAGTATGGGCTTGGCGTGGCAATGGGGGCAGCTGTAATTGCAGCCGGGCGCGAAGGCCACCGCGGCAATTCTGCCGGGATAATCAATAAGGTTAAACCCCAACGCCGCTCCGATCTTCATTATTTATTTCCCCGCGTATGACAGAGGGACCGGGCAAGCAAAACCTTCACGGAAGCCGCCGCTTGCGTAAGCGCGGCGGCTGAGTGAGGAGGGGCGGCCACGGTGTGGCCGACCCCGTGTTTTGCTTACCCGGTCCCTCTGGCAGACGCTCTTACTTCGCCACGTAAGCGCCTTCCACCATCTTGAAGTATTCCACTTCTTTGCGGTGTACCGGCTTGCCGCGCTTGAACTCCAGCTCATAGCGGCCCATGGTGCCGTTGTTCTTCACCAGCACCGTGGGAATGGGGTCCAGCGGCACGTTCCAGCGCGCGGCCACCATGCGGCTTTCCTGCTTGGTAAGGTCGTGGAACTCCACGGGGATCTCCATACCGTTCTGCTTAAGCGCCTTGGTAAGGCTTTCCTTGGCCTCTTCGCACATGGCGCAGCCGGCCTTGCCGAACACCATCACTTTCTTGGAAGAATCCTTCTCATGCAGCCAGTTCACGTTGGGCGTATAGTCGGCGTAGTGGTGCGCCACGGCCTCGCGCGCCTTGCTGATCTCCAGCTGGGAATCGTTCCAGCCGCTCAAGTTGGAGAAATAGCCCACTATCTTGGTGCGCTTGGTAACGTCAACGCTTCCGCATTTGCCGCACTTGTCCTTGAAGCCGAAGTAGTTGGTGTGGCAGTTGTTGCAGTGCGTGAACTCCGGCGACACGGTTATCTGCGAGGCGCGCGTGTTGCGGTAGGTCTTCTCCACCAGCTGCGCGATGGACTCCGGCGGTATCTGGGACTCGCCGCAGTACACGTGTATGATGGAGCCCGACTCTATCATGTCGTGGAACTTGCTCTGCAGCTCTATGCGGTCGATGATGGACACGTTGGCGCCGGGGTTCAGGTGCACCGAGTTGGTGTAGTAGGGCGACTTCTTCAGGTCGCCTTTTATCACTTTCTTGGCCTCGGGGAAGCGGGCCATGTCGCCTTTGGCCAGTTTCTGCGTGGCGCTCTCGGCGGGGGTCTCTTCCAGCGTTATCTTCAGGCCGTGCTTGGCGCGCAGCGCGTTGATGGTCTGGTGCATGTGGTCGATTATCTGCAGGCCGGTCTCGTAGGCGTCGCGGCTCTCGTGCAGTTCTTTGCCGGTGAGATACTGCACCACTTCGTTAAGGCCTATCAGACCCATGATGTAGGTGGCCTTGTTCAGGTCCACGTAGGGCATGCCGTCGTCGGAGGGGATGCCCAGCGAGCGCAGCGGGCTGCCGTCGGTGTCCAGCAGCGTCTGCGTGTACACCTTCTTCTGCAGGTGCGCCTTCA
Source organism: uncultured Elusimicrobia bacterium (assembly GCA_903879915.1). Classification (GTDB taxonomy): domain Bacteria; phylum Elusimicrobiota; class Elusimicrobia; order Elusimicrobiales; family UBA9959; genus UBA9959. Next base: position 35,987 of record CAIRNJ010000101.1, read on the forward strand.
CCGCCAGGTCTATGGCCTTATCTATCTGCGTCAGCGTCCCTTTCAGGGTTTTGCCCTTGAAAGCGGCCTGCGGCAGGTTGATGGTGACGTTCTGGAAGCCCGTGAAGCGGATGTTCTCCGGGTGCTTGAGCAGGAACGGGTCGGTTACCTTTTCCTTGAGCCGGCAGCACTGGGCCAGCGTCGCCCCCGCGCCGTCGCGGTCGAACATGAAGTAAGTGGAGCCGTTCTTGGTGGCGAGCCGGCAGCCGTAATCGTAAACTTCGCGCTCGTCGGGGTTCTCCAGCGCTTCCTTGCTCACGTGGAGGTCGCACTTGGGGAAAGCGAACTGGATGCCGTACTTATCGCCGTCCTCCCACACTTTCATCAGCTCTATGGCGAATTCCTGCGCGGTCTTCACCATGCGGGGATCGCCGTAGGTAACGAATTTGCGGCCGTCGGCGGGGTGCACCACGTCGCCGTTGCGGGAATCGCCTTCCACGCCGTGGAAACGGGGCGCGTCGTCCACCAGCTCTATGTTGCCCTGGGCGTCCTCTATCATGTACTTGCCGCCGGGGCCCATGGCGGGGACGTTGGTCATGTACTGCGGCACGCCGGTGTGCATGTTGAAGTCTATGAACAGCGTCTGGCCGCCGCGGCTGAACGCGTTCTGGCTGGCGGAGAAGATCAGGTTCTGCGCTATCTGGCGCATTTCTTTCCTGGACTGCTTGTTCAGCGCGCGCACTTCGCCGGTCTTCTTGAAGTAAGGAGTGGCGGTGCCGTCGGTGAAGGAAATGGTGCCGGCCTCGGCCATGGCCTCCAGCACGTCCTTCTTGATGCGGACGGGCTTGCCTTCCAGCTCGCCTTCCGTCAGCAGCTCGGGGCAGTTGAGCATGGGCGCGTACAGGATATTAAGGAAGCCGAAGCCCAGCGCGCCGGCGTAGCGGCTTTGCATGGACGCCAGGAACGTCTGGATGTGGCCGTTGAGCACCATGGCCGATTTAGCCGGCTGGCTTTTGTTCTGCAGGTTGGAAACTATCCGGTCCAGGCCGTATTTCTTTATGTACTCGATGGAGTGGCTGGAGCAGTACACGCGCTGGGGGTAGCCCAGGTCGTGGATGTGTATGGAGCCGTTGTTGTGCGCCTCGGCTATCTCTTCCGAGAACACCTTGCGCAGGTTGAACTGCTTCAGCACGTATTCGGCTATGCCCAGGTTGACGGCCTCGGGGTTGTTGGAGGTGATGTTGGAATTTTCCTTGCTGCTGCCGAACACCAGGGAATCAATGGTGGACAGCGGCATGGCCAGCGCCGAGTTCTTCAGCGGGATGCCCATCATGGACAGATGCGCTTCGGAGATGCGGCGCAGGAACTGGGTGTCGAAGTTCTTGGTGCCGTATTTCTCGGACAGCTCGTAGGCGTCGTTCTCGGTCTCCTTGGCTATCATCTCGGCCAGGTCGCGGGACAGCTGGTATTCCTTCTCCAGCGCGTCGGCCAGCTTCTTGCGGTCGAAGGCCTCTATGGTCTCGTTGGTGATGCTCTGCACCAGCAGCATCTGGTCGGTGATATCGGCCTTGCCGGATTTTTTCTTCACGGTCAGCCCGCTCTTGCGCACGCGCTGGCGGTCCAGCGAATACGACTCGAACTTGTCGGCGGTTCGGTCGAAGCCTTTCTCGCGCAGCACTTCCACGCAGACGCCGTTGCTGTCGTCCACGGTGGGGATCTTGTTATGTACGGTGAAATTGTTATTAAGGCGGCGGGCCACTTCGTTGGCCACGTCCACTGCCTTTTCCTCGTCGCGGCCGCCCAGCGTGTAGGCAGCCTTATATATGGCGTTCTTTATGCGTTCTATGTTGAAGGGGGTCACTTTGCCGTCGCGCTTCCTGATCACTTTCGGAAAAAATTCATTCATTTTTTTGTATCCTCTGTCCTTTATTTCTGTATCGATTTTATCTCTTTCTCGAAATCCTTCACGTCCTCAAAGTCCTTATAGATGGACGCGAACCGGATGTACGCGACTTTGTCGAGCTTCCTGAGTTTCTTGGCCACCAGCTCCCCCACTATGCTGCTGGGGATCTCGCTCTTGTCCTCGCTCCTCAGGATATTCTCTATCTCCCTGCCCGCCTCCTCCATTTTTTCCATGCTGACATCCCGCTTCTGGCAGGATTTTATGATGCCGCCCATCAGCTTCTCGCGTGAAAAGCCCTCGCGCCGGCCGTCCTTCTTGATAACCACCAGCGGGTGAGTCTCTATGCGCTCGTAGGTAGTGAACCTTTTGGCGCACTTCTCGCATTCGCGTCTGCGCCTTATTTCAAAGGCTTCGGACGAGTCGCGGCTGTCGGTGACTTTGGTGTCTTCCGCGCCGCAAAAAGGACATTTCATTCATTCTCCCTGACAACTCCGGGGCCGAAAGGCCCCCTGGGTCGGTGCCTTTACTATACTATCCCCGGCGGCCGACGGACTACTATAACTTGTGCCTTAAACCTGCCCCACCACCATTAGTAGTAGTGGGATTATTTTATTACTAATCTCAATTCATGTCAAATTTTCATAGACAAACGGCATATTGACACAAAATAAAAAAAATACACCGGTCCGGCCCGCGCACTTTTTTTACCACCGGGAAAACAAAAAAAACCGCGAGAGCCGGCCGCCGCTCAGGCGCGGAGAATGCGATTTAGTATAATAATCCCTGTGTTACCAACCCACCTTTTTTCACCGGAGGATACGATGAGACTTTCCTTTTTTCTTCCCTGCCTGCTGCTGTTCTGCCAGCCGGCCGCGGCCAAGGACGCCCCCGGCGGCGTCCCGAGCGGGGCCTCGGTGGAGACCGACCCCAAATATCCGCCGGTAGTTTCCTACACGCTCAAGAACGGGCTTAAGCTCCTTATCCTGGAAAAGAAATTCGTCCCCACCATCTCCTTCACGCTGGTGTTCAAGGTGGGCAACGTGGACGGGCAGCAGGGCAAGACCGGCCTAGCCCACCTTATGGAGCACATGGCCTTCAAAGGAACGAAGACCATAAATTCCGCCGGCTACGAGAAGGAAAAGATAGCCCTGGACAAAGTGGAAGCCGCCGCCAAGGCCATGATAACCGAGGAATCCTCGGAAAAGCCGGACCTGGCGAAGATCGAGGAACTGCGCAAGGCGCTGGACGCCGCCGAGAAAGAGGCGGACAAGCTGATAGTCAAGGACGAATACTGGAAGCTTTACAACACCCTCGGCGAGTCAGGCATGAACGCCATGACCTCCACCGACTACACCGGCTACGTGGTGTCGCTGCCTTCCAACCGGCTGGAATCCTGGATGGCCATAGAGTCCGACCGCTTCAAGAACGCCGTGCTGCGCGAATTCTACCGAGAGCGCAGCGTAGTGATGGAAGAGCGCCGCATGGGCGAGGCCGACCCCAACCGGGTGATGTGGGAGACGCTGGTCTCCAACGCCTTCATCGCCCACCCCTACCACAACCCCACCATAGGCTGGATGGACGACCTGAAGCGCCTCACCCGCACCGACGCGGAAACCTTCTTCAAGACCTTCTACGTGCCCAACAACGCCACGCTGGCCGTGGTGGGCGACGTGAACCCGGCCGAAGTGATAGCCCTGGCCGAAAAATATTTCAGCGGCTGGCAGAGCCGCCCGCTGCCCGCGCGCACCTACACCAAGGAACCGGCGCAGAAGTCGGAGAAGATAGTCAACGTCTTCTTCAAGGCCAAGCCCGCCCTGCGCATGGGCTTCCATAACCCCGGCATGAGCAACCCCGACATCTACGCCATCATGATGGCCTGCGAGGTGCTTTCCAACGGCAAGACCGGCCGCTTCTACAAGAACCTGGTGGAAGGCCAGGAGGTGGCGCTCAACGCCGGCGCCTACGCGTACTTCCCCGGCAACAGGTACCCCTCGCTCACCGTGATAGCCGCGGCCCCCAAGGCCCCGCACACCATCGAGGAACTGGACGCCGCGCTGCTGGGCGAGATAGAAAAACTGAAGAAAGAGCCGCCGACGCAGTGGGAGCTGGACAAGATCCTGAACACTTACGAGGCGGACATGATAAAGCAGCTGGAGTCCAACCCCGGCCTGGGCATGAGCCTGGCGCAGAACGAAGAGATACTCGGGAACTGGAAATACGACTGGAAGACCGGCGAAGAGCTGCGCAAGGTAACGCCGGAGGACATCTCGAAAGCGGCCGCCAAATACCTCACCCGCGACAACCGCACGGTAGTTTTCCTTAAGGAGCCCCTTAAATAAGGAGAAAACACCATGAAAAAATCCAACCTTACAGGAGCCGTACTGATGACACTTTTAAGCGCCGCCTCCGCTTTCGCGCTGCCCCCAGCGCTGCCGAAAATAGCCGACGTGAACTTCAAGCCGCCCAAAGGCACCCGCGCGGTGCTGGACAACGGCCTGGTGGTGTACCTGATGAAGGACAACACCCTGCCCGTGGTGCACATGACGGCCTACATCCGCACCGGCAAGCTCAACGACCCCATCGAGAAGATCGGCCTGGGGGAAATGACCGCCGGGCTGCTCAAGGACGGCGGAACGCTCAAATACAAGCCGGAGGACATAGACAAGACCCTGGAGTTCCTGGCCGCCTCGGTGGAGAGCTCCATGGGCATAGAGGAAGCGCGGGCCGACCTGACCGCGCTGAAGAAGGACCTGGACACGGTGCTGGACATTTACGCCGACGTGCTGATGAACCCGGCCTTCGCCGAGGACAAGGTGAAGCTGAAGCGCGACGAGATGCTGGAGCTGATACGGCGCCGCAACGACGACCCCGGCCGCGCGGTGGTGCGCGAGGCGCTGCGCGCTTTCTACGGCCCCGCCCACCCCTACGGCTGGCGCAGCGAGGAGGCCACGGTCAACGCCATAACCATCGCCGACATGAAGGCCTACCACGCCAATTATTACAAGCCCAACAACATCATCCTCGCCATAGCCGGCGACTTCGCCTCCGACGAGGAGATGCTGGGCAAGCTGAAGGCCAGGTTCGGCGCCTGGCCCCGCGGCGAGGTGAACTTCCCCGTTATCCCCCCGGTGCAGATAAACGGCACCCGGCAGGTGTTCCACATAGAGAAGGACATCTCGCAGGCCTACATAGTGATGCTGCAAAAGGCGCTGAAGCGGTTCGACCCGCTGGAATACCCGCTGACCGTCACCAACGAACTGCTGGGCGGCGGGCTTTCCTCGCGCCTGGCGGCCGAGATCCGCTCCCGCAAAGGCCTGGCCTACACGGTGTACAGCTACGCGGCCAAGAAGCCCGATTACGGCTACGAACTGGCCTACTGCGGCACCAAGCCCGAGACCTATTCGCAGGCGCTGTCGGAGATGCTCAAACAGTTCAAGCTGGTGGCCGAAGAGGCCGCGCCGGCCGAGGAAGTTACGCGCGCTAGGGATTCCATAGTGAACTCCTTCGTTTTCAGGTTCCCCACCCCGTTCGACCTGATAACGGAGCGGGCCTCCTACGAATACTACGGCTACAAGGCGGATTACCTGGACAATTACGTGGAGAACATAGCGAAGACCACCCCGGCCTCCGTGCTTGAGATCACCAAAAAGCTGTTCAAGCCCGACGACGCCATGCTGTTCGTGATAGGCAACTCGAAGAAATTCGACAAGCCTTTGTCGGAGTTCGGCCCGGTAACGGAGCTGAAAGAAGATTAAGCTAACGCCCGGAGAAAAGAAAAGGCCCCCTGACCGGGGCCTTTTTTTTGCCGCCGCCGGCTAAAGCCCGCCCCGCCCTGCCGTTGACATTAGGGGAAGCGTGCACTACACTATTGAGTAGAGTATGAAAAGTCTGCTGCTGACCCTGGTTTTCCTCGTCTCTTCCGCCGCCGCGGCCGCGCGGGCGGAGAACCTCGACGCCTCGGCGCAGGACGGTTCGGCTTTTTTCGACGGAGCGGACCGCTACGCCGCCGCCTCCGCGCAGGCCCCGTCCCCCCAGGACAAGGCCGTACTGCTGGCGGAACTTAAGAAGCGCGTAACCATTAACGACCGGGGCTCGCCCAGGGAAGGCGCCGCCCTCAACGCCATGCTCGCCAGGCTGATGGACAGCCCCACGGCCAGGGCGAAGGCGGCGCAGTTCATAAAAGAGGACGCCAGGGCCGTTATCTCTTTCGAGGAGATACCCAATACCGTCATCTCCGAGGTTAACGGCCGGAAGGACTTCGCTACCAGCGGCGGCCACTCCCATACGAAAGAGAACCCTCCCGAAGTCCACCTGAACAGCGCTTACCTGGAGGCCAGAACGGAAAGCGTCCATAAAACGCTGGCGCACGAACTTTTCGGCCACACGCTGGAGGAGGCGCGCGCCGCCAGGTCCGGCGTGGCGGATGTCAACGACTACAGCCAGGAAGACGAAGCCAATGCCGGGCTGGTAGGCTGGACGGTGAGCGCCGAGCTGGGCAACAAGATCACGGACGGCTGGGCCTGGATCTACATGGCCGATCCGCAGGACTACCACAAACGGCTTAAATCCAACCTGGCCTATTACGCCGGCACGCTGAGCGCGGAAGAAATGAAGGCTCCGCAAGCCGTCTACGAAAAACGCCTGGCTGACGTAGAGAAGATCCTGCTGCGCCTCCCGGCCCGCAAGCAAAAGAACGAAACCTGGCTCGCGCGGATCGCGCACCTGATAGACAGGCACGGGGCGGCCCCGGCGCCCTTCCTGACCCTGAAAGAGGAGATCTCCGCCACGCTCGCCGGGCTGCCGGGCGACGAAGCCGACCTGCGGGAGATCAAGGAGTACCTCCAGAGCCTGATAGAAAAATGCGGCGGGGAAAGCGGAGCGGCCTGGACCGGGAACCTCGCGGCCAAATCGGATAACGCTTATTTCCGGGAAAGGGCGCGGGAGATGGAAGAAAGAAGGACGGTGCTGGCCGGCTTAATGCAGGGCCAGACCCAGCAGTCCCAAATGCCCCCCGAACGCCCGGGGCAGATCACCTGGGACCGGCTGGCGGGACTTTGGGAGCAGGACACGGCGTCCGGCTGCAAAGGCATCTGATGAGGCCGGGGCCGTCCCGGCGGCAGGGCCGCGCCCTTATCGTTTGAGCGCGGCTTTCAGGTCCTCGGGCAGCTCCTGCAGCTTCAGGTCGCGGCCCACGCAGACCAGGTCCGTTTCGGCCCGGCCTATCAGGCGGCCGGTCTGGTTGTGAAGGGTATAGGCGAAAACTATCCGGTAGGGGGTGAATTCCTTCACGGTGGTGACGATGTCGAGCACGTCGCCGTAGACCGACGGGGCCTTGTACTCCATCTCCTGGCGCCGCACGGCGAAGCCGGTGCCCCTTTCCAGCAGGCCGGTAACGGTGAAGCCGCGCGCCTCCAGGAACTCCGAGCGGGCCTCCTCCAGGAACTTAAGGTAATTGGCGTGGTAGACCGCGCCGCTGAAATCCGTATCGTGGTAGTAGATCTTCTTTTTCATTTATTCGCCTATGATCTTGATCAGCACGCGCTTGTTGCGCCGCCCGTCGAACTCGCCGTAGAAGATCTGCTCCCACGGCCCGAAGTCCAGCTCGCCTTTCGTCACGGCCACCACCACCTCGCGGCCCATGATGGTGCGCTTGAGGTGCGCGTCGCCGTTGTCCTCGCCGGCAAGGTTATGCCGGTAGCCCTGCTCGTCATAGGGCGCCAGCCGCTCCACCCACTCCAGGAAATCCTTATGCAGGCCGGCTTCGTTGTCGTTGATGAACACGCTGGCGGTGATATGCATGGCGTTCACCAGGCAAAGCCCTTCCTTTATGCCGCTGCGGGCCAGCTCACCCTCCACCTTGCCGGTGAGGTTGACTATGGCGCAGCGTTCGGGCGTATTGAGCGTAAGGTAAGCGGTATGTGATTTCATGGCTACAGCTATTTTACAAATTTGCTATAATAAAACCATGTCTTACAAATGCGAACTTTGCGGCAAGAAACCGGTCAGCGGGAAGTCGTACAGCCATTCCCACAGAGCTACCAAGCGGATCTTCAAGCCCAACCTTCAGAAACAGAAAGTAGCGCTGGACGGAGCCACCAAGTCCGTTTACGTCTGCACCGTCTGCATTAAGAGCGGCAAAGCTGTACGCCCTCTTAAATAAGCGGAAAACTCTTTTTTTCTGGGTTACACGGCCGCCCCCCCAAGCCCGGGGGGGCCGTTCTTATTTTCCCCCTGCGCTTCTGCCCGATATAAGAATTTAATATTTTGTAAACATGCCTTTTGTATAATTCCTTATAATAGCCGGTCAGTTCATTAACTGGTATTCGCCCGGCTGGTCCGCTTTAACTTGTTTCCCGGAGGCTTTAAATGGAGCAGGAACCCAAACTAGACCCGTCCACTATCACTGACGTGGAAACAGGAAAACTGGCGCTGCGCTGGGCCGTGGAAAAGATCCACACCCTGCAGGAGGAAGTGGGCCGCCTGCGCGAAGATAACAAAACCAAGACCAATCTCACCCGCAACCTTACCGAGCAGGTGGAACAGAAATCCGAGATCCTCAAGAAATGGCAGGGCACCATCCGCACCTGGGAGGAGAACTGGAAGACCCAGACCGCCCTGGAAACCGACCTTAAGGCCAAGTTGCGCGAACAGATCATCAACGAGGAGACGGCCAACTGGAAGCAGCTGCGGGCGCAGCTGGAGAAAGAGGTGGCCGCGCTGAAGAACGAACTGTCCGAGAAGGAAGCCGCCATCGGCGCCATGAAGCTGAGCCTTATCGAGGAGCTGAAAAAATCCGCGGAGCTGAAAGAGGCGGAGCTCAACACCCTGCTCACCCGCCACCTGGACAACCTGGCCGTCAAGGAAACCGCGCTGCGCGAAAAATACGACCGCCTCGAGGCCGAGCTGATACAGACCCAGCGCATGCGCGCCGAGCAGGAAGAGCTGGGCCTGCGCGACCGCTACGAGGCCAGGCTGAGGGAATTCTCGAAACTGCAGGAGCAGAAAGAGGCCCAGCTGGAAAAATTCCGCAAAGAACTGGAAGACGAGCGCCTGGCCCGCCTGGACGCCATGCAGGCGGAGAACCGCGCCGCGCTGGAAGAGGAGCGCCGGGCCCTGGCCGAAACTTTCTCGAAGAAACGCTCGGAGACAGCCGCCGAACTGGAAAAAGAGCTCGAACGCCGCCTGAAGACGGCGGAGGACGGGAAGCGGGCGGAAATAGAGGCTTTCAAGGCCGCCAACGCCGCCGAGCTGGAAACCCTGCGCGCGCGCCTGCGCGACTACATGACGCAGCGCGAGCAGGAGCACGTGGACCTGCGCCTCGAGATGGAGGGCCAGCTGACGGAACTGGTGAAGAACCGCGAAGAGGAGACGCGCCGCCGCTACGAGAAAGCCATGGAGGAAGCCCGCGCGCAATGGGACAAGGCCGCGGCCGAAACCCGCGCCAAATCGGACGCCGCGGCGCTCAAAACGGCCGCCAGGCTGGAAGAGGAATTCGGGGAGCGCACGGCCGCCCTGGAAGCCGCCAAGAAAGAAGAAGCGGCCGCCTTTAAAGCCGATCTGGAAGCCGAAGCCCGCACCCGCGAAGCGGCCCTGCGCGCCGGCATCCTGGAAGAGCAGAACGCCTGGACCGCCAGGCAGCAGGCCGCAGCGGACGAAACCCGCCGCGCCCTTGAAGCCAACCTTGCCAAACGCCTGGAAGGGCTGCGCGCCGGCATAGAAGAAGCCTACCTGATGAAGGAAAGGGCGCTGGAAGAGCGCGTGAACTCCGTGCAGGTCAGGATGCGGGCGCAGTGGCTGGCGCGCGAGGACGAATGGCAGCTGGAGAAAGAAGCCGCGCTGCAGGCGGAAAAAGAGAAGCTCAAGAACGAATTCGAAAAGCACCGCGACCTGCTGCACAGGAAACTCGCGCAGTTCGAGGACGAGCTCAAGCTGAAATACGCCCTTAAGGAAACGGAGTTCGAGGACGCCGCCCGCGAGCGGCTGGCCGCGGAGGCCGAAGAGCTGAAAAAAGAGCTGGAAGCCGAAAAGAACCGCCTGGCCGAGCAGGCCCTGGCCGCCCGCAAGGAGCTGGAGAACAAAGCAGCCGCCGCGCAGGCCGAGAACGAGGCCGCGGCCAAGGCCGGGGAAAAGAAGCTGCGCAGGGCCGAAGAGGACCTGCGCGAGAAATACAGCGCCAGGCTCAAGGCCTCGGAAGAAGCTTTTGAAGAGAAGCTCGCGGCGGAGAGCAGGCGGATAACCGCCGAGTTCGCGGAGCGCGCCGCCGCGGCCGAACGGGAACGGCTGGCGATACTCGACGAAAAAGCCGCGCTGGAGACCGCCCACGCCGCCCGCGTGCGGGAGCTGGAAGCCGCCATCGAGCAGCGCGCAGCCCTGGAAAGGGCCAAAGCCGAGGAGGTCCTGAAAGGCCGCGACCAGCAGCTGCAGGCGCGCGCGGCCGAGCTCGAGAATTCTAGGGCCGCCCTCGAGCAGCAGCACAGCGAGCTGAAAGTGGCGCTTTACCGCGAAGTGCAGGCGAAAGAGCATGAATTATTCGGGAAGCTGGGCGCCGCCAAAGAGGAGATGTACCAGGCGCTCAACGCCCACCGCGAGGTGCTGGACCGGGAATACGACGAACGGCTCGGCGGCCTGCGCGAGAAGGAAAAGGACCTCAACGCGCGCTTCGAGGAAAAGCTCAGGCTCGCGCTGGAAAGCATGCAGCAGCGCCGCAAGGACGAGGTGGAAAAGATAGCGCTGGATTTCGAGAGCAGGAGAGCGGACCTGGAGACCGCCCTGAAGAACCGCGAGCAGGCCATGAACGCCTCGCTGGCCGACCGCCAGGTGCGCCTGGAAGCCGACTTCCTCGACCGCGAAAAAGCCTCCATGGCCGCGCGGGACAAGACCTTCGAGAAGCGCCGCCTGGACCTGGAAGCTTCGCAGGCCAGGAAAGAGAAGGAGCTGGAAAAGAAATACCAGGAGCTCTCGGAAAAGTTCTCCGCCGAGGTCAGCCGCGAGCGCGCGGCCTGGGAAACCAGGAAGATGGAGATACTGAACTCCGAAAGGCAGGCGCTCAGGGCCGACTTCGAGAAAAAGGAGATCCTGCTCAGCCAGAAACTCGAGGAGGTCCTGACCAGGAACCGCGCCGACCGCGTTCGCCGCGAGGAGGAATTCTCCGCCCGGAAGGACGAGCTGGAAAAGAACTATTACGCGGAACTGGAGCGCAGCCGCGCGGCCCTGGACAAACTGCGGGCCGAGATGGAAGAAAAACTGGTGGCTAAATTCCGCGAACTGGAAGAAGAACGCAACCGGCTGGCGGCCGGCAAGACGGAGCACGGGCGGGCGGACTAAACCTTTATGCCAGGACTGGGCCGGGATTACGACGAACTTCTCAGCGAGACCGAACTGGATTCGGCCAAGATGGTGCTGCGCCTTACCTCCGAGCTCCGGGAGAAGGACCTGGAGCTGACGGAACTGCGCACGCGCAGCTTCGAGGAGATACAGAAGAACAACAAGGCCCGGGAAGAGGAGTTCGAGGCGCTGGTGCGGACGCAGGACGAGCGCATCAAAAAGCGCGAGCAGGAGCTGGCCCGGATGCTGGTGGAGAAGGAATCCGGCCTGTGGCAGAAATACCAGGTGATGCTGGAAGAGGCCCTGAGCCGCCAGCGCGCCGACTCCGAGGCCGAGCGCGCGCTGAGGACCGCCGACCTAAAAAAGAAAGAGGCCGCCCTGGACGCCCAGAAAAAGAACCTGCGCCACGAGATGGAGACCCTTTTCAAGCAATGGGAGACGGAGCGGGAGTCGGATTTCAAGGCGGAGCGCGAAGCTTTCGCGGAGAAACTGAAACTGGGCCGCGAAACCGCCCAGAAAGAGGCGGCCGAGCAGAGCCGCCAGCTGGAAGACCTGTGGCGCGAAAAAATGAGCCAGCAGGAGGCGGATTTCAGGAACCGCGAAGCGCTGGAGGCCGAGAAGATACGCAGCCAGATGCGCCGCGAGCGCGTGGACGAGCTGAAAGCGCTCAACGACCGCCTCAACGCCGAATTCGCCCAGCGCGAGAAAGCGCAGTACGAGCATTACGCCGGCTGGCTGGAAGAGAACAAGAAGACCATCGAGGAAAAGGCCGCCCGCCGCGCGGAGATCCTGGAAAAGGAATACCGCGACCGCTTCGCCCGGCTGGAAGAAGCGCTGGGAAAGGCCCGCCAGGAGACGGCGGCCAGGGAAGCCGCCTGGGCGGAAAAGCACGAGGAATTAAAACGGATCTACGCCGGCAAGGAAGCCGCCCTGGAAACGACGGCGCGCGACCTGCAGGCGCAGAACCTGGAGCAGGAAAAGTACCTTTCCCAGAGGCAGGAGGCGCTGGCCCGCGAGGCCAAGAACGACGCTCTGCGCCTTAAAGAGGCACTTAAGAAAAAAGAAGCGGACCTGGAAGCCGAGTTCGCCGGGCGGGCGGCGGATTTCGAAGCCGAGGCGGCGCGGCGCTCCAAGGCCCTGGACGAGCGCGAGACCCATTCGGCCGCCGAACGCGCCGAGCTGGCGGCCCTGCGCGCCCAGATAGGCGACCTGCTGGCTGAAAAAGAAGGCGAGCTTAGACAGGCCTTCGAGGAAAGGCAGTCCCTGCTGCGGCAGTCGCTGGAGGAATCCCTTAAGATAAAAGAGGCCGGCCTGGCCAAGAAGCAGGAGGACCTGGAACGCCAGTACTCGGCCCTGGCCGAGCAGAAGGACGCGGCGCTGACCCGCATCAACGCGCTGCAGGTAGAGAATTCGCGCCTCAAGGACGCCCTGGTCTCCCGCGATTCCCAGGCGCGGGCGTTCATAGAGGCCGAGCGCATCAGCCTGGAACAGGAGCGCAAGCGCCTGGAAGGCGAGCTCCGGGAAAAGATAGACCAGCTGAAAGCGGAGCTGGGTGAGCGCGAGCAGGCGATCCGCGCCGACTGCGACGACAAGCTGCGGGCCGGGCAGGAACGCCAGGCGGCGCAGCTTAAGATCCGGGAAACGGCGCTGGAGGACGAGCGCATGGCGCTGAACCGCCACGCCGCGGAACTGGAGACCGGCTTCCTGGAGGCGCTGAAAAAGCGCGAGGCCGAGGTCACGGACAATTTCCGCCGCAACGCCGAGATAATGCGCGCCCAGGCCGAGGCCGCGCGCCAGGTCTGGAAAGAAGAAAAGGACGCCATGACGGCCCAGGCGGAGCAGGAAGCGCAGCGCATAAGCGCGGCGGCGCTGGAAGCGGCCGCAAGGCGCGAGAACGAGCTGAAAGCCTTCTACGAGAACCGGGAAAGGGAAACGCACGCCCGCTACGTGCAGGCCATGGCCGCCGAGCAGAAACACCTTACGGAGAATTTCGAGATCAGGGAGCGCGACCTGCGCGACCAGGTGCGCGAGCTGGAGGAAAAGACGGCCAGGGCGGCCGAAGGCGCCGCGGCCGCGCGCTCGGAAACCGAGGCGCTGAAGACGGAGCTGGAACGCCTCGCCCGCGCGCTGGAGACCGGCGCCGGCGAGAAGCAGGCCCTCATCCAGGAAAATCTTACCAAGGCGCGCGACCTGCGCCAGACGCTGGAAACGGAATTCCTGGAGAAGCTCACGACCATAGAGCAGAACTACCTGGCGCAGCTCTCCGAGCTCGCCAAACGTTCCGACGCCGCCGCGAAGACGGAGCGCGAGGGCTATTTCCAGAAGATGCAGTTCATGAACGACGACTTCAACGCGCGGCTGGCGGCGCAGGCCAAGAGCCTGGAAGAAACTTTCATGGAGCGCGAGCGCAAGCTGTCCGCCTCCATGGAGGAGGCTTTCAGGCTCAAGGGGGCCGCGCTGGTGGCGCGGCAGGAACAGCTCGAAAGCAGCTACCAGGCCATGCTCTCCGGCAAATCCGGTGAGATAGACATGGACAGGGCGCTGGCCGAGACCGTGTCCAGGATGAAGAACGATCTGGAGGCCAAGAACCGCCAGCTGGGCGAGACCATCTCGGACTACAACCGGCGCATCGAGGAGCTGGAGACCAAACTGCGCGCCGAGCACGAGGCCCGCAAGAAGGACCTGGAGGACAACCACCGGATACGGGCTTCCCAGCTGGAGGCCGAAAGGACCAAGCTGCGCGGCCTGCTGGAGCAGGAACAGCAGCTGGTAGGCGACCTGCAGAAGCGCGAGACCGCGCTGCAGGACAGCTACGCCGCCCGCGAGGCCGACCTGGCGCGCCGGTTCAAGGAAACGCGCGAGCGGCTGGAGGCGGACTACCAGGAGCGGCTGGCCGAGCTGAAAAGGAAAGGCGGCTGACCGCGGGCGCCCGCCCGGGCGAGGCCGTTCATATCAGCGGCCGGGATAATTTATTATAATTAGTCCATGTCATCATTCCCCGTCCCCAAAGAAGTGTTCCTTACCAAAGGTCTAGGGCGCCACAAAGAAAAACTCGCGAGTTTCGAGGAAGCGCTCAGAGACGCCAGGATCGCCAAGTACAATCTTGTGCACGTCTCCAGCATTTTTCCCCCCCACTGCAAGGTGATCCCGAGGCAGAAGGGCATCGAGAAGCTCACGCCCGGCCAGATACTGCACTGCGTGCTGAGCCGCAACGCCATCTGCGAGAACCACCGTCTTATAGCGGCCTCGGTGGGCCTGGCCATACCCAAGGACCGCGCCCATTACGGCTACATCTCCGAGCACCACACCTTCGGCGAGACCGACGAGAAGACGGGGGATTACTCCGAAGACCTGTCGGCGCTGATGCTCTCCACCATCCAGGGCATCGAGTTCGGCGGGGAAACCACCTGGGACCAGAAGGAAGAGATCTGGAAGCTCAGCGGCAAGATAGTAAAGACCACCAACATCACGCAGTCCGGCATAGGCATGGAAGGCGTCTGGACCACGGTGGTCTCGGCCGCGGTCTTCCTGTTCTGACCGGGCCGGGACACGTCACTTTCACCGTTGCGAATTACACGGAGCGATCATGTTATTTAAACCAGCGAAACAGCAGTTCGTCGCCCGCAAGACCATAGCTTTTGACGACGCGGCCTTCGTAGTGGTGCCTGTGCCGTACGAAAAGACCACCTCCTACGGCAAAGGCACCAGGAACGGCCCGGCGGCCGTGCAGGCCGCCTCCTACCAGCTGGAACTGTGGGACGAGGAAACCAAGGCGGAGACCTGGAAAAAAGGCATTTTCACCGCCGCCCCGGTGAATTGCGCGCTGCCGGAGAATAAGTTTTTCCCCCTGCTCGAGAGCACTGTCGAGGGGCTGCTGGGCTCCACCAGGGCCCTGCCTTTCTTCATCGGCGGCGAGCACAGCATCACGCAGGCCCTGCTGCCGCCTTTCATCCGGCGCTACAAGAACCTTTCCATCCTGCACTTCGACGCGCACGCGGACCTCCGCCCGTCGTACGAGGGCTCTGCGCACAGCCACGCTTCGGCCGTTTACCCGGCTTCCCGCACCAACCGCCTGGTGCAGATAGGCATACGCAGCGTGGGCTCCGACGAGCGGCAGTACCACAACGCGGGCAACGTCGTCACGCACCTGATGCACGAGAGCCTTGATCTGAAGAAGCTCGAGCGCGCCATCCTGCGCGAGCTGACGGACACCGTCTACCTGAGCATCGACGTGGACGGCTTCGACCCGGCGGTGATGCCGGGCACGGGCACGCCGCAGCCGGGCGGCTTCCTGTGGTACGAGGCTATGAGGCTTTTCAAAGCGGTCTGCGCCGCGAAGAAGGTGGTGGGCGTGGACGTGGTGGAGGTCAGCCCCGTAAAAGGCTCCAACATCACCGAGCTGGCCGCGGCCAAACTTATCTACCGCCTGATGGGCTATTTAAGCTGACCCGGCCGCGCTGCGCCGGAAAAAGGACCGCGGGACCTCCCGCGGTTTTTTTATCGCGTCACCAGGTATCTTCAAGGTCCGCAGGGCGGTATTCATGGTCCCGGGTATGCCAGGCACCGCCCAGGCCGCCCGCCTTGCGGCGAAGCCCCAGGAAGTCGCCGTGCGTTATACGGTAAAAGAACGCGACCGGGGTCAGAAGGCCGTAGAAGATGACCGTCAGGATGACCGCTGAATTGACGGCGCCCAGCACGGACGCGAATTTCAGCCAGAGAGCGGCGGTCTTCTTGAATAATTTTTTTCCCATTTTCCGTTAAAAGAACGCGTAGACGAACGGGGCGATGGCCGACCCCGAAACGTACACTATCAAAGAACCGAAAGCCAGCAGCGCCAGCACTACCGGCAGCAGCCACCATTTCTTTCTTTCTTTCAGGAACCGCCACAGGTCGTTGAGCATAGTTTACTCCGCCTTTCCGCCGGACCGGTCCGCCGCCTCTTTCCAGGCGGGCTGCAGCTTCTTGTCAAAGATCTGCCCGCCCATCACCAGGTAGTCCATTCCCGTCCGCATAAAACATTCATACGCGTCTTCGGGGGTCAGCACTATCGGCTCGCCCCGGACGTTAAAGCTGGTATTAAGGAGCACGCCGCACCCCGTTCTTCTCCGGAACGCGTCCAGCAGCTGCCAGTACTCCGGGCTGGTCTCCCTGTCCACCGTCTGGACCCTGGCCGAATAATCCACGTGGGTCACCGCGGGGATGTCCGACCTGGCAAAGACGAGCTTCTCCCTTACCGGCCAGGAATTATAGCCGGGAGGCGCGGCGTTCCTCCTGCCGGCCGCCACCCCGGCCGTGAGCAGCATGTAAGGGGACGGGACGGGCAGGTCGAAATACTCGCGCGCGCGCTCCAGCATTACGGACGGGGCGAAAGGGCGGAACCCTTCCCGGAACTTGATCTTCAGGTTGAGCTTTTGCTGCATCCGGCCGTCGCGGGCGTCGGCCAGGATGCTGCGGCCGCCCAGCGCCCTCGGCCCCCATTCCATCCGGCCCTCGAACCAGCCTACCACGCAGCCGGCGGTCAGAAGTTCCGCGGCGCGCTCGCAGAGCGCGCCGAACGGCGCGCAGGGAACGCCGACAGCGCCGTATTTCAGCGCGGCCCGCGTAATTTCTTCGTCGGAAAAGCCGGGCCCGAGGCGGGCGCCGCGCATGCTGTCGGCGGCGCCGCCGGAGTTCCGGGGCCGGCCGAAATAGATGTGATGCGCGCTCAGCGCGGCGCCCAGCGCGCCGCCGGCGTCGCCGGCGGCCGGCTGTATCCACAGGCCCTTGAAAAGCCCGCTGCGCAGCAGTCTGCCGTTAGCCACGCAGTTGAGCGCCACCCCGCCGGCCAGGCACAGGTTCTGCGCCCCCGTCAGCTTCTTCGCGGTGCGCGCCATGGCTTCCACGATCTCTTCGGTCACCTGCTGGACGGCCAGCGCCAGGTCGCAGTGCTCGGGCCGCAATTCTTCGCCGGGCCGGCGGGCCGGGAAGCCGAAAAGGGCGCGCCATTTTTCCTCGCGCACCATTTTCCGGCCGGTCGCGTAATCGAAGTAAGCCAGGTCCAGCCAGAGGGAGCCGTCGTCATGAACGGCGGCCAGGCGGCTTTTTATAGTTTCCCGGTACCGTCCCGTCCGGGCCGACCCCGGGTCGCCGTAGGGCGCCAGGCCCATAAGCTTGTATTCCCCTGAATTCACCTTGAAGCCGAGATACCAGGTGAAAGCCGAATAGAGCAGGCCCAGCGAATGCGGGAAACGCAGTTCGCGCAGCATGGTGATCCGGCCGCCCCGGCCGTGCGAGATGGAAGCGGTGGCCCACTCCCCCACGCCGTCGATGGTAAGAATAGCGGCCTCGCCGAAGGGGGACGGGTAGAACGCGCTGGCCGCGTGGGAAAGGTGGTGTTCGGTGAACAGCAGCTTCACCTTCGCCGCGCCGCCGCCGAGCTTGGCCAGCTCGTCGCGCAGGACCTTGCGCAGCATGAGCTTTTCCTTGAGCCACGCGGGCATGGCCGCCAGGAAAGTCCCGAGGCCGCGCGGGGCGAAGGCGTAATAGGTTTCAAGGATGCGCTCGAACTTCAGCAGCGGCTTATCGTAAAAGACCACGGCGTCCAGCTCCCCGGCGGAAACCCCGGCCGCCTGAAGGCAATAACGCGCCGCGTTGGCCGGGAAAGAGGCGTCGTGCTTCCTGCGGGTGAACCGCTCTTCCTGCGCGGCCGCGATTATCTCGCCGTCGCGGAGTATGGCCGCGGCGGAGTCGTGATAAAAGGCTGAAACGCCCAGAATTATTCTTTTTTTCATCGGTTGCCGGCCGTCCCGGGGCCGGCCCTGTTGCCCGCCGTGATCGCCGCACGTATTTCCTTGCGGAACAGCTCCCCCAGGAACGTGCTGTCCTTGAAATGGCACTGGTCCGAGAACAGTTCATACCCGGGGATGCCGCCGGGGGCCTGCCCGGCCAGGACGGCGTCCACGTCGAGCAGCGGCACCCTGTACCTGCCGGCTATCTCCCGGACGATGCCGTTGGAGGTTTCGTTCGCGCCCAGCGGCGTGGTTTCCATATCCAGCGCCCGGTCGAGCAGCCGCAAAGCCTCTTCAGGTTTCCCTTCGCGCAGCAGGTCCAGCCCCTTTTTATGCAGCTCTACGGCCGCCGCCGGGCCGGCGGGCGCGGAGAGCCTGTTATACCCCACCGTCGCGAGTTCCACCGGGACCTTCCCGGCCGCGGCTTTTTTAACCATCGCCGCCAGATATTCCCGGTACAGCGCATAAACCCCGGCGCGGTCAGTGTCCGGGCCTTTATGCGTGGAGAAATACCGCATAAAGCCGGGGCCGCGCTTTTTGCGCATCCGCATCAGCCGCATGCCGGTCTTATACACGGCCAGCTCGCCAAGCTGGCAGACCCGGGAAGGGCGCAGCAGCGCCCGGAGTTCCCGCTGCAGCGGGGTGGCCCGCAGCACGTCGGTGACGAGCCTGATATCCACGAATTCATTATGGCCGGAATAGATCAGCACCAGGTCCGGGGAATAACCGAGGACCTCGTCGAAGACGGGGAGCAGCCGCGCCGTTCCGAACGAGTTGCCCCCCAGGTTGACCACCCTCACCCGCCTGCCGGCGTCGCCATAGGAATTCTCCATCTGGCCGTATAAATTGTAAATGCTGGACCCGCCCAGGATAAAGACCCGGAACTCGCCGGCGGGTTTCAGCGCGGGGAAGCTCTGCTCGTGGAACCAGCCGTTGTATTCCGGCCGGAGGGAGAGCTCCGGGCCTTTTTTCACGAACAGGCCGCCGGTCCCGCCGTTGCAGGCGCCCAGCACCAGGCACGGAGGAGGAGGAGGCCGGAACTCAGGCGCGCTAAACCCGAACCCGGCCAGCCGCAGCGCGCCTTCCAGGCCCAGCAGCAACAGGACCAGGGTTAAAAGCGAATACAGTACAAGTTTCGATTCCGTACTAATCATAGGGGCCTGACCGCATCCTCGCAGCGGTCCCTGTTATTTTATGTAATTTCTACCGCTATAGGTCAGTTGGCCAGGCGGCGTGCGCTTTTAATTGATCTTTTTCTCCGGGGAGGATCAGCGCGGGCGGGTCCAGACAGCGTAGCTGCCGCCGCTGGCGGCCAGCGTCCAGGCGGCGCCGGGAGGGTTCCAGGCCCAGCTCGAGCCCAGCTTGACCGCCACGTCCTGCTTGTCGCCGGTAACGAGCGCGGCGTAAAGGTCCTTGCCCGCCGCTACCACGGAAACGGGGCTCACAGAGTTGACGCCCGCCGCCTTTCGGATAGCTATAAGTTTAACGATCTGGCCGCGGTAACCCTGGCCCCAGTCGAAGAAATGCGGCCAGAACACGCAGGGGATGCCCGGGTGCGTAAGGATATACGCGTAGCCCTGCATCCGCTGGTCCTTGTATTCCTGCGTAAAAACGAATTTCGGGTCGCGCGGAGCGGTATCGTGGTTCTCCACGAAGGTAACCGTCTTCATCGGCCACCAGCCGACGATACCGGAAGGTTTGCCGTTGTCGTTCAAGCCGCTGTAATCCCCGCTGGCGGCCGCGTATTCCACATTGAAATGCGTCGGATAATCGAAAGCGGACGAGGCGCCGGCCTTGCCCTGAGAGCTGTCGGTGCCGTCCATCCAGCCGGCGACCACCTGCCGGTCGTGCTGCCAGTATTCGCCCACGCTGAACGCGGGCTGCGAGCCATCGTTGAATTCCTGTATATGCCGCGGCGCGTAGCCGTTCACGAAATCGTAGCGCCAGCCGTCGTAGCCGATAGTATAGCGCAGCCAGCGCAGGAACACTATGTAGTCGCGCATCACCTGCGGGTTCCTGTGGTCAATATTGCGCGAGCCGGGATCGAGCATGCCCTCCGAATAGCCGGGGCTTTTGCCGTTGTAAGGCGCGCCGGGGACGCCCGGCCAGGAATCGTCCTGTACTATAACGGTGGTCGGCCAGTCCGGGCTGTAGAAGTCGGCCCAGTTATCGCGGCCGCTGCGATGGTTCAGCACGGCGTCGGCCAGCACCTTTATGCCGTTGGCGTGCATGGCGTGCACCGCGGCAAGCAGGCCGCTCTTATCGCCCCACTGGGAATGCAGATTATAAAGCTCGGTCTGGTAATAGCTGCCTATGCCGGCCGGCGGGAACCAGATCATGGTAAAGCCCGCGGCTTTAAGGTCCTGCGCGTGCGCCGCGAGCTCCCCCCACCAGCCTTTCTGGAGGTGCAGCCAATAATTGTCCGCGAACCAGTGGAAGCCCTGGAACATCACGTCGCAGCTGGGGGCGGAATCTATGCGCGCCTGTTCAGGCGGCGTGAAAACGCCCGGGGCGTAGAGTTTGTCGGCCCGCTGCCATTCTTCGCGCGCGGCGGCGGCCTCGGCGGCTTCGCCGGGGCACGGCGGCACCTGGCCCAGGCGGCAGGCGGACTCGTCCCGCTCCCCGGCCGGCCGCGGAAAGTCCGGGGCGGAGTGCCCGGCGCGGTCCCGCAGCTGTTCCAGCGGCGCGTTGCCGGCCGCGGCGCAAGGCCCCCCGGCCGCTAAAAAGGCCGTGGCCACGAGAGAATAAAACAACCCCGCGTTCCTTGTGTTCATAGACGAGCGTTGCTTATAGCTTAGCCTCCGCCCGCAAAACTGTCAAGGTCCCCTGAAAACAAAAGCGCCGCGGTTTTCGCCGCGGCGCTCTCGGTTCAAGGCACGGTCACTTGTTGATGTGCACCACTTTCGCGGGCGGGAAGCCGTTGAACCAGGTGGACGAGGCGTGGCTGTACGCGCCCATGTTGGTGCTGTACATCAGCTCGCCCAGCTGCAGGTCCGTGGGCAGGCTCATCGCGCTGGAGATCACGTCCAGCGCGTCGCAGGTGGGGCCGAACACGCTGCAGTTCTCCGTTTTCTTCCCCTTGCGGAAGGCGAACATGTTGCAGTGCTGGTGGTCGAAGATGATGCCCGAGAAGGTGTGGTAGGCGCCGTCGTTGACGTAGTAGCAGGTCTTGCCGTCGCGCACCGTCTTGCCGTTTATGCGCACCACCGAGGTGCCGGCCGTGGCTATCATGAACCGGCCGGGCTCGGCCAGGATCTCTATCTTCGGGTCCGGGAACAGGCGCTCCAGCTCGGAGTTTATCTTCGCGGCCAGCTCCTGGAAGGGCTTGACGGACGAGTCGTACGGGGCCGGGAAGCCGCCGCCGATATCCAGCAGGTTCATCTTGTCGTAGCCGCGCTCACGCGCTTCCTTGAAGATGTCGGCCGACAGGTTGATGGCCTGCACGTAGTTCTCGAAGTTGGTGGTCTGGCTGCCCACGTGGAAGCTCAGGCCTTCTACGCCGAGGCCCTGCTTCACGGCCTCGAGGATCAGGTCCACGGCTTCGCCGGGGGAGGCGCCGAACTTGGAGCTCAGCTCCACCACGGCGCCGGTGTTGGGCACCCGGATGCGCAGGCACAGGCCGGCGTGCGGGGCGTATTTCTTTATCTTGTGTATCTCCTCGAGGTTGTCGAAGGTGACCAGGGGTCTGTACTGGTCCAATTCCTTCAGGGTCTCGTTGGGCTTTATCGGGTTCGCGTAGATGATCTTGTCCCAGATCCAGGCCAGCCGCTTCTTGTCCGGCATACCTTTTATGTACTCATGCACGATCATGAACTCGGGCATGGAGGCCACGTCGAAGCTGGCGCCCGCCTTGTAGAGAGTCTTGACTATCTCCGGCATCGGCTCGGCCTTTACCGCGTAATAGGCCTGTACGCGCGGCAGGTACTTCTTGAACTGCGCGTAGTTCTTGCGTATCTCGTCGTGGTCGACGATGAACAGCGGCGTGCCGTGCTTCTTGGCGAGGTCCTGCATCTGTTTCTTTGTGATCATACTTTTGTCTGGTATTCCTCCGTATCCCGATTTTTTTAAGTTCAACCGAAGCCTAGTCGCCGTCCGTGATCAGGAAGTTCTTGAACTGCCACGGGTCCTTCTTGTCTATGGACGGGTTGTTGTGCCCTTTGAAGGCGTTGGTGTAATGCATCAGCGGCGTCCAGTCCGAGGACTCCGAGTGCAGCTTGCCCAGCCAGGGCTTGGCGATCTTCAGAATGTACTCGTGCGGCAGGTCGTCCGGCACGCACACGCCGCGGTCCTGGTTCTCCATCATCCACATGGCGGCCGAGATCACGCCTATGGCCACCTGCACGGTGGTAGCGTTCTGATGCGGCACGAGCTTGCGCGATTCGTCGATGCCCAGGATCGTGCCGGTCCACCAGGCGTTGTACTGGTGGCCCATCAGCAGCGCGCCCAGGATGTCGTAGCCGCTGGTGATCTCGTCGTTCATTATGCGCAGGTTCTTCTGCAGCTTGAAGTCGCCGCCGCGCAGCTCGTTCAGGGAGGCGATGGCCGCGTCGCTGGGGCAGTAGGCGTAGTGCACGGTGGGACGGTACACGGGCTTGCCGTTGCGCCAGACCGTAAGTTTATCGGACAGCGTGAAGGCCTCGCCGTGGCGGACCACCATGCCGTGGATGCAGTAGTTGGGCACCCAGGTGGTGACCCAGGTGTTCATGCCCATGCGGGCCAGGCAGATCTGGTTCTTCGGGCCTTCCTTGTGCTGGTAGGCGAACGGGGGCAGCTCCTTCTCGTGCGTGCCCCAGCCCATCTCGGCGGTGGTCACGCCTTCCTCGCGGAAGCCTTCCACGCTCCAGGTGTTGACGAACTCGTTGACCTGCTTGGGCTTGTCGGAGATCTGCGTGTCGCGCTCGCTGACGTGGATGACCTTCACGCCCAGCTCTTTGGCGAGCAGGTTGAACGTCCGGTCGGCTATGAGCTGGCGCAGCTTCTCGGCCTTGGCGCCGGTCACTTTCCTTTCGGCCAGCAGCTTCTCGCCGATGTCGATAAGGCCTTTCTTGGCGAAATGCGAGATCAGGCCGGGGTTGGCGCCGTGCTCGATTACGGCCGTGGGGCCGGGGGTCTTCCACTTGGCTATCATGCGGCGCATCTTCATATGGCGCCAGTAAAGCGTGCGCTCGGTGGGGTGCTTGTTCTCGGCGCCGGCGTAGGGGTCCCACACCTCGGTGGAGGTGTTGATATACAGCACGCCGCGGTCGTGGCACCACTGCAGGATCTCGTTGGCGTCGATGTTCCAGGCCAGGTCTATCAGCAGGTCGCCGGCGGCGAGGTATTTGCCGAGCAGCGCGCCCATGTTGCGCTTTTCCACCTTCGCGCGCACGAACTTCACGCCTTTGGCCAGCCACGGTTTCAGCTCTTTTCTCTTGTCCTCGAAATCCATCACCGTGATGTTACCAGCCGGAACCTTCACGAGCTTCATCAGGATGGGCAGCGCGCACTGCGCCACCGCGCCGAAACCTACGAAAAGAACGCGTTTTTCAAATTTCATGGTCATTGTTGTTTCTCCTGTATATAGAAAAGCGTATGCCGTCTTTCCCGTATCCGCGGGACCGCGCGCCGTTGGCCCGCCCGCTGAAAACGCGGGCCGCATACGGCGCGGAGCCCGAAAATATAATACAAAAAAGAGCGGGAAATGTCTTGATTTACGACGAGGAAGTTGTGCGCGGCAAGCGCGGGGTCAGAGCTTGAGCGGGGGGACGGGCGGACTTTCCCGGCGGCCGGACGGCTGGTGATGAGCGGCGGCGGCGCGGCCTTTCGCGGCGCCGGCATGGCCTTTGCCGGTCCTGGAGAGCTTTCGCCTGTCCTCCGGCCGGACGGGGTCCACCAGCAGCTCGGCCCTCATCGCGGCGTGCATTTCTTCCGCCAGGACGGCCATTTCCGAATGAATGTACTTGGCCGTGATCAGGTTCTTTTTGCCCAGCTCCACGCGGAACTCGTACTCCTTCAGCACGAATTTCTGGATCAGGTGCGCGAGCTCGGGCCCGGCGAAGACGAAAACCTCGGAGAAGATCTCGTTGAGCTCCGCCAATTTCATGGGTTCGGAGAAAACGGACACGTCCGGTTCCTGGATAGCGTTCAGCACCCGGCTCATTATCCGGGAATAGACCTTTGTCCTGGCCTCGAACAGGACCAGTTCTTTTTTCAGGGCCTGGGAGAACCGCTGCCTCGCGTAAACGCCGAGCGTCACGCCGAGGCCCAAAGTGCCCAACAGGATCAAGATGCTTACCAGATCAAAGCGCATAAAATACAGTTCCACTACCGCTATTCCATTATAGCGGTAGTGGGCGTGTTTTCGCAACCCGTCAGGGCCCGGCGCAAAAAAATCACTGCAACGGGATCCGGCCCGCCGCTGGGGGAGCGAGCGGTGCGGCCGCGCGACCTCCCGGCCGGGGCCTCTCGGGAAAGGCGTCCGGCCGGAAGCGATCCAACCGCTAAGAACGTCTCAGAACCCGCGTATCCGGCGGCCTTTTCGGGCCGCCGGACAGGACGGCGGCTATTTCGCCGGCGGCGCCTCTTTGTCGAGCTTCAGTTTAAGCGCGATCAGGTCGGCCAGGCCGCTGTAGACGCGGACCAGGTCGGGAGCGACCTTGTCCAGTTCATAGCTGGCCACGGTAAATATCCCCTCTTTCGATTTCGCGTTAGTGGGAACTTCCATGCTCTTCTTCATCTCGGCGCTCCAGATAGGCGTCACTTCGTCGGCGAAGTACATGTTCACCGAGATGCCCCCGGGCGCCAGGGTGTCCTGATGCGCGAATTTCAGCTTATATTTATGCAGCGCGCCGAAGTCCATGCTGACGCTGTTATTGGCCAGGATTATCGCGTCCACGCCCAGCGCTTTGGCCGCGGCCTGCATGCGTATGCCCCTTGCCAGATGCTTATCCGCGTTGCCGACCGCCCGCAGCGCTTTCACAGCGGCGCCCTGTTTCGCCTTCTCTACCCTTTCGGCGCCGTATATCTTCTTCTCTTCCCGTTCCCCGTACATCTGGAGGATAGTATTGCCGTCTATCTGTTTCAAGCCGTAGGCCCCGGCCGTGTCATGCCACCAGAACCCGCTTTTAAGCTCCGGCTCCACCACTTTGAAGTCCATCGCGATGTAATCGGGATTGTTCTTCACTTCGTCCACCGGGATCACCGTTATCCCCTGCTTTTCCAGGCTCGTCTTCAGCGCGTCGTACATCGTGTTCACGAACGGCTGCATCGGCGTCAGGTCTATGCCGCCGGTGGTGGTTATCTCCATATTGCCGGCCGTGGTGGTGGTCTGCTGGCGCTTGGCGTCCACCCGCACGTCGAAGCTGAGGATGGCCACTTTTTTCACTTTCTTCAGCGCGTCCACGTCTATCTTCGGCTTCGCGAACATATAGGTGAATATTTTCCAGTATTTCCCTTCGGACCAGCCGCGTATGGTCTCCAGGTGCTGCGTCCAGCTCTTCTGCGCGGCGCTGAAGCCCAGCTGCTTCTGCACGAAAGTTATCTTATCCTGTTCCGCGCCGGCCGCCGGCAACTTCGGCTTCGGACCGAAGAAAGTGTTCATCGTCGCGCAGCCGGTCAGCGATAAACATCCCGCCAATACTAATAACGGCAATTTTATCTTCATTTTTCCTCCCACAAGATTTGCCAACGCAGGATCCCGGCATCCTTTTCCGCAGGCCGTGCCTCCGCCGCAATGTTTTTTGTTGTAAATCGTGGTGCCGGTTTCAGGTTCAGCAAAGACTGCGTACTCCATCCTTGCGGTTTCCTTAACGGTACGAACCCCAACCTTTTCAACCCGGTCATATTATACGGAACCAATATTATTATTGTCAATCCATAAAATCAAAGCTGCCCGCCCCCGGAGCGGGCTGTCCGCTCCGGACGGCCCGGGCGTTATTTTGTAAAATTTATCCCTGGCCGCGCAGGGCCCGGACCATAATAATGAACACTGAACGCAGCAAGACGCTTTCTGGAAACGCGCAACCCGCCGGGCTGCTGCCCCGGGCCGGCCTGCTGCTGCAGGTTTTCCTGATAGCGGCCATGGCCTTCGCCGCCTATTGGCCGGCCATGCGCGGCGCTTTCCTCTGGGACGACGACCTCTACGCCGCCAACCCGGTGCTGGACCAGCCGGGCGCCCTGGCGAAGATCTGGACCCTGGGGGATTTCACCGACAAGTTCTATTACAAGCAGTACCCGGCGGTCTACACGGCGTTGTGGGCGGGCCGCCGCGCCTGGGGCGGGAACACGGCGGGCTTTCACCTGCTGAACCTGCTGCTGCATATCACCAACGCCTGCCTGGCCTGGTGCATCCTGCGGCGCCTGCGCGCGCGCTGGGCGTGGCTGGCCGGCGCTATTTTCGCGCTGCACCCGGTGCAGCTGGAATCGGTGGCCTGGATCACGGAGCTTAAGAACGTGCTGTCGGGCCTGTTCTTCCTGCTGGCCCTGCTGGCCTACCTGCGCTTCGAGGAAGGCTCGCGGCGGAAATTTTACCTGCTTTCCCTGGCGCTGTTCGCGCTGGCGCTGCTTAGCAAGCCGGTCACGGTAGTCCTGCCGCCGGCGCTGCTGCTGCTGCGCTGGGCCAGGGGGTTGAAGACCGGCCGAAAAGAGCTGGCGGACCTGGCTCCTTTTTTCCTGCTTGCCCTGGCCGCCGGCCTTTTCACCGCCCGGCTGGAGCTGGACACGGCCAACCTTGAAATAAGCCTGGCCCCGGCGCAGCGGCTGCTGCTGGCAGCCCGGGCGCTGTGGTTCTACCCGCTGAAATTCCTCCTGCCGGTGAACCTGTCCTTCAGCTACCCGCGCTGGGCGCTGGACCCGGCCGGCTTCAGGGCCTGGCTTTGGCCGGCGTGGACGGGGCTCGCCGGCGCGCTGCTCTGGCGTTTCAGGGCCCGGCTGGGCCGCCTTTTCTTCGCCGCGCTGGGATTCTATGTACTGAACATCGCCCTTTTCCTCGGCTTCATAAGCATCTACACCTTCCGGTATTCTTTCGTGGCCGACCATTACCAGTACCTGGCCAGCCTCGGGCTGGCGGCCCTGGCGGCCGGGGGCCTCGCCGCGGTTTGCCGGCCGCGCGGCCTTGCGCTGGGCGCCGGCGCGGCCGTGCTGTGCCTGCTGGGCGGCGCCACCTGGCGGCACAGCGCCGTCTATAGAACCCCCGCGGCTTTGTGGGAGGACGTATTAAAAAAAGATCCCGGCTCGCGCCTGGCGCTGATCAACCTCGGCGCGGGGCTTACCGGAGAGCCCGCCGTGGCCTACTGGGAGCGCGCGACGGCGGCCCACCCGGAGTACTACGAGGCGCAGTCCAACCTGGCCGCGGCGCTGATGAACCTGGGCAGGAAAAAAGAGGCCGAAGCGCGCTTCGGGAAAGCGCTGGAGCTGAACCCTAAATTCACCAAGGCGCATGAGAACCTGGCCAGGCTTTACGCCTCGCAAGGGGATCACGCGCGGGCCGCCGCGCATTACGGCGCGCTGCTCGCGCTGGACCCCGGCTACGGCAGGGCGCGCAACGATTACGGGCTGCTGCTGCTGGCGGCCGGCAAACCGCCGGAGGCGGAAGTCCAGTTCCGCAAAGCCGCGGAATATAATCCTTCCGAGGCCGGCCCGCTCAGCAACCTGGGCATGGCGCTGTACGCGCAGGGAAAAATGAAGGAAGCCGCGCAGGCGCTGCGCGGGGCGCTGAAGTTGAACCCGGCGATGGCGCAGACCTACAACAATCTGGGCATGGCGCTGTACGCTTTGGGCAGAACGCGGGAAGGGGACAGGGCTTTCCAGGACGCGGTGAAGCTCGAGCCGCGCAACGCGCTGTTCTATTTCAACTGGGGTTCGGTGGAGGCGCTGGCGGGCAGGCCTGAGGCCGCGGAGAAGCACCTGCTGCGGTCACGGGAGCTGAAAGCCGGCCCGCCTGGGCGGTAATTAATTTTACCGGGCCGGTACTTCCACGCCCGGGATCGCGCCGGGACCGGCAAAAATAATGCTCCGCCCGTCGGGAGAGAAAGCCGCGCCGCGTATATCCTCTGAGGTTCGTTTAAACTCCCGCTCCGGCAAACAGCCCGGGATGGCCCAGGTCCGCAGTTCCCCGTTGGCGCCGCCCGAGACCAGACGGCCGGAGCCGGGCGCGAACGCCAGCGCGAACACCGCCCCGCGGTGGCCTTTCAATTCGCACAGCGGCGCGCCGTCCAGCCGCCGCACTTCTATTTTTTTCTCGTAGCCCGCATAAGCCAGGTACTTCCCGTCCGGTGAGACCGCCGCCGCGTTAAGGGGATAGTCGGGGTCCGCGGCGGCGCCGCCCAGAAGCTTCCCCTGCGGCAGTAGCCGCAGCGCCAGGCGGCTGTCCGCCCCGGCGGAGACCAGCAGGCGCCCGTCGGGCGTGAACGCCAGCGCGTTCACGGCGCCCGCGTGCGCCGGCTGCGCCCAGAGCGGCTTGCCGTCCGCCGCGTTCCACAGCCTGACGGTGCCGTCCGCGCCGCCGGAGGCCAGCCGCGCGCCGTCGGGCGAGAACGCCAGCGAGCGCACGCTCCATTTCTTGCCTTTCAAGGTCCTGTAAAGCGTCCAGTCGCCGGTCCGCCAGAGCCTGACGGTCCTGTCCATCCCGCCCGCCGCCAGGTATTTGCCGTCGGGTGAAACGGCGGCCGCGTAAACGTCCAGGCCGGCGTCCAGCTCCTTGAGCGGGGCCAGCCCCGGCAGTGCGCGCACGCTCACGCCGCCCGTACCCGCAACGGCGGCCCAGCGGCCGTCCGGTGAAACGGCCACGGCGTTCAGCCGGCCGGTGTCTGCAGGCGGCGCGGCGGCACCGTGTTCGCCGTCCAGCGCGGCGGCCAGGCAGTCGGCGTCCTTTTCCCTGTCGGCCAGGTGCAGCGTTTCGGCCAGCTGATAACCCGCCCGCCGGTCTCCGGTCAGGTCGTAAACGAATATTGAATACCCCGCCCTGAAGACGGGCTTCAGGCCGGCCGCCCAGCCGAAAAGCCGCTTATCCTTGAAATACACCCCCTGCAGGCTGGTAGCCGACAGCGCCAGCAGCCGCTTTTTGGCGAAGCAGGGATCGGAGCCGCGCGGCTCGGGCCGGCGGGCGGTATTGAAGCCCGCCGGAACGTATTTTATTCCGTAATACTCGGGCCGGGCCGAGCCGAAATAGCCCAGGTATACCGGCGGCGCGCCCTCTTTTTCAAGATAAGCGCCCAGGGTTTTCAGGTCCTGTCCCCAGTCCAGGTTGGAATCCACCAGGTGCCGGTAGCCGTCGGCGGGCCCGCCTGCCGCCTCGTTGAAATAGGCCAGGTAATAAGGGTGCACCCTCAGCACCGAGACCGCCGCCCACAGCAGCAGCAGTACGGCGGGATATTTCCAGCGCCTGCTTCCCAGCATGGACCTCGCGCCTATGCCGGCCGCCATCACCGCGAACGGGATGACCGGCAGGATATGCCTTATGCCTATCTGCACGCTGGCCTGCAGGGCGCAAAGCGAGTACAGCAGCGCGGGCGCGTAAAGCCAGAGATGCTCCCCGCGCTCTTTGCGCAGGGAATACACCGCGCCGGCACAGAGGAAGAAAAGAATGGCCAGCGGGGTTTTTACCAGGAAAGCGAACGGGAAGTACCACCAGATCCCGTTCGGGTAGTAATACCCGTTTATGAACGACGCGTTCGCGCCGGAGATCAGTTTCACGGTGGCGGCCAGCCCGCGGAAATAAAGATGGATCTGCGCCGGCCCGTAAATAAGCAGCAGCGCCGCGGCCGCCGCCGCGGCGTACAGCAGCAGCGGCAGCGCGAGCTTTTTGGCAGCGCCGCGGCCCCGCGGCAGGAAATCGGCCGCCCACAACGCCGTTATGAAGACCGGCACCACGGCCATGCTGAACTTGGAGGCCATGGCCAGGGCGCTGCACAGCGCCGCCGCGCCGAGGAAGAGCCAGGTCTTTGCCCCCCCGGCCGCCGCCCTGCGGCTCCGGGAGAACAGCAGCGCGAAAAGGAAGGCCGCCAGCCCGAAAACCTCAGCCCCGGGGTCGGTAGTTACCAGCGCGTTGTTGGAGAGCAGGGCCGGCGTGAAAGCGAGCAGTATTACCGCCAGGTACCCGGCGGCCGCGTCTTCCAGCGTTTTAGTAAAAATAAAAACGCAGCAGGCCAGCAGCGCGGTCCAGACGAAAGCCGAGAAGAACCTGGCGGTGTTCACTATCTCGGCGGCCGGCAGTTTGTTCTGATAGATAAAAGCGCCGGCCCAGGAGTTCTGGTCCCTGACGGAATCCACCTGCTGCCTGTTCAGCACCTTGAGGTCGAGGAAGGCCAGCGGGATAGCGGAGACCATCTCCGAAACGGGCGGGTGGTCCAGGATGTTGGTAAGGAAAGCCCCGGTCTTCCAGTAATAGCAGCCCCGCGCTATATGCACCGGCTCGTCGTAGGTGGGCGCCGCCGCCCCGATGAACGAGCAGCTCAGGTACAGGCTGAGCAAGACGGAGAGCAGCGCCGCGCAGGCAAGGATCCTGTTCTTCATGTTTAATCGCGGCCGCGCGGCCGGGCCGCCGCTCAGAACGTGTCCAGCTTGTCGAATTCGGACACGACCTTTTTTTCCAGCAGGCGGGCCATGTCGCGGCTGTAGGCGAAAGGGCCCTTGGGCCAGTTCAAAGCCAGCTTCACCGCGGTCTCGATGTCGTACTCGGAAGCCATGATCTCGGCCGCCAGCAGCTTGGCCTCCTCTACCACCGGCCGCATCAGCTCGGCGAAAAGCTCCTCTTTCGAGGTCTTCTTAAGCCCCAGGTATTTCACCAGGTTGGGCAGGATGGGATTCTCGCCCACTATGCGCCCTTCCTCGTAAATATAGAAACCGATGGTGGACTTGCGCCCCAGCTGGCCATACTGCACCAGCCGGGCCTCGGTGGCGGAAGGGGTAAGCCGCTCCGGCGCTCCCAGCGCCGCGAAGATCGCCTCGCTGGCGAGGCAGTCGGAGTCCAGCCCGGCGAAGTCCGCCGTCTCGAAAGGCCCGGCCGCGGCGCCCGAAACTTCCCGGAAAGCCTCGTCTATCTCGTGCGGATGCCCCTTGCCGGAGTCCAGCAGCCGCAGGGCGGAAAGGATATAAGGCCGGGTGAGGCGCTCCACTATCTGGCCGGGATTGTCCTTAATTATTACTGGAGTTTTGCCGATCCTGCGGACAAGGGCCGTCGCCGCCTCGAGGTACGCGTCGCCGGTCCGGTGCGTGCGCGCTATCTCCACCAGCGGGTTGGACCGCACCGGTTTTACGAAGTGAAGGCCCACGGTGCGTTCCGGCGGCAGGCCGCAGTTGGCTATGACGTCCCGGATGGGATGCACCGAGCAGCGCACGGCAATTACGCAGTGGGGGTCCAGGCTGGCGAGCAGCTTCGGGAAATAGCTCTTCTGCTCCTCCGCCGCCTTCGCCCCGGCCTCTATCACGATATCGGCGCCCTTGAACTTGGGCAGGTCCTGTATGCCCTCGATGTTCGCCAGCAGCCCGGCCTTGCCTTCCTTGCCCAGCGCCCAGCTTATCCTGGCCAGCGCCACGTTCAGGCTGTCCTTGAAACCGTCGTACAGACGCACCTGCAGCCCGTGCTTCAGGAAAACCTCGGCCAGGCCGCAGCCGGTAGTGTTGGCGCCCATTATCCCGACAGCGTTTATTTCCATTTAATAAACCCCCAGCTTCACTTCTTCCAGGCGCACGATGCCGTCCTTGCTGAGCACTATGCGTATGCGCTCGTAGTTCACCGTAGGCTGCGCCTTGCGGTCGCAGTACGTATACTTGATCACCAGGTTC
Source organism: uncultured Elusimicrobia bacterium (assembly GCA_903879915.1). Lineage (GTDB taxonomy): Bacteria > Elusimicrobiota > Elusimicrobia > Elusimicrobiales > UBA9959 > UBA9959. The sequence goes on from CAIRNJ010000101.1 coordinate 67,721, forward strand.
AGGTGGTACACCCGCGAGCAGGAGGCCGTTCTTATCTCCCCGCTGCCGGGGTCCACGTACGGATAATCCACGGAGGCGTCGTCGGCCTGCGCCGTCATCTCCCGGATGTTGAAGCGCATGATATCGTTGAGGCCGCGGCGGCGCTCGTGGTGCTTCAGGATCCTTTCCGGGTAAAGGATGATCTCCTTCTTGTACTTGAAAACGCGCTCGGGCTTCCCTTCCTCGTCCACCGAGGTGATGTTGTCGATGCGGCGCAGCCGGGAGATGTCGGGCGGAAGGGCTTTGTCGCTGATGAACGTGAACGCTTCCTTGAGCAGGCCTATGCGGCCGCCGTGGCCGGTATCCATTATGTCTATCTTCCGGTCCGAGATCCAGCGCGTCATGTTCTTCGAGAACAGCATCTTGAGCCAGTCCTTGATGCGGTCCTTGAAGATGTAGCTGACCACCAGAGCTCCCACGAAGGGCATGCTGTTCATGGCGTAGCGGCTCTGGACAAGAGCGTGACCAGCACCGCGAACAGCATGGCCGCGCCCGCCGACAGGCCGAAGACCACCTGCGTGAGCGTTTCCCATTCGGAGAATTCGGCCTTGAGGTACAGCACGCCGGAAATGAATTTTTTCAGCACGCCGCGCCGGTAGATAAGCACCTCGTTGGTGGAACCGGGCGCCAGCACGGAGGGGTACTTCATGGCCTGCCGGTAGCGGTTCTGCGCGGTCACTATCTGCGCCGCCTCTTTTTCCACGCCTTCGAAACGGCCGCGCGCGCCCGGGCTGGAGCGCAGCGCCTCCAGCAGCAGCGTCAGGTACTCCTCCAGCAGCAGGCTCACGTACTCGTCGAAGAACGCGGCCGTCTCCCTGATCTTGAGCGGCACGGCGGGGTCGGCGATCTCCCCCCTGAGCGAGCACAGCGCGGTCTGCAGGTTGCCGAGGTCGGCGAAGAAATTCTCGAGGCCCTCGCCCATGAACAGCTGCCTCTGGCCCGCCGGCGCCGCGTCCGAATAGGTATCGAGCCCCTCCACGAAGATCTTCACGTAGTCGCGTATCTCGCCGCGTATGATGCAGCCCAGCAGGCGCAGCTCGTCGCAGACGGCGTCGGTGAGGGCAGGGCTCTTATCGCCGGAGAGCACTTTGGAAAGGTCCTGCCGCACGCGGTTGAGCGGGGAAGCCTGCAGCCCGGGGTCGCACAGCTTGCCCAGGCTTATTTTCGGGGTGCTGAAGCGGATGTAGCGCTGGCTGGAGTTGTAGAAATTATCCTTGGTGTAGTTGTGCGGGCCCACGTTCAGCGCGCGCGGCACGAAGAAGTAGGTCTCCACCTCGTAAGCGCTGCGGGCCGACTCGTCCAGGTCGATGTCGAGCTTGATCTCGAAGCGGTGCCTGTCGTGCAGCTTTATGCGTGAGTCCAGAATGTCGTTCTTGTCTTCGATCATAAAAAGCACCAGCTCTTTTTTTTACGCGCTCACTTGTCCGGGTGGAACTTGTCGTGAGCCCTTTTAACGTCGCCCTTGTCCACGTGCGCGTAGATCTGCGTGGTGTTAAGGCTCACGTGCCCCAGCATCTCCTGCACGGAGCGCAGGTCGGCCCCGCCCTGCACCAAATGGCTGGCGAAAGTATGGCGGAACAGATGCGGGTGCGGCTTTATCTCCACCCCCGCGGCACGGCCCAGCGCCACGATATCCTTCCACATCATCACGCGGCTGAGCTTGCCCCCGTCCCGGTTCAGGAAAAGCTCCTCCGACACGGCGCGCCCGCCGAACTTGAATTCCCGGGCCGTAAGATACTCCCTGAGCCTGGCCAGCGCCCCCGGGTTCACCGGCACCAGGCGCTCTTTGGCGCCCTTGCCGAAAACCCGCAGCCACCCCTGCTGGAAATTCACCGATTCCAGCCGCAGGCCGAGCAGCTCCGACACCCGCATGCCCGACGCGTACAGCAGCTCCACCGCCGCCGCCGCGCGCGCGCCGGCGAAACTGGCGCCGGCCGGGTAGGCCAGCAGCAGGTCTATCTCGCGGCGCTTCAGGAACCGCGGTATCTTGCGCGGCAGCCGGGGCGCCCGGAAATTGGCCGTGGGGTCCTTAAGGGTCTTCCCCTCCAGCCGCAGGTACCGGTAGAACGCCCGGATGGCCTCCGTCTTCCTGAAAATGGAGGCGGGCCCGAGCCCGCGCTCTTTTTTCAGCGACCACAGGTATTCCTCTATGAACTGCGCCGCGGCCGCGGCCGGGTCCGTGCGGCGTTTTTCGCAATAAGCGAGAAAAGCCTCCAAGTCCCCGGCGTAAGCCAGGCAGGTGTTGCGGGCGAGCCCGCGCTCCAGCGCCAGGTGGCGCTGGAAATCGGCCGCTAGGGGGCGCATCGTTATTTCTTCGCCGCCTTTTCCTTGCGGTCGGTCTTCTCGGCGGCCTTTTCGGCGGCCTTCAGGGCGTCGCGCTCCTCGGACTGCGCGGTGGGCTTTAAGCCCGGCAGCAGGAAGCGGCTGCGCAGCTCTTTCTCTATCTCCGCGGCCTTGTCCTTGTTCTGCTTCAGGTAATTCTTGGCGTTCTCCCGGCCCTGGCCCATGCGGTCGCCGTTATAGATGAACCAGGTGCCGCTCTTCTCCAGCAGCCCGGTCTCCACGCCCATGTCCAGCAGGCAGCCCTCGGCGGAGATGCCCTCGCCGTTGACCATCTCGAACTCGGCCTGCCGGTAAGGGGGCGCCACTTTGTTCTTCACCACTTTCACGCGGATGCGCGCGCCGGTAACCACGTCGGCGGTCTTGATGGTCTCTATCTTGCGGATGTCCAGGCGCACCGAGGCGTAGAACTTCAGCGCCAGGCCGCCCGTGGTGGTTTCCGGGTTGCCGAACATCACGCCTATCTTGTGGCGCAGCTGGTTGATGAAGATGATGGAGGTTTTGCTGGAAGCCACGATGGAAGTGAGCTTACGGAGCGCCTGGCTCATCAGCCGGGCCTGCAGGCCCACGTGCGCGTCGCCCATCTCGCCCTCGATCTCGGCCCGCGGCACCAGCGCGGCCACGGAGTCGATGACTATGATGTCCACCGCGCCTGAGCGCACGAGTTTCTCGGTGATCTCAAGGGCCTGCTCGCCCGAGTCGGGCTGCGAGATCAGCAGATTGTCCACGTCCACGCCCAGCTTCTGCGCGTACACGGGGTCCAGCGCGTGCTCGGCGTCTATGAACGCGGCCAGGCCGCCCCTTTTCTGCGCCTCGGCTATCACGTGCAGCGTCAGCGTGGTCTTGCCGGAGGCTTCGGGGCCGTAGATCTCCATCACGCGGCCGCGCGGCAGGCCGCCTACCCCGAGCGCCAGGTCCAGGCTCAGCGCGCCGGTGGGGATGACCTCTATCTTCATGCGGGCGGAGCGGTCCCCCATCTTCATGATGGCTTCCTTGCCGAAACTTTTCTCTATCTGCGCCAGAGCAACCTCGAGCGCTTTGTTCTTCTCGTCTTGTCCCATATATAAAAACCTCCGTTCCAAATTTTCTTCCTTAATAGTGTACAACACCAACCCGACAAAGGCGTGTCGGGTTGCGGACGCTGGTTTTTTCAGCCCGGAAGCCCGATCCGCAACATTATGTTAACCTTTACATATTATAAGAAAAAACGGCCGAAGCGCGTAACACCCCGGCCCCGCCTCCTGGCGGCGAAAAAAATAAAGGCAGCCGGCCCCGGTGTCCGAGAGGGCGGGAATATACTAAAATACTCTGAATTCGCGTTCGCGCAGACATGGGGGTTCCGCATGACTAAAACCAAAGCCGCCGCCGTATTGTTCCTTTGCTCCCAGCTGCTTTATCCCGCGGCTTCAGGCGCGGCCATGCTCACCCGGAACCTGAAACTTTTTCCGCCGGGCTTTCCCAGGCAGCTCAGGCTGCCCCGCAGCGCGCCGTTCGCGGTCTGCGTCAGCTCGCCGGGGCAGGTGTCGGTGATAGACGAGAACTCGGGGAAGATAGCGGCCTCCTTCGCCTCGCCCCTGGAGAGCTTCGCCGTGGCGCCCGACGGCCTGAGCGTGGCCGTGGTCACCGGCCCCTCCGCCGTAACCCTTTACGCCCCGCCGGCCTGGGAACCGGTCAAAACCCTCGAGATCGACTCCCCCCGCCTGGCGGAGTTCTCTCCCGACGGACGCTTTTTCGCGGTCGGCTGCCTGATGGACAAGATCCACGTCTACCCGCTGCCGGCCTGGGAGCCGCGCTACACGCTGCTCACCGGCGACGACGGCGACGAAGAGCTGACGGCGATGGCCTTCTCGCCGGACACTCTTTTTTTCGCGGCGGCCACAGCAACCGGGATGGGCGTCGCCTGGGACGTTTTCAGCTGGGAGAAGATAGACGATTTCAAGGCCCCCGCCTCGTCCGTGAAGTTCACCTATGACGGGAAATACCTGGCCGCCGCCCCGGCGGTCTACACCGTGACCGCCGATAATGTCAGGAAAGAGAAACTGCCGGCCGGCGGGGAACACTTCCTGGAGGCGCAGCTCCTGGCCGGGCGCGGCCTGCTGTTGACGGCGGAGAACGGCGCGCTGGCCGTTTTCGACGCGGATACCCGCGCCTCCACCGGTCCGCTGGTCTCCTTCCCCGCGGCGGTCTCCGAGTTCGCTGTCGCCTCCGACGGAAAATTCCTGGTGGCCGCCTCCACGCCCTCCGGCACGCTTTACGTGGCGGCGCTGGAGGAGCAGGCGGGCCTGTACGGGCTGGCCGTGGACGAGGGCTCCGCGCTGGCCGCGCATGGTAAATACGAGGCGGCGCTTAAAAAATTCCTCGAAGCAAAGGAACTGCAGGATACGCCGGACATAAACGAAAAAATAGCCGGGGCCGGCTACCGCGCCCGGGAGAAAGCCTCGGACGCCGCCGCGGCGGCGGGCAGGTACGAGGCCGCGGTCAGCGAAATGCAGGCCGCCCTGGGCTACAGGCCGGACGCGGCAGGACAGCTGAAGCTGCAAAAGCTGACCGCGAAACTGGCGGCCAGACAGAATTCCATTAAGTTCTCCGCCATCGCGGCGGAGGCGGACGCGCTGGAAAAGAAATACGAATACGGGGCGGCCGCGGCGAAGCTGCAGGAAGCGCTTAAAGTGAAAGCCGACGCCCGGACCGCCGCGCGGGCCCGCAAACTGGCCAAGCTGGAACCGGCCGCCGCCAGGTACCGCAAAGAATTCGCGCTGGGCAGCCAGGCGCTTAACAAGCGCGATTACGGCGCCGCGGTGGAGTACTTCACCAGGGCGCTCAAGTTCCTAAACACCCGCGAGGCCAGGAAATGCCTCGGGGAAGCCCGCAATAATTTCAGGAGATAACAAATGAACAGGACCAAACTGCTTTCGGCCTGCCTGGCCATGCTGCTGCCGGCCACGGCTTTCGCCGCCAAAGCCGCCGCCCCGGCTTCGGACGCCACCTGCTACGCCGCCGCCATAGCGCTGGATAAGGCCGGCAAAAAAAGCGAGGCCGCGCAGCAGCTGCGCCAAGCCCTCAGGATAAAGCCGGCCAGCGTGCCGTACCTGAACATGCTGGGCTCCCTGTGCTACGACCTGGGCAAATACCCGGAGGCCGTGAAAGATCTCGAAACCGCCCAGAAGCTGGAGCCTAAGAAGGTCTGGTATTACTACCTGGCGAAGAGCCTTTTGAAGGCAGGCCGCCTGGAAGATGCGCGCAAGGCCGCCGCCACCGCCAGCCGGCTCGAGCCGCAGAAGGGCAGGCAGCTGGAGATGATAAAGCTGGGGGAGACGATAAAAGCTTACCGCGCAAGTTTCGAGGCGGCGAAGGCGGCCTGGGCCGGCGAGAACTACGTGACCGCCGCCGCGCAGCTGCGAAAGGCCCGCGTCCTGATAGACACGGAAGAGGCAAGAAAGCTGGACGAGGAAATAAACAACGCTACCGCGGCCGGGGACCTCAGCTGGCTGATCACGAGGGCACGGCAGGCCCTGGATAAAAGGGACCTGGCGGCGGCGCGCGGCGCGTTCAACGCGGCGCGCCAGCTGTCGGACAACGCCGAAACGAAGAGCCTGGGCGCGCTGCTGGAAAAGGCCGAAGCTTTCCAGAAACATATGACGCAGGCCGACACCCAGCTTAATTACAGGAAGTTCAAGGAGGCCAGGGACGAGGCCTCCCAGGCGCTGGCCCTTTTCCCCGGCGGGGAAGCGAAAGCGAAGCTCGAGGAGATAGACAAGGCGGAGCAGAACGACCGCTACCAGCTGCACTTCGACCAGGCCAGGGCTTTCCTGAAGAAAGACGCGGACTACGCCTCCGCCCTCGGCGAGCTTAAGCTGGCCATGGAGATCTCGGCCACGGACGAAGCGAAGCAGCTGTTGGCCGACATCGATAAGATGAAGGCCGGCCAGTCCTACAAGGCGCATTACAACCGCGCCGCGGAGCTGCTGCGGCTGAAGAACTACGACGGGGCCCTGGCCGAGCTGAACGCCGCCGCGGCCGTAGTAAAGACGGACGACGTGGAGGCGCTGATAGCCCAGGCGACGAAGCAGCGAGACAGGACGTCGCGCGGCAGGCTGATGTTCTGGGCCGCCACGACGCTGGCCATGCTGACCATGATCTTCGGCGGCGTCCGCATGTTCTACTCGCGGCACAAGGCCAACGCGTCCCTGACGGCGCTGGCGAACCTGGTGGAGGCCATAAGGCTTTCCGACTTCCGCAAGGCCATGGCCGAATACGAGAATTTCAAGGCGGCCGGCGGGCGGGCGGAGGACATTCCGGCGGACGAGCTGATAGCCGTTTTCTCCAGCGCCGGCGTGCTGGGCAAGCTGGCCGACGAGAAAGTATCGGCGGGCTACCTGCTTGAATGCGCCCTGCACCTGGTACAGGAGGGGGAAAGCGCCGAGGCTTTCATGATACTCGGCGGCAGCTCGCTGCTGAAGAGAATAGAGCTGATCCCCGACTTCGAAGCCTTCGTTAACGTTTACGGCAAGACCGGCAAACTGGACGCCCTGGAGGCCATGGTTGAGACCGGCGGGTTCGCCCCGGAAACCTACACGGGGCTGGCCGCGGCCATGCTGGACCTGCAGCACAACGAGCTGGGCGTCCGCATCCTGCAGGCCAAGCGCAAGTTCCACGAGCTGCAGAAAGCGGACAGCGACCTGCTGTTCGCGTTCACCAGCAAGCGCTGAATTTATTATTTCGTCAGCAGGCGGCCCCGGCGCGCCCAGGTCTTTTCCATGGCGGCGCGGCGGGCCGCAACGGGCGCGTCCAGGCGGCGGGCTATCACGCCCAGCAGCTCCACCAGGCCGTGGAAATCGGCCGCGGCCACGTACTCCCGGCCCACGCGGCCTTTTTTCCTGCCGCCCAGCACGCCGGCTATATCCCGCATGTTGTGATAGTTCCCCAGCGGCAGGCAAAGGCAGCTGGAGCTCAGGCCGTAGGCCGAGAACGCGCTGGCCTCGCACACGCCGCCGGCCATCAGCTTGCGCTGGTACCTGAAAGCGGGCTTCTTCTTCGCGTACGCCGCGGCGATCTCGGACACCGTGTTGGTCAGCTCCGGCGTGAACACGCTCATGCGGTCGCCCACGCGCACGATGGGCCCCGCGCCTATGGGCGAATCATGCGGAAAGCTGCGCGAGCATTCCAGGCACAGCAGCCGCGCGCCGCGCGGCACCGTGCCGCCGCGCGCGGCGCCTATAGCGCCCACAAAACCTATCTCCTCGGCCCGCGTGAACAGCAGCGCGGTATTGGCCAGCCGCGCGTCGCGCGAAACGGGGTCGAAAGCCGCCAGCGCGGCCGCCGCCCCGGCCAGGTCGTCGCAGGCGTGCGTGCGCACGATGCCGCCCGACAGCGCGGCCCCGGGGAATTTCCAGCGGCCTATGCAGCCCGGCCCCAGCAGCCCGGCCGGCGGCCGCCCGGCCAGCGCCGCCGTCACGGTCTTGAACGGCTTCGCCTTGGCGTCCAGCGTCCTTATCCTCGCCGTAAAGCTCCGCTCCAGCGACGGCCCGAAGATCTCTATGGCCGCGCCCCTGAAATAGGGGTCCAGCACGCCGCCGCGGAACTCCAGTTCCGCCCAGGCGCCTTTCACCGAGCGCACCACGAAGGCCGGGTGGTCCAGGTGCGCGGTGATGAAGAGCGGTTTTTTCTTCGCGCAGGCTTTGTTGAAATCCCTGCGGGCGATGATAACGTTGCCGCAGGCGTCGCGCCGCAGCGCCAGCCGCGGCCGCGCGGCCGTCCATTCGGCAAGGCGGGCTATAACGGCGTCCTCGCGCCCGGCAGCCACCGGCAGCGAGGTAAGTTCCAGCAGAAGCTTCTCTGCGGCGGACCTTGAAGGCATGAACGCTCCTTTTACCTGCGGCTGGCGGCGCCGGAACGCCGCCTTTCCGTATTATAACGGTAAAGGCGGATTTTAAGCAAACATTTCAGCCTGGTACGGGAACGGCTGTATCAATTTATCCTGTTCAGGTAGAGGGCGAACTTGGTCCAGCCGGAACTGTTGGCGAATTCCAGGGCGGAGTGCTGGGCCACGTAGCCGTCCATATCGACGGGCGGAACGTAAACCGTGACCCCGCCGAGCCCCGCCCCGACGGCGCCGCCGCCCGCGTTGTCCAGCAGCAGGCGGTTATTAAGCACTTCAAGAAGGGCTCTGGTTTCCGCTATTAATTCCGCGGCTCCCGGCCGGCGCATGTCCAGCCTGGCGGCAAGTATCTGCGCGAAAAGCTTCAGGTCGGCGTATTGCGGCTGCTCGGAGCGCGCCACGCCCCGCTTCGCGGCCAGCACGGCCGCTTTATCGTCCGCCCGCATTACGGCCGCCGACCAGCGGCCGAGCTCGGTAGCCATGTCGCCCAGCGCGGAGGTGTTGACCGCGCTCAGCTGATAGTCCAGCCCGTTCAGCCCGGGCTGGGCGGCGTAATCGGCGATGAACTTCTTCGCCACCGCCTCGATGGTCACCGCGGGCCTGGCTTTGATCAGAGAAAGCGAAGCGTAATAGTTGAAGCCGTAGGACAGGTTCTCCGCCCCGACGGCCACTTTAACGTAGTCCTTGATCCCGTAAAGCACTTCCAGGCTCTGCATCATGCAGACGTCGCTGAGGTAAAGGTCAACCGGGCCGGCTTCCTGGAAGATCCTGGCCATCTCCGCGGTGGAAGTGAAAGTGCGGGTCTCGTTGTCGTAATTCATGGCCTTGTTCCGGGAAGGATCTATCCAGCCGCCGCCGTGAAAGCGGTAAAGAAGGATATAGCGCTCGGCGGGGAAATTCGTCTTGGCCCATTTAATAAAATCGGCCACGTGGCGCCAGTCGCCGGAATCCACGCTGTCGTTCTGCTGCAGTACCGGCGAAGCGATATGCCCGCTATCGGCGTCCCGCGTGATGTAATACCTGCGGGAGCCGCCCCAGTCGCCGTCCCGCGTGAAGCCGTCGCCGGCGCTGTGCAGGCGCGAATACTCGGCCACTATGTTCACGTTCGAATCCGAGCCGGCGCATTCAAGGTTGTTGATCCTGTCGAAAGAATTCCCTTCCAGGTTAGACTTCCCGTTGATGTAGACGATGACGGTCCATTTCTTCGGCTTCAGCGGCAGGGCCGGGGCGCCTGAAAAAACAGGGACCGCCGGCGCGAATAAAGACGCGGCCAGCAGCAGACGCAAGGTCAAAGTTCCGGGGAACGCCATAACTATAGTTTAGCCGCCCGGCAGCGGACGGCCAAGGGCAAAAGGACCCTTCGAGGCGCAGGCCTAAAGGTAAAAGGCCCGGCCCTCCGGGGAGCGCGGCCCGCCGCTATTTTCCCTGCTGGCCGGGCGCGTTCGCCATCCGCGCCCGCATCCCGGCGGCGTTCTCCTGTATGGCCCTGCTGGCCGGGCAGCGCCGCGCCAGGTCCTGCATCAGCGCCCAGGCTTCCCGGGTCCGGCCGCTGTGCCATAAGGCCATGATATAGGCGTTATGGAAATCCTCCTGGAAGGGATAATCCCGCACCAGCGGCTGCAGCACCGCCACGGCTTCCGGGATGCGGCCGGTCTGCAGATAAATAACGCCCAGGCGGTAGCTGACGAACGAATGCGGCGTGTTCCTTATCGACCACAGATAATTCTTTTCGTCGGAGCCTCTCAGGCGCACCTCGGAATGCGCTATGGCCGCCCAGAAGAAACACAGCGCCGCGGCCGCGGCCGGCGGCACGGCCCGCACCCAGGCCAGCCGGTGCTCCCGCAGCTTCAGCAGCAGCGTGAGCAGGAGAATGAACACGGCCGGCGACGCGAGGAAGACCCATTTGTCCATCATTATCCGCGTGGCGAGTATGGCCGGCACCCTGGGCGCCATCACCAGCAGGAACCAGCCCAGGCAGAAAGCCGTGACCCGCCGCCGCACCGGCAGCAGGAAAAGGGCGGCGGCGGCCGCCAGGCCGCCGGCCAGGCTCAGGCCCCAGTACGGGGCGGCGGTAAGCGCGCGCGGCCAGGTCTCCAGACCGAACGGCGCCAGCAGCACCCCGAGATAATGGAACACGACGCGCGGAAAAACGGTGAAGAGGAACCTGGCCGTGTCGGGCGCCGTAAATTCCCGCGGAGAGGCCACGCAGAGGTGGCGCAGCGTAAGGAACCCCGCGCACAAAGGCAGCAGCCACAGCGCTTTAGCCCAGTCCTTCCTCAGCCGCCCCTGGTAAGCGTAGCACAGCAGCAGCAGGGCCGGCAGCATAACGTTGCTTTCTTTGGCGAACAGGGTCGGCGCCGCCAGCAGCCACGCCGCCCTCCATTTATCCTTCAGGTACAGCAGCAGCACGGAGAACAGGAAAAAATTGGCCATCGACTCGCCGCCGGTGGCGGCCAGCAGGTCGTCTATGATCACCGGGTTCACGGCGAACAGGCAGGCGGCGCCCAGCGCCACTCCGGGCGCGAAACCCAGCGCCCCCAGAAGGTAGAACAGCAGCACCGCGTTGGCGGCGTGGAAAAGGAGCGTAACGGCATGGTAGCCCGCCGCGTCGCTGCCCCAGGCCGCGTATTCCAGCCGCACCATCAGCCCCAGCAAAGGCCGGTAATAGATCATCCCCGGCTCTTTATGCACGTTCTCGGTGAAGTCGGAAACCACGCCTTTGAGGGTCAGCCCGGGCTCGAGCCGCGTCGCGCGCAGCAGGAACGGGTCGTCTATCATGAAGCCGGTGCGGAGCGTGGGCCAGAAGGCGGCGAAACAAAGCGCCGCGATGAGCACGGGCTTCCAGACTTTTTCCGGCAGCGCCAGGCCTTTGAATACCGGTATTTTCATTTGCTTATCCGAAGTCAGCCGACCAGCGGGCCGCCGATTATTTTTTTTATCCTCAGCACCACGTGCAGCACCGAATAGAGCATGCCGGGCAGCGCCGCGGAATAGTTCCGTGAGAACTCCGCCGCCGTCTCCGTATCGGAGGCCAGGGCGGCGGCCGCGTCGAGCGGCGCGTACATGATGAATTTCATCACGAAGATCAGGTAGACCACGTTCTCCAGCAGCGCGCCGGCGGCGGCGTAAGGCAGCTTGAACCACAAGGCCGCCCCGATGCCGGCCTCCACCGTGTAAAAAGCGGCCGTGCCCCACACCCCGCCGCCCAGCACCAGGCCCGCCCTGAAATTGGGCCAGAAGTAAGCCTCCACCACGAACCAGAGCGGCGCGAGATAGTAGAACGAGTTCAGGACCGGGAACCCCGGCTGGTCGAGCTCTTCAACGGGCATAAAGCCTGGCGCTGCTCCTTAGGCCGGCCTGGCCATGCGTTCTTCCAGCGTTTTTACCAGGGCCTCCAGCGCCGCCACCCGCTGCTCGAGCAGGGCCACGCGGTCCGGCTGGCCCGCCGCCGGGGCGGCGGCTTCGGCCGGCGCGGCGGGGGCGGCGCCCGAGAACAGGTGGCAGTAGCGCGCCTCTTTCTGGCCGGCCTGCCGCGGCAGGCGGGCCACGATAGGCTCGGCTTTCGCGCACAGCTCCTGCAGCAGGCCTTCCACCTCGGCCGTGCCGGTGAATTCGCAAAGCCGGTCGGTGCGCCCTTTTATCTCGCCGGGGGTCTGCGGCCCGCGCAGCAGCAGCACCGTGATGGTCCCCACCAGCCTGGGCTCGTCGCTGGCGAGCAGGTTGCTGATGTAATGCCGGAACTTAGGCACCCGGTCGCCGGGGGCCTGCACCCGCTCCGCCAGCCCCTTGTCTATCAGCGTCTGCACCGCCCTGCCCATCGCGTCCGTGTCCAGTTCCATCACCGGTTCGCGGCTGGTCTTCTGGTTGCAGGCGTTGAGCAGCGCGTTGAAAGTGAGCGGATATTGCTCACGGGTAGTCAGCGATTTTTCCACGAGCGAGCCCAGCACCCGGGCTTCGACAGGGTTCAGTTCTATAAGCATGTGTACATTTTACCCTAATTGCCCCCCGCCTGGGCAACCGCGCCGGCCGGCCGCTCAGTGCGCCGGCACCGGCGCGGTGGCGCGGCGGCGCGCGTGCAGGAACAGCCACATGCCGCCGTTGGTGAAGGTCAGCGTAAGCGGGTAAAGCCAGGTGGAAGGCGTGTACTGTTTTATGGCGACCAGCGAAAAAGCCGCCCCCAGGCAGGAGAACAGGTAGCTGACGGCCTGCTCTTCGCGGGGCTTAGCCCAGGATTTGCGCAGCGTGGGCAGGTAGCCGATGGTGTCTATGAAGCAGACTATCACCACCGACCAGAACGGCGTTTTGGTGACCACCCACAGCGGGATGGCGGACAGCGCCACGGCCAGCGTAACCCAGTCGGAGAGCCCGATGTTCTTCTCGCCTTTGAAATAGCTTAGCACGACCAGCAGGTAGCACGTGGCCGAGCCGAAACCGCGCGCCCAGGAGCCGGGGCCCGCGCCTTCCGCCACCTGCGCGGCGAAGCCGATGCTGGAGATGGTCCCCCAGATGAACCAGGAAAAGACGTGCGGGCGCGTTCTGCCGCGGAAGATGCCGGTAAAATAGCCCGCGCGGGAGCAGACCATCATCGCGACGGATAAAAAGCCGAACAGGGATCCGGTGTTGAGCATTGCCGTAACTATAATAACAAAAAACCGCCGGGCTGCCCCGGCGGTCATCCGGCGGGCGGAAATTCTTACTCCACGCCCAGCAGTTCCACGTCGAAATGCAGCACCGCGTCGGGCGGGATCACGCCGCCCGCGCCCTTTTTTCCGTAGCCCAGCTCGGACGGTATGATTAGCTTGCGCTTGCCGCCTATCCTCATGCCGGCCACGCCCTCGTCCCAGCCCTTTATCACGCGGCCCGCGCCCAGCTTGAAAGTAAAAGGCTCCTTGCGGTCCACCGAGCTGTCGAATTTTTTCCCGTCGGGGAAAGTGCCGGTATAATGCACCGTCACGTCCTTGCCGCTCACCGCGGCGGGGCCTTCCCCTTCCACCACATCCACGTACTTCAGCCCCGATCTTAACACCACTTCGTCCTGAGCCATGTTCCCTCCTGTATTTTTCCGGCGCGCCGGAGACCGCCATCGCTATGATACTAAAATACCGCGCCGGCTTTTTTGCACCGCGGCGCGAACAAAAGACCCGGCGCCTTGCGGCGGCCGGGTCTTTTTTTTATTGCGTACGCTGAATTACGGCAGGTCGAAGATCTCCATGGTGCTGGCCGAGGCGGACGAAGACAGCGGGCCGCGGCGGGTGAACTTCACGGTTATGGTGTACTTGCCGGGCTTCGGCTTATCCAGCAGCTTGAGCGTGTAGGTCGGGGCCACGTCGAAGCTGGCCTGCGTCTTGATATTCAGGAAAGAATCCAGGATATCCTGTATCGGCGCGTTGGGGTCGATGACCGGAATGCGCATGCCGTCCACGGAGATATCTATCTTCTCCCCGTTGAAGTACCCGGCGCGGGCGTCGGACAGCGTCAGCATAAGCTCGCCGGAGGGCGCCACGCCGATGCTGGTCATCGACAGCTCTTTGCCGTCCGGGTTGGACGGCTTCTTGGCGCCCGGTGTCAGGCTGAACTCCGTGGAGTCGGTGCCGAAGAAGGAGTCGTGGTCCTTGGAGGTCACGCTGTATTCGTACAGCATGCCGGCGGTGTCCAGGCGTACCGTTCTGGCCGATTCAAGGCAGACCTTCAGCGATTCTTTTTCCCACGCTTCCAGCTTGCGGGGCCCGATGTTCACGGTAACTTTCCGGCTGATGTAATTGCCGGTGGGCCGGCAGTACTGGGTGCCGTTATGGTCGGTGTAGCAGTCGAAGCTCTGCTCTTCCTCGATAAGTTTCTCCGTGCGGGTGTTCGGGGTCTGCGCCGTGAACTCCCAGGTCTGGCAGTTCATGTCGGGATACACCGGTGAATAAGGATGAGGCATGGGCGGCGGATGCGGCGGGTTCCACGGCTGGGGCGGTTGAGGAGGAGGATAGCCGCCGGGGCCGGGATGATGGTCGCCGCCGGGACCCTGCTGCGGGCCGCCAGGGCCCTGGTGCGGGCCGCCGGGGCCCTGATGGCCGGGCTGCGGGCCGGGAGCCAGCGTACTTATCACGTCAAGGACGCCGCTGACACTCTTGTCGAAATCGGATTGCGCCGCGTACACTCCGGTCGAAAGCGACAGCGCCGCCGCTATCGCAAGTAAACCTGAATATTTCATAACCCTCCCTTTAGCTTAAACGCCTTCTGCTGCATCTTATTGATAGTCTAAACAAAACAAAGGAATTCCCAATAGAGGCAATAGGCCCAGCCGCCCGAGGTTTAATGGCCTAATGCCTCCTGGGCCTTTAAGGCCGGCGCGGCCGGCCGCGCAGGGCGGGTTTTACAGTGGAACCTTACTTTTGATAAGGTAATATACTGCATTATCAGAAAGGCGGAGGGAACATATATGACGAAAGATAAAATAAAAGCGCTGTTCTTAGCGGCCATGGCGGCGGGATTGGCCGCTCAGCCGGCAAAATTAGCTTTTGCGGCCGACGAGCCGTGCGCCTCCGACCGTATGAAGTTCTGCGCGGACGTAAAGCCGGGCGGCGGCCAGCTGCTGGACTGCCTGAACAGGAACGCGGCGAATCTGACGCCCTCCTGCAAGACGCAAGTAAATGAATTGAACGCTGCCATAGTGCCCGCCAGGCCCTGCGCGGCCGACCAGGACAAGTTCTGCAGGGACGTAAAACCCGGCGGCGGCAAACTGCTGGACTGCCTGAACAAGAACGCGGCGAACCTGACGGCCGCCTGCAAGGCGCAAGTGAAGGAATTGAACGCCGCCATTGTGCCCGCCAGGCCCTGCGCGGCCGACCAGGACAAGTTCTGCAGGGACGTAAAGCCCGGCGGCGGACAGTTGCTGGACTGCCTTACCAGGAACGCGGCGAAGCTGGCGGCCCCGTGCAAAGCGCAGGTGGCGAAGCTGAACGCGGACGTCAAAGCCGCCGGCAAGCCCAAACAAGCGCCGGCCGCGCAGAAGAAGCCCGCGGCTAAATAAGCCCCGCGCATTAAAAAAAGCCGCGGAGCTGGTCCGCGGCTTTTTTACGCCGGATATACGGACGGGCGCCTATCCTTTCTCTCCTCCGGCTTCGGTGGAGACCAGGTTCTTAAGCGTTTCCAGCGAAGCCTGGTCGCCCAGGGAGATAAGGATATCCCCTTTCAGCATTTCGGTCTCGCCGCTGGGGATCAGGTATTTGGAATCGCGGAAGATCAGCACTATCAGCGCCTCTTTAGGCACGCCCACTTCGAAAAGTTTCCTGCCGGCCGCCCGCGAGCCCGGCTGCACGATGAACTCCGTCATCTGCGCGTTTATATCGTAGCCGTCCTCCAGCGCTATCGGCGCCACCCTGGCCTCGGCCGCCGGCACCGCCAGCCCCAGCAGGCGCGCCGCGTACGCTATGGTGGTGCCCTGCAGCAGCGCCGAGGTGAGCACGCAGAAGAACACGATATTGAAGATCAGGTCAGAGCCTTTCACGCCGGCTATCAGCGGAAAAGTGGCCAGCACGATGGGCGCGGCCCCGCGCAGCCCTACCCAGGAAATAAAAAGTTTTTCCCTGAACCCCAGCCTGAAAGGCGCCAGGGAAACGAACACGGCCAGCGGGCGCGCCACGAAGATCAGCACGAAAGAGATGGCCAGCCCTTTCCACGCCACCGGCGCCAGGCGCGACGGATAGACCAGCAGCCCCAGCGCGAGGAACATGGCTATCTGCATCAGCCAGGCTATGCCCTCGTGGAAATACAGCAGCGGCTTCTTGTGCAGGAAGCCGCGCCCCGCCATCACCAGCCCGGCCACGTAGACCGCCAGGAAGCCGTTGCCTTTCAGCAGCGCCGTGGCGTAATAAGTGAGCAGCACCAGCGCCAGCGTGAACACCGAATACAGCCCCTCGTAATCCAGGTCCAGCCGGTTTATGGCGTAAAGCATCAGGCGCGCCATCAGCCAGCCGGCCGCCAGGCCTATGCTCATCTCCAGCACGAAGGCCGGCAGCAGCAGGAAATAGCCCGCGCCGGACGCGGAGATAACGCCTATCATGCCGACCGTCAGGAAAACGGCCGTGGGATCGTTGCTGCCGGACTCCAGCTCCAGCAGGCCCCGCAGGCCGGGCCTGATGTTGGCGCTGCGCCCGCGCAGCGCGGCGAACACCGCCGCCGCGTCGGTGGAGGAAAGAACGGAGCCGAGCAGCAGGCCGGCGGGCAGGCTGAACCCCAGCGCAAAATGCGCGAACAGCCCCGCTACGAGCGCCGTAAATACCGTCCCCGCCACCGCCAGCGCGAGCCCCTCTTTCACCACGGGCTTCACCGCCTTGATATCGGTGCCCAGCCCGCCGGCGAAAAGTATTATGGACAGCGCCAGCACGCCGGCGGCCTTGGCCAGCGGGGCGTTGTCGAAATATACCCCGCCCAGGCCCTCCGAGCCGGCGAGCATGCCCATAACGATGAAGATCAGCAGCGCGGGCAGCCCTATCTTCGTAGAGGCTTTGCTGGCCAGCACGCTCACCGCTATCAGCAGCGCCGCGGCCGGGATAAGCTGTTCTATGCCTGTCATCAGGGAAGAATTTTAGCAATTATGAATATTAAAAAACGCGCCGGCTTTTTGTATCATGGTCATAAGGGGAGATCTCACGCTGCCGCATATGTCCAAAAAAATACTGCTGGTGGACGACGAACGCCATGTACTGGAAGTAATGCGCTATTACCTCGAGAACCACGGGTTCACAGTGATCTTCACGGACAGCAGCTCCGAGGCCCTGCTGCTGGCGCGGGAGGCGCGGCCCGACCTGGTACTGACCGACGCGGACATGCCGGGGCTGGACGGGTTCGGGCTGTGCAAAGCGGTCAAAAGTCTGGCCGACCGGCCGCCGGTGCCGGTAATAATCATGTCCGGCAGAAAAACCTCCGACGGGGACATCATCTCCGGCTACGACGGGGGCGCGGACGAATACCTTTTAAAACCCCTTTCCTTCCCGGTGCTGGTCGCCATAATCAACGCGGTGCTGCGGCGCTACAGCGCCTGCGCGCAGGACAATTCCGCCCGGGTCAGCACGCTGGGGATGGTCATAGACCCCGCCGCGCGCACCGTGCTGGTGGACAACAAGCCCGCGCCGCTTACCCGCAAAGAGTTCGACCTGCTGGCCCTGCTGCTGGAGAAAGAGAACCGCGTGCTGAGCGTGCCCTACATACTGGAAACGGTCTGGGGCTACGACACGGCCAGCTACAACGATCCCCATACCGTGGAAGTGCATATCTATTCGCTCAGAAAAAAACTGGGGCCCGCCATAGCCGCCCATATAGTGAGCGTCATGGGGCACGGCTATAAATTCGAATAAACCTCCCTCCCGCCGCCTTTAAGAACCCATATTTGAGCAGGATTTGAACCGGTTTTGATGAGGATCTTAGACCGTTAGCGTATACCATTACTATAAGGCTGGAGGCGGTGTTATGACAGCCGGCTTTTCATGGTGCGTACGTTTCGCGGTAGCGGCCCTGGGCGCCGCGCTGCTACTGTTATGCAGCGCGGCGCCGTGCTTTGCCGGGGAATATGAAAGGGCGGCCGGGCAGCTGGTGAAAGCCGCCGGCGAAAGAGGCTTCAACCGGCTGGCCATCAGCAGTTTCACCGCCAGGGACCAGGCCGCGCCCGGGGAGGCCGCGCAGGCGCAGCAGCGCCTGTCCGAAACGCTTTACAGTATGCCCGGCGTAGGCGTGATGGACGCCCCGGTGCTGGAAAAGATGCGGGAGCGCGGCCGCCTGTGGGCGCAGGTGCTGGTAAGGGGGCAGGTCTACAGGACCAGCGCGGGCCTGTTCCTGGTGATAAAAACGTTCGACCTGAGCACCGGGCGCCCCATGGGGATAATGCAGATAAACGCCGGCGTGGAGCCCGACAACTTCCCCCGTGACCTGCGCGACGCCCCCGGCGGCCTGAAGGATTCCGCCTGCGCCAAAGCTTCCGATGAGCTGCTCACGGCTAACCTGGCCGCCGTCGACCAGAAGGCGCGATACTGGGCCGCCCGGGCGCGCGAGCCCGGCTTCTCCTACTCCGGGCTGGACCGGGCGCCGGGCAGCGAGCTGAAGGATTACGCGACGCAGCAGAAATTCTACGCGCTGCTCAACGACTACTACGGGCAGGACGCCCCGGTCACGCTTACGCCGGCCGAGCGGACCGGCCTTAAGGAACTGATGGAAAAGGAGACCGCTTTCCGGCGCGACTGCCCGGAGGCGCGGTAAGTTCCGGGCCGCGGGTTTTCGCCGGCTTTTTCAAAGCCGTTCCGCTTTTGGTATCATAGCGGAGCGGCTTTTCCGCGCTTAGTTTCGGACCGAAAAAACGATGATGCCGGAATATTTCCTTTACCTCACCCTTGTCCTCGCCTGGGCCCTTAACATTTATTTTTTCTGCCGTTTCGCCGCGCGGTGGCATAAGAGCGAGCCCGCGCCCGCCAAAGCCTGGGGCGCGCTGGCCGCGGTCTGCCTGCCGGCCCTCGCCGTCGCTTTTTTCCTGGCCGCGCGCGGCGGCAGCGGCAGCGACCAGGACCTCCTCTGCCTCGGCGCTAAATTCCTCCGCTCCGGCCTTAAACGCGTCTTCGAGCTCAGGGAGGTCGCGCCGCTGCTCACCGACCAGCTGACGGACGCGCTCAGCGGCTATTCGCTGCGCGCCCTCCTGTGGAAGAACCGCCTGCTTTTTTCGGCCTCCGCGTTCCTGTTCTTCTCCGGGCTGCGCCGGCTGGGCGCCGGGCTCGCGGTCAGCTTTCTCGCCTCCGCTTTCCTTTTCTGGAACTTCCTGGCCCCGCTCAACGCCAACACGTTCTCCACCACCGCCCCGAACCTGTTCATCTGGCTGCTGGCGCTGACCGCGCTGTTCGACGCGCATATGAGCGCCGAGATCGGCGGCCGGCAGCTGGCCTGGATACTCGCCTCCGCCCTGCTCACCGCGTGCGGGCGCCCGGAATTCCTTCCGGTGAACCTGGCCCTGCTGGCCCTCTCGGCCGCGGCCAGGCCCGCGGCCTGGAAAAAATGCCTCAGCGCCCCGGCGGCCCGCTGGCTGCTGCCCGCGGCGGCCTGCGTCGCGGCCGCCTGGACCCCGCATTTCCTCGGTACGGCGGGCGCCGGCTCCGCTCCCGCGCCCTGGGTGTTCCCGCTGAAGGGCCTGTTCTACCGGGCCGGCGCCGCGCAGGCGCCCGTCGCCTATCCGCTGCAGTTCATGCGCCACCAGCTTTATTTTTTCCTGCCGTTCGCCTACCTTTTCGCGCTGGCCGCCGCGGGCCTGCTGGCAATGACCGCCGGTAAACCGGAGCGCTGGCGCCGGCGGGCCGCGGGAGCCGCCGCGCTGCTGACGGCGGGCTACGCCTGGCTGAATTTTTCCGCCGCCCTGCGGCTCAACGCCGCGCGCAGCCCCGGCGACCTGGAGCTGGAATTCCTCTCCGGCGCGCAGCGCGCCTGGGTCACCGGCTGCAGCATTTATTCTTCCGACGAGCAGCCTGCCCGCGCGGCCGTCCTGAAAAAATATTTTGCTTTCACCGACCTGTGCGGGAACTGCGCGGACGCCTGCCGGCCGGCCCCGGAGAACTGCGTGCTGGAATACCGGCCCCCGTCCGGGACCTCCCCCGCGCCGGCCCTGGCGAAGATGGACGCCAAGGCCATACTCGGCGTTAAGGCAGCCTGCCCCGGGGCCGGCAAGCCCGGCCCGGCGCCGCGCGCCGCCGCCCCGGAAAAGCCGACCACCGGCTACGGGGAGTCCTACGACCCCTGGCGCGATATCGGCGCCGATATCAGGAGCGCCCGGGCTGCGGCCAAAGCCTCCGGCCGGCGCGTACTGGTGCTGGTGGGCGGCGACTGGTGCAGCTGGTGCGCCACCATGGAGGGGCTGTTCGGCAAAAATCCCGACCTCAAAGCTTTTCTCGGCGCGAACTTCATAAAAGTGAAGGCCTATTACAATCCTTCCGAGATGCCGCTGCCCGCCGCGCTGGCGGGCTACCCGGCCATGCCCGGCTACCCCCACATCTACGTCCTTAACGCCGACGGGACCGTGTTCGAATCCCGGGACACCACCACGCTCGAGAACGGCTCCGGCGGCTACGACAGGGAGAAATTCCTCGCTTTCCTGAAAAAAGCCGCCCCGCCGGCGAAATAGCCGGGCGGACAAGCCTCCGGCAAGTTTTGTATCATACC
The DNA here is from genome assembly GCA_903879915.1 of uncultured Elusimicrobia bacterium. Taxonomy (GTDB): domain Bacteria; phylum Elusimicrobiota; class Elusimicrobia; order Elusimicrobiales; family UBA9959; genus UBA9959. The sequence continues at coordinate 88,155 of CAIRNJ010000101.1, forward strand.
CTCAGCGCCGCCCGCCGTTCGCGGGGCGGCCCGCGCCATAAATTTTAAAGCCACATGAAATTCCCAGGAAAAAGAAAGAACAAACATTACTTCCCGGTCACCGAGAAAGGGCGCGAGAGCGCCGACCCGCATTTCCTGCAGACCGAGCCGTTCTACCTGGCGGGCATCGACCAGCTGCTGGTGGACATCGAATGCTCCGTGGAGCCGGAATTCCTGCCCCGCTTCCGGCTGAAAAAAGGCGAGTCGCAGATCCTCGAGGACGGCGTGGCCGAGGCCATCTACCAGGAACTGAAGGCGGGAGGCAGGATACTGGGCGAATACGCCGGCGGCTCGGTGGGCAACACCCTGCACAACTATTCGGTGCTGTCCGAAGAACGCTCGGTGGCCCTCGGCGCCATCACGCGCAACATCACGGTGGGCGACTACGCCTTCAAATACATCCGCAACACCAGCGCCAAAGTGGACCTGTCCTATCTCCAGCCTTCGGACAATCCCATGGGCCGCGCCATGTGCTTCGTCACCCCCGACGGGGAACGCACCTTCGGCATCAGCAAAGGCTGCATGAACGACCTGGCCCCGGAATTCATCCCGGCGGACGTGATAGAGAAGGCCTCGGCCCTGCTCATCTCGGCCTATATCCTGCGCGACGAGGGCGACCCCATTTTTAATTCCACGGTAAAGGCCTGCGGGCTGGCCCTGAAGGCGAAGGTGCCGGTGGTGATGACGCTGGGCACCAGTTCGCTGATAGATTCCCGGCGGGATTTTTTCCGGGATTTCATAAAGAAATACGTGGCCTGCGTGGCCATGAACGACCTCGAGGCGCTGGCCCTTACCGGCTTCAGCGACCCGCTGCTGGCCGCGCGGGACGTGCTGGACCTGGCCGATTTCGCGCTGCTTACCGTGGGCGCGCACGGGCTTTACCTGGCCGGGCACGTGGACGAGCAGTTCGCCAGAAGGACCACCTACAAGCTGCATACCAAATCCATAGTGGACTACAACATGTACGAGTTCAGCCGCCCGATGCGCAAAAGCGACTGCGCCAAGCCCCTGAAGATCTACACACATATCAACCCGTTCATGGGCGGCCCGCGGGTGATAAAGAACACCAACGGCGCCGGCGACGGCGCGCTGGCGGCGCTGCTGCACGATCTCAGCGCCCGCAAGTACCACCAGGCCAAAGTGCCGAATTCGCCCAAGAACCTGGAAAATTCCCTGACCTACTCTTCCCTGTCGCAGATCTCGAAATACGCCAACCGCGTGAGCTTCGAGGTGCTGGCGCAGAACTCCCCGCGCCTGATGCGCGCCCTGCCCGAAAGGGAGGACAACCTGCAGGAAGCGTACTGGGACACCTGAGAGCCTTGACATAGCGGAACCACCCGGCGGAAGGCGGCCTTGACATGTCAAGGCCGCCGCACTATACTATCAGCAGCGAAAGAAAAGCCTGCGCGGAGAGAACGGCACCTATGACTACGACCCGCTTTCTGTACGCCGCCGCGGCGTTCCTGGCCCTGGGCGCCGCAGCCCCGGCCTGCGCCCAGCCGGACTTCGGCGCCATCATAAAACAGCAAAGGAACACCCGCGCCGCCGCCGACGCCACCTATGTCAGGCCCGTCGCGGTGAACATGGCCCCGCTCCAGGTGGACCGGGCGCTCCGGGCCGCCGGCTCCGACCTGACCCGCACGGCCGTGGTGGCCGGTCACGCGAAAGTTTACGCCGACGTGATAGACGGGAAATATCCCATGGCCGACAAGCGCAGCGCGGCGGCCATGCTGGGGCTGCTGGGCTCGAGCAATTCGCCGCTGGTAGGCGACGCGCGCTGGATGCAGTACATTTCGGGGCGGCTCATTAAAGCGTACAACGGCTCACCGGGCCTGCCCGTCAAGGCCGCCGCGCTGATCTCGCTGGCCCTCGTGGCCGGCGCCAACTACGCGTCCCTGGGCGAAGCAACGCTGGCCTTCCTCGGCGGCGTGGCCGCCGACGACGGCGCCAGGTTCGAACTGCGCCGGACCGCCGTCATAGCGCTGGCCAGCATACACAAGCCCGCCGCGGTAGCGAAGATCTCTTATTTAATAAACAGGCTCGCCGAAGCCGACGGCGACGGCAGGGACGAGGTTTTCGAGATAACCGACAAATACGAGCTGGAAGACGCCGGGAGCGGGGCCCGGACGCTGCAGGCTTCGCTGATGCTGGCGCTGGAGGAGCAGCTGAACTGGGAGGCCTCCGGCCAGGCGCTGACGGCGCTAAGGTACTACGCCAGCCTTTCCGGGCAATCCTGCGAAAGCCGCTGGTACGGCGACTCCAGCCTGGGCATAAAAATGCCGAAGAAGGCCGGGGTGAACAGGACCACGCTGGTGATGGCGCGCTTCATGCTCGCCCAGAAAAGCCGCGGCTTCCGGTCCGATATTTCCGACGTGCGGTCGCACATCGAAAGGACGGGCAACGGCTACGGCCGGACCTTCCTTAAAGAGACCGGCAGCGCCCGCTGCCTTATCCCCGTCATCGAGGACGACGGCTTCAAATGCGGCACGCGCAGGTCTTTCGACGCGCTGTATTACAATATGGCTTTCCCCGGAGGCATGCTCTACGACACGGACAACCCGCCGGTCATGCCGGTCAATTTCGACAATTGCGTGGCCGCGCGCACGCAGAAACTGATGCTCAACCTGGCCGCGGATATCCTCATGGGCGCGGCCATCGAGCATCTCGGCCTGGTGGCCATCCGCTACGGCGCCCGCTACCTTACGAGCTGGTCCATAGACACGGCGTACAAGGTGGTAGCGGCGGGCGGCAGGCTCAGCGCCGCCAACAGGTACGCGAAGTTCGGCGGCTCTATAGGCGAATACGCCGAGCTCACCGCGCGCCTGTGGGAGGGCTACTCCACGGCCACCCACGTGCAGGGCATAGTCAACACCACCCGGGAGGCCATGGAATAAGCGCCCGCCGGGCGGTTCATTATTTGAAGATAGAGAGGAAAGCGCTGACCACCCACAGCACCAGCGCGAATACCAGCGCCCACCAGAAGCTGGCCACCTGGAAACCCGGCACCAGCCAGCTCACCAGCTTGACCATGAAGCCGATTATCACGAAAGTGAACAGGCCCAGCGACAGTATGTTGATGGGCAGCGTAAGTATAAGAAGTATCGGCCGCAGCACGGCGTTGGCCAGGCCCAGCACCACGGCCACCACCAGCGCGGTCATGAAGCCGTCCAGTTTCACGCCCGGCAGTATCCGGGCGGTCACGAAGACGGCCACCGTGCTCAAAAGCAGATTAACGATAATTTTCATAGCGCCCTTATAACTATTTCGGATAAATAAGCTTGTCCGTATCGAACCCCAGCGCCCTGGCCCTGGCCACCAGCCCGGCCGTCACGGCGGGGGGCGGTTCGGGGCTGCGGGCCAGCAGCCACAGGTATGACCGGCCCGGGCCGGCCACCAGCGCGTACTGGTAATTTTCCTTGTCCAGCTCTATTATGTAGTAGCCGCCGTAGAAAGGGCGGAAAAAGCTCACCTTGAGGCTGCCGGTAGTTTTCTCGCCGGTGAAATAAGCCCGGCCCTCGGCCTCCTTCCATTCGTTCTTGCGGGGGTCGAAGCCTTTGTTCAGCACCCTCACGCCGCCGTCGCCGCGCAGCGAATACTCGGCGGTGACCTTTACGAGCCCGCGCTCGAAAGAATGGTCCAGCCGGGCCACCTCGTGCCAGACGCCGAGGTAGCGGCCCAGGTCGAAGCCGTCCACCGGCCGCAGCCCCGCGGGCGCCGGCCCGCAGGCCGGCAGGAACGCCGCGCACGCCGCGAGCAGATATTTTTTCATACGGCAGCTCCCCGCCCCGGGAATTTTCCGGTCATTTCTTATCGGCCGCGTCCGCGCGGTCCGCCAGCGCCCTGCGCACGGCTTCCAGGAATTCCGCCACTTCGAAAGGCTTCTGAAAGCGCGCGGCCAGCTCCAGGCCGGCGGCTTTCTCCAGGAACTCCTCGGTGGCCAGGTAGCCGGTTATCAGGATGCAGGGCGCGCCAGGGAATTTACCCTTGAAAGCCCGGATCACGTCCACGCCGTCGCCGTCCGGCAGATGCCAGTCCGCTATCAGCAGGTCCAGCTGGTTGGCGGAAATTATTTCCAGGGCCTCCCGCATTCCCGCCGCGGACAGGAACTCGTACGTCCCCCCCAGCAGGCGCCGGCCCAGCTTACGCACCACTTCCTCATCGTCCACGAAAAGTATTTTATTGGTTTTCATTTTTAACGGGCAGTTCCACGGTGAACGTGGTCTCCCCTCCCGGCCCGCTTTCCGCGCTGAGCCTGCCTTTATGGTTCTCGACGATCTCCCTGGAGATGGAAAGCCCTATCCCGGTCCCCTTCCCCTTGGGTTTTGTGGTAAAGAACGGCTCGAAGATCCTGTCCAGGTTCCCTTCCGGGATCACCGGGCCCGTATTCGTGAATTTCAGCACTATCCTGTTCCCGTCCGCCGCGGCCCTTATCTGCAGCCTGCCGCCCCCGGCGGGAACCATGGCGTCCCTGGCGTTGGCGATGATGTTGAAAAAAACCTGCTGCAGCTGGGCGGCGTCGCCGAAGACCGGCGGCAGCTCGCGCGGCACGTCCTGCAGCACTTCCATGCCGGGAGGGAAGAAATCGAGGCTGAGAAGTTTCATCACGCCCGCCAGCAGATCGTGGACGCTGACGGTTTCCCGCACGGATTCCCTTTTCCGGCTGAACAGCAGCAGATGCTGGATGAACTCCTTGCAGCGCCTGGCCTGCAGGAGTATGACCTCCAGGTCCTCACGCTGCTGCGCGGACAGCCCGCTGTCCTTCAGCATTATCTGCGCGTACCCCATTATGCCGGCCAGCGGGTTGTTAAGCTCGTGCGCCACCCCGGAGACCAGCTGGCCCACTACGGCCATCTTGCTCGCCTGCACCAGCCGCTCCTGGGAATCCTCCAGCTGCCGGGTCCGTTTTTCCACTTTCTGTTCCAGGGTCTGCTGATACACTTCTATTACGTTCTTTTTATTTTTCAGGTCCCTCAGCAGCTCGTTGAAGAACCTGGCCAGCCGCCCTATTTCATCCCGGGAGGTCACTTTTACTTCCCAGGCCAGGTCGCCTTCGCGCGCTTTGCGCATGCCTTCCTGCAGCAGCCCCACCGGCCTCAGAATAAGCCGCACGAAAAAGCCTGAAACTATCAGGGCCGCCAGCAGGATCAGCGCGGTCGTCAGCAGAAGCTTCGAGACGATGGTCCTTTCGGCCCTGTGCGCGGCGGCGAGGGAAAACCCCGCCCAGATAAATCCTTCGGCCGGGCTCTTGTCCGCCTCTCCGTCCGGCAGAAGGTTACCCCCGGAGGGATCCGCGGCCTGTCTCACCGGAATAAGAGCCTCGACTACCTCTTCACCCTTATAGACCGTCCGCCGGTAAACCGGTTCCCGGTCCGGGAGGCGCCGAACCCAGCCAAGGTCGGCCGGGGCGCCCGCCGGGGGCACGCTGGTATGCGCCAGCATCTTCCGGTCGTGGCGCAGCAGCCCGGCGTACAGCACGAGGGTCCGCTGCTGAAAAGCGCGAAGGACCGTCAGCCCGTCGGCCTCCCTGCCGGTGGCCAGCGCTTTCCGGAAGCCGGGCAGGAGCTCACCGGCCTCCAGAGCGGCGTGGTTGGCTATCTGAACGCTTATCACGTCGGAGACGGCCTTCCTGGAAAAAGCCAGGCTCAGCCACAGCGCGACGCCGGCAAGGACCAGTATAAAGACCAGGAATTTAGAATATAGCTTCATGGAAACGGCTCACCGGCCCTTTTCAGCGCTGCGCGGGCGGCTGTGCCGGCGCGCACGCAAGAACAGTCCCCCCCCTATTTATTCGCCCCTGCCGCCGGTTATTAACGGTTAAAACTGCGTTTCAGTATTCCGGCTACCCTGGCCGTCAGCTCTTCGTTGATAAAAGGCTTGAGCACGTAGTCCTCCGCGCCGGCCGCCAGCCCCTGCACCTTGCTGTCCACCGAAGTGGCGTCCCCGGTCAGCATTACTATCGGGATATGCCGTATGCGGGAGTTTTCCTTCATTTTCGCGCACAGGTCCAGGCCGTTGCCGTCGGGCAGGTTTATGTCCATCAGCACCAGGTCCGGCAGTTCCTTAAGGCAGGCGGCCATTCCTTCGGCGGCGGTATTTACCTGCAGCACGTCGTAGCCTTCCGGCGTAAAGATACGCACCAGGACTTTAGACATTATGCGGTCGTCTTCTATGACAAGCAGTTTAAACATATGGTCCTCCCCGCGCGCCGGGCAGCTCCGGCCGGCGGCCGGCGGGCAAAGCCGCCGAAAGATCCTTAAAAATTGTCCCTTCCTTTATATAGTACCAAAGTGGAAACGTTTTATGAAATGCCCGCAAGGTTCCCGCGTCCCCGGAGCCGTCAGGGCGGGCCGCGCGGCCGCTGCAAAGATTCCTGTTGACAAGCCTGGCGGGGATATGGTAGAAAATGAATACTGAATCACTATTCGCTTTATTGATCCCGGCAGGCGCCGCGCAGAACACGGGGCGGCCACGGCGGAGAAAAGCGTAAAAAATAAACGGAGGGCAGAACAAAATGGAAAAGAAAACAGCGGTAGTAACCGGGGCGGCCAGGGGTCTGGGGCGGGCCGGGGCGGAAAGGTTCCTTGAAGCGGGCGACTGGAAAGTGGCCCTGTTGGACGTGAACGAAGAATCGCTGGCGAAGACCGCCGCCGAGCTGGCGGAAAAGTACGGCGCCGAGAACGTGGCGCATTTCACCGTGAACGTGACCTCGAAAGAATCAGTGGGCAACACCATGCAGGCCGTGCTGGCCAAGTTCGGCCGCATAGATACCCTTATAAACACCGCCGGCATCACCCGCGACGCCATGATGCACAAGATGGTTGAAAGCGACTGGGACCTGGTGCTGGACGTGAACCTTAAAGGCGCGTTCCTGTGCGCCACCGCGGTGGCCCCCCACATGAAGGAAAGGAAATCGGGCACCATCGTGAACACCTCCTCCGTGGTAGGCGTTTACGGCAACATGGGCCAGAGCAACTACGCGGCCTCCAAGTTCGGCATCATCGGACTGACCAAGACCTGGGCCAAGGAGCTGGGCCGCGACGGCATACGGGTCAACGCGGTAGCCCCCGGCTACACCATGACCGAGATGCTCGAGACCGTGCCGGAGAAGATCCTCACCGCCATCTCCGACAAGACCCCCCTTAAAAGACTGGGCAACCCCAAGGATATAGCTAATTCTTATTATTTCCTTTCTTCCGACCAGTCCGCCTTCATAACCGGGCAGGTCCTGTCCGTGGACGGAGGCCTGGTAATATAATGCCCGCAGCCCCTTCCACGCCGAAAGGCCAGAAGACCCGCGAGAGGATAATCACTGCCTCCGGCGAAGCCTTCTCGAAAACCGGCTACGGCCTGACCGGGGTCGCGGACATCTGCGCGGCCTCGGACATAGCCGTGGGCGGCTTTTACCGGTATTTCTCCGGCAAGGAAGAGGTGCTGGCGGCCGTGGTGGCCAGCCTGGAGGCCCGGCTCAGCGCCGAGGTCGCCGGGCTGCCGCCCGCCGCGGACCTGCGGTCAGAGATAGCCGCCGTGGCCGGGCTGTATTTCCGGTTCGTGGCTGAGAACAAGGATTTCTACCAGGTAATGCGCGAAGCCGAGTTCGCCTGCGAGCGGGTGTCGAAGAAGTTCTACGGCTCCTTCGCCTCCGCGATCCTCGCGCGGCTCGCCAAATACGGCGCCGGCAAGGACGAGGCGGCGGTGTACGCGCTGATAGGCATACTTTCTTTCGTGGGCGTGAAGAACCTCCTCTGGCAGAAAAGGCCCGTGCCCGCGGGGGCGGCCGCGGCCGCGGCCGAAGTGTTCCTCAACGGCGTCAGCCGCGTAACGCCCGACTTCGCCGCGCTGGTGAAGAAGGCCGCGGCGCTTAAAAAGGCGCCGCAGCCGAAAGCGGCGAAGAACACCGCTGCGCGCCTGCTGGCTTCGGCCGAGGTGGTATTCGGCCGCCTGGGCTACGGCCCGGCCCATATTTCCGAGATAACCAAGCACGCCGGCTACGCGGCCGGCACTTTTTACACCTGCTTCAAGTCGAAGAAAGAGGCGCTGGACCAGCTTGTGATAAAGCTCAGGAACGAACTGGTGGCGAAAGCCGCGGCGTATTCCAAAGGGTCCGCTTCCAGGACCGAGACCGAAGTGCTGGCCTTCATAGCCCTCTTCGATTTCATAGCCGAGCACCCCTGCGGCTACAGCATCATGCGCGAGGCCGAGTTCGTGGACTTCAAGCTGGCCGAGGATTACTACATCTATATCCTCAACGGCTACACCGCCGGCATGCGCGCCTACGCCCGCCCCGGCGAGTTCGCGCTGGACGACCACGAAACGCTGTCGCTGATGATGATGGGCATGGGGCATATGCTGGGGCTTAAGTACGCGCTGTGGAGCGCGAAGAACCCCGGCAGCAAAGAAATAGAAAACCTGCTGCGGCGGGTGTTCTCGGGTTTCAACAAAACTAAAAAATAAACGGAGGGTTAACGTATGTTCAAAATAGTATCTACCGGGATGTATCTTCCCAAGAACCTGGTGACCAACGAGGATATGTACAAGAAGTTCGGCGACGACCCGCTCAGGAAGGTCTTCGAGCGCATCGGCCACGGCGCCCGCTATTACTCGGACAAGGAAGAATCCTCCGCCACGCTGGCCATCAACGCCGGCCGCCAGGCCCTGGAGAACTCGAACCTGAAGCCAGAGGACATAGACCTCCTTATAATCTCCACCGACACGCCCTCCCAGCTTTCCCCCGCCACCGCGGCGCAGGTAGGCCACGAACTGGGCATCAAAAGCGCCGGCGCGTTCGACGTGAACTGCGCCTGCGCGGGCTTCGTGACCGCCGTGGACATGGCGGCCAAGTACCTCAACGGCAAAGAATACAAGAACGCCATGGTGATAGGCACCTACGCCATGAGCAAGCACCTGGACCACGACGACGGCAACACCTCCATCCTGTTCGGCGACGGCGCCGGCGCTTTCATCATGAGCTACTGCCTGGAGAAAGGCAAATCGGCCTCCACCCTTAAATCCGACGGCTCCTACTGGGATTTCATGGGCATCTACGGCGGCGGCACCATGATGCCGGTGGACGAGAAAGTGCTGCTGGAGCGCACGCACAAAGTGAAAGTCCCCAAGAAATTCCCCGCCACGCTCAACTCCGAAGAGTGGCCCCCGCTCATCGAGAAGACCCTGGCGAAACTCGCGCTGAAGCCCAAAGACGTGGACGCCTACGTGTTCACGCAGATCAGGAAGCCCACCATCGTGGAAGTGATGGAGAAGTTCAACATCCCGATGGAAAAAACCCACACGATAATGGAAAAATGGGGCTACACCGGCTCGGCCTGCGTGCCCATGGCCTTCCACGACATGGCGGCCCAGGGCAAAGTGAAGCGCGGCGACCGCGTGCTGCTGTGCGCCTCCGGCGGCGGCTACTCGATGGCCTGCATGACCTTCAGATATTAAATGGAGACCGTGATGACGCGTACCATACAGCCCGCCCCCGCCGCCCATGCGGCGGGGAAATGGGCCGGGGTTTATAGGGACAAACTTATAAGCATAGACGAGGCCGTGTCGAAGATACGGTCCGACCAGGACGTGGTGGTGGCGCAGTGCGCCTCCGAGCCGCAGGGCCTGATGTCCCGGTTCCACACCGCGGCGGCCGAGAACGTGCGCGTGTTCTCCGTGCTGACGCTGAAGCCCTACGACTTCTACATGCGGCCCGACATGAAAGGGCGGTTCGAGCTGTGCAGCTGGTTCCACGCCCCCGGCTCGCGCGCGGCGCTGAAGAACGGCACCGGCACGGTGACCTTCGTGCCCAACATGCTGCACCGCGCCGCGCTGGACCGCATCCAGGCCCGGCGGCCGGACGTGTTCTTCGGCACCTGCACGCCGCCCGACAAGAACGGCTTCGTTTCGCTGTCTTTGGGCATCACCTACGAAAAAGAAATTCTCGAGGCGGCGAAGCTGGTGATCCTGGAAGTGAACCGCAACCTCCCCCTCACCTTCGGCGACACTCACCTGCACGTGAGCGCGGTGGATAATTTCGTGGAGCACGACCAGGAAGTGCCCACGCTGCCCTCGGCGTCCCCGGACGCCACGGAGCTGGCCATCGGCGGCTACATCGGCGAGCTGGTGCCGGACGAAGCCACCATCCAGCTGGGCATAGGCGGCATTCCCAACGCCGCGGCGCTGGCGCTGAAGAACAAGAAGGACCTGGGCGTGCACACCGAGATGATGGTGGATTCCATGATGGAGCTTTACGAATGCGGCGCCATCACCAACCGCAAAAAAGCGCTGGTGAAGGACAAGTTCGTCTGCACTTTCGCCATGGGTTCGCGCAAGCTCTACGACTGGCTGGACGGCAACGTGGCGGTGGAGTTCCGGCGCGGCAGCTGGGTGAACGACCCCGCCGTGATACGCCAGAATTCCAGGATGGTTTCCGTGAACACCTGCCTGACGGTGGACCTCACCGGCCAGGTGGCCAGCGAAACCATCGGCACCGCGCAGTATTCCGGCACCGGCGGCCAGACCGACACGGCCGTGGGCGCGAAAGAGGCCTACGACGGGCTGGGCAAATCGGTGATAGCCTGCCGCTCCACGGCGAAAGGCGGCGCGGTGTCCACTATAGTGCCGGTGCTGCCCGAGGGTACGGCGGTAACGCTGCACCGGAGCAACACGGACCACATCGTGACCGAGCACGGCATAGCCCGGCTGCGCGGCCGCACGGTGCGCGAGCGCGCCCAGAACCTGATAGCGGTGGCGCACCCGGATTTCCGCTCTGAGCTCAGGGCGCAGGCGGCGAAACTGGGTTATCTCTAGAACAAGATCTGCGGGTTAGAAAAAAATCAGAGCTTAGATTTGGGTTGAGTAAAAAAATTAACGGAGGAGAATAAAATGAAAGAAGTTTTTATAGTTGACGGCGTTCGGACGGCTATCGGCAATTTCGGCGGCACGCTGGCGGATTTCAGCTCGGTGGAGCTCGGCAAAGTGGCCGGCAAAGCCCTGCTGGAGCGGACCCACACCGACCCCGCGCAGGTGGACGAGGCGCTGTTCGGCAGCATCTACCAGGCCGGCTGCGGCCAGAACATCGCCCGGCAGATAGCCATGGGCATAGGCATGCCCAAGGAAAAAACGGCCCTTACCCTTAACATGCTGTGCGGCTCCGGGCTGCGCACCGTGGCCATGGCCGCGCAGCAGATAAAGTGCGGCGACGCCGAACTGATAATCGCCGGCGGCGCGGAATCCATGACCAACGCGCCCTACCTGCTGAAGAAAGCGCGCTCGGGCTACAAGATGGGCCACGGCGAAATGCTGGACTCCATGCTCTGCGACGGCCTTACCGACGTCTTCAACAATTACCACATGGGCGTGACGGCCGAGAACCTGGTGACCCAGTACGGCCTTACCCGCGAGGAACAGGATAATTTCGCCGCGGGCTCGCAGAACAAGGCGGAAAAAGCCCAGGCCGCCGACCGCTTCAAGGAAGAGATCGCTCCCGTGGCCATAACGGACCGGAAAGGCAACACCACCTACTTCGCCAAGGACGAATTCCCCAAGGCCGGCATCACCGCCGACAAGCTTGGCAAACTGCGCCCCGCGTTCAAGAAAGACGGCTCCGTTACCGCCGCCAACGCCTCGGGCATCAACGACGCCGCCGCCTGCGTGCTGGTGGCCTCGGCCGAAGCGGTGAAGAAACACGGCTACAAACCGATGGCCAAAATAGTTTCCTACGGCTGGGCCGGCACCGACCCCGCCATCATGGGCATCGGCCCGGTGGACGCCGTTAAGCTGGCGCTCTCGCGCGCCGGCTGGCAGATGAAGGACGTTGAACTTATAGAAGCTAACGAAGCTTTCGCCGCGCAGTCGCTGGCGGTGGCCAAGGACCTGGGCTTCAACCCCGACATCGTGAACGTCAACGGCGGCGCCATAGCGCTGGGCCATCCCGTGGGCGCCAGCGGCACCCGCATCCTGGTGACGCTCATCCACGAAATGAAAAAACGCGGCGTAAAAAAAGGCCTGGCCACGCTGTGCGTGGGCGGCGGCATGGGCATAGCCATGTGCGTGGAAGCCGTATAAGAACAGGATCGACGGAGACCCCGATGACCGCTGTGAAGAACAGGGACATTACGGCGCTGACGCCGGAACTGCGCGAATATTTTCTGCGCGCGGTTTCGGCGCCGCCGCCGGCGGCCGACCAGCTGGGCGAGGCGCTGGCGATCTCCAAAGCTTTCCTGGCGGCGGCGGCCGCCCGCGCGGGCTCTTTTCAGGCCATGCGCGACGCGGAGACCGACGAAGCGCTGACCCGCGATTTCTACGACCCGCTGGCCGACGCTATAGCGCTGCGGCTGGCCCGTTTTACCGCCGGCCGGCGCGCGCCGGTGCACGCCTGGGCGCTGCTGGGCGCCTTATATTTTTACGCGGTTAAATTCTTGGTCTGGGACAAGGCGGCGGTGCCGCACGGCGCTGCCGTTGCGGCGGCCAGCTTTTGCGCCAACGGCATCAGCAGGCGCCCTTTCCCCTGGTGGGGACCCGCCGCCGCCGGCCCGTCGCAGACCGTGCCCGCCCCGGGCGACACGCGCGGCAGGATGCTGGCCGCGGCCGAAGAAAGCTTCGGGCGCAGCGGCTACAACGCCACGCTGGTCTCGGACATCGCCAGGAAGGCCGGCGTCTCGGCCGGTAATTTCTACCTTTTCTTCGGCTCCAAGCAGAAAGCCCTTGAAACGGTGGTGAAGCGCCTGCGCGACAGCCTGGTAAAAAAGGCCGCCGCTTATTCCGCCGGCGCGGGCTCCCGCGTTGAGACCGAGGCCATGTCTTTCTGGGCGCTGTTCGACTTCATACAGGAGCACCCGCACGGCTACCGCATAATGCGCGAGGCCGAAACCGCCGACCGGGAACTGGCCGACGCCTACTACGGCGAAATTTTCAGGAACTACGCTGATCAACTGAGCCGCGCGGGAGAGGGCGAGTTCACGATAAAGGACCACGAGCTGCTGGCCCTGGCCCTGATGGGCGCCGGGCATATGCTGGGCATGAAGCGCGTGCTGCGCGGCGGCTTCCGCGGCATAACCGACAACGAACTTTTAAAAGCGGTCTTCGAAGGCGTCAGGGAATAAAAAGCGCGGCACTCAGTATTTATAAATAGACTCCCCCGGCGCGCTTATAATATGATAGGATATTGCCAATGACAAAGTCCTCTGTAACTTTTTTCGCCCTTCTCCTGACCGCGCTGGCCCCCGGCGCCGGCGCCGCTAAAGCGCTCGAACAGCTGCCGGGCCGCGCCCCGGACCTCAAGATCTCCGAAGTTTCCTCCCCCATGCCCGTTCCCTCGGTCAGGGCCGCCGGCCTCGAGCTGGTCCGCTCCATCCCGTCGAAATACTGGGAGCGCATAGAGTGCTACCAGGACACGGCCCATCCTTTCGCGATGGAGAGCGCGCTGAATAAATCCCGGCACGAAACGCCCGAGATAGTTTCAGCTTTCGGCACCAACCTGCCGCCGACGTCCATTTTCCTGCTGCATTACGGACCAAAGTGGAGGACCAACACGGGCAAAGTGGTAGTGCTGGCGCACGGCGCTTCAGACAACGCCAACCGCGCCTGGGCCACCCCCGCCATACAGCTCGGCGACGCCAACGCCCCCGGGCTGCTGCAGGCGCTGGAAGCGAAAGGCTTCAGGGTTTTCGCCGTAACGTTCCCGCACAAGCACGGCAACCTTTTTTACGAGGCGCAGTATTTAGCCGACGCCATAACGCTGGTCAGGCAGGCCACCGGCGTAAACAAGGTTACGCTGATAGGCCACAGCGCCGGCGGCCTGGTGGCCAGGGCTTATGTTTCCAGCTACCGGCTGATGGGCGCGTGGGACTCCTACAGGAACGACGTGGACCAGCTGATAACGCTGGCCACCCCGCACCGCGGCCAGGATTTCTCCTTCCGCCACCCCGAGTTCAACTATTATTTCATGAAGGACGATCTGGCGGCCAACGGGCCGATGAGCTGGGACAAGATCCTGGCCTACGGGATCTGGCAGGACACCTTCGAGTTCAGCATCTACAGCGATAATTTCCCCATGCAGCAGCAGGTGCTGTACAACTGGAGCGGCAAATATCCCGTCAGCACGCTGTCGCCCGACTTCGCCACCACCATGGCCGGCGGCCAGGGCCTGATGAGCCACTCGCTGGGCATCAACAGCGCCATGATGAAAGGCGGGAACTTCATGGCCACGTTCAAATCCTACCCGGTGCCCGCGGACATCGCCGTTACGGTAATAGCCGGCAACAACGACAAGATACAGAACGTGCCGCAGACCGAAAAGGACGGCCCCTCCGACGGGCTGGTCTTCCTGGAGAGCGCCAGCCATACCGCCGACCTCACGCACCCGGCCCGCAAAGTGCCGATACAGAAGATCATCGTCAACGAGAACCACGTCACCATCACCTTCAGCCCCGCTATGCTCAAGCTGGTAGCCGACCTGATAAAATAACGGCGCCGCATATAAACAAAAAAGCCCGGTCCGCCGGGCTTTTTCATTTCCTCGCGCGCGTTACTTATAGAATTTCTTGGCTTCCTTCTGGAACCGCATTATCAGCGGCATGAACGCCGCCGCGGCGCGCCCCGGCTGCTGGCGGTATTCGCTGTCAAAAACCTTTACGCCGCCTTTGTACGCCTCCAGCGGCATCTCCAGCGTGGCGGTGGCCGTTATTATGCAGGCGCTGTCCCACGACGAGGAAGGCAGAAAAGCCCGCGCTTCGCGCGCGAACAGGCTGCGCCCGCTGGAGTAATCCTCCGCGGCGTTCTTCACGCCGGCCAGCGGCAGCAGCGTAGGCACGATATCCAGGTGGCTGGTAAAGGCGCGCACGCGTTCGGGCGGCCGGCCCGGCGCGTACAGCACCAGCGGCACGTGTATCTCCTCGGGGCTGTAGCCCTGGTTATGCCCGTAGCGCCCCCGCTCCAGGAAAGCCTCGCCGTGGTCGCCCATCACCAGCACCACCGTATCCTTAAGCCCGCCGGAGGCCTCCAGCGCCTTCATTATGCGGCCCACTAAATGATCGTCGAAGCGTACCGAGTTCTTATATTTATTCTTCAGCGCGCCCACGCTGTCCAGGTTTAGCGCCAGCTGGCTGACGCCGTTCGAGGGCTTGAACTTTTCGAAGCCGGGCAGGTAATCGTAACTGCCGTGCGAGGCGTCGTAGAAGACGAAGCCGAAATAAGGCTTTTTCGCGTCGCGCGTCTTCAGATAAGAGATGAACTTCTCCGAGATGTCCTGGTCGCGCTCGGCGCCGTTCTCCCCGGCCGGCTCGTCGTAAATGCCGGCGCGCGGCACGGCCACGAAGCAGGTCTTGTTGAACTCGGGGAAGCTGAGCTTGGCGCTGGCGTAGAGCCGCAGGTCGTAGCCCTGCTTTTTCAGCACGTCGATAAGCGCCGGGCCGCGCCGCTCGCCCAGCATGGGGAACCAGTAGTTGCCGTAAATGCCGTACAGCATGGAGAAGATGCCGAACCGGGTGCAGTTGCCGCCGCTGTAATGGTTCTCGAACACCGCGGAGCGTTCGCCCAGCGCCCAGGTTTCCGGCATCACGTCGGGGTTGAGCATGTCGGAGCGCAGCGAGTCCACTATTATCAAAAGGAAGTTCAGCGGCCGGGCCGGCGGCTCCGTGCGCAGCGGCGCGCGCGGGTAGGCCAGCCCGGAATACCGCAGGTCCACGCCGCCTTTCACCTCGCTGTCCAGCTTCACGCCCAGGTATTTACTGGCGAAGGTGCGGATGCGCAGCGGCTGGTAAAGAGGAAAAAGCTGCGCGTTGCGGGTAATGTACACCGAATCGTAAAGCGTGCCCCAGGCGAACAGCCCTTTATCGGCCGCCACGAACAGCAGCAGGGCCGCGGCCAGCGCTTTGGCCTGCCGGGGTTTCCATTTCAGCGCCAGCGCCGCCGACTTCCGCCAGAAATACCACTGCGCGAAGCCCAGCGCCGCCGCTATCAGCACGAACAGCGCTTTGGTGCCCCAGCCCTGGTCCAGCGATTCCAGCCCCCCCGGGGTCAGCACCAGGTTCAGCACCATGGAGTTCAGGTGGAACTTGAAGATCTTGTAGATGGCCACGTCGGTAACGAGCGTCATCTGGAACGCCGCCAGCAGCGCGCACAGCGCGCCGCGGCCGCGCGGCAGAAGGAACAGCACGGCCGCCGGCACGGCCAGCGCCGCGTACAGCATTACCGTGTTCGAAACCAGCGCTGTGCCCGTGTACAGCATTTCCAGCGGGTGCCCGCCGGTGAATAAAAGCAGCAGGGAGCAGACGGCCAGGGAAAGGCCGAAGTTAAGCCACAGGAACGCCGAAAGGCGTTTAAAGTCGGGTTTTAATATAGCCATAAGCGCCAGCGCCAAAGTGATATAATGATTCTACTTATTTTAGACCTTCGCGGCCGAGCCGGAGCCGCGTTTTACCTTTATGGACATTAAAAAACTTGCTGTTTTCATGAAAGAGAACGGCGCACCCGCTTTCCGCATTAAGCAGGCGCGCGACGCCGTGTTCAAGCACTTTGCCGCCTCCTGGGACGAAGTGCCGGTGCTGCCCGCCCCCCTCCGGGAGGCCCTGCACCGCAGCGTCCGCATCCATTCCGTGGACACCCTGGAGACCCTGGTCTCGAAAAAAGGAGACGCGGTGAAGTTCTGCTTCGGCCTGAAGGACGACCATAAGATAGAGACCGTGCTGCTCAACCTCATGCCCGAGAAATGGAGCCTCTGCATCTCCACGCAGGTAGGCTGCCCGGTGCGCTGCCCCTTCTGCGCCACCGGCCGCAAAGGCCTGAAGCGCAACCTTTCTCCGGAGGAAATAACCGACCAGTTCCTGGCCGCGGCGCATTACCTAAAAAAGACCCGCCAGCAGAAGATCACGAACGTGATCTTCATGGGCATGGGCGAACCGTTCCTGAATTACGAGTCGGTGGCCGAGGCCATAAAGGCCATCTCCGACCCCGACCGCATAGGGCTGGGCCACCGGCACATCTCGGTGTCCACCGCCGGGCACGTGCCCGGCATACGCCGCTACGCCAAGGATTTCCCGCAGTGCAACCTGGCCATCTCGCTGCACGCCGTGGAAGACGCGCTGCGCACCAGCCTGGTGCCGCTCAACAGCACCTACCCGCTCGGCCAGCTTACGAAAGCGCTGACCGACTACATCTTCTCCACCAAGCGCCGCGTGTTCGTGGAATACGTGATGCTGGAAGGCATAAACAGCAGCCGCAGCCAGGCGGCCAGGCTCAACTCCTGGCTGCGCACGGTGGCCGCGCCCAAGTATTTCGTGGTGAACCTGATCCCCTACAACCGCACCGGCTCCCTTTACCGGGCCCCCGCCCGCGAAAGGGTGAAAGTGTTCGCCGACCTGCTGACGGAGATGGGCATAGAAGTGACCACCCGCAAAAGCATGGGCGAGGACATAGCCGGCGCCTGCGGCCAGCTGGCCGGCGAGTAACAGAGGGGACGTATTTGACTTTTTGACTATTTATCAACAACACATGAGCAACTGCCGCAAATAGTCAAAAAGTCAAATACGTCCCCTGACAATAAATATATAATAACTGTGTATTACGCTGTTTATTAGCTGGTCCTTTCAGGAGGTACACCATGTGCGGCATAGCCGGCGTGTTCGAAGTCGAGGGGGCCACAGGCCTCATCGCGTCCATACTTTTCGCCATCCAGCACCGCGGCCAGGAAAGCTGCGGCGCCGCCGCAAAAGATACCTCGGGACGCATCCTTCTGCACAAGGGCATGGGCCTGGTGAAGCAGGTGCTGGACGAGGAAGTTCAGGCGCGCCTGCCCGGCAGGTCCGCCATCGGGCACGTGCGCTATCCCACCGCCGGCCGCAGCGACGTGCTTAATTCACAACCCCACGTAATAGAACTGGCCCAGGGCCCCATAATGGCCATCGCCTCCAACGGCGACCTCATCAATTACGGCGAACTGCGCGCGCTGCTGGAGCGGGAAGGCGTGGTGTTTAAAAGCGACAACGACGCCGAACTGATAGGCCGCATGATAGCCATGTACCACGTCAGGGAAAGGCTCGGCATAGAGGACGCCATCGCCCGCGTGCAGCGCGAACTGAAAGGCGCTTTCTCCACCGTGCTGATGTTCAGAGACTGCCTTTACGCTTTTCGCGACCCCCACGGCTTCCGGCCTTTCGTGATGGGGCACCTGAGCTATACCGGCTCCGGCGAGCCGCCCAGCGAGGGCACGGTGTTCGCCTCCGAGGACTGCGGCTTCGGAATTATAGGCGCGCGCCGCCTGCGCGAAGTGAAGCCCGGCGAGATCCTGCGCCTGGAGAAAGGCCGCCCGGTGGTGTCCGTAGCCCGCGCGCCGCTGCAGCTGCGGCACTGCGTGTTCGAACTTATCTATTTCTCGCGCCCCGACAGCATAGTCTTCGAAGAGCCGGTCTGGCAGGCCCGCCAGCGCATCGGCGCCTGCATAGCGGCCAAGGACGCCGCCCTGCCCAACGGCGACGACCTGGTGGCCATGCCGGTGCCCGATTCCTCCAACTTCATAGCGCTGGGCTACGCCAAGGCCAAAGGCGCCGAGTTCGGCATGGGCCTGCTGCGCAATCACTATGTGGGCCGCACCTTCATCAAGCCTACCCAGGCCAGCCGCGACGAAGGCGTGAAGCAGAAGTTCAACCCGCTGCCCGGTTATTTCCCGGGCAAGCGCGTAGTGCTCATAGACGATTCCGTGGTGCGCGGCACCAGCCTGCGCAAGCTGGTATCCATGCTGCGCCGGGCCGGCGCCAAAGAAGTGCACGTGCGCATAGGCTCGCCCAAGGTGATAGGCCGCTGCTTCTACGGCATAGACACGCCCACCGCCGGGGAACTGATAGCCAACCGCATGTCGGAGGAAGAGATCCGCGCCTACCTGGGCGCGGACAGCATACGCTGGCTGGAAACGGCCGATTTCGAACGCCTGCTGCCCGGCCGCCGGCAGGACTTCTGCACCGCCTGCTTCGACCTGAACTATATGTACCCGCCTGAAGACTTCGCAGCCAAGGCCAACATTCCGGCGGCGCGGCAGGCGCCCGCGCCGGCCGCCTGCGTCTCCTGACCGCCGGCCCGCAATAAAAAAGCCCCGGCGGACCGGGGCTTTTTTATTTGCTGCTTTCGCGGCTCAGCGTTCCACGCACATGGCTATGCCCATGCCGCCGCCTATACACAGCGTGGCCAGGCCTTTCCGGGCGTTCCTGCGGCGCATTTCGTGCAGCAGCGTAACCAGTATGCGCGCGCCCGAGGCGCCCACCGGGTGCCCCAGCGCTATGGCGCCGCCGTTCACGTTCACGATATCCATGTTGAAGCCCAGCTCCTTGGCCACCGCCAGCGCCTGCGCGGCGAAAGCCTCGTTGCCTTCTATAAGCTCCACGTCCTTAAGCTGCCAGCCGGCGCGCTTCAGCGCCAGCCGCACCGCTTCCGCCGGGCCGATGCCCATGATGGAGGGGTCCACGCCGGCCCAGCCGTAGGACGCTATGCGCGCCATGGGCTTGAGGTTATATTCCTTCATGGCCTCTTCCGAAACGGCCAGCACGGCGGCGGCGCCGTCGTTGATGCCGGAGGAATTGGCCGCCGTTACGGTGCCGTCCTTCTTGAAGGCGGGCCGCAGCTTCGCCAGCCCCTCGGCGGTAACGCCGGCCCGGGGGAATTCGTCCTTGTCGAACGGCAGGGGGTCGCCCTTGCGCTGCGGTATCATTACCGGCACTATCTCGTCCCCGAAGCGGCCGGCCTTTATGGCCTGCTCGGCCTTGTTCTGGGAATGGGCCGCGAAAGCGTCCTGCTGCTCGCGCGTAATATTGTATTTCGCCGCCAGGTTCTCGGCCGTTATGCCCATGTGGCAGTTGTTGAAAACGTCCCAGAGCCCGTCGTTGATCATGGAATCTATCAGCTCGCCGTTGCCCATCTTGTAGCCGGAGCGCGCTTTCTTGAGCAGGTACGGCGCGTTGGTCATGCTCTCGGTGCCGCCCGCTATTATCAGGCCGGCGTCGCCGCACTTTATCTGCTGCGCGGCCATGGCCACGGCGCGCAGGCCGGAGCCGCACACCATGTTGATGGTCAGCGCGGTCTTTTCCTTGGGGATGCCGGCGCCCAACTGCACCTGCCGCGCGATGTTCTGCCCCTGGCCGGCCTGGTAAATGTTGCCCAGCAGCACTTCGTCGATATTTTCCGCCGCCGCGCCGGTGCGCGCCAGCAGCGCCTTCACCACCGTTTTGCCGAGTTCCACCGAACTGACCTCAGCCAGCCCGCCCGAGAAATTACCTATGGCAGTTCTAACACCTTCCGCTATAAAGACTTCTTTCATTATGAGCCTCCTTTATACGGCGTTCCTGGGCGCAGCCGCGCGTCTGTGCCTGATATATTCCACCAGCGCGGGCAAAATAGAGATGAACACTATGGCCATGATGACGGCCGTAAAATTGGCCCTGACCACCGGGATGTTGCCGAAGAAATAGCCGGTAGACAGCAGGATGGTCACCCAGGTGAAGCCGCCCACCACGTTGAACATAAGGAATTTGGGATACGTCATGGCGCCCACGCCGGCCACGAACGGCGCGAACGTGCGCACTATGGGCACGTACTTGCACAGGATAATGGCCTTGCCGCCGTACTTCTCGTAGAAGTTATGCGTTTTCTGCAGGTATTCTTTTTTGAAGATGCGCGAATTCTCGTAGTGGAAGACCTTGGGGCCGATATAATTGCCCACGCCGTAATTCACGTTATCGCCCAGAATGGCGGCGAAGACCAGCAGCGGCCAGATCTTGTGGATGTCCAGGTAGCCCAGGGCCGCGAACGTGCCCACCGCGAACAGCAGCGAATCCCCCGGCAGAATGGGCGTTACCACCAGCCCCGTTTCGCAGAAGATGATAAGGAACAGGATAAGGTAGGTCCAAGCCCCGTAATTCTGTATTACGAGGCCGAGGTATTTGTCGAGATGGATGAAAATATTGAATGCGTAAAGAAGGAAGTTCGCCGCGTGGGCAAGGAGTTCTGTCATTTACGCATTACCGCGGAGGAAAAATCTGGTGGGTGATACAGGATTTGAACCTGTGACATCTGTCGTGTGAGGACAGCGCTCTACCGCTGAGCTAATCACCCTTTGAAGCTATATTTTACAATAGTTTTAACGGTTTCAGCACTATAATCCCGCCAGCAGAACGTTCACTACGGGGATGTCAGCGCTGGAAAGATCGTATTTCGCCAGGTCGCCGGGAACCACCCACGCTATACGCTCGTGTTCGTTGAGTTTGAACTCGCCGGAAAGGTGCGCGGCCCTGTAGACCAGCAGTTCTATGGGCAGATGTTTATACTCGAAGCGGCTCGAGCAGACGAAAGCGCCTATCTTAGTATCCACGCCGAACTCTTCCAGCAGTTCGCGGCGCAGGCACTGCTCCGGAGTTTCGCCCGGCTCCATTTTGCCGCCGGGGAATTCCCATTTGCCGGCCAGGACGTCCCCCCGCTTGCGCTGGGCCAGCAGGATCTTCCCGTCCTTCTCTATAACGGCGGCCGTGACTTGCCTCATAAATTATGCCCGGCGTTAAAGTTTGATGATCCCCAGGCGCTTCAGTTCCCAGAAACATTTTACCGTGGCGGTAACGTCGGCGAAGGCGTTGTGCGCCTCCTCGAAGCCGGTCTGGAACAGTTTTGTGTGCAGCTCGGTAAGCTTCGGCCACTTGTTGCCGTACGGGCCGGGAATAGCGCAGTAATCCGTAGCGCTGTTCATTGTGCAGATCCTTCTTTTGGCGGGCAGCGTGTCCGGCATCTGGTTGCGCAGGAATTCCGCGCCCACTATCTTCTCGTCGAAACTTATATTGTGCGCGATAAGATACTCGGCCTGGTCTATGGCCGCCTGGAAGCCGCGCAGCACGCCCAACAGCTCCCGGCCTTCTTTTTCCGCCCGCTCCGTAGTAATGCCGTGTATGCGCGCCGCTTCGGCGGGAATAATGAACCCGGCGGGCTTGATTATGAAATTGCCGCTCGCGAGCTCTTTGCCGCTGTCGTCGGCCAGCAGATAGGCCAGCTGCACCATCCGGGGCCAGTTGGCCAGGTCGGTTACGGGCGCCTTCCAGTTCCGCGGCAGCCCGGTGGTTTCGGTATCGAAGAATAAGTACATAGGTAAATTATAGCCAAATACAGGCGCCGCTTACTTGCAACTTCGGCCGCAACAGATATAAACTCTGACTATGATCATATTGCCCCGACTCCGCTGCCCCGGCTGCGGCAAGACCATTCACGCGGTAAAAGCGCTGGTCGTTCCGCCCGCGGAAAAGTTCGAGGACTGCCTGCGCCGCTGCAATAGATGCAGGATAGGAGCCTCGAACGCCAAGAATCCCGCCAAAGTTAAATTCATACAGGGCGATCCCCTGCCGGAGCCTCCGCCCGAACAGCCGCAATCCCCGGAGTAATTTAAAAGTATTTTAACGGCCCTCAGCGCGCTTTGCGCGGGGCCTTGGGCGGCGGGATGCGCTTGAGCGTATAAAGCACCACCTCGGCCAGCTGCTCGCGGTCCTCGAGCCATTCGGCGTTGGCCTGGCAGGTGTTCTTGCTGCCCGGGTAGGCGCGGGTGGTCTTGTCCCGGAACAGATGCAGCGTGGCCGGCGAGGTTTTAATGAACAGCGTGTCGTCGCAGACCAGCGCGAACACCCGCCCCATGCTGTAGACGCAGTACTCGCCCATCATAGGGCGGAACGAAACCTCCGGCACCAGCGCCAGCGCGTCCCGCAGGAATTCAATGGTTTCTTTGGAAGTGGCCATTTTATTTTTTAAACGGACCCGGCCTCATCCAGCCGGCGCCATGAATAATTATAGCGTTTATAATTAAAGTCGGCTTCCCCGGGCGCGCACTATAGCCTGATGCAGGCGGGTTTCCAGCGCCACGCGGGACGGGAGTTCTGTTAAATATTCGGCCACCTTAATGCCGCTCTTATCCAATTCCAATAACTCAACTTGCTCTTCAGATTTGCCGGCACATAATATAAGCCCGATCGGGGCATCCTCCTGCGGTTGGCGTTCATATTTGTTCAGCCAGCGCAGGTAAAGCTCCATCTGGCCTTTAAATTCCGGTTTAAACTTATCGAACTTAAGTTCTATGGCCACCAGTCGCCGCAACTTCCGGTGAAAGAACAATAGATCCAGATAAAAATCATCCGGCCCCACCTGCATCCTTTTCTGCCGCGCCACAAAAGTGAAACCGGCACCTAGTTCAAGGATAAACGCTTCCATCTCGCGCAAAATGGCGGCTTCAATATCTTTTTCCTGATAAGCTCCTTTCAATCCGAGGAAATCAAGAAAATACGGGTCGCGGAAAACCAGATCGGGAGTAAGGGTGTCCTCTTCTTTCAGCTTCCGCAATTCCAACTCGGCCAGCTTGGCCGGCTTCCTGGATAAGGCTGTGCGTTCATATAGCATGCCGGCTATCTTATGCTCCAAAGTACGCGTACTCCAATTCTCTATACGGCACATCTCTGCGTAAAAATCACGTTTCAGAGCATCTTTAATATAAATCAAAGCTTTGAAATGGGTCCAGCTCAATTGTCTCCGCAGCGCGGAGACAATCTTTTCATCCGGGAAAACCTCATAAAACCTGATCATATGCCGCAAATTCTTTTCAGAAACTCCCTACCCATATTCCGGAACTAATTTAATGGACAATGTCCGTACTATCGCCTCGCCGTATTCTGCCCGGCGGTTCTTCAGGATCTCCGAAGTAATTCTGCGCCCGATTGCCCAATACATCGCAACTATGCCGGAGTTAACCGCAACAGCAACCCCGGCGCGGGATCGCTGAATAAGCGACCGGACATCAGCAAGCAACCGCAACGAAAAAGTTTCGAACCGCTCTATTCCCTTTTTAGACATGATCCCTCCCCTTTGCCGTACGAATAGCATAGCAGAGCAACCCGACAAAGGGTTGTCGGGTTGGTGTTGTATACTATAGGCAGTAATTAGCGGCATTTAAATGACCACACGCGACCCCTCACAGCTTGTCAGCTGGCTTTACCTGGACATGAACTCCTTCTTCGCTTCCGTCGAGCAGGAGATGAACCCCGCCCTGCGCGGCAGGCCGGTGGCGGTGGTGCCGCTGCTCAGCGACAGCACCTGCTGCATAGCGGTCAGCTACGAAGGCAAGGCCTTCGGCATCAAGACCGGCACCAACGTGGGCGAGGCGCGGCGGCTCTGCCCGCAGATGAAGTTCATCGAGGGCGACCACGCCAACTACATCAGGTACCACAATAAGATAGTCGAGGCCGTAGAGTCCTGCGTGCCGGTGGAAGCGGTCTGCTCCATCGACGAAATGGCGTGCCGGCTTACCGGCTACCAGCAGGACCTGAAAGCGGCCGAAGCGCTGGCCGTAAAAATAAAAGCCACCATCAAAAACACGGTCGGCTCTTCGCTGAAATGCTCCGTCGGGCTGGGCCCCAACCGCTACCTGGCCAAGATCGCCGGCGACATGAAAAAGCCGGACGGATTCACCGTTATCCGCCCGTGCGACCTCCCCGGCATTCTTTATCAGCTGAAGCTCCGGGACCTGCCGGGCGTCGGCGCAAGAATGGAAGAAAGGCTCCACAAAAAAGAGATCTTCACCTTGGAGAAGCTTTGCTCCATGACGGCGAAGGAGCTGGAGCAGGCCTGGGGGAGCGTTTGCGGTGAGGAGATCTGGCACCTGCTGCGCGGCGAGCAGCTGCAGGAAAAGTTAACCACGCAAAGATCCATCAGCCACTCGCATGTTCTGCCGCCGGAGCTGCGCAACAGGCAGGGCGCCATGCGCATATTGAAAAAGCTTACCGATAAAGCGGCCATCAGGCTGAGGCAGGAAGGGTTCTTCGCCTCCGGTATTCAGATCCATGTGCGGTTCATCGGGGCCGACAGCTGGAAAGCGCGCTGCACCCTGATGGAAACGCAGGACACGCTGGCGTTCATCCACGCCATCAAAACGCTCTGGAAGGAACTGCCGTCGGGCCAGGTGTTCGCTGTGGGCATCGCCATGACGGGCCTGGTGCCCGAGGCGTTCCACGCCCCGTCCCTGTTCGAGGACCAGCGCAGGAGCAAGCTGATCAAAACGCTGGACCAGCTCAACGAGAAATTCGGCAAGGACGTGCTGCACTACGGCGCCACCCACGAATCCGCCGGTCTGGTGCCGCTGCGGATAGCTTTCACCAGGATCCCGGACGCCGACGAGGCCTGACCCTAATTTATACCAGCTTGGAGCCGGCGATCTTTTCCAGCGCTTTTTCTTTCTGGCGGGCGAATTCGCGGGCCTCTGCCGGCGTAACCTGCGCGAAATGAATTACCTGGCCGGGTGCGTACTGCCCCAGCAGGTCTATATCTGCGGAGATAACGCTAAAAATGCGCGGGTAGCCGCCTGTAGTCTGGCGGTGGCGCAACAGTACGATGGGGCCGTCGGGCGTAAGCTGCACCGTGCCGTCGGCCACCGCGCCCGATACAATGCCGGCCGCGCCGCATTTCAGCCGCGGCTCGCCGGCCAGGCGCATCCCCATCTTATCCATCCGCAAAGTAGTGCGCCAGGCATTTTCCAGGAACGCTTGCGGCTCTTCCAGGCTGCCATGCTCCGGCCCCGGCAGCACGCGTATGCGCCCCCGGGGATCGGCCCAGCCGCCTACGCCGGAGAACGGCGCGGCCCCGGTCTTGGCCGCGGCCCCGACGCCCGGCCCGCCGGCCCGGAAACAGAAGTAAGTGCGCAGGCCGTACTGCTTTTCGCCCAGCGTAAGGCGGTCGCCCGGGGCAACGGCGTACGCACGGCTGTGTTCAGCCTCGCGCGCCGCCCCGCCGGAAATTATGCGCGCCGCACGCCGCGCGCCGGTCAGCGCGAACCGGCCGGCCGTAAGGAATTCTATCTCAGGCGGCACCAGCATCTCCAGCGCCGGCGCGCCTGGCGGGTTGCCCAGCAGCAGGTTGCCGCGCCGCAGCGAAAAACAATCCATGGCGCCGCCGGGCGTTACGCCCACGTCCTGCCGGCCGTATACCGGCAGGCCCACGGTTTCGCAGATGCCCGGCTTGAGCAGCCGGAAATTCTCGGCCGCGCGCCCGGTGTCCCCCCCGCTCGGCGCCGTAAGTTCGCGCAGCCGCGCGGCCAGCGGCAGCGCTATGGGCGAATCGGAGTGAACGCAGATAGTGTCCGCGGAAAGCGGCTTCCAGTTATGCGGACCGGCCGGCCCGCCAACGTCCACACGGCCGCGCTGTATTATTTCCCCGGCCTGGGCCGCGGCCGCGTCAAGATCGGTTATGGAAGCCCCGGGTTTGGAGCGGTCCCTGAGGCGCAGCCGCCGGGCGGCGTTATCGAATTCATAACGCCGCTCGGCGAAAGCTTCGCGTAGAACGGCTATGCCGCGCCGCCCCGCGGCCAGGGCCAGTTCGCAATCGGCCGGCGCCAGTATTTCCGTTATGCCGGACTGCTCCAGCCACCCGGCCAGCGCTTCGGCCAGCCCGGCGTCGGCGCAGGCCTGGTTGTACAGCGCGCCATGAAATTTAACGCGCTTCACATCCGGCAGCAGCGCCAGCTGCGCGCCCAGCGCCGCCAGCAGTTTCGGTGTTGAGATACGCATGGGCAGCCGGCCGAAATTCTTGCGGTCCGGGTAGGAAAGATGCGCGGCCAGCCGCACGCCGTGCCGTTCGGCCAGCGCGCGGAAAAACTTTACGCTGGCCTTGGTGCCGGCGTGCCCGCCGCAGGCCAGGTTGGCTATATGGATAACTTCCATCAGCCGCCGGTCTTCGGCGCAGCCGGCGCCGCGCTCGCCTATGTCGCAGTTTATCAGCATTTTTCCGCCGCCCTGAAGATCACCGTATCGCCGGGCTCGATATTCTTCAACGCTGCCGGATCGGTCATGCCCAGGATGTGCCAGCCGCCGGGCGACACTTCCGGGTAAACGCCGGTCTGCTGCCCGCCTATAGCTACGGCCCCGGCCGGCACTTTAAGCCGCGGCGAGGCCAGCCGCGGCACGGCCAGGGCGGGGTCGAGCCCCAGCAGATACGGAAAATGCGGCCGGAACCCTATCATGGCCACCAGGTACTGCGCCGCCGTATGGCGCCGGATAACTTCCCCGACGGTCAGCCCGGTCAGTTCGGCCACGCGCGGCAGGTCCTCCCCGCGGTAGTCCACCGGCAGGATGTGCCTGGCGGCGCGCCCGGCCAGCTCCGCTTCCGCCGAAGGCAGGGAAGTCAGGCAGCGGTCCACCACCCGGCGCACCGCCGCCCAATCGCACAGCGGGCCGCCGTGGGCCGCCAGCGCGGTATAGGAGGGCACCAGGTCGTGCACGCCCAGCGCGGCCAGCGCTTTATCCGCTTTCAGCCGCCGGTAGGCGTAAAGCACCCGCAGCGAGGTCAGCCGCCCGATGGCGCCGCCCAGCTCCCAGCAAAGGCAGGCGTCGCCGAGGAAATAAGTGCGGTATGTTTTTTTCGCTGGCGGCATATTCACTTTGTAAATAGTGCTGATTTCAAAACAGCAACTGTTTCTTATTCTATATTTTCACATCAGAGCTGACAATTTTATTTATTTAAAAACGGCAATGAGGCCACAAGTATCAGGTCCAGATCGTGTCAGCTTTGCCGCGGCTTTTTTTGTTTGGCATATTTGAGCAATATTTATTCAAGCCGCGTTAATGATATATACTTTTTCAACAGACTTATAGCGCTGGTGCTTTTACCCGGGAATCTCAGGAGACACCTAAATGGCTAGGAACTTAGCAGCTGCAGTACTGTTGGCCTTCGCGCTCCAGGCTTGCCGGGCCAACATGAAGCAGGCGGGGAAGAATAGCGAAGCTGGCTGGGAAGACTGCGCCAGGGTACCGGGCATTCCTTGCGCCACCAGGAAAGTCGGCGATAAAAAAGCGGCCAAGGTGTTCGCCGCGTTCAGAGAAGTGGGTGTCGAGGCGGAGAAAGGCAGCGACAGTGAGCAGTTCTCCGTTTTATTGGCTTCCTGTGTTAAGACAACGGCAGACTATGAATGCGCTTTCAAATATCATCAACCCGACAAGGATGGGGAGCTTACACCGCAGATCAGCATCTTTGACGGGGACGGGCAAAATAACGGCAAGGCGAAAGCCCTGTATATTGCTCTTGTTAAAGCAGGGGTAAAGGAAGATTGTAATACTGGAACATGCGTTGTAGCGGTTACCAGCGCGGGTTGCCGAAAGATCTCCGCTGACGGCAGTACTGACTGCTACCTTGCAAAAGGCACGGCCGTGGAGGTGGCGTGGTAGCCGGGTGGTAGCGGAACCGGATTTAGCAGGACCCCGGCAGTTTTGCCGGGGTCTTTTTTTAGCTCTTGGCACACAGGCAAGGGGTTTTTTTTTTCAGGCTGCATGGACAGCGTTTCCCGGCATAAGCCTGCAGGGATGGAACAATTATCCAAAAACCAACCCGACACTACGCTGTCGGGTTGATGTGGTATGCTATTTATGTAAGGAGAATTTTTATGTTCGGCAAGCGCATCTCTAAATCGCAGTTCATGATGGGGCGGCAATGCCTTAAAAGGCTCTGGCTTTACAATTACCGCCGCGGCCTCATGCCGCCGGTCAGCCCGGAGCAGCAGCATGTTTTCGACGAGGGACACGCCATAGGGGTGCTGGGCCGGGAATATTTCCCCGGCGGCCGGCTGGTGGACGCGGACTTCAAACATGTCCGGGAGGCCGTGCAGCGCACCGCCGAGCTGGTAGAAGAAGGCGCCGGGCTCATTTACGAGCCCGCTTTTGTTTTCGACAACGTGCTGGTGCGGTGCGATATTCTCAAGCGCAACCCGGACGGCTCCTGGGACCTTATAGAGGTGAAGGGCTCCACCGAGGTGAAGCCGGAATATCTGCAGGACGCGGCCATACAGCGCTACGTGCTGGCGGGAGCCGGGCTGGAAATAAACAGAACGGCGCTGCTGCATATAAACAAGGCTTTCGTGCGGCGCGGCCCCATAGACGCGCAAAAGTTCTTCCTCCTGGCGGACATCACGGCCGAGACCGCCGCCCTCCTGGCCGGCACGGGGGACGACCTGGAGCGGTTCATGGAAGCCCTTTCCTCCGGCTCCGAGCCGCAGGTGGGCATAGGGCAGCATTGTTCCATGCCGTACAACTGCGAATTCCGCGGATATTGCTGGAAAGGCCTGCCGGAGCATTCCATTTACGATATCCCGCGCCTGAGCTGGGAGAAGAAGAACACGCTGAAAGCCATGGGCATACTGCGCTTCAGGGACGTGCCGGACGCTTTCGACCTGAGCGACGGGCAGAAGGCGGCTTTGCGGGTGGAGAAAAGCGGCCGCACCCTGCTGGACAAGGCGAAAATTGCGGAGTTCCTGGGCACCATACAATACCCGCTGTATCACATTGATTTCGAAACCATCATGCCGGGCCTGCCGCTGTACGACGGCTCGCGGCCGTACCAGCAGGTACCGTTCCAGGTTTCGCTGCACGTGCAGGCGGCGGCGGGCGCCGAGCCGCGGCATTTCGAATATCTCGGCGACGGGCGCGCGGACCCGCGGCCCGGGCTTATCGGCTTTCTGCTGGCGCACATAGGCCCGGCCGGTTCGCTGCTGGCCTACAACGCGGCTTTCGAGGCCAGGCGCATAGAAGAGCTGGCGCGGGACTTCCCGGAGCACGGGCCGGCGCTGCAGGCCCTGCCGGCCAGGTTCGCGGACCTGATGCAGCCGTTCCTGGAGCGGGCTTACGTGCCCGCGCAGTGCCACGGCCGGTTCTCGCTGAAAAAGATCCTGCCGGCGCTGGTGCCGGACATGACCTATGAGGGCCTGCCCATCGGCAACGGCGGGGACGCCCAGCTGGCGTACTACCATATCCTGTCCGGCAAACTTTCGGACGCCGAAACAGAGGCCTTGCGGCAGAACCTTTTAATCTATTGCGGCCAGGACACCCTGGCCATGGTAAAGATACTGGCGCATCTGTACCAGGTAAGCTGAGCGGGCGCCGGTCTTATTCCGCCCGGCGGCGCAGCAGCGCGTGCCAGAAGCCGGAGGGCTCGGAGGTAAGGGCTAACACGTCGAAGTCTTTGCCGAACAGCGCGGGAAAATCCTTTTTAACGAAGCAGCGGCGGTAGGCGCCGCGCGCTATGTGCCAATGCGCCGCGTTCCTTTGAAGAAACGGAAGCCGGGGCTGAACACCGTAAGCGCCAGGCAGCCGCCCGGCTTCAGCACGCGCAGCAGGCCCCGCCTGTACGCCGGCCAGTCGGCCTTGCGCTGGTGGTGCAGGCAGCCGAAATCTATAACGACCGAGAAACTGCCTTGGTTGAAAGGCAGGCGCAGCGCGTCGGCTTTCACAAAACGCACGGCGGCCCCGGCGGCGCGCGCGGCGGCCCTGGCGCGCTTAAGGGCGTTCGGCTCGAAGTCGGCGCCGGTAACCCGGAAGCCGCGCCGGGCGGCCGCTATGGCGTGCCGGCCCTCGCCGCAGCCCAGGTCCAGCAGCGCCGCGCCGGGCAATTCCCCGGCCAGCCGGGCCAGGGCGCGCAGCACGTACGGGCTGGGTTCCGTTTCCCAGCCGTGGCGGCCGGTGCGGTACGCCTCCCGGAAATAGTTCTTATTGGCTTTTGCTTTCGATATCATCCCGGCCTCCCGCACGCTCCCGAAGCCCAAAAGGAAGAGTCCGCGAGACACCCGTTTAATAAGGGCCGCGGACTCATCGATAGTGTAGCAGACGTATCACGGTTGTCAAGGCCTAATCTATAACGCTTAATCGCACCAGTTCACGGCCGGCGCGCGGAAAGATTCCGGGCATTCGCCGTCATAGTACGCGGCGGCGCGCACGGTATCCGGGGTTCCTATTTTCAGCAGCGCCTTGCGCGCGCGCCGGCGCAGCGCCGCGTCGGTGAGCGTCCACTGCACCTGCTTGGGCACGTTCAGGCCGGCTATGCCCTCCAGCCCGGCCGCGGCCCCGCGCCGCGCGGCGGGGTCGGAGGAATTCATTACGCCCAAGAGCGCCGGCACGGCGCAAACCGCCTCGGGCCCCACGCGCCCCAGCGCGAACCCGGCCAGCCTGCGCGCCGAGGGGTCGGCGTCCTGCAGCGCGCCGGTAAGCGCTGCCACAAGCCCGGCGCGCGCTTCGGCGCTCAATTTTCCCGGCGCGTCGGAGCCCGGGAAGCGCCGGGCGAAAGCTTTCGCCTCGAAAGAAGTTTCCAGCAATTGCCTCCCCGTGTTCCTGAACGAGCCTATAATAAGGAACAGCGAGATCAGCACCACCGCCGCCACCAGCACGCTCATAATGCCGGCGCCCCGCCGGCGGGCAAGTGCATTGGTCAGCGTCATACCTTCCCCCTTTCCGCATGCCGGCGCGGCGCCAGCACCGTTACCGCCCGGGGCAGCACTTCGAACTCGGCCGGGAACATGCCGTCGGCCTCGCCGTCGATGTTCAGATAGACCGGGACGTCGGCCGAAGCTTTAAGGACCTTCACCCCGCGCAGCGTGATGCCCGGCTCGCGCAGATGCGTGCCGCGGTACAGGCGCGGGAAGTTGCGCCACAGCTTCAGGCGGCTCATGCCGCCCACCAGCACCAGGTCCAGCGCGCCGTCGTCGTCGCGGGCGCCGGGAGCCACCAGCATGCCGCCGCCCATGTAAGAGGTATTGGCCAGCACGCCCATATGGTAAAGCCCGGAAAGATCGGCGCCGTCGGCGTTAAGCCGCATGAACACCGGCCGCGCGGCCAGCAGCGCGTGGCCGGAGCTCAGCGCGTAGGACAGCGTGCCGCCTAATTTCTTGCCTGTGGTTTTTATACGCCGGGCCACTTCGCCGGCCAGGCCGAAAGCGGCGATGTTGACGAAGTGCCGCTCGCGGAGCGCACCGTCCGGGCCGGGGCAGCGCACGCGCCCTACGTCCAGCCCGCGCCGCTCCCCGCTCCTGAACAGTTCCAGCAGCCCGGCGTGGTCGCGCGGGTAGCGAAGGTGGCGGGCGAGGTCGCAGCCGGAGCCGGCCGGCAGCGCCGCCAGCTCCGTGGCGCGCCGGATAGCGTCGGGCAGGCGCATCACGCCTTCCAGCATTTCGCTGAAAGTGCCGTCGCCCCCGACGGCCACCAGGCGGCTCACGCCGGCTTCGGCGGCCCTGAAGGCCAGCTCGGCCGCGTGCCCGGGCCCCCGGGTGCGCTCGCAGGCGGCGTCGGCCAGGTGAGCCCCGGCCGCGGCTTTGAAAGCTTCCCACACGCCGGAGGCGCGCCCGTGCCCCGCCGCGGGGTTCAGGATGAACAAGGTCTGGAACATATGTTATTCAACGATATAAAAAAGAGGCGGCGCTTCCAAGCTTTTCAGCTTTTGGCGCCGCCGTTTGCTAAGCAGTACTAACTATTTCTTTTTGGCTTTCTTAGCAACTTTCTTTACGGCTTTCTTCGCAACTTTCTTTTTAGCGGGCATTTTTTCTCCTTGCACTTTACAGTGCTGTTCCTGATTCTATCTATTGTGCAGTAGAAATGCAATAGTTTTTTTGTATTTTTTTTATTATTTTTCAACCGGCGCGGGAAAATATAAAAATAGCGGGCGCGCCAGTGTTTTATATAATCTAAAAATGACCGAGCTGCTGGAAGCCGCGGAACTGGAAAAGCTGGAAGAAGGCCGCCTGCGCCCGGCGTGGCCGCGGGGCCTGCCGGTGCTGCTGGTGAAAACGGGCGGGGCGGTGTACGCGCTGGAGAACCGCTGCGCGCACATGGGCTGCCCGCTGGCGGCGGGCTCGCTCGACGGCTACACGCTGCAATGCCCCTGCCACGACTGGCGCTTCGACGTGCGCGACGGCAGTTTCCTGGACGCGCCGGAACTGCGGCTGAGAACTTACGCGGTGGTAATTCAGGACGGGAAAGTTTTTATAAAGGCGGACCTATGAAAAAAGTGACCATCTACGCGCTGAGCACCTGCCTGTGGTGCAAAAAGACCAAAAAATATTTCGAGGACAGGAAAGTAGCGTTCGAGGCCGTGGATTACGACAAGCAGGACGAGGCGCGCCAGGAAGAGCTGATGGCCGAGATGCGCGCGGCCGGCGGCACGGGCTCTTTCCCTTTCGTGAAGATAGGCGGCGCCTCCACGCAGGGCTACGACCCCGAAGAGTTCGAGAAGCTGCTTAACGATAAATGAGCATAGCCGCCAGAAAAAAAGCCCTGCGCTTCCTTTTTGAACCCGTCGTGGACAAGCTGGGCTATAAGTTCACGCCAGCGGAAGAGGACGCGGATTTCCTGCTGGAGCAGGAAGCCATCATAGAGGCCGAGACCGGCATGCCCTACTGCCCCTGCCAGGCGCGCGCCAAAGACCGCGCCGAGAACATGCGCATGGTCTGCCCGTGCATCCCTTTCCACCGCGCCCATTACGACGCCATGCGGCGCTGCTGGTGCGGGCTGTTCGTGCACAAGGACGTTACCGACCCCGACAAGCTCCGGCAGTTCCCGGAAGCGAAGATGAAGAAATAGGAATATCTTTATTTATGTTCATTAAAGCGGCCGAAGAAAAAGATATAGCGCCGGGGGGCATGAAAGCCGTAGCGCTCAACGGCACGGAGCTCGTTCTGTGCAATTACGGCGGAAAGTTCTACGCCGTGGCCCGCGCCTGCGGCCACGCGCACGCCCGCCTGGAGCGCGGCGCGCTGACGGGCTGGGTGCTCACCTGCCCGCTGCATTACGCGCAGTTCGACATCCGCAGCGGCGAGGCCCTCAGCCGCCCCGTGCCGGAACGCGCCGAAAATAAATACCCCGACCCCGCCGCGCCCGGCCTTAGAACTGACGGCCTTAAGACCTGGCGCGTCAAAACTGAAGGCGGCTCCGTCCTTGTAGACCTGCAATAAATTCCCCGCGGCGAACGTTATATAGTCAGCGGAAGAACTGGAGGCTGTATGAAACCTGTAATAACTGCGGTAGCGGCGTTCCTTATGCTGGCGTCGGCCGCGGCGGCGCAAGGCCCGATGGGGCCCTGCAAGGCCGACGTGGAAAAATTCTGTAAAGACATAGAGCCGGGCGAAGGCAGGATCATAGCCTGCCTGAAAGCGCACGAGGCCGAGCTGTCGGCGGAATGCAAGACCAGGGACCTCGAAGCCAAAGGCCCTAAAGAAAAGAAAGGCAACGGCCTGATAGAGGCCTGCAAGGCCGACCTGGACAAGCTGTGCGCCGGCGTTAAGGACGGGCCCGGCGGTAAAATGCGCTGTCTCAAAGAGAACGAGGCCGCCCTGTCCGAGGGCTGCAAGGCCAAGTTCGGCGAGCAGAAAGAAAAGATGCAGAAAGCCAACCCCTGCCTGGCGGACGTTGAGAAATTCTGCAAGGACGTAAAGCCGGGCGAGGGCAGGATCATCGCCTGCCTGAAAACGCACGACGCCGAACTGTCGGCGGAATGCAAGGCCAGGGGCCCGGAAGCGAAGGACAGGAAAGGGAAGGGCCATGAAGCCGGCGCAGAAGGGAAGGGCCAGAAAAAGAAAAAAGACAACGGCTTCAGGGAAGCTTGCAAGGCCGACCTGGACAAGCTGTGCGCGGACGTGCCTGCCGGCCACGGCGCGAAAATACGCTGCCTGAAAAAGAACGAGGCCGCCCTGTCCGAGGGCTGCAAGGCCGGGCTGGACAAGGCTAAAGAGAAGCTGAACGAGCGGCGCGGGGACAAAGGCGGCCCCGGCGGCGGGAAACCGGAGGGAGCGGAAGAAGCCTCCGAACCGCCGGCGCCCTCCGAAGGCGAATAACGCGGCGCCGGCAGCGGGCGCGGGGCCCGGCGGACGCAAAAAAACCGGCCCCTCGTGAAACGGGGGGCCGGTTCGTCAATGAAAAAGAAAGTTATTTTTTCTTTTTCTTGCCGGAATTCTTCATGATGGCGCGGGACACATTGCCCTTCTTGTCGATGAAGTAGAGGTAGCCTTTTTCTTTCGTTATGCCGACTTTCACGGCTTTCTTGGCCTTGCCGCCTTTCTTCTTGCCGCGGGCCATGACTGCGCAGGAGATGTCTCCGGCTTTGTCGATGAAATAAAGGAAACCCTTCTCGCGCTTAAGACCGACTTTCTGTATCATTTCTGCCATTTTAACTTCCTCCGTTATGCTCTCCCCCCGCTTTACCGCCGGGGCAGAATTTCGTCCCCGTCGGGGCCGATTGGTAAATACTACATTATGCCGCCGGGGAATGCAACAATTATTTTGCGGCTTTTACGGCGGCGGGCGCGGGCTCCCGCAGGTTCTCCAGGAAAAATTCCGTGACCTTGTTGCGGTACACCTCGCCGCCCACCTCGGCGCAATGCGCGTGGGAGGCGCCGGCTATCACCCACATCCGCTTTTTCTCCGACGGGCACAGGCCGAAAAGCGCCTCGGCGTCGGCCGCCGGCACCAGGTCGTCGCTGTCGCCGTTGATGAACAGCACGGGCATCTTCACCCCGGCCACGCTGAAGCACGGGCTGTAGGGCTCGGGGTCGGCCTTGAGCTTGCGCCGCACGAAGAACAGCGTAAGGGCCACCAGCGGGAAATACGGGATGTTCAGGCGGCGCCAGCTCCAGTTGGCCACCACCCTTTTGTAGGAGAAAAAGGTATTCTCGGCCAGCAGGCACACCAGCTCCGGGTATTTGGCCGCGCTGTAGATGGCCACCGACCCGCCCATCGAGGTGCCGAAAACACCCACGGCCTCCACGGCCATCGGCCGGTTGGTCTTCAGGAAATCGTAAGCCGCGTCGAAGTCGCGCGTCTCCAGGTAGCCCACGCTCGACACCGTGCCCTTGCTTTCGCCGGAGGCGCGGAAGTCGAAGTAGAACAGGTTGAAGCCGTGCTCCGCCAGGAAATGCGTGTCGCGCAGCAGCTCGCCGCGGTTGGAGCCCCAGCCGTGGCAGAAAATTATGGTCCGCCCGCTCTCGCCGCCCGCGGCGGGGAGGAACCAGCCGCGCAGGCGCACGCCGTCGGCCGTGGCGAAATCGATGGTCTCGTAGGCCAGCTTGTACTGGTCGGGGGTATACGCCACCACGCCCTTGCGCGGCGGGTGTATTATGCCGTCTATCCTGCCGTGGGAGATGTAAACCGTCAGCGCCGCGGCCACGGCCAGCGCGAAAAGCAGCCAGTTGATTATTTCAAGTTTGCTCATAATTCCTCTTTAAACTACCGCAGCCCTTTCAGGCCCAGCAGGTCTATGTAATCGTAAAAGCCCGGCCCGCGCCCGCACAGCCAGGCCGCCGCCCGCAGCGCGCCGGCCGCGAACACGGCGCGGGAATGCGCGCGGTGCGTAAGCTCCAGCCTTTCATGGGGACCGGCGTAAAGAACGGTATGCTCGCCGACTATGTCGCCGGCGCGCGCGCTGGTTATGGGCGGCAAAACGCCGCCGCGCGCGGCGGCCACCGCC
This sequence comes from uncultured Elusimicrobia bacterium, assembly GCA_903879915.1. GTDB lineage: Bacteria > Elusimicrobiota > Elusimicrobia > Elusimicrobiales > UBA9959 > UBA9959. Next base: position 124,443 of record CAIRNJ010000101.1, read on the forward strand.
CGGGCGTAGCGCAGCGCGGTGCCGGAGGGGGCGTCTTTCTTGGCCTTATGGTGCGCTTCGCTTATATGTATATCAAATTCCTTAAGACGCCCGGCCGCGAAAGCCGCCATGGCGAAAGTGAGGTTGACCGCGGGGCTCATGTTGGGGGAGAAAAAAACGGGCACGCGGCGCGCTGCCTTTTTAAGGGCCGCCAGCTGGGCGGCGGAAAAGCCGGTGGTGCCGGTCACGAACGGAACGCCGGCCGCGGCGCAGGCGGCGGCGGCGGCGCAGGCGGCGCGCGGCCCGGAAAAATCTATCACCACGGAGGCGTCCCTGAGCAGCCGGGGCAGGCCGGCGGCCCTTTCCACCCCGGCCGCGCGCGCCAGGTCCACGCCGCCGGCATAGGCGAAGCCCGGGGAAATCTCCAGCTCGCGGCGCACGGCCAGGCCCATCCGGCCCGAAGCCCCGCACACCAGCACGCGCAGAACACGCTTTTTCATCGGTTTAATTATATGTATTTCCCCCCCGCCGGCACAATGCGCGCCGCCAGGCCGGCGCCCACAGCATTTTCCAATCTAAGAATGAGCCTGAAATCACTCGTCGTGATTCCGTCGTGTGTTTGTAGCCTGTC
>CAIRNJ010000102.1 GCA_903879915.1 uncultured Elusimicrobia bacterium
AGGCTCATCTTGCGTTAGAAATCGGGTGGGTTTCAGGCTCATCCTGCATTGGATAATTCTCGCCCTCGCGCTGCGGCCGCCAAAAATAATACAATTGACGCTTATGACCACTGACGAGATACTGAAAGAGATAACGCGCGGCGCGGTGGATATCGTCAGCCGCGAAGAGCTGGCCAAAAAAATTTCCTCCGGCAAGAAACTACGCGTCAAGCTCGGGGTGGACCCCAGCAGCCGCGACCTGCACCTGGGGCACAGCGTCGTGCTGGACAAGCTGCGCCAGTTCCAGGACCTGGGCCATACCGCCGTCCTGATAATAGGGGACTTCACCGCGCAGGTGGGCGATCCGTCCGGGCGCGACTCCACCCGGCCCGTCCTCGACGCGGAGACGGTGGCTGCCAACGCCAAGACCTATACCGAGCAGGCCTACAAGATCCTGGACCGTGAGCGCACCGAGATCCGCTTCAACAGTGAATGGCTCAAGCCCTTCATGGGCGGCCAGTCCGTCACAGGCTCCGATTTTATAATGACCGCGAAGAACGTGACCATGGCCACGCTGCTGGGGCGCGAGGATTTCAAAGCGCGCCTCGCGGAGGGCAACCCGCTCAGCCTGCTGGAGATCTTATACCCGGTGTTCCAGGGCTACGACTCGGTGGCCGTGAAAGCGGACATCGAACTGGGCGGCCAGGACCAGCGGCTCAACGTGCTGATGGGCCGCGACATGCAGAAGCTCAACGGGGCTGAGCCGCAGGTGGTCATGACCATGCCGCTGCTGGTCGGGACCGACGGCGTGAAAAAAATGTCCAAGTCCCTCGGCAATTACGTGGCTTTTAACGACCAGCCCAACGATATGTTCGGAAAGCTGATGTCCCTGCCGGACCCGCTGATGTACACCTACTACGAGCTGCTGACCTCGGAAGACCTGGCCGCCGTGAAAGCCGGGCACCCGATGGCGGCCAAGAAAAAACTGGCCGGCCTTATTACCGCCCGCTACCACGGCGCGGAGCAGGCCGCCGCCGCGCTGGCCCATTTCGAGCAGGTCTTCTCGCGCAAAGAACTGCCGGAGGAAATGGAGACCTACCGCGCGGAGAAACCCGGAAAGCTTTCTTCCCTGATGGTGGCCGCCGGCATCTGCAAAGGGATGAACGAGGCGCGCCGCCTGATAACGCAGGGCGCCGTGCGCCTGGACGGCGCGAAGGTGGACGAAGACATCGTTTTTGAGCCTAAAGAATGCGTGCTGCAGGTGGGGCGGAGGCAGTTCCGGAAGATAACGGCATAAAGCGGCGGAGAAGTCCGTGAACATGGCGAAACTGAAAACCTTTTCTTTGTGCTGTTCCCTGCTGCTGGCGGCCGCGGCCGCGCGCGCGCAGGCCCCGATGAAGGAGATCAGCCAGGAAGAATACCAGCGGATAACGCAGGCGGCCATGCAGACCAGCAATTACAACCAGGAGCGCGGGCAGGCCTGGGACGCGCGGCTTAAGGTGCTTTCGGGCGCGGTAAGCGTAAAGCCCTCCGGCAGCGACGTGTGGTCCCTGGTCACCGAAGAGACCCCTCTGGACCCCGCCGATGCGGTGAAAACCGGGGGCGACGGTACGGCCGAACTGTACCTCGACGACAAAGGCGTATTTTTTATAGGCCGGAATTCAGAGCTGGACGTGGCCTCCATAGAGCAGGCGGACATGGCGCTGTCCCTGAAATTCGGCTCGCTGATCGCCAAAGTGCAGCATATGCTCAGCGAAAGGTTCAAGCTGCAGGTGCGCACGCCTTCGGCCGTATGCGCCGTCCGCGGCACGGAATTCGCGGTGGAGTATTCCCGCCTGGGCAGGGATACCGGCGTGGCCGTATTCGAGGAAGGGCGGCTGGCGGTAACCCCGCTGGACGAGTCCGGGGCCGCCGGCACGGAACAGCTCCTCGAGAAAAACTCCGAGCTTTCCCTGGTTCCCGCCCAGAAGCGCTTCCGCCCGGTGCCGCTGTCGCGGATGGTCAGGTACCGCGGCCAGATAGCGGCTTTGCGCTCCAGCCTGCAGCTGCGGGCGAAAAAATGGCGGCGGCCGTCGCCCGCCGAGCGCGAGGCGCTGCGCGACAAGGCGCTCAAGCGCCGCGTTATCCATAAGCAGCTCGGCAACCCCAAGGCACAGGCGAAGAAAAGCCGCGCGGGGAAGGCCGCCGCCCGCAAAGCGGCCCTGCGCCAGGCCAAGGGCCGGAAAAAACAGGCCGAGTAGCGCGTATGAAGACGTCTTTTATGGCAAAACCCGGAACTCCGTTGAAACTTCTCGCGGCGGCCGTGATCCTGCTCTCGCTATATTTTTTCTGGCCGGGCACCCCGCTGACGGTGCCCGTGGCCGAAGGCGTCACCGCCGGCCAGACGGCCGCCATACTCCGGCAGCGCGGGGTCATCCTGAGCGCCACCTGGTTCAAGCTGCTGGTCAAGGTTACCGGCACCGGCAAGCGCATAATGCCGGGCGAATATTCGCTGCGCAGCCATATGTCTGCGGAAGAGGCGCTGTGGCGGCTCACGCACAGCGTGTACATCAGCTCCGTAAAGGTCGTGCTGCCGGAAGGCTGGCGCATGGAGCAGGTGGCGGAACGGCTTGAGGCCAACGGCATAACGCAGGCGGCGCCCTTCCTTAAACTGGCGCGCGAGCAGAACCTGGAAGGCTATCTTTTTCCGTCTACGTATCAGCTTGAAAAAAAAATGCCCCCACAGGAAGTAATAAATTTGCTAAAATCAGAGTTTGACAAGCAGGTGCGTCCGCTGTTCTCTAAAGGTTTTGCGCAGGGGTTGGACGAACGAAAAACGATGGTCATCGCCTCCATAGTAGAGCGTGAGGCGGTGGACGAGACCGAGCGTCCGCTGATAGCCGCGGTCTATATCAACCGCTTCCGCAGGAGGATCCCGCTGGAGGCCGATCCCACTACGCAATATGCCCTCGGCTACTGGAAAAAGGGTCTGACGTACAAGGACCTGAAGGTGAAGTCCCCGTACAACACCTATGTGGTGGGCGGGCTTCCCCCCGGGCCTATCTGCAGCCCCGGGATAAATTCGGTAACGGCGGCGCTGGCTCCGGCTAATTTCGACGCGCTGTACTTCGTGGCCGACCGGAAAGGGAAGCATATCTTCAACGCGAGCTTTAAAGAGCACCTGAAAGCCAAGCGGAGCGTAGAGCAGCAGGCGGCGAAAGAAAGCGGGCAGTAACCTTATGGGCGTGTAGGTCAGTTGGGAGAGCGGCTCGTTCGCAACGAGGAGGTCGCAGGTTCGATCCCTGTCACGTCGACCAAATTTAAATAGCTCCAATCTCCGGGGGCACCAAAAATGGCTTCAGAATATTTTCCGCTCAAAGAAAAGACCCGCTACGAGTATAAATTCACCAGCACCGAATTCGAAGGCAGCGCCAAGGTCTTTATAGACATCCTCGACGTCAAGAAAAAGGCCGGCAAACTGGTGGCGGAAGCCCGGATGGTGTTCGAACTGCGCGATTCCCATACCACGCTTTATACCATCACGCGCGACGCCAAATGGCTGACCACGGCCGACGGGGTGATCACCGGCGGGCGCCGCGAGTTCCCCCTGCCCGTCAAAGAGGGCGCTAAGTGGGAGGAACCCCCCGATTCCAGCGAAATAGTTTCCCTGTCAGACAAAGTTTCCATCGGGGCCGGCAAATTCGCCAAGTGCATGAAGATAGTCACCAGGCTGGCCGCCGGGGACGCCGGCAAATCCGTGCGCTATTACGCGCCGGGCGTAGGCTATATCCTTGAAGAATACAGCGGCGAGGATAAGACCTGCGAACTGGAACTGCTGGCCGTTTCCAAAGTGCCCGCTGAAGTGAAGAAAGGCGCGAAAAAAGCCCCCAAGGCCGAAGACTAAGGGGCGCCCCCGCTTTATGCCCCCCATCACGATAAAAGAACTGCTGGCCTCCCCCGCCCCCGCCGCCGGGGTAGCCGCCCGCGGCTGGATAAAGACCCGCCGCGACTCCAAGGTCATGTCCTTCGCCGAGCTCAACGACGGCTCCTGCCGCGCCAGCCTGCAGGTGGTGTTCTCGGCTGAGAACGGGGATTTCTCCGGCATCCTCCCCTCGCTGGTTACCGGCGCCGCGGCGGAGATACAGGGCGACCTGGTGGCCTCCCCCGCCGCCGGGCAGAAGTACGAGCTGCTGGCCAGGCAGGTGAAGTTGTACGGCGGCTGCGACCCAGAGAAATACCCGATACAGAAAAAGAAAACTTCCGATGAGTTCCTGCGCACCGTGGCGCACCTGCGCCCCCGCACCAACAAGTACGCGGCCATGCTGCGCATCCGCGCCGAGCTGGCTTACTCGGTGCATAAGTATTTCCATGACAACGGCTTTTTCTACGTCAATACGCCCATCATCACCGCCTCGGACGGCGAAGGCGCGGGAGAGATGTTCACGGCTACCACCATGGACCTGTCCAACCTGGCCGCCCTGCCCAGGACCGACAAAGGCGAGCTGGATTTTTCCAAAGAGCTTTTAGGCAAGAAGACGTACCTGACGGTGACCGGCCAGCTGGAAGGCGAAAGCCTGGCGCTGGCGCTGGGCAAGATTTACACTTTCGGGCCGACCTTCAGGGCGGAGAATTCCAACACTTACCGCCACGCCTCGGAGTTCTGGATGATAGAGCCGGAGATGGCCTTTTACGAACTCCAGGACGATATGGAGCTGGCCGAGGATTTTATAAAGTCCATAACGAAAAACATCCTCGAGAAATGTCCCTCGGACATGGAGCTGTTCGCGAAGTACGTGGAGCCGGCGCTGATGGACAACCTGCGCAACATCACCGAGAACAAGTTCGAGCGCCTGGCCTATACCGACGCGGTCAAGCTGCTGGAGCCGGTCAACGAGCGCTTCGAGGTGAAGGTAAGCTGGGGCGTGGACCTGGCCTCCGAACACGAGCGCTTTCTGGTGGAGCATTATTTCAAGAAGCCGGTCATCCTTTACAACAAGCCCAAGGATGCCGCCGCTTTCTATATGAAGCTTAACGACGACGGCCGCACCGTGCGCGGCATGGACGTGCTGGTGCCGCGCATAGGCGAAGTGATAGGCGGCAGCGAGCGCGAGAACCGCCTGGACGTGCTGGAAAAGAAGATGGCCGATGCCCACATCGATCCGCTGCCTTACTGGTGGTACCTGGACCTGCGGCGCTACGGCAGCGTGCCGCACTCCGGCTTCGGTCTGGGCTTCGAGCGCATGCTGATGCTGGTCACCGGCATCTCCAACATACGCGACGTGTCCGCTTTCCCCCGGGTGCCCGGTTACGCTGAATTCTAAATAGAAGCCCGCTCCTGATGCGAGGAGGCCGCCAGGTAGTCGGCGGCCTTCATCACCGCTTTCAGGTTCTCGCCGAAATCCATAAGGATGGTCCTGAAGCGCGGGGAGGACGCTATGACCACGAGCGTGCCGCCCGCCGGCTCCGGCTTTATCTCCACGCTCATCCTGTAGCCGTAGGTAATGAAATTGAACGCCGAGCCCGCTTTAAGCAGGCCGGCGGCCTGGTCGGCCTGCAGCAGGTTCAGCCGCGCCACTTCGGCCAGGTAGTGCTTCATCACGGCGAAGACGCGGTCTGGGGCCAGGGCGGTGCGCAGCTCCCTGCGCTGGAAGACGGTATAGATATCTCCCCCCTGCCCGCGGCCTTCCGCCAGCCGGCGCACCAGCATTACGTGTATGGAGCCGGCCACGAAGGCCATAGTGAAGCCGAAGCCCGCCGAGAGGTAGGCGGCGTCGCGCATGGCCTGCGCCGCGCCCGTCTGCAGCCTGGCCAGCCAGGCGAACAGGAACATTGCGCCGGCGCTGAAGAAAAAATTGGCAGTATAGAATTTTATCATAGGTTCTCCCCCCTCCCATTCTAGTAAATTTAAGACCCGGCGGCGCCGGCCGCGGCTGTTCGCGGCCGCGGGATTATTCTATAATTTCCCTGCCGCGGCAAGCGGTACGGAGGCCTTAATGGAACGCGAAAAAGCTTTGGAACTTCTTAAAACTTATGTCAAGAACGACAACCTGATAAAGCACTGCCTGGCTTCGGAGGCCGTTCTGCGCGCGCTGGCCGCAAGGCTGGGCGCCGACGCCGAGCTCTGGGCGCTGGCCGGCCTGCTGCACGATATCGACGTGGAACTGACCGCCGGCGACCTTAAGCGGCATACGCTGGAGGCCGAAAAGATCCTGAAAGAGAACGGCCTGCCCCCCGAACTGGTGGAAGCCGTGAAAATGCACAACGAGGCCGCCCACGGCGGCCTGCGCCGCGCTGAACCGTTCCATAAGGCGCTGGCCGCCGGAGAGACCATAACCGGGCTTATCACCGCCACCGCGCTGGTCTATCCCGACCGCAAGCTGGCCAGCGTGAAGGCTTCGTCGGTGACGAAGCGCATGAAAGACAAGCGCTTCGCCGCTTCGGTGGACCGCTCGATAATACTGGAGTGCGAGGCGCTGGGTCTGAAGCTGGAGGAGTTCGTCGAGCTCGCCCTGGGGGCGATGCGCGCGGCGGCCCCCGAACTGGGGCTTTGAGCCGCAAATAGATCCCCGCCCCCTTCTGCGGAGGGCGGGGATCCATTTAACTGTGCGGCTTGGCTATTTGTTTTTGGGAGCGGTTTGCGGCTTCTGCCGCAGCTCTATGGGCATTTGATGTCCGGGGCGCGCAGGCAGCTCCGCGTCCATTTTCCCGGCTTCCGTCACTTCAGCTTCCGGTCGGCAGCCGCGGGACATCCCCATTTTCGCGTGGTTCGTTACCCCGCAGAGAACTCCCAGCAGGCCTATGACCAAAAGCGCCCAGCCCAGCGTCTGCCCGGCGCGTTTTACGTAATTGGCGCTCTCTTTGGCTGAATGTTGCAGCAGCCAGTAGCCCAGCGCCGCCAGCAGGGCGTAAAGCGCCACGGCCAGATGGAGCCCGAGCGCCGGGGCGCAGCCGGGTCTCATGCCGCCGTGCATGCCCATGGCGCTGGCGGCCGCCGGCGCGGTGAGCAGCAGCATCGTGATAAGTGTTTTCATTCAATCCTCCTCGATACGGTCCTTACCCCAAGTTTACGATATTCACGGGCATAGAACAAAATGCCGCCGCACCGCCGTCCGCGCCGTGCGCGGGGCCGTCAGGCGGCGGAGAGGCGCGTTATCATGGCTTCCGCTTCCTCGAAGATCCGGCCCAGGTGGGCGGCCGAGCGGAAGCTTTCCGCGTAGATCTTGTAGATGTTCTCCGTGCCGGAAGGGCGCGCGGCGAACCAGCCGCCTGGGGTCATTACCTTTATCCCGCCTATGCTTTCGCCGTTGCCCGGCGCGCGCGAAAGTACGGTCTCTATCTTTTCCCCCGCCAGCTCTTTGAACGGCACCTGTTCCGGGGCGAGGTCCTTAAGCAGGTTTTTTATGGCGGGGGTGGCCGCCGCGTCGTGCCGCTCGTAGAAAGGTTCGCCGAACTCCTCCGTGAGGCCGCGGTAGACCTGGCCGGGGTCCTTGCCCAGCACGGCCGTGATCTCGGCCGAAAGCAGCGAAAGGATAATGGCGTCCTTGTCGGTGCTCCAGGCGCCGCCGCCCAGGCGCAGGAACGAAGCGCCGGCGCTTTCCTCGCCGCCGAAGCCTAAGCTCCCGTCGAGCAGGCCGTCCACGAACCACTTGAAGCCCACCGGCACCTCATGCAGCCGCCGGCCGAGTTTCGCCGTCACGCGGTCTATCATCGAGCTGGAGACCACGGTCTTTCCCACGGCCGCGTCCGCGCGCCAGCCGGGCCTGTGGGTGAACAGGTAGGAAATGGCGGCCGACAGGTAATGGTTGGGCGGCAGCAGGCCGGCGGGCGTCACAATGCCGTGGCGGTCGTAGTCGGCGTCGCAGCCGAAGGCTATGTCGAACTTATCCTTAAGCCCTATCAGGCGCTGCATGGCGTAGGGCGAAGAGGGGTCCATGCGTATCTTCCCGTCCCAGTCCGCGGTCATGAAGGCGAAGGCGGTGTCCACTTCCTCGCTGACCACGGTGAGGTCGAGCTTGTACAGCTCGGCGATGGGCGCCCAGTACTTAACGCCGGCCCCGCCCAGCGGGTCCACCCCTATCCTTATTCCCGCGCCGCGTATAGCGTCCATGTTCACCACGTCGGCCAGGTCGCGCGTGTAGCTGCCCAGGTAATCATAGACGCGCGTGGTGGGCGCTTTTCTGGCTACCGCGTACGACACGCGCTTAAGCCCGGGCAGGCCGCGCTTGAGCAGTTCGTTGGCCAGGTCCTGAATGCGGGAAGTTATTTCCGTGCCTGCGGGGCCGCCGTGCGGCGGGTTATATTTAAAGCCGCCGTCCGCCGGCGGGTTGTGCGAGGGCGTTATAAGTATGCCGTCGGCCAGCCCCATTTTCCGGCCGCGGTTATGGGCGAGTATGGCGTGGGACACTGCGGGCGTGGGCGTGTGGCGCTCTTTGCCCGCTATCATCACCTGCACGCCGTTGCCGGCCAGCACCTCCAGCGCGGTCTCGAAGGCCGGCGCGCTCAGGGCGTGGGTGTCCATGCCCATGAACAGCGGGCCGAAGATGCCGGCCTCCCGGCGGTACTGGCAGATGGCCTGGGTGATGGCCAGTATGTGGCGCTCGTTGAAGGAGCGGGCCAGCGAGCTGCCCCGGTGCCCGGACGTGCCGAAGGAGACCAGCTGCGCCGGCACCGACGGATCGGGAACGTCCCTGTGGTAGGCGGCAAGCAGCTTCGGGATGTCCGTGAGCATTTCTTTCGGCAGGGTTTTCCCGGCGCAGGGATGTATGGCCATGATCGTCTCCTTGAAATATCCGCGGTCCGTTCTCCGTCCGCTGCTTAATTCTAATAAATATTAGCCGCCCGGACCACTTCCCTGCGCAGGTCCGCCGGGCGAAATAAAAAGCGCCGGAAAGGTCCGGCGCTGCAACCCCGCGGCCGCGCCGCGGCTTATTTTATCGGGACGAAAACGGTCACGCGTTCTTTGGCCCCGGGCCGGGTCAGGAAGCCGCCGGTGCCGCCGATATCGGCGCAGGCGTCGCTGCAGCCGTAGCGCACGCCGTCCAGGTCGGCTATCACTTCAATGTGGCCGTGGTAAGCGTTGGCGTAGCCGTAGGGGTCCTGCTGGCCTTTGTCGTATACCACCACGCTGCCCGCGGGCATGGCCTCGATGCTGTCGGGAGTGGGAATGATCTTCAGCTTGAAATTCTTAAGCCAGCCGGGGTTGGCTTTCGCGTAGTCGGCGAACTGGTAAGCGCTGGTGCCCGGCACTTCGGGGTCGTCGGGGAAGCCCGCCGCCACCAGGACCTTGTACCAGACATAATTGTAGCACTGGCCGCCGAAGTCGTGCCCGAGGCGCCGGAGCGCCAGCTTCGCCATCAGGGCGGCCCTTTCCGTGTCCATCTCTGCGTCCAGCGCTGCCGCGCCGGCTTCGGCGCGCGAAGGGAGGGCCTGCGGGACGGGATCGTTGAGCGAGGCGAGGTCGCGGGAATAGAGGCCGGGCGCGGCGGCCAGCAGGCCGGCGAAAGCGGTCTGCGCGTGCGCGGCCTGCGCGGACGGGAGCGTTAAGAAGAAGATGGCGATCAGAGTTTTCATAACTTTTTCCTTATGTTAAATTGTAACAGCCGGGTTGACGGATATCAACCTGCTTTGGACCCGTGAAGCTATAGGTCTAAAGGCCCAGCGCGTAAGGTCAGACTATTTTTACGTCGAGGCAGTAAAGGAGCGCCATGGCTTCGGGCATGGAGAATCTGGCGTCCTTCACCTGGTTGTCGGAGATGCGTATGGCGTAGTTGCGGGCCTGGTCGAGGTCGGCCGCTTTCAGGTTCGTTTTCCCGAACAGCGCCCCGGAGAAATCCGTATGGGTCAGGTCGGCCTTTGACAGGTCCGTTTCGCGGAAATCGGCGTCCTTGGCCAGGCAGCGGGTGATGCGGGCCCCGGCGAGTGGCAGGCCGAAGAACGTGGAGTCGTTGAGCAGGCAATTGTCGAACTGCGGCGGCAGGCCGAGCGCTATCTTAGGCCAGGAGGCTTCGGTCCAGTTTATCCCTACGAGCTTCGAGTCCCTGAACGAAGTCCCGGAAAACAGCGAGCCGCGGACCTTTACCAGGCTGAGGTTGCAGCTTTCGAAACGGCAGCCGGAGAATTTACAGAACCTGAAGGCGGCCCCGGTGAGATCGCAGTTGCGGAAAACGCAGGCCGAGAAGGTTTTTGAGGTAACGGCTTTGTCCTTCAGCGCCAGGCCGTCGAAGACCCTGTCGCAGTATTCTTTTTTTTCCTCGCCGCCGGAGATACTGGTATCGTTCATAGTTCGCGCCGGGGCCCGGTCAATTCTCTTCGTCCGTCCCGCCCAGGAAGTAATATACGACGCCGAGCGTAACCCCGGACATCCGCCTCGCCCCGCTCTCGAGGTTCGCGCGGTATTCCGCTTTCAGGCTGGTATGCCCGGTAAGCTTCATTTCCGCGCCGAAGCCCAGCGTCGGGGACAGGAAGACGGAAACGCTCTTTGCCCCCTCCCCGTCCGTCTCCTTAAGCCGGGTCAGCTCCGCGCCCGCCAGCAGATAGGGCTTCGCTGTTTTCAGCTCTTTGCCGCCCCAGCGCACCAGCATCAGCTTGGCCAGGTCCAGGCCGGCGGAATTGGCGCTGGAGGCTTCTCCCGCGGTCTCCGAACGATTGTAGCTATAATACAGGTTCAGGCTCCAGTCAAAGGCGGACCGGCGGAATTTAAGCTCGGAGGCGCAGTCGATATCGAGCCCGGCCCCGAACTGCTCGTCCCGCGAATCCCCGTAGCGGTCGAAAGAGCCGTCTACGGAGAAAGACACTTCCTTCGCTTCGGTGCGCGGGACCTTCGCGTCCTGCGCCGCGGCGCAGAGCCGCGGCAGCAGGGGCAGGGCCAACATGATCGATATTAATAGTTTCATCTGGGTCCTTCTGTCCCGGGCGGCGTACGCGTGAACACAGTATATCTGAAACGGCCCGGGCGCGTAAAGCGGCGGCCGGGGCAAAAAGCACGCCCCCCGCTGCCGGGGGGCGTCTTTCATCTTAGCCCGATCTTGTTTTCAGCTTACTGGAAGCGCACCTGGCCCGCGTCCCTGGCGGGGATGCTCCCGGGTGCCAGTTCGCTCGAATCCACGTTCACGTAATCCTTATTGGCGCTCTTCCTGGCGAGCGCGGGGATGAAGGCCGACAGCGCCGAGATCTTGGTAACGTCCTCGCCGCGGCCGCCGGTCTGTTCGTAGGTGGCCATGGTGGTGCAGCCGGCGGGGCTGTTTATGAAGTCCGTGTCGCCGCGCACCAGGATGCCCTCTATCTTCTTAGTGGAGGCGTTGAACACCGGGGAGCCCGAGTTCCCGCCGAAGGTGTCCAGGTCGGCCACGAAATAGCCCACTTTGCCGGCGTCCCGTACCGAGGCGCCGCCCGCTACTTTAAGCGGCAGGCCCACGGGGTGCCCTATCACGAATATCTTGGCGCCTTTCGCTATGTTCCCCCGGTTGATGTCCAGCGGCTTGTGGCCGGTCACTTTGCGGTCCAGCTGTATCAGGGCGTAGTCGGGGCCGAGCTTCTGGCCGGCCGGGTTCACCGAGCCGGGCTCGCCGCCGAGGAAGCGCTTTACTATTTTTGAGCAGCCGTACACTTCGCTGGCCGGCATGGCGGTCACCGCTTCGGCGCCCGCCTGTTTTACGGCGAAGCCGAATACCAGTTTAATGTTGGCGCAGTCCTCCGCGGTCTTTACGCAGTGGCCGGCGGTCATGATCAGGTCTTCGCCTACCAGCGAGCCCGAACAGAACGCGCCGATGGGCTGCTCGCGGAACTTCTCCGCGGGGCAGAGGCTCATGGCGTCGCCGAATTTCTCGGTCTTAAGCTGTACGCCGCCCGGGTTAAGGGTCTCTATATCAGCCGATTTCCAGAACGAGACCACGGAATCCGAAAGGGTCTGCATGTCCGCGGCGGATTCGAAGAAGTCCAGGCGGTTGTCGGCGCCGTAGATGCTTCTGCCTTCAGCGAAGGTAAGGATAGGCAGCGCTACCAGTATCGCCGCGCTCAGAGTTGTTTTGATCATGTTTTTCATAAGGCCTCCAGCTTTTCCCGTTCTTGAACTTTGGTCCTCGTCTGTCGGTATGTTATACAGTCTCCATTGACTTTGGTCAAAGGCTAAGGGACCCGCTTTTATCCGCAATATGGGCCTATGGGCGTATGGGCCCTTTGGGCAACGGGTTGCGGCGCTTAAATGGAAGCGCCCAGGCTTCTCCGACGTGGCGGAGCCCGGGCGCGAAGGGTCTTACAGTATCAGAAATTAAACTTATACTTGTTCAATCCCAGTTCCGCTTTCATCTCCAGTATTTCTTTCTGGGTTTCGCGGTTCAGGGGCACGCCTTTGTTCCTGCGGTACAGCCAGGCCAGGTGTTCCTTCTCGCCGGCGGTATAGATCCTTTTCGCTCCCGGCATCTTTTTCGAGGCGCGCAGCTCGCGCAGTATGTCGCCGGCTATCTTTTTGAACGAGCGCAGGCTGGTAAAGGCCTCTATGTCGATGGCCAGGAAGAAATGCCCCAGCGGGTACGGCACTTTCTTGCCGTCCTTCACGCCCAGCAGCATTTTCATGAAGGCGCCCTGCTGCAGCGCGGCTGAAAGTATCTCCACCACGGCGCAGTAGCCGTAGCCCTTGTAGCCGCCCAGCTCCTCGCCTATGCCGCCCACCGGCACCAGCGCGGCGGTGCCCGCCACCAGGTCCTTGAGTACGGCCACGGAGTCGGTCTTGGAATTGCCCTGCGAATCTATGACCCAGCCCTTGGGCATTGTTTTGCCGAGCTTCGCGTAAACTTCTATCTTCCCCCTCTGCGTTATGGAGGTGGCGCAGTCGAGCAGGAACGGGAATTCCTCGTCCGTGGGGATGGCGAAGGTAAGGGGCTTGGTGCCCATCATGTTCTCCACGCCGAAGGTGGGCGCCACCGAGGGGCGGGCGTTGGTGCCGGTTATGCCTATCATCCCGGCCTTGGCGGCCAGCAGGGCGTGGTAGCCGGCTATGCCGTAATGCGTGGAGTTGCGCACGGCCGTCATGCCCAGGCCGAATTTCCTGGCTTTCTTAATGGCCAGTTCCATGGCCCGCACCGCTATCACGTGCCCCATGCCGTTGTGCCCGTCGATGGTGGCGGTGGTGGGCGTTTCCTTGAGTATCTCGAATTTCGCCTTGGGTAGCTGTATGCCCTGTTTTATGCGGTCGTAGTAAATGGGCTTAAGCCGCGAAATGCCGTGCGAATCTATGCCCAGCTTGTCGGCGGTGATCAGGACTTTCGCGCAGACCGCGGCGTCGGCGGCGGGCACGCCTATGCCTTTAAAAACGTCGCGTATAAAACGTTCCATAGTGTCGAACTTCACCCACTTCGCGCCTTTTTCGATTTCCATTTTATTTTCTCCTGTATTTTTTCGTTCCGGCTTCAATAATATCGGCCAGCAGCCCGGCCGCTTTCAGGGCGTCGGGGATGCCGGCTTCGGTGAACTTCGCCGCCATCCCCGCGGCGCGGGCCGGTTCGTCGATCAGTTCTTTAAGCCGCCTCGTCAGGCTGTCCTCGAAATCCGGGCCTTCCTCCAGGCAGACCGCGGCGCCCTTGTCCGCCAATACCAGGGCGTTCTCCTTCTGATGGCCGCCGGCCGAGGTGGGCAGCGGCACCAGCAGCGCCGGCTTTTTCAGCAGGGCCAGCTCGGCCAACGTGCCGGCCCCCGAGCGGGCGATCACCAGGTCGGCCGCCGCGTACAGCCGCGGCATGTCCTCCCTGTAGTCGAACACCTTCAGCCACGCCGTGCCGGACAGCCCGGCGGCGGCGTAGGCCGCTACTACGTCCGAAAAATTCTTCCGGCCGGTCACGTGGATAAGCTGGAACCGCCCGTTCAGGGCCGCGGCGCTTTTTACCGCGGCCGTGTTAAGGCGGCGCGCGCCCTGGCTGCCGCCGAAGACCAGCACGGTCAGTTTCCCCGGCGCCAGGCCCAGCGCGGCCAGGGCGGCGTCCTTTGCCGGCGCGGCCGCGAAGGCCGCCCGTACGGGAGTGCCGGCCAGGACGGACCGGGCGCTGAACGGATTGTTCCTTACAGGCAGGCCCAGCGCGGCCAGGTCGCAGAAAAAGCCGGCCAGGTAATTGCCCACCCCGAACTTGGCGTTGGATTCGTGTATGCAGGCGGCCACTCCGGCCAGGCGCGCGGCCAGCAGCACCGGGAAAGCCACGTAGCTGCCGGTGCCCAGCACCGCCTCCGGGCGGAAGTCGGCCACTATGCGGCGCGCCAGGCACAGCGCTTTGAAGAACTTCAGCAGGAAAGCCGCGTGGGCGGCCGGGTTGAAAGAGCGCGGCAGGGAGGTCATGTCTATTTCGGCGTAAGGCAGGTCGGCCTCTTCCAGCGCGGGCCGCGCGATGTCGTCTTTTTTTACGATAAAAAGGACCTGCCAGCCGCGGGAGCGCAGTTCTGCCGCCAGGGCGAAGCCGGGATAAAAATGGCCGCCCGTTCCCCCCGCTGCTATGATCATGCGGCGTTTCAGCATCTTGTGGAGCTCCTGTGCGCGGAAATATTGAGAATTATGCCCGTCATGATCAGGGTTACCACTATCGACGAGCCGCCGTAGGAAAAGAACGGCAGCGGAATGCCCTTGGTGGGAATGAGGCCTATGGCCATGGACAGGTTAAAGAAAGCCTGGAGCGTTATCACCAGGGTAAGGCCGAGGGCGATCAGGGAGGTGTAAAGGCTGGGCGCGTTGGCGGCGATGCGCGCCCCCTTCACCAGCAGCGCCGTGAAAAGCCCCACTATCAGCAGGCCGCCGGCCAGCCCCATTTCTTCCGCCACTATGGGGAAAATAAAGTCGGTGTGCGCCTCGGGCAGGTACATCAGTTTGAGCTTCGAGGCGCCGAACCCCTTGCCGAACCAGCCGCCCGAGCCCACCGCGAACAGCGACTGCGTAAGCTGGTAGCCGGAGCCCGCGGAGTGCTCCAGCGGGGTCAGGAAGCTTTTGAGCCGCGCCAGGCGGTAGGGGCTGGTAAGTATGCCTATGACCACCACCAGCGCCCCGGCGGAGAGCGGCGCCAGGATGTAGCGCGGTTTTACCCCGGCGGCGCCGAAGAGGAACAGCATGACCGCGAAAAGCAGCGCGGGCGTGCCCAGGTCGGGCTCCGCCGCTATCAGGACCAGCAGCACGCAGACCGCGATGAAGGGCCTGACCAGCGTTCTCCAATCGGCCTGGATGGCGCTCATGTTCCGGTCGAAATGATCGGCCAGGTAAAGTATTATCGCGAGTTTCGCGAATTCGCTCATCTGCAGCTTCATGAAGCCCAGCGGTATCCAGCGCCTTACGTGGGCCACCGGCGGCATGAACAGCGTGATCAGCAGCAGCAGCGCCGTCAGCGCGAAGCCGGGCTTTATGGCGCGCCGCCATTTCTCAAGGTCGGTCCTGGTGAAATAGGCCGCCGCGGCCAGCCCTATGAGGATCCACTTCCCCTGCTGCAGGGTATAGTAAAAAGTTCCCCAGCCTTTGGTCTCTGTATAGATGGCGCTGGCCGAGAACAGCGAGACCAGGCCCAGCATCAGCAGGAAGCAGACTATGAAAAGGAACGGATAGTTGATGTACTTCAGGCTGCGGTTCGCGATATGGTTGTGCGAGGGTTTGTGGCGGCCGGATGAAAAATCCATAGTTTTTAATAAGCGTCCCGGAACAGCTGCCCGCTTATTTAAGCGTTCTTACAAAAGCCTTGAACTTGCGGCCGCGGTCCTCGAAATCCCTGAACTGGTCGAAGGAGGCGCAGGCCGGCGAGAACAGCGCGGTTTCCCCCGCCGCGCCCAGCGCCAGGATACTGCGGCAGGCGTTCTCCATGGTGCCGGAGGTTATGACGGGGCAGCAGCCGGCCAGCTCGCGCTCTATGCGGGCCGCGCCCGTGCCTATGGTGAGCACCGCTTTCACCCTTTCCTTAATAAGGGGGGCCAGCGGCGCGTAAGGCGTGCCTTTGTCCGTGCCGCCCATTATCAGCCAGGCCGCTCTTTCGGGCGGCATGGCTTTTAGCGCCACCAGCGTGGAGTCGACGTTGGTGGCTTTGGAATCGTTTATGAATTTAATGCCGCGCACCGTGCCGGCCGGCTCCAGCCTGTGCTCCACGCCTTTGAACGCGGCGAAGGCCTTCCTTATATGGGCCGGGGCCGCGCCGGCGGCCAGGGCCATCAGGCCGGCGCACATGGCGTTCTCCAGGTTGTGCGCGCCGGGCAGGGCCGGCGGCCGCGCCGAAAATGAAACCTTGCCGGCCTTAAAATAGATTTTACCGCCGCGCGTCCAGGCGTTCAGGCCTTTCGTGCCGCCGGCGGACGCGAAGAAAAGTTTTTTTGCCCGGCACTGCTTCGCGAGCTTAACGGTCCTGGGGTCGTTGCTGTTAAAAACGCAGACGTCCTCAGGGGTCTGGAATTTAAAGACCCTTTCTTTCGCCTTTACGTAGCCGGCCATCGTGCCGTGATGGTCTATATGGTCGGGCGTGATGTTGAGGATGCAGGAGACCGCGGGTTTTATGAACGAGCTGTCCTCCAGCTGGTAGCTGGAGAGCTCCATCACTATCGCGTCGCCGGCCCGGGCCCCGGCGGCCGACCCCGCCGCGGGCACGCCCACGTTGCCGCAGACCAGCGCCCGGCCGGCGCCTTTCAGCGCCAGGGTCATGATCTCGCCCAGCAGCGTGGTGGTGGTGGTTTTGCCGTTGGTGCCGGTCACCGCCAGCAGCGGCGCGCCGCCGGCGAAAGCCAGCGCTATCTCTATCTCGCTGAAAACGGGGATCTTTTTAGCTTTCAGCGCCGCTATCAGCGGGTTGGAATGCGGGAGCCCCGGGCTTTTGACGGCGAAAGCGCAGCCGTAAACGGCCCTGGTATGCCCGCCGGTCTCGGCGGTTACCCGGCGGGACAGGCCTTTAAGGCCCGCTTTCACCGCCGCGGCCTCTTTTTCTTCCGTAAGCAGCACTTCGAAGCCTTTGGCCGCCAGCAGGTTGGCGCAGGCCGCGCCCGACCTTCCGGCGCCTATGACCAGCGCTTTTTTGCCTTTATAAATACCAGGGTTGAACATAAAGTTCCGGCAGCGTTACCGTATTTTCAGGGACGACAGCGCTATCAGCATCAGCATGATGCCGGCTATCCAGAAGCGCACCGTGACCTTCGACTCCGCTATGCCTTTAAGCTCGAAGTGATGATGGATGGGGGCCATCAGAAAAATGCGCTTTTTATTGCGCAGCTTGTACGACCCCATCTGCAGGATGACGGACAGCGTCTCCAGCAGGAAAATGCCGCCGGCCACGGGCAGCAGCAGCTCCTGCTTGGTGCAGATGGCCGCCACGCCGATGGTGCCGCCCAGGAACAGCGAGCTGGTGTCGCCCATGAACACTTCTGCCGGGTGCGCGTTGAACCACAGGAAACCCAGGCAGGAGCCGATCATGGCAGAAAGGAATACCGTCATCTCCCCCGCCCCTTCCACGTAGATGATCTTGAAATAAGAGGCCAGCTTCATGTTGCCGGCCGAGTAGGCCAGGATGGCGAAGGTGAGGGCGGAGAACACTATGGTGCCCGCCGCCAGGCCGTCCAGCCCGTCGGTGAGGTTCACCGCGTTGGAGGAGCCGATTATTATGATCATCGCCAGGGCCGCGTAAATAAAGCCGAGGTGCAGGTACAGTTCCTTGGTGTAAGGAATGGAGAGCAGGGTGGCGTAAGCGGCGTTGGGCGGGTTGGCCGCCAGGTAGCCGGTGACCACCAGCGCGGCGAACAGCTGCAGCGAGAATTTGAAGGCCGAAGAGGCGCCGCGCGGATTCTTCTTCACCAGTTTGGTGTAGTCGTCCAGCCAGCCGGCGAAAGCCAGCACCACCGTGGTGAAGATCAGCAGCAGGATGAAGCGGTTGTCTATGCGTGCCCAGAGCAGGGTGGAGACCAGCAGCGTCATAAAAATAAGCAGGCCGCCCATGGTGGTGGTGCCCTGCTTCGCCAGGTGGGTCTGGGGGCCGTCGGTGCGCTGCACCTGCCCTATCTTGTAGGAGCGGAGCTTGGCTATCAGCCAGGGGCCCGCCAGCAGGCTGAGCAGGAAGGAGGTTATCAGCGCGCCGCCCGCCCTGAAGGTTATGTACTGGAAAACGTTGAGCGGGGTGAAGAATTCCTTGAAATAGTGCGCGTAGTAAAGCATAGGTTCCTTGGCGAAAAATGGTCAAGACCGGTCCGGCTGCGGCTGGCCCTGTCTATATTTATATTTTATTACTTTTTTACCGTAAAACATATTTCCCTAAAGGCCTATCGGCCTATCGCCCTAATTGCTCAGGCCCGCCCGCCCGGTGAGTATCATAATATACCAGTGAAAAAAACCGCTCTGCCCCCCGCTTTGCTGTTCAGCCTGGCTTTTTGCGCCGTGCCCGCGCGCGCGCAGCTTGAAGCGCTCACCGCCGCCGGCCTGCCGGCCGTAGCGGTCCCCGCCGCCGCCGAGCCCGGCCGCGCGGCCCAGGCCGAGTGGACGGTGCTCATTTACGTAAGCGCCCGCAATAACCTGGGCCTGGAAGCCATCAAGGACGTCAACGAAATGGAAGCCGCCGGCTCCACCGCTAAAGTTAACGTGGTGGCGGAGCTGGGGCGCATCAAGTGCGATCCCCCTTTCAACCCTTTTTCCAGCACGCAGGAACCGGTGCCGCCGCAGGCGGACTGGACCGGCTCGCGCCGCTTCCTGCTGGTGAAGGATACCGACCCGCTGAAGATAAATTCCCCGGTGCTGGCCCAGTATCCGGACGCCGACATGGGCGACTGGCGGCACCTGGCCGAATTCATAGCCTGGGGCAAGGCGGCTTACCCGGCGAAAAAATATATGCTGATAGTGGGCGGCCACGGCAGCGGCTGGCGCGGCGTAAAGCCCCCTCCCGGCGCGCCCAAGGGCATCGCCTACGATGACGTTTCAGGCAGCCATATCTCCCCCGCCGAGCTGGCGGAGGCTATAAAGGCCGGCGGCGGCGTGAACGTGTACGCCTCGGACGCCTGCCTGATGCAGACCATAGAAGTGATCTACGACCTGAAGGATTCCGCCGAGTATATCGTTGGCTCGCAGGAGGCCACGCCAGGCAGCGGCTATAACTACGAGGTTTTCCTGAACGCGCTGGCGGCGGCCCCCGGCGACGCCTTCGCCGCGGCGCAGCACGTAATGGCCGGTTTCTCCGGCTATTACGGCGGCCTTAAACAGTCGGTGACCATGTCCATAGTGCGCCCAGCTTACGCGGCTGAAATGGCCGGGAAAATGGACAGGTTCGCCCGGCTGGTGGCCGCTTCCCCCGCGGATATGAAGCTGTACCACGACAGGAAGTTCGGCCTGCGCTCCTACGACGACGAGGACGCCCGCGACCTGTACCAGCTGATGAAACTGTACTACGACAGCAGCCCCACGCCCGCCGTGAAAGAGGCGGCGCGGGACGTGATAGTGTTCCTGTCGGAAAAGCTGGTGGCGCGCAACGACGCGGTGGGCTACAAATCCAAGGACTCCAACGGGCTTTCGGTCTACTTCCCCATCTTCTACATGAACTACAAGCCGAAGTACGAATACCTCTCCTTCTCCCGGGCCACCTACTGGGACGAAATGGTGAAAGCCGTAGTAGAATCAAAGAAATAAAACTGCAGCCGCTATTCCTTCGCTCCTGAAGAGGGCGGGAAAAAGAACGCTGAAACGCTGCCCAGCTGCGGCTCGGTCTTCGCGCCGTCGGAATAGATGTAATAAGGGGCGCTGGTGTAGCCGTCCAGGTTGCGCAGCTTCACCAGCGCGGCGCGCTGCTCCTCGGTGAGCGTTCTGTTCACTTTGGCGAAGGCCATAGTGTAGTACCAGGAAACCTCTCCGTCCAGCTCGCCGTACCGGCGGCCCAGCGCTAGGACCTTTTCTTTGTCGGGCGCCTGGCCCGCCAGGTACTTGCGCAGCTCAACCGATATTTCCTGCCGCACTTTTATTATTTCCGCCATGGCCTTGCGCTGGAGGGGCAGCACCGCGTCCACGTGCCGGCGCTGCGCGGGCGTAAGCACCTCGCTGAGGAAGGCCTTGCCGCTGTCGCCGGTCACCGAGGTGCTGATGTCGAAGCTCTTCTTGCCCATGGCGGGCATGTCCTTCATGTAGAACCCGCCGAAGTAGGTGCCGTGCCGCTCGGGGCAGAAATACGTATCGGCCTTGACCGAGCCGGCGGTCCAGCTGAAGAACTCGCTCAGATAGGTCATGTAGGCCACGTTGAACATCTTGGGCTTGCCGCGGCCCGCCTCTTTGGCCTCGGTCTCGTCCAGCTCAGGCCAGGTGGCGAAATCGCCGAACTTCATTTTGGCGAAATAGGCCTTCTGTTCCGCGCTCAGCGACAGCCAGACCTTGGCCATTACCTCGGCGCGGCGGCGGCTGAGCTCGGCGTCCACTTCAAAGATCCTGCCGACGCTCCGCATTACCGCGGCCTTATTAAGGCCGGTGCTGCCCGAAGGCAGCTGCTCGTCCTTCTGCATGTGGAAAGCTTTTATGACCGGCAGGCGCAGTTTGGCCAGTGCTACCAGCTGCGGCTGCTGTTCCTCGGCCAGGTCTATGAACAGCTGCTTCTGTTCGGCCGTTAGGTTATGCGCCACGTTGCCGGCCACCCGGCTGAGGAAGATCGGGTTATGCCCTTTCTTGGCGGCGTCGATGTCGCGCATGTACTGGAAGCCGAAGAAATCGCACACCTTGCCCGGCGGGATGAACGTGGCCGCGCCGAAATCCCCGGTAAGGAAAGCCAGGCCGTTGAAGGCGATGGTGGTAAGCTGCGCGTTGTCCGAGACGGCCTGCTCGAGGTTATACCGGCTGCCGCCCTCCTTGCCGCCGCCTTTTCTTCCGGCGCCTCCGGGCCCCCCCTTGCCCTGGCTGCCCCGCATTCCTCTTTCGCCGTCTTCCGCGCCGGGCCTGTCCGGGGGCGGGTCCATCTGTTTAAGCATCTCGGGATCGAACCCGACGGAGATCAAAAGTTCGTCTTCAACTGGACCACCCTGCACGCCTATATCCCGCAGGGCCTTGTGTATGGCCTTGGCGTCTTCGGCCGACAAGGCCGAGGCGTCGTACTTCGAAACTATTTCCGCGGCGCCGGCTTTTTGTTCTTCGGTGATGGTCTGTGAGCCGCCGCGCTCCTGCCTGCTGTTCGCGTTCCTGGACGGCCTTTGCCCGGATCTCTGCCCGGTCCGCTGTCCCGGCCTCGGTCTCTGGTCCTGCCCTCGCGCCTGCCCCCGTTCCTGCCCCTGGTCCTGCTCCTGCCCCGCTCCCCTGCCTTCGTCGTCCTGGTCCTGAGCCCGGGCCAGCGGCCCGCCCAGAACCAGCATATAGATGGCCGCCGTTATTAAAAATTTCATAAAGTTCTCCGTTTCCGCTGCGCCGGGTCTGTCCGCTCTTAACCACTTAAACCTCAGATAGCGTAAAAAGTTCCGCAAGCTCCGTTACTGTCCTTCCCCCGGCGGCGGAGGCGGCGGCCCGTCCGCGCCGTCACTGCCCGGCTCCGTGAACCGCTCATAGATCACGCTGAATTCGGCTGAGCCGAGTATCAGCCCTTTCATGGCCGAGAGCAAAGTTTCCCGGTTTACTTTCTCCGGCTTAACAGTTATCCTCGGCGCAGCCGACAGCGCGTAGACGGTGTAGATATATTTCTTCGGCCCCGGGCCTTTCGAGTGCGGCGGCGCGTAGCCCGCCCGCCCGTTCACGCTGTTAGTTCCCAGTATCCCTACGCCTTTTACGTTCTTAGGCAGTTTCCTGGTTTTTGCAGGAATATCGTAAATTATCCAGTACCATTTGGTCTTGTCCGGCGCGATATGGTGCATGATCAGCGCGAAGCTCTTAGCTGCTTTCGGCGCGCCGCTCCATTCCAGCGGCAGCGTGGCGCTGGCCCCGTCGCCGGTATATTCCACGGGCAATTGGCCGCCGTCCTCTACGGCGGGGCTCCTGAGCACAAAACCGGCCGCGGAGCTTTTTTTCTCCGCGCCTTGCTCCGGCTGCGCCGGGGCGCCGCCCGGAAAGGACAGCGCCAGCAGCCCGCCCAGCGCTAAAATAATAAACCGTTCCATATTTCCTCCCGATATTAAACAGCTTTGCCCGCAAAAAGTCCAACTGCCCGCCGCCCACTTTCTCACGGCGCTGTATAGGTCAGCGTCATTGTCGCGGAACTGATAGTGATCCCCGAAAGCGCGGCCGTAAGAACTGAACCTGTCACCGGTGATGAAAGCGACGGCGCTGCGGACAGGGCGTAGAGCTTATACGTATAAAGCCTGTTGCCGCCGCCGCAGGGCGGGTTGTAGGCCGTTCCCAGCGGCCCGTCGCTGGTCCCCAGGGTCCCGCCGCCCGTAGTATTCTTGGCGAAGCCTGAACTGCTGCCTGGTATGCCGTAGAGTACCCAGTTATACTTGGTCTCTAACTGCGGCGTAACTTCAGACATAGTCAGTGCGAACTGCTGCGTTCCCGAGGGCGCATTGGTCCAGGACATGGCGGGAGATGAACTGGAACCGGAACAGGAATATTCCAGCGTCATGGCCCCGCCGCCCGTACCCGCGCCGCTCGTCAGGGTAAAGAGCGCCTGTGTGACGCTCACCATATGGCTTGCGGAGCCCGAGCCGGCGGAGTTCGAGGCCGTAAGCGTTACGGTATAGGTGCCTGAGGAGGCGTAAACGTGCGCCGGGTTCTGTGCTGAGCTGGTTGCCCCGTCCCCGAAATCCCAGGCCCACGAGGCAGGGGCGCCGCCGGAGGCGTCCGTGAACGAGACCGTACCGCCGGCGGCAGGAGAGGAAGGAGAGAAGGAGAACGCCGCCGAGGGCGCGTCGGTGGCGAACAGGTAGTCGGTATCGTCGATATACGGCGTTATCCTGGCCAGCACGGCGGGGTCGGTGGTGGTGTCCGAGTAAAGGTAAGTGGATCTGCAGACAGAATAGTCGTAAGGGGTCCCGTTGCTATAAGTGCTGATAAGCAGACCGTCCCAGAAATCCGTCTTCAGATGGGCCCTCTGGGCGGCGCTCAGCGAGTCGGCTACCTGCTTGAAAGTTGTGGCGTAGTAGTAATTGTTAATGCCGTCCAGCGTGCCGTAGGTGGCCGAGGACAGCGCCAGCACCTGCGCCCTGACGGCGGCGCTGGAAGCGGTAGAGACCAGCAGGGTGCGCAGCAGCGCCGCTATCTGCGCGCGCACTGCCACTATGCCCTCCATATTGCTCCGCTGCACCTCGATGAGGTTCGTCATGATGGCGGCCTGCGTGGACGCCACGTAGCCCAGGGAACTGTCGAGCAGGGCCGCCCCGGCGTTGCCGGTCAGCGCGGAGTCTATGGTGTAGCTGACGCCCTGTGGCGCGTTCATGGCCGGCGCGTCCTTGATATAGAACCCGCCGTAATAGGTGCCCTGGCGTTCTGGGCAGAAATAGACGTCGGCCTCGACGTTGCCGGAATACCAGCTGAAGAGGTCGCCGGCGTAGGTCATTACCAGGGTGTTCATCGTGGTATTTGAAGCGTTGGCGCCCAGCGCGGTCTCTACCCTTGTCTTCATGTAATTGGCGTCGGTCACGGTCCAGGAGGAAGCGCCCACCCCTTTCATGGCGTCCAGCTCGGCCAGCTGGGCGCGCGTCATGGAATTATAGACGTTGGCGTAAGCCAGGGCCCGGTCGAAGGCTATCTGGCCGTCCATGAGGTAGAGTTCCTGCGACACGGCCGTTACCGCGCTCAGGCTGAGGCCGGTGGCGCCGGAAGGGATGTTCCCGTCCATCAAACGCCGGAAAGCTTGTATCAGCCTGAAGCGGTGATAAGCGTACTCGTTGACCTGGTCCGCCTGGCTCACTGCCAGGGCCGCCAGCTGCGCCAGCTGGGAGTCGCTGAGTATCCGGATGACGCTGTTGGAGGTCAGGCCCGTGAAATCCGGGTTGTGCCCCATATTGCTGGGGTCGCTGTCCCGGAGGAACTGGAACCCGGTGTAGTCGGCCACTTTGCCCGGCGGGAAGTACGACTGCGAGCCCAGGTTGGCGTTCATCAGGCCGAGGGCGTCGAAGGCCAGCGTGGTGCCCTGGGCCTGGTCGGAGATGCCCTGCGAAATATTATAGGCCGGCACGGTGACGGTTATAGAGCGGGTCAGCGTGGCCGAGCTGATGGAATTGGCGACCCTGAGCGTGACGGTGTAGCTGCCTGCCGAGCTGTAAACGTGCGTCGGGTACTGGGCGGTGCTGGTGGACGTGTTGTCGCCGAAATCCCAGGCCCAGGAAACAGGGGCGTTCTGCGAGGCGTCGGTAAAGCTTACCGTGTTATAGGTGGTAGGGCTGCTCGGGTAGAAGCTGAACGCGGGCGAGACGTTCGCCCGGGCGTAGGTCAGGTTCAGCGCCGCCGAGCTGATGATAAGTGAGGAGATGGCGCTGGTAAGCACGTCGCCGGTCACCAGGTCCGCTGCCGGCAGGGACGGCGCGCCCGACAGCGCGTATAAAGTGTAGGTATAGACCTTTGGCCCGGGGCCCTGCGAGCAGGGGGCGGCGTACTCCTGGCTTTGCGTGTCGCTGTTCACGCCCGCGGTGCCCACGCCGGAAGTGTTCTTGTCCAGGCCGGAGGCCGCCGCCGGTATGGCGTACAGCACCCAGTTCCATTTTGTGCTCCCGTCGCCCGGCAGCGTGGTCATGAGCAGCGCGAACTGCTGCGTGCCCGCCGGCGCGCCCGACCAGGCCAGGGCCGGGGAGGCGTACGCGCCGTCGCAGGTGTACTCGGCGGCCATGGCCGCCCCCTCCGCGCCTACGGGGCTGGTCAGCGCGAAGGCGCCCGCCGCCGCCACGGTTACGGTATGGCTGACCGCGCTGGAGCCCGCCGTATTCGCGGCCGTGAGGCTCACCGTGTAGCTGCCGGAGGAACTGAAAACGTGGGTCGGGGATTGCAGGGTGCTGCTTGAGCCGTCGCCGAAATTCCAGGCCCAGGAAGCGGGCGTGTAGGCAGAGGTGTCCGTAAAAGTCACCGTCTGGCCGGCGGTGGGCGAGGCGGGCGAAAAACTGAAGGCGGCTACGGGCGCCGACGATACCGCTGCCTGCGTATAGGTCAGCGTCATGGCGGCCGAACTTATGATCAGGCCCGAGAGCGCGGCCGTAAGAACGCCGCCCGTCACCTGCGCGGGGTCGGACGAAAGCGACGGGGCTCCGGACAGGGCGTAGAGCGTGTACGTATAAAGCCTGTTGCCGCCGCCGCAGGGCGGGTTGTAGGCTGTTCCCGCCGCGCCGTCGCTTTTGCCCGCCGTGCCGCCGCCGGTGGTGTTCTTGACGAAGCCGGAGCTGCCCGCCGGTATGCTGTATAGGACCCAGTTATATTTCGTCTCCAGCTGCGGAGTTAGTTCGGAAATGGTCAGCGCGAACTGCTGCGTGCCGGACGGCGCGCTGGTCCAGGCCATCGCCGGCGAAGACCCGGCTCCGGAGCAGGAATATTCCAGCGCCATAGCCCCGCCGCTCGTGCCCGCGCCGCTCTCCAGGGTGAAAGTCCCCTGGCTGACAACGGTCACTGTATGGCTTACGCTCCCGGCCCCCGCGGAGTTGGAGGCCGTAAGGGTTACACTATAACTGCCGGACGAGGCGTAGACGTGTGTCGGGTTCTGTGCCGCGCTGGTTGCGCCGTCGCCGAAGTTCCAGTCCCAGGAAGAGGGGCTGTTGACGGAGGCGTCGGTAAAGGTTACGGCCTGGCCGGCGGCCGGTGAAGCAGGAGAATAAGTGAAGGCCGCGGCCGGCGCGGCGGCCAGCGCGGCGGCCGCGGCCGCCCGCTTGTGTTCCGTCACCTTTTCGTCCATCGTAGTCACCGCATGTTTTACCGCGCGGGTCATGCCCATATTGATCCCGGCGGACAGCGCGGCGGTCAGCGGGAACAGCGCGGCGAACAGCAGGCAATAAAGTTGTTTCATATCAGTACAGGAACAGCAGTGTCTGCGTGTCGCTCTTTTTGGAATTAGAGCGCTTCTTCTGCTGTTTCCCCCTTTTCCCGGCGGTACGGGCCGCGCCGGCTTTGCCGCCGCCCCAGTAGAAATTAAGCCCGAAATTAGCCACGTATTCGATAGCCCCGGCCGATACGGGCTCGTTTTTGTCCCGCAGGTAAATATAGGCCGGTCCGAAATCGGCCTGCAGCGAGGCGTCCGGAGCTAGGAAGCATTCGAAGCCTGCGAACAATTCCCCCGCGGCCCCGGCCCCGCGGCTGACTTCTCCCTTGAACTGTATGTAATCCGCTTCCGCGCCCAGGAACAGGTACATCGCCGCCGACGGGCGGTAATAGCTGTACAGGCGCAGGCCGCCCACCGTAACGCCGCCGTCTGCCTGCCCTTTGGCTTCCAGCGCGTAGCGGTCGCTCATGAAATACCTGATACTTAGCCCCGGGTAATTGAAGCCCAGCCCGAAGGTGCCCCTGCCGGCACCCTGGCCGGCGCATGCCGCGCGGCAGCCCAAAAGCAGAATGCTGAAGCAGAAGCAGACGACCGCTGCGGTATTCCGGAAAGGCTTGAGCATATGCGTATCCATACACAGGTACACATCCGCTTATTTAAACAGCGAAACCGGAAAAAAGTTCCGCCCTGAAAACGGATGTTTTCAGGGCGTGTATGGGGAGCGCGCAAGCCTGGGCGCGGCGCGAGGTTTTAGCGCGGTGCTCGCCTGTCCGGGTCTTCTCCGTCGCGGGGCGGCGGCGGCCTGTTTTCGCGGCGTTTGGAATCGTTGTCCAGTTCTTCCAGCCTGGCGTACTGCTCCGGCGTAAGGACGATCCTCAATTCCGACTTGATCCTCCGGCGCAGTTCTTCTAATCTGGGCTGTATGGAATCCTTCGTCTTTTTTACTTCTGGCCGGTATTTATTGAAAATGGCCGAAACCTGCTCCTGCTGGGGGCCGGAGAGGCCGAGCTCGCGGGTGAATTTTTCTATCGCGCCTTCGGCGGGGACCGGCTGCGGCGGCCTGCGTTTAAGATGCATATGATAATAATCGGAGAACAGGGCGCCCATCAGGACGCCCGCGGCCACGGCTGCGGCTATCTGGTTCCAGCGTATGTTCATTTGTCCGCTCCTTCCAGCATGGTCAAAAGGTTCCCCCCGCCGGCCGCAGGGCCTTCGGAGAAGATATTGGAAAGGGGTGAGCCTGAACTCCGGGCGGCCGGAACGGAGAACTGGCGCGCCGGCATAAGGCCGGTCTCGACGCACAGAACGTAGACGGCAAAGGAGGCCAGGGTCATGGCCGGCACTTTCCACCAGCCCGCCAGCGCCGCGCGCGTATCCGGTGAAAGCGCGAACGGGTTGAAACCGGAAGCCTGTTCTTCCGCCTGCCCGGCCCGGAGCTTCGCCATCAGGGCATCCACGAATTTATCGCCCAGCGCTGGAGCCTCGTACAGCTCCAGAGCCTGCCAAGCTTTGGAGAGCAGTTCAGCTTCTTTGCGGCAGGAGGCGCATTCTTCAAGGTGGCCGCTAAGTTCCGCCTTTTCGGAGTCATTCAGGCTGCCGGAAAGGCCGCCGGCTGAAATTTCCATGGCTCTTTTACAGTTCATAAACTATCCCCTCTCATAGGTATAACCGCCGATCATTGAAAAAGTTCCGCCAGTTTTTCTTTCAGGCCGAGTTTCGCCCTGTGAAGAATGGATTTTACCGCCTTGGCCGAGCAGCCCATGACCTCCGCGATAGCTTCGTAGGAGAGTTCGTCGTAGCGGCAGAGCAGCACGGCAGTTCTTTGGTTCTCAGGCAATGAAGCCAGGGCTTTTTTTACCGCCTCGGCCTGTTCTTTTCTGATCAGCAGCTCCGCGGGCGGCAGATCTTTCGGGTCAGCCAGCTGCAGGCCGGGCGCGTCTTCCTGCGCTTCAGGCTTTTCGTCCAGAGGGACGAAAAGGCCCCTATGCCCGCGTTTAGCCAGAAAATTCAGACAGGTGTTGCGCGTAATGGTGAACAGCCAGGTGGTGAACTTCGCTTTTACCGTGTATTTGTTCCGGGCGTTGTAAACTTTAATAAAAACTTCCTGCGCGGCGTCCTCGGCGTCGGCGGCGTTGCCCAGGAACCTGTAAGCGAAGGCGAAAACCCGCTGCTTATGGGTTTTGACCAGCTCTATGAAGCAGGACTCCTCCCCGGCGATAAAGCGGAGCATCAACCGCGCGTCCTGGTCGGGATCCTCTGTCATTTATCTATGGACCGTGTTTCCTGCGCGGCCAGCGCGCTCTTCAGGTGACGGGCCGCGCTGTCCAGGTCGGGGTCGATGCTTAACGCTTTCCTGTAGGAAGCCAGCGCTTCGTCCCGGCGGCCCAGCTTTTCCAGCACCGCGCCCAGGAGGTCGTACGTACCCGCGTATTTCGGCTCCAGCCTTATCACTTCTCGGTAATGGGTTTCGGCCTCGCCGAACTCGCCGCGCGCCGCGAGCAGGGCCGCTAAAATGTCGTGAATGGCCACGTTGTTGCGGTCCAGCCGCGCCGCTTCCCTGTATTGCTTCACGGCCTCGGCCGGAGTACCCTGCGCTTCAAGGGCGGCGCCCAGCTCGGCGTGCAGCAGCGCGGTGTCGGGGCTCAGCTTCAGCGCCGCCAGGTATTTCTCTATGGCTTCAGCGAGCATTGCTTTTCTTTCCGCCCCGGAATATTCCGCCGGGCCCGGCGGCACATAGTCGTAGCGGGCTTTCAGCGCCGCGTGGTAATTGGTCCTGTCATCAGGCAGCAGGCTCTGCATGCCCAGGGCGCCGGCCAGATAATAGAACACGATAGCCGAATCCGGCCGCGCATTTATTGAGTCCCTGTAATGGCCGATCGCGCCTTTCAGGTCGCCGCGCTTAGCCAGGAGCAGGCCCATATTGGCGTGCGCGTGGGGATCGTTGGGGGCTAATTTAAGCGCCTCGTTCAAATGAGAGAAAGCCTCCTCGCGGCTGCCGGTCTTCTCCAGCGCAACGCCCAGCAGGATCTGCACTTCGGTGTTCCCTGGGTCGAGCTCCAGCGCTTTGCGGTACGAAGCTATGGCTCCGCCGCTGTCGTTGGCCCTGGCGAACTCGAGGCCCGCCCGGTGGAAGGAAAGGCTGTCCAGGAACCTTTCGCGTATCTTTTTAAGTATGCCGCCTTTAGCCGGGAGGAATTCCGGGATGTTGGCCGCCCTGTCGGGCGCGGTAAAGCCGTCCAGCAGGACAGGGGGCGTATCGTTGCCCTGCGCGTCGATATGGGTAAGAAAAAGCTGTGTATAGGGCGTGTTGGCCTTGGAGGCGAAGACCAGCCAGCGGCTGTTGGGCGACCAGCTGTGCCAGGAGTTCATCGTGGGTTGGTTGCAGCGCATTTTCCTGGCTTCGCCCCCGCCGGCGGGCATGATATAGAGCTCGCTGTCGGGCTGCAGCAGCATGAAACTTTTCGCTTTGCAGAATATTATCCATTTCCCGTCGGGCGAATATTTCGGGAAGAAATTGCTCATGCCGTTATCGGAAGCGCCCTGCAGCGGTTCCGGCTTGCCGCCGCGGCCTTCGTTGAAAGCAACGCGGTAAAGGTCGAACAGGAATTTCTGGCCGCCTTCCAGGAATTCCGCGCATTCTTCCTTCGCCAGCAGCACCTTGTCCCTATCGCGCAGATTTTTCAGCTTATGCGCCAGGTTCCTGGCGAAAACGATATACTTGCCGTCGGGGCTCCAGGCGGGGTTGCTCTGTACGAATTCGGGGTCGTCAGCGCCCGGCAGCGCCTGGAAGGTCTTAGCCGCGCGGGAATAGACGGCCAGGATGCCGCTGACCGGAAAAAAAAGCTGCGAGAAGGCCAGCCCCGGCGTGGCCACGAACACCGAGCGGTCCTTGACCGTGCTGACCGCGTACCGCCCGTCCGGGGAAACCTGCGAAAGCAGGCCGAAGGTCTGGACGCCTTCCGTCCTTTTATAATCGTGCCAAGTGATGATCTTGCTTTTGTCGAGGATGGTCTCTTCGAGCACCCGGGCGATGGCGTAGGAGCCTTTGTCGTTGGCGTAATCCACGTCCATGCCCAGCACCGAGCCGTCGGCGGAAAAGGAATGGCAGTTGCCGCAGACCGGCAGATTCTCCAGCACTACCGGGGGCTGCGTTCTCAGGGAGACCTTCCCCAGCCGCCAGCGGATGCGCGAGGGGTCCTTTACCGCCTCGCTGAACGGCAGGTTCACTTCCCTGTAGAACAGCGGCGCCTCTACTTTGTCTTTGGAGGTGCTGAAGGAAATGCTGCCCGCAGACAGGATATTTCCGGGCGCGCCGCGGGCGGCGCCGGCCACGGTAAGCCTGGCGGTCCGCTCCAGCGACCGGCGTTTGATAAGCTCCCAGTCGTCGTTGCCGGGAGTCCACTCCGGGGCCGCGGAAATAAAGCTCAGGCGGCCGCCGGCCGCGCCGGAGAATTCTATAGTCACCAGCCACAGGTCCGCGGCGGCGTTGTTGTCTTTCCAGCGGAACCCGGGGGCCGCTATGTCCGCCGGGAAAAGCGTGCCGTCGAAAGGTTTCTCGAAGGTTATGCCGCCGTCAGCCGCTCCGCTCCTGTAAGCCGCCAGCAGGGCGGCCAGGGCGGGGTCGGGCCTGGCCGGCGCGGCCGAGATAGTGCGCAGCAGCCCGGCGCCCAGTACGGCCAGCAGCAGCAGCGCGGCGCGGCGGTGCTGCTGTACTATGAAGAGCGTGATGGTTCTCATGGCGGCTGGTTTCCTTTACGGCCAGAAATCCCGCGGATAGAGGCGCACCACTTCGGCGGCTTCCCCTTTTTCGCGGACGAAACTCTCGTAGCTCCGGATCAGGCTGTCCGGTCCTGTTAAAAAAGCGCCGGCCTGCGGCGAGTCCGAGACCCTGCCGCCGGGCAGCCCCGGCAGCACCCGGCCGAGCGCCTTCAGGAAGCGCGCGCGCACCAGCGTCAGCGTGCCGGGCCTCCGGGCGAGCTCGAGCAGCGCGTATTTATAGGCGTGCACGGCCTCCGGGCGGTTGCCCTCTTCCAGGTCGTAGGCCAGGGCGGCGCCGCGCGACGAGAAACTCCCCGCGGCGCGGTAGTCGGCGAAGGAAGTGGCCAGGCTGTATTCGAGCTGGGAAGTATCTTCTATCTTCGTCTCCGCCGCTACCCCGGCCGCGAAGCGGAGCGTCTGCGCGGGGTCGGGGCATTTGTCGGCGTAATACCTGGCCTGACCTATCGAAGCGTAAAGCCCCAGCCCGTTGCTGTAAGCCAGCCCGGCGCCCCAGGTGCGCATGAAAAGCGAGTGCGCGCCGCCGCCCGCCAGGATCCCCAGGGCCAGGGCGTCGGGCAGGTCGCCGGGCTGAAAGGAATTATAGCCCGCTGCCGGCGTCCAGACGCTGATCGTGCCGGTCTTGCCGCCGTTGTTGACCAGCGCTACGTGCGCCGGCCGGCCTATGCCGGGCAGGCGCTGGCGCAGCCGGCCTACTACCAGGTCCTTGCGCGGCGGCGCCGCCGCCTGCCTGCCCCTGGGCAGGCGGTCCAGCAGCGTTTCCAGCTGCCGGGCCGCCCGGTCGCTGTTCGCGGCGTTGCCGTTGATATGCACCCGCGTACCGGTGCGCACCAGCACGCCCGCCGCCAGCGCCTGCAGCCGGCGGATGGTCTCGGCGGGATGCCCGACGTCGGCGAGGAAATCGGAGGCCAGCGTCCGAAGGTCGGCGCGCCAGGAATCATCGGGCAGGTGCGCGAATTCCCAGCGCAGATATTCGCCGAACTCGCCGTCCACCCCGGCCAGGAGTTTTTCCGCCGCGGCCCTGTCCGAGGTTTTCGCGGCGGCCATTACTTCGGCCGCGGCGGCGCGCAGGGCGGCCAGCCGCTCCGGCGCCGGGTCCTCCAGGCGCCAGCGCAGGCGGTTGAGGCTGCGCAGCACGGTGAAGGGGCTGGAGATGTTCATGTACAGCGGCCTGTCCTGGTATCTGTAGGCGGCTACCGCCTCGGACACCCAGGATTCCTCGTCCTGCTGGAAGATGCCGCGCCAGCCCTGAATGCCGGCCCGGAGCGTGTCTATCAGCCGCTCCCGGGCCGCCGGCGTCAGGCCGGGGCGGAGCAGATAGTTCTCTATCCAGGCTACGGCCCGGTCGACTTCTTCCGGCGAGGAAGCGGTAGCGCTGAAGCTGAGCTCGGCGCGGTCGCTGCGCGGGTAGGCCGCTACGCCTACGCCGGCGTCGTAGATCTCGGCCATGATGCGCTCGCGGGCCGCGGCGTAGTCCAGCCGCTCGCCCGCCCGGGTGACCACGCCCACGGAGCCGAGGGCGCCGCCCAGCAGGGGCAGCAGCTCCCGGTCCCCTTCCGGCACGCCGCGCAGGTCGAAGTTCACGCTGATATCCGTGAAAGGCGTCTGGAACTGCGTTCGCACCAGCCGCGCTCCTGAAGCCATAAGACTTTCGCTCCAGGCAAGCTGGTCCAGTTCCAGCGGGGGCTCGCGCAGAAAAGACGGCTCGGGCGCGCCGCGCTCAAGCGCTTCGAGCTCGGCCGTGGCAGACGCGGTCTCGGCGCGGTAGCGCTCCAAGGCTTTCGCCTCAGGCAGACCGTATGCAACTGTCAGACGCTGCGAAACCGCTTTGAGGCGTTGCTGCTTCAGACCCTTCTCATGCTCGAGGAGGGCGGGATCAGGAAGGACCGCGGATACATATGGTTGTTCCAGCATGCCTGCGCGCTCGAGCGCTGCCGCCCAGGGATTCTTCCCCTCACCGAGCTCCGCGAGCAGGCGGTCTAGGGCCGCGTCTTCGGACAGCGATTTATCGAAACCCGGATCGGCGGAAAGTCCGTCCAGAAACCTGTGCCAGCTTTCGCCGGTGGAGCGTTCGCCGAACATAGGAGGCCCTTCCATCGCCTTAAGCCGGGAGCGCCGGTACGAGAGCATGCGTGAGCGCGCCCGGTCCGCTACCTCGGCCAGTTCAGGGCTGCCGGGTTTGAGATCGTGCAACCAGCGTACGCGCTCGTTTACTATGTCTCGCAGCCGCCCCAGTTTGGCCGGTGTAACATTGGCCGGCGGTATGCCGGAAAGCCACAGCATGGCATAAGAAGCGGGCAGGGCCTCGGCATCAGCGCCGATGTTGGTAGCGCCGGAATCAAGTTTTCTGGTTTTCTGGTCTATCAGGTCGCGGTACAAGTAGGAAGTTTCACCTCCGCCTAGGAGGTCAATAGCCAGGTCAATGCGGGGCTTTTCGTCAGTGCTGAACGTCTTTCCAGGCGGCCAGGCCAGCAGCGCGTCCTGCGGCACCGGCGTACCATCGGAAGGGAAACTGCCTATCCGGACCTCGCGGCTCTTCAATGGCTCAAAAGGCGGCAACCCGGAGTAGGAGCCTGCAGGCGGTTGCGGCTCCAGGCGCAGGATCTCGTCGTTGAGTCGCGCCAGGAAGTCGGCGGCGTCCCAGCCCTGCGGCAGAGCCGCTATCATCTCCATGTTCCCGTCCAGATGGTAATGGGTGGCGTGAAAAGCGCGTACATCGGCCGGCGAAAGTTCCCATATCTTTTCCGGTCTTCCCCCCTGAACGCGCGCCAGTGGGTGCTTTGGGCCGTACAGCATCTCGGTGAGCTGATACCAGCGTATCCAGGCCGGCTGTTCCGCACTCGCCACCATTTCGGTATATACTGTTCCCTTTTCCTCCAGCTTAAGCAGTCCGCCTTCCTCCACCACGGCGGTATGCGCTATCTCACGGCGCATTTCCTCGTCCGTAATGTTCGGGCGCATCAGGGCGGTCAGATAAGAACTGAACAGTTCGTAGAACTCGGCAGGGCCGGCAGCCGTTGAAAACTGGTAGTTCGTTAAATCGGAATATGAGACCGCGTTATGTTTGCCCATCCGCATCTGCATAAGCGTGTTGAGTTCCCGTCCCATCGTACCTTTGCCTATAAGGAGATGCTCCAGCGTATGCGCCGCGCCGCGGTCGTCGGCTGGAAGCGTGCGGAAATAGACGGAGACCTGCGGCACAGAGTCGAAGAACAGCACATCTACGGTCAGCCCGCGGTCATGCACGAAACGGGCCCCTTTGGGTCCGCCTGAGGGGTCCAGGTACAGGGCGCTGACCCGGAATGTTTTCGCAAATACCTGATCTTGTTTCAAGGCGGTGAGGTCGCCGGGGCCTGCGGCGTTAGCCAGGGCGGAGAGCATTAGAGATAGCCAAAGGAAAATTATCGGGCGTGGAGCCATGATTAATTTTACTACAGTTGCAAGGTTATCTGTACATAAGGTGCCTAGATACGGCCACTTATAAGAAAGGCCAGAGCACTATTATGTATCGTTAAATGGCGGTTCCTTGCCGGAAGCTTTTACCCATGGTAGATGCGCAAATCTTTCAGGGCTATATCCGGTGGCCATTGTAATGTTATCATACCCTCTAGTATGCAAGTCTTTTGCTATATCTTCACCTTTAACTCCGCCGCCTAGTTCAGAATCAATGTAAAACGGAGTGTCTTTTGGCAAAGTCCCCAAAACAGATGTAAGCTCTTCAGCGTTTTTATACGTTCTTAGATCCATTCGGGTGGCTTTGGCGGCCATTTCCCAATTCATGCGCACTAATTTGTCATCGTCAACCAATATCACCGTACGTTTTTTTGCAGGCTTAAATGTTGGAAGCGTTAGAATTACTATTGTTCCGTGATCAGGTTTGGATTCAATTTTAAATACGCCGCCCCAGTTTTCAATGCTTATCCGCGCGTGATACAGTCCCAGCCCGTTGCCGCGGGTTTTTCCGTGTGTTTCTCCCCTACGCCCGAGCTTCGCTAGTATTTCAGGCGGAATCCCTTTGCCGTTATCCTTCACGGTTATTGAAACCATCCCATCGGCGCCAGACAACCCTACTGTGACGGCTCCTGGACCAGTAAGAGCCTCAACGGAATTGTTTATGAGGTTGGATAACAGCCGCTGGAATTCCTTGGGATCAGTAAGAACTTTTAATTCATCTGAGGAATTGTGTAACTCGAATATGACGTCGGTTCTATAACTATACTGGAGACGCTTTTCGGCCAGAACTTCCTCTATAAGCGGTGTCAAGGCGCATGCAGTAATCTTACCGCTTTCAACAGTAATGGCGGAAGGCGTACGGTATTTCCTCAGCAAGTCGTCCGCTATTGTATTCATGCGGGTCACCGCGCCGTTCATAAGTGCGCGTTGTTCAGCCGGGATCTCAAACCCCGTTGCCGCGGTTCTCAGTGCCGCTAGAGGAGATCGTATGTCATGCGCCACTTGTGCGGCAAGGTTCGAATAGGATTCTTTTATCCGCAAATCTAGAAGGAGATTATAGTCCCTTATCAGCCTTCTGCGTTCAAAATAAGCTATGGGTAGGGATAGTAACGCTATAATAAGCCAGGCAATAGTGGCCCAGATTACGGGCATCAACCGGGAATAGTAAAACAGCATAGCCCCAGATGAAAACCGGCGTTCTTCATCAAAATATAAACGCACGTTGGCAGAGGCGTAAAGCAAACGATTGCATTTTTCCGCATCAATCGGCACACTGAACCCTTTTTCCGCTCCGGTGGGGCGCCAGGACATGCCGGAAAAATCGTGCGACATGGACGAGGTCAGGGTGATAATAGTCTGACGCGTGTCACCAGACAATATCGAGTCACGCGAAGCGGCGGAAAGTTGGTCTCCCAGGCGCTGTTTGAAATAAGCGGTGAAAACCACGGACAACATCAATGCCACTATATAGATTACCAGCTGGAACATCAGGAACTTTATAAAAAGTCTCTTAATGGATTGCTTTATTTCAGGGTCCATTTTAAATTTCTCCTTAGCCTCCAAAGCGCATCACCGGCAATAGCGGGCGGGTAGTTAAATGCCCACGGTTTGCGCGCCACGGAAGCATACGGGAGCAAGCCGATGGGCAGCGCACGCGCGTCGTAAAGTGTTTTATATTGAAGCGCCTGGATCATTCTCATTCGCGCGTTTTTGTCTTGGGACGCTATATAATCCGCGAACCACTTTCCCTTTTCAGCGGGGGTCATACTGAAAAAATCCATGTCCAGATAATAAGCCAGCAATCCTACATCGTCCTGAAAGCCCATATCGCAGCCAAAAAGATAAAAATCCGGTTCATGCACAACTTTGCTGCTCTTAGGTGGATAAAGGTCTTGATATTCTACCTTCGGCATCCATTTTTTTATCTCGTCTCCGTCCAGCCAAAAATAGCTGTATAGCCGTTTCGCTTCTACTTTCTTTTTTAGTACCACTTCAGCCCCGGTATTTAGAAGCGCTTGTATTTCCCTCAGCTGCATTTTGGAAAGACCACCCTCCATTTGAAATATCTGGTCCGGAATTTCAAGCATGCGGCGTCTTAGCGGGTAAAGGCCGCGCAGTTTTCTGGCTATAAAAAATCTTTCCTCTCTTGATAGTCTTCTCCTTCCTCGCTCGGTAAACAGGACAAATAGCATCCTAACCGGCCGGCTAAGATGAATATTGTACCCGGGATTTGCGGCAACAAAGTCCACCTTGTCTTCCGGCTTAAGCACGGCGCTTATCCTAAGATAATCAATTGTTTTATCTGAAAGCATGCCAAGTATTTCTTCGTTTTTAAGATATTTAGTGAAGGCAATAATTTTAATATTTTGAGGTATTTTATCTGAATAATGATAATGGAACGGATTAGCTTTTAGCTTTATATTCCCTGCGCCTGGGTAGGCGTTCACATAATATGGCCCGGAGGTGTTTCTGTAATCGTTGATTTTGAAGGTTTTCTGGTCTATGGAGCCCCGCGGAATCACGGCATAGGTAATATTTGTCAGCAAATGGAAAAGGAACGTTTTCCGCTCGGCGAATTTCATTACGAGATTCTGCCCATTGTCACTAACTTGCAATCCGGGGCAAGGATCCTGCAAACTCATAAGTGCAGTTTTGCCGCATAACAGTTTGCTTAAAAAACCATACCCGCTTCCGCCAAGAATAAAAAGCCGCTTCAGACTCTGTTCTGCATCAATGGCATTTATTGGCAGTCCGTCCACTGTTTTAAGGTCTGTGCGCATCTTGAAGCGCGCTTCATTCCCCACCCACTCGAACCTCTCTGCAATTCCTGAAACAATCTCGTTTCCTGCGGAGTATTCTAAAAGCGGGCTAAAAATATTTTCTAAAAAAAAATAATCCCTGTTATATATGATGGCGGCAGTGTCATAATAAGAAGGTGGATTTGTCGTGTCTAGCAGCACCTTAAGTTCCGGGGATGGTCTTGACCATAAAATCCAGGCAACGAAAAAAATGACCGACCCAGTAAGCAGGGACGGCCATTTTTTGCGTAAGGGGATACGCACTTCAGCTATTTTCCCTTGAGTACCTTTGGGTGGGTAGGCGGCGGGATGGGGTCCGGTTGAGGTGATGTGTCGTCCTTTCCGGCGTTCAGGCTAATATCATAGCCAGTAGAAGAAGTAAGCGCATACCCATGCTCGGGGAACAGCGACAATGCTATGAAAGATAACATTCCGGTAAAAATAATGTTCACCAGAGCCGCTAAAAGTGTTTTCTTCATTGTATTCCCCAATTAGAAACGGTAGCCATTTCCCCATTACTTCATTATATATACTTTAACAAATAATGATGAAGAGCAAAAGTGGCATTAGGCCTATTCGGGTATAGGTCTATTGACCCAAACTAGTGCAAGGGTTAGGCTCCAGCCCTTCTATTATCCGCTCGAATTTCATTGAGCGGGAGGCTTTGATAAGGAAAGAGCCTTTCCCGGCCGAGATCAGTTCGCGCGCCTGCGGCAGCCAGGCGTCCGGGGTCTCGGCGTAGGCCAGGTTCTTCCCCCCCGCCCGCTGATAGGCGTCGGCCGCGGCCCGCATTTCCGGCCCGGCCAGGAAGATCTTCTTCGCGCCCATATGGGCCAGCGCGGCCCCGAGGTCGGTGTGGTAATGCTTAGAGTGCTGGCCCAATTCCTTCATGTCGCCGAGCATCAGGTAAAGCGGCTTCGGGCGGCCTGCCATCTCTTTGAGCGCGGCGGCCATGCTGGCCGGGTTGGCGTTGTAGGCGTCCAGCACTACGGCGGAGCCGCCTATCTTTACCTCCTGCAGGCGCATCGGCGGCGGCGTGTATTTCTCCAGCCCGTTGCAGATCACGGCGCAGCAGTCCACGCCGGCCGCGATGGCCGCGCCTGCCGCGGCGGCCGCGTTGTAATAATTATGTTCCCCGGCGTGCGGCAGGTCCGCCTCCAGTATCCAGCCGTCGTACTCCAGCTTAAGGTGCTTCGCCTCCAGGATGCGCACGTCGGCTTCCGGGCTCCTGCCGAACGTTATTTTCTTGAACTGCCTGCCGTTGAGGCGCGAGAGGTAGGGGTCGTCGTAATTGTAGACCAGCACCCCGCCGGGCGCCAGGCAGTCCGCTATCTCCGTCTTGGTCTCGAACACCGTTTCCAGGTCGCCGAAATACTGCAGGTGCGACGGCCCGACGTTGGTTATGATGCCGCAGGTGGGGCGCGCCACTTCGGCTATCTCCTTTATGTCGCCGCGGCGCGAGGCGCCCAGCTCGAAAACGCCGAACTTGTGCTGCGGGCCCAGCTCCAGCAGGGACAGCGGCAGCCCGAACTGGTTGTTGAGGTTGCCGGCATTGGAGCAGGTCTCCCCGGCGGCGGAAAAAATGCTCTTGAGCATCTCCTTGGCGGTGCTTTTGCCGTTGGAGCCCGTTATGGCCGTGAGCGGGATATTGAAACGCTGCCTGTGCCAGGCGGCCAGGTCCTGCAGGGCCTTGAGCGTATCCTCCACCGCCACCGCTTCGGGCGGCAGGCAGTCCTGGCGCGCCAGCGCGTCCTGCCTGGCCAGACAGCCGCTGACGCAGGGCAGCGCGTCGGGCAGGAAATCGTGGGCGTCGTAAGATGCGCCCTTCAGCGCCCAGAAAAAATCCCCGGCTTTCAGCTTCCGGGTGTCCGTCACGAAAGTATTGAAACGCGCTTCAGGCTTCCCCCTGAGTATTTTCCCCTTTACCGCTTCGGCCAGCTGCCCGAGATTGATCTGAAGGTTCATGCCCCCGTCCTCCTGTCCCCTTTCCCCAGTTTTTCCTTAATGGCCTGCGCCGCGGCCTCCGTATCGCTGAAGTGTATGGTGCGGTCGCCAAGGATCTGATATGTTTCGTGGCCTTTGCCGGCGATCAGTATGATATCGCCTTTGCCGGCCAGGGCCACGGCTTTCGCTATAGCGGCCCCGCGGTCCGGTATTACCTCGTAGTTCGTGAATTCGCCGGCTATGCCCTTTTCAATGTCGGCGAAGATCTGCGCCGGGGCCTCGCTGCGGGGGTTGTCGCTGGTGACTATGGCCAGCTCGCTGAGGCCGCAGGCGGCCTTTCCCATCGGGGCGCGCTTGGTGCGGTCCCTGTCGCCGCCGCAGCCGAAAACGGTTATGATGCGCCTGTGCGGCAGCAGCCCGAGGTTGGACAGCACGTTCTCCAGCGCGGCGTCGGTGTGGGCGTAGTCGACGAAGACGGAGAACTCCTGCCCCAGGTCGACGCGCTCGAGGCGCCCCGGGACGTTGGCCAGCGCCTGCGCGCCGTCCACGGCCGCCCGCAGGCTTATCCCGCCCGCCACGGCCGCGGCTATGGCCGCCAGCGCGTTGTAGACGTTGTGGCGGCCCAGCAGGTTAAGTTTCACGGGCAGGGCTTTCTCTCCGGCTTTAAGCGTGAAGCGGGTGGCGGTCTCAAGTATCTCCAGGCCGTCGGCCCTGAAGTCAGCGGCGTTCTCTATGGCGAAGGTCAGGGTCTTTACCCTGCCTTTCAGGCGTTTTATCAGCCACTCCGCGCGCTCGTCGTCGGCGTTGATCACGGCGCATTTTTCGTTCTTGGGCGAGCGCTCCAGCAGGTCGAACAGCCGGGCTTTGGCCTGGAAGTAGGCTTCCCTGTCCTTGTGGAAATCCAGGTGGTCGCGCTGGAGGTTGGTGAACACCGCGCAGTCGAAGTCCACGTCGTCCGCGCGGCCGAGGGCCAGCGCGTGGGAGGAGACCTCCAGCACCGCGGCGAGGGCGTCGGCCGCCACCATTTTCGCCAGCAGCTCCTGCAGGGTATGGGCCAGCGGCGTGGTGTTGGCGGCCGGCGCCAGCACGCGGCCGTCCACGCGGTAATCTATGGTGCCTATCACGCCGGGCCTTGAGCCGGCCAGCCGCAGTATGTTCTCGAGCAGGTAGGCGGCGGTGGTCTTTCCCTTGGTGCCGGTTATGCCGAAAACTTTGAGCCGGGCGGAGGGATGGCCGTAAAAGTTGGCGGCCGCCCTGGAGAGCGTGTTGGGAAGATCGGCGGTCCTGATGAAAGCCGCGCCGGGGAAGGCGGCGCGCAGCTCCGGGGGAACTTCGGCGCCGGAGACCACGGCGGCGGCTCCTTTTTCAAGGGCCTGGCGGATGAAGCGCGCGCCGTCGGTCCTGGCGCCGGGCAGCGCGAAGAAAAGCGCGCCGGGCCCGGCCAGCCTGGAATCGTTTATTACGGAGGCGATCTCGATCTCCCCCGCCCCTTCCGGCGCCGCGGCGCCGGCCCCCTCAAGCAAGATTTTCAGCCGCATCGTGCATATATAATAGAAAATTAAGGCCGGCAACTAAATACCGCCGCCCGGAAAACCGCGGGGCTCAGTCGGAAACGGGAACGATGGCCTGCGGGTTTTTCGGCTTTTCGGCAACGGGGGCGTCGGCCTTAAGGCCTTTGAGAGTGATTATCCTGGCGGCGATCTCGCGGAAAACTGGCGCGGCCGACTCGCCGCCGTAAGTCATTTTCCTGGGGTTGTCCATCACCACCAGGATGGTGTAGCGCGGCTCCTCGAAAGGAAAAAAACCGCAGAAGGAGGCGACGTTCCTGCCGGTCAGGTATTTGCCGGTCTTAGGGTCGATCTTCTTCGAAGTGCCGGTCTTGCCGGCTATGGTGTAGCCCGCTATGCCCGCGTTCTTGCCCGTCCCCTTTTCGACCACCGCGCGCAGGATATCCTTCACGCGCCGGGAGGTCTGGCGGGTGATCACCTGCCGCACCAGCGAGGGTTCGTTCCTGAAAACCTCGCTGCCGTCGAATTCCGCCACGCGGTCTACGAGGCGCGGCTCGTAGAGCGCCCCGCCGTTGGCGATGGCCGAATAGGCGGTTATCACCTGCACCGGCGTGGCGGCCATGCCGTGGCCGTAGGAGCCGACCGCCAGGTCGAGCTGCGTGTACCGCTCGAGCGGCCGCAGGATGCCGGCGGATTCGCCGTAAAAACCCAGCCCGGCCTTGGAGCCGAAACCGAAGGATTTGGCGTAGAGGTAAAAATCCTTTATGCCCAGCTTCAGCCCGATCTTCGCCGTGCCTATGTTGGAGGAGCGCTCTATCACGCCGGACAGCGACAGCGTCTGCTCCGGCTCGTGGTCGTGCAGCGTCACTTTATTGTTGAACTTCCACGCCCCGTTCTCGCAGAAAAAAGTGTCCTTTTCGCTCACGACGTTCTTTTCGAACGCCGCCGCGAGCGTCACGGCCTTGAAGGTGGACCCGGGCTCGTATACCCACTCAACTGGCTGTATCTTGCTCATGTCCTCGGGCCAGGTGGCCAGGGCCAGCAGGCGGCCGGTGGAAGGCTCCTGCACCAGCGCCATGCCCAGCTCCGCCCCGGCTTTCTCCACCATGTTCTTCACGGCTTCCTGGGCGAAGAACTGCACGTCGCGGTCCAGCGTCAGGTAAAGGTCGCGCGGCCGCGCTTCTTTCTCGAACTTGTCCTGGAAAATGACGCGGCCGGAGGCGTCCCGGATTATTTCCCGGCGCGAGGTCTTGCCGCTGAGCACCTTGTCGTAAAGCAGCTCCGCGCCGGTAAGCCCCTTGTCGGAGCCCACGAGCCCGATCACGCTGCGGGCCAGGTCGCCCGACGGATAATAGCGGTTCTGCCGGGGCTCGAGCGTGAGGCCTTTGATCTTCAGGGCCGTGACCGCGTCGAACGCGGCGCGGTCCAGGTTCTTTTTGACGGGGACGAAATTCTTGGCCTTCCGGAATTTCGCTCTGAATTCCGGCGGCAGCTTGAGCGCGCGCATCAGCGCCGCGAGGTCCTGTTCGGGGTTCTCAAGGTCGCGCTTGAAGAGCTGGGCGTCCCAGGTAACAATGGATTCGGCGAGGAGGTCGCCGCCCAGGCTGAAGATACGCCCGCGCGGGCCTGTTTCCGAGACGGTACGGCTGAACGACTTCTCCGCCATGCCCGCCAGGTTCTCGTGGCGCACCGTCTGCAGCCAGAAAAGGCGGCCGGCTATGAAGACGGCGGGCAGGCCCGCTAAGAAAGCGCAGACCGTTATCCTTGATTTTAATGTCTTGGCTGTCATGGGGCCGGGGTGCCGGCTAGCCGGCCCGGTTGCTGGCTACCAGGTAAGCTTCGCCAGCCATTCTCTGGCGGGGTTCTTCTTGCCGGGCGCTCCGTCCAGCAGCACCACGGCGCCCGGTTCCGGGTAGACCATGCCGAGCTTTAA
Organism: uncultured Elusimicrobia bacterium; assembly: GCA_903879915.1. GTDB lineage: Bacteria > Elusimicrobiota > Elusimicrobia > Elusimicrobiales > UBA9959 > UBA9959. The sequence continues at coordinate 42,197 of CAIRNJ010000102.1, forward strand.
GGCTTCCACCTCCAGTTTTTCCGGCGAAAGGGCCGTCTGGATCTCCTTTTTCAGGTAGGTGTTGGAACTTTCCAGGTCCTTTATGTCGCGGCGTATCTTTTCAATGGTGTAGCCGAGCTTCACCGCCTGCACGTTTTCCAGGGTGAACAGGAAAAATACCGCGCAGACGGCGCCCAGCGCCGCGAGATTCATGTTGCGTGTTTTTTTAAGCATAGCGGCGGCCTTTACTAAAGAAGTTTATTCCATGCAGAACATTTCAATGCGGCGTATCCCGTGCTTTTCCCACAGGTAGAAGATCTTGGTGGGAGACATCGCGTCTTTGAGCCCGTTCAGTTTCGTCCTGGCGGTGCGCCCTGAGATCATCTTGTTCAGTCTTACTCCGGCTTTAAGGATGTTTACGGGGTACATAATGCCTCCTTGCTCGCGTTTACAGTTTTTCTATCACGCGCAGTTTTGCGCTGCGGGCCCTTTTGTTCTCGATGATCTCCGCTTCTGCGGGCTTTACGGGTTTTCGCGTCACCAGCTTCCATCCGCCCATGCTGGCCATCAGGCGGAAAGTCTCTTTCACTATGCGGTCCTCGAGGGAGTGGAAGGTTATTATCCCCATCCGCGCCCCGGGCTTGAGCAGCGGCATCATTTTCTGTATGCCGCGGGTCAGGTTGTCGAATTCGTAATTCACCGCCACCCTCAGCGCCAGGAACGTTTTTGTCGCCGGGTGGGTCTTCTCCCCCCGCGCCGGCGCCACGCGGGCTATCAGCGCGCCCAGCTCGGCGGTGGTCTCGAGCGCGTGCTCCCTGCGCGCGTCGAGTATCGCCCGGGTGATGCGCCGGGAATGCCGTTCGCCGCAGATGCGTATCAGGTGCTCGATCTGCTCGTAGGGCCACTGGTTGATTATCGTGTAGGCGGTCAGCGGGTTGTCCGGGTTGATGCGCATGTCCAGCGGGCCGTCGTTCATGATGCTGAAGCCGCGCGAAGCCTTGTCGAAATGCAGCGAGGAAATGCCCAGGTCGAACAGCGCGCCGGCCACCGAGCGGATGCCTTCCCGCGCCGTTATTTCGTCGATGTTGGCGAAATTCCCCTGCACTATCTTCACTCTGTCGCCGAAAGGAGCGAGAGCGCGGGCGGCCACCCCGGCCATTTCGGGGTCCCAGTCTATGCCCAGCACGCTGGCTTCCGCCGGCAGGGCGTTGAGCAGGCGCGTGGTGTGCCCGCCCATGCCCAGCGTGGCGTCCACGTAGGTCCCCCTTTTCGCGGTTATCAGCAGGCTGACGGTCTCTTCCGCCAGAACCGGGACATGAGTGTATTCGCTCATATGTCGATTATCTTGCTGAACTTCGCGAACGAGGGTTCCATTACGTCTTTTTTGTATTTTGCCCAGAGCTGCGCATCCCATATCTCCGCCTTATTGCCGACGCCCCTTATCACGATATCTTTCTTAAGAGAGGCGTAAACCTTTTGATTTTGAGGTACCAGTATCCTGCCCTGCTTGTCCAGCTGGGCGTCCGCGGCGTTGCCGAAGAAAGCGCGCTTGAAAGCCCGCTCGTCTTCCTTGTTCTCCGATTTGAAGATCTCCATGTTGTTGGCGATCAGCTCCTCCCACTTGGACGGCAGGAAAATATAAAGACACTGGTCCAGCCCCGTGCTGAGCATCAGGTGGTCTTTTTTCTCCGCGGCGAGGGCCTCGCGAAAACGCGCAGGTATAAAAACCCGGCTCTTCGGGTCCATCACGCAGTTATATTCTCCGTAAAGTGAGCTCATGATCTTTTCAACATTTTAAAACATTATTCGCCACTATCCAACACTGTCCACCACTTTGCACCACCGGTTAGTAAGTATACAGTATGGCTCCCCCCTTTTGTCAATACCATGACAAAAAAGTCTTTGTTTTATAGATATATTTTATTGGAAACAGCGCGGCCGAAAAATAGCCGACTTGAGATTAGTCAAGGCGGCTATTATTAAGGAAAGGATATATATACGGCGGGTGAACGCGGAATATAGCGCGCGGCCGCGCGGCCGCGGTCAGCGGTTCACGTCGGAGATCTTGCCGGTTTTTAGGTCGTAGCGCCAGGCGTACTCCAGCGAGGACAGCTTGTTGTAGGGCATGCCGTAAGCGCGGTACAGCGCCTGGGCCGCGGGCGTTCCGTCCCGCATGCCTTTGCAGAAAATATAGAACGACTCGCCGGTCTTCATCGTCATCAGGAAGCGGGCCAGGCTGTAGGACTGCGCGTACCACAGGCGCACGTTGTCCTCGTCCGCGCCCTGCAGGTTCTCTATGCGCACCAGGTCGTCGAGCTTGAAGCCGCTGCCCGTCTCGAGCAGCTTGAGGTTCTGCTTCAGCCAGCTCGGGGCGGAGTTGCCGCGTTCGGCCTGCACGTAAGTGGCTATGCCTTCGCTGAGCCACAAGGGGCTGGGGTTGGACGCCGGGAAGAAGCTGTCGAAATAGATGTGGGTGAGCTCGTGCGCGAGGATGCCGAAAGCTTCGTCGCTTTTATAAAGATAGATCTTGCGCTCGCTCGACGAGGCCGCGCCCCCCGACCACTCCGGGCGGCCGGTCATGCGGCGGAAGGTCGCCTGGTTCTTCGTGAAGAAAATATAGACCTTCTTCTCGCGGCTCCACGGCGAGAAAGCTATCAGGTCCAGCATGATGTTCCCGTGCAGCGCCTCCACCGTGTCGACGAGCTCGTCGGAGACCTGCGGGGCCTCTTCGTAGACCACGAAATGCCTTGTCACCTTCGCGGCGAAGCCCTCCGGGGCCGCGGGGTAGGCTTCGTCGGCGCCGCCCGGAGCCCCGGCGCCGGCGGCTTTGTCCCCGCCGGAATGCTCCGGCATCCTCCCGGGGTAGGCGATGTCCTTTATCTCGGGGCCGGCTATGGGCTTTAGCATGGAGCCGCCGGGCTGGGGCGCGGCCGCCGTCTGCGGAGCCGGGCCGGGCGGAACGTAGGGCGTTTCCGGGAGATACGTTCTTTTCAGCTCCGCCGGCGGGCTGTCCGGCTTGCCGGTGAACGGGTTCTCCGCTACATGGAAGCGTTTAAGGCTGGACATGTCCGAATCGATGTACTGGTACATGAAGAGTCCCCATAACCCCAGTACCAGGCACCAGAAGACCACCCTTAATTTGGCTAATATGTCCATGTAGAACGGGATCCCTTCCGCGCTCGACCTTTATTTGCCCAGCTTCCTGAATATTACTATAAAGCGGTCCTCCTGCTCTCCCGGCAGGCGGTAGCTGAACTTCTCCGCCAGCCCGGCGCGGGCCTTGTGCATGACCTTCTCCAGCTCCGGGCGCGGCGCCGCCAGCTGGGCCGCGCTCTGCCAGGCCAGGAACACGCCGCCCTGCGTCAGCATATTTAAGCATTGGGGCAGTATGTTTTCAAGCTGTCCCATGGCGCGCTCGAGCACGGCGGCGTAGCGGGGGCTCTTCGGTCCTTCTCCCACCCTGCGCTGGAACACGGCGGCGTTGGAGATCTTCATCGCGGCGGCGGCGCGGCCCAGGAAGGCGCAGCGCTTGCCGTTGGAATCCAGCAGCTCGAACCTGAAGTTCTCCAGCGCGGCGGCCAGCGGCATGCCGGGGAAGCCGGCGCCGGTGCCGGAGTCGGCTATCAGCGCGCCGGGCTTAAGCAGGCGGCGCAGCAGCGGCGCGGCCGCCAGGGAATCGGCGATATGGCGCTGCCAGATCAGCGGTTCGTCCTTTTGCGAGATCAGGTTCATCACGGCGTTGTTAGTTATGAGTTCGGCGGCGAAAATTCCGAGCCTTTCGGTCTGCGGCCCTGAAAGCTCCACGCCCCAGGCGGCCAGCGCGCTCTTCAGTTCATCGTTCATTCTTGCTTCCTTTCTCCAGCAGCACCCACAGCAGCTGCACTTCGCCCGGCGTTACTCCCGGCACGCGGGCCGCCTGGGCGAGGGTGAGCGGCCGGTTGACTTCGAGCTTCTGCCTGGCCTCGTTGGACAGGGCTTTGATATGAGCGTACCTGAAATCCGCGGGTATTTCAAGGTGCTCGAATTTTTTAAGGCGCTCGGCGTCAGCCTGGTTGCGCTTTATATAGGAGGCGTAGCTTTTTTCCACGGCGGCGGTGGCGCGCGCTTTCGCGAGCGTCCAGGGCCCTTCTTCCGGCAGGACGGCTTTGGTCTTTCCTTTCTCCGCCAGCTCGGCCGCCGCCGCGCGGTAGCGCTCGAAGACCGGGGCCAGCTCCGGACCCAGCAGCCCGAGCCTGAACCCGTGCCCGGCCAGGCGCAGGTCGGCGTTGTCCTGGCGCAGCATCAGCCGGTATTCCGCGCGCGACGTAAAAATGCGGTACGGCTCGTCCACGCCCTTGGACACCAGGTCGTCTATCATCACGCCTATGTAGGCCTCGTCGCGGCGCAGGATGAAAGGAGCTTCCCCCCGCACTTTCAGCGCCGCGTTCACGCCGGCCACCAGGCCCTGGGCCGCGGCCTCCTCGTAGCCGGTGGTGCCGTTCACCTGGCCGGCCAGGAACAGGCCGGGCACGGCGCGCGACTGCAGCGTGTAATCCAGGGCGCGGGGATCGCAGTAATCGTACTCGATGGCGTAGCCCGCGCGCATGAGCTCGGCTTTCTCCAGGCCGGCCACGGAACGGACAATATCTATCTGCGTGGCTTCCGGCAGGCTGGTGGAGAGGCCGTTGACGTAATATTCCTCGGTATCGAAGCCCTCCGGCTCCAGGAAAAGATGATGCGCCCCGTGGTGCGGGAATTTCACGATCTTATCCTCTATCGACGGGCAGTAGCGGGGCCCGGCAGAGCTTATTTTCCCGCTGTACAGCGGCGAGCCGCCGAGGCCGGCGGAAATCACGGCGGCGGTCTTCGCGTTGGTGCGCGTGATCCAGCAGGGCAGCAGCCGGCGGGTAATAGCGGGCGTGAAATGCGACAGCGGCAGGGCCGGGCTGTCGGGGGCCTGAGGTTCGCATTTCGAAAAATCTATGCCGCGCGCGTGCAGGCGCATGGGGGTGCCGGTTTTGAGGCGGCCCAGCCTGAGCCCCAGGCCTTCCAGGCTTTTCGACAGCAGGGAGCTGGGCGGATGGTTGTAGCGCCCGCCGGGGAAAGAGCGCAGCCCTATGTGGATGAGCCCGCGCAGAAAGGTGCCGGCCGTGAGGATGACGGCCGCCGCCCGGTAGCGCGTGCCGCGCGCGGTCAGCACGCCGCTCACTTTCCCCCCGCGCGTAAGCAGCTCGGCCGCTTCGTCCTGCACCAGCAGCAGCCCGCCCTGGCGCTCGAGAGCGTGCTTCATGGCGAACTGGTAAAGCTTCTTGTCGCACTGCGCCCGCGGCGAGTGCACCGCCGGCCCCCTGGAAATATTAAGCATGTGGCAGCTGAGCATGGCCCTGTCGGTGACCTTGGCCATCTCGCCGCCCAGCGCGTCGAGCTCGCGCACCAGCTGGCCTTTGCCCACCCCGCCTATGGACGGGTTGCAGGACATCTGCGCCACCGTGTCCAGGTCCTGCGTGAGCAGCAGCGTCCTCGCGCCCAGGCGCGCGGCCGCCAGCGCCGCTTCGCAACCGGCATGGCCGCCGCCTATCACCGCCACGTCGAAAATTTCGGGGTAGTCGAAAGCTTTCATATAAGGAGCAGCGCCTGGAATATTTCCGGCGGGAGCAGGCCCAGCGCGGACAGCGAGAACAGGAACGCCGCGCCGGCCAGCATCGCCGGCACCGCGGCGGCCGCCGCCCGGGCCGCGGTAGTGCCGGCCAAAGCCGCGCAGGCCCTTACCAGGTAGACCAGCGCCAGCGCCGCCAGCGCGTACTGCAGCGCGCTGAAAGCGGTCTGCGAGCCCGCCAGCACGGCCGCGGCGCCGGCGGCGTCGGCCGCCAGCGTAATCACAGACAGCGCCAGGGCCGTCTTTAGCAGCGGGAGGTAAAGCCCCTTATTGACCAGCGCCGCCCTGAAGGCGCCGCCGGCCGCCAGGCCGGCCAGCAGCCAGGTGGCGCCGGCATAGGCGGGGCTGCCCTTGAAAGGCAGCAGGAAGAAAAAACCGTAGGCCGCCGTGCCCAGGGCCAGGCAGGCCAGGCGCAGCGGCAGCCTGCCAGACCTTAAAAAAGGAAGGAAGGCCGCCAGCAGGGCGCAGAAGAACAGCGTAAAGCCGAACCCGCCCGGCAGCCCCACGGCGAGATACCACCAGAAACTTTTCCCCGCGGCCAGTTCCGCTCCCCCCGCCGCCTCGGCCAGGAACTCGGGCGGGAGGTGATAAAGCAGCAGGGCCGAGGACACGGCCGACGCGCAATAAAGGGCCAGCGGCCAGCCCCAGCCGGTATTGCCCGCGGCTATCCCGGCGAAAGTTTCGCCCGGCCTGAACAGCAGCTTTACCGGAAAAATATCTTTTAGCATGTTCGTTTATTTCCCGACGCAGAAATTCCTGAAGATGTCCGCCAGCACTTCCTCGGGCGCGGTTTCGCCCAGTATCGCCCCCAGGGCTTCCAGGGCTCCCCGCAGATGCTCGGCCGCCAGTTCCAACTTCGGCCGGTCCTTTTTCATCAGGTCCTGCAGCCGGCCCAGCTCCGCGGCCGCGCCGCCCAGCGCTTCGAAGTGGCGGGCGAAGATCACCGGGGCTTCGGCCCCGTCGCGGAACACTTTTTTCTGCTTCTCCACCAGTATGCGGCGCACGGCGGCGAGCCCCGCGCCGGTCCTGCACGAGGTCCTGATGGCGGCGGCCGCCCGCACTTTCGCCGGCAGGTCGGCCTTGGTAAGTATCTCTATTAAAGCGGCTCCCGGCGCGGCAAGCTCACCCGCCCGCCGCCGGGCCAGCTTGTCCGAGGGGGTCAGCGGCGCGGAGCCGTCCTTGAGCAGCAGTATTATGTCCGCTTCCGAGACGGCCTTTGCGGCGCGCCGGATGCCTTCCGTCTCCAGCGGGCCGCGCGCCGCGGCGTTAAGCCCGGCGGTGTCGGTGAAGATCACCGAGAAACCGTGGATCTCCAGCGTCACTTCCAGGGTGTCGCGCGTAGTGCCGGCCTCGGGCGACACTATCGCCCGGTCGTAGCCCAGCAGCGCGTTCAAAAGCGAGGATTTCCCCGAGTTGGGGGCGCCGGTTATTACCACCCTTATGCCTTCGCGTATGCCGCGCCCGGCTTCGAACCCGGCGGCCAGGGCGAGCGTTTCCTTTTTCAGCGCCGCGGTGTCCCGCAGGAACGCGGCGGCGGCCACCGGCGCGGTCTCCTCGTAGGAATCGTCCAGGCGCGCCTCGAGCTCCGCCAGCAGGCGCACGGCGGCGGTTTTAAGGGCGCGCACCCGCGCCGACATGGTTCCCTGTACCTGGGCCAGGGCCGCGCGGTGGGCGGCCTCGGTGCCCGAGGCTATAAGGCCTCCGACGGCTTCCGCCTGGGCCAGGTCCAGCTTGCCGTTGAGGAAAGCGCGCAGCGTGAATTCGCCCGGCGCCGCCGGGACGGCCCCGCTGCGCACGGCGAGGTTAAGGAGGGTGCGGACTATGTAGGGTGAACCGTGGCAGGTTATCTCTACCGTATCCTGGCCGGTGTAAGAGGCCGGAGCCCTGAAAAAAACGGCCACCGTCCTGTCTATCAGGCGGGGGCCGTCCCTGACGTCGAGCATGCGCACCAGGCGGTGGGCGGGCGCGCGCTGCGGCGGGCTGGTGAAAGCGGCGGCGGTACTGAAAGCCCCGGGGCCGGACAGCCGGATTATGGCCAGCGCGCCTGTCCCCGGCGGGGTGGCCAGCGCTACAATGGTCCGGTCGGTATCGGGCAGGGGCATAAAATTGAACAGCGTGACAGCAGCGGCGCCGCTGTCACGCTGTGCGGCTTTCCCTCGGCTTACTTGGGCTGCTGCGCTTCGGTCTTCTCCTCAGCGGGCGCGGGCTCGCTGCAGCAGGGGGCGTTATCGCCGCAGTGCGGGCAGGCCTCGGCCGACGGAGCTTTCGCTTCCTCGGCGGCGGGCTGGTCCTGCACGGGGGCCTGGGCCTGGTCCTGCACGGGGGCCGGTGCCTGCTCCTGCACCTGGGCCGGAGCCTGTTCCTGCGCCTGGGCCGGCGCCGCCGCCGGGGCCTGGCCTTCCGCGCGGCGTATTACCACCTTGCGCCAGCGCCCTTCTCCCTCGGAGCTGGTCTCTATGCCGGGGTGGGAGGCCTTTACGATGTTATGCACCATTTTCCTCATAGAGGCGGGCATAGGTTCGAGCCGGCAGGGAACGGAGTTGGCCTTTACGGAATTCACGGCGTCCTCCACCATGCGGGCCAGTTCTTTTTCCTTGCTGTCCCAGTAACCGCCGGTATCCAGGCGCAGGGCCAGGTGCGGCTCGCGCTTGCGGCTTACTATGGAGTTCAGGACGAACTGCAGGGCCTGCAGCCCGCGGCCGTTGTCTTCCGTGAACGCGGCGGAATCCGGGCATTCGAAGCGTATGAAGAGCAGGTTCTCGCCCTCCTCCAGCCTGGCTTCGCTCACCGTGGCTTCCATTCCCATCAGGGAAGTTATCTTGAGCAGCACCGTCTTGGCGTGCTCCACCGGGTCCTTCAGGGGCTCGATGTTAAGGAAGGCCGCGCCGAGGGATTCCTCGTTGTAGGCGCGTTCCCGGGTGCGTTCGCTGTCCCTGTGGGGGCGCTCGCCGCGGGGCTGCTCGTCGCTGGCCTGCGGCGGCGGGAGCCTGGCGTCTTCGTAGCCGTAGCGCCCGGGCCGTCTGGCCGGCGCCGCCGGGCGGGTTTCGCTTCTGCCGCCGCCGCCGCCGCGGGTGTCCCTGCGGGGGCCGCGTCCGTCGCGGCGTCCTGCGCCTCCCCGGCGCGGTCCGCGGTCGCGCGGCTCGTCCTGGGTGCGTCCGTCGGTCCAGCGTTTCTCCCTGAGTATGACGCAGGCTTTTTTCGCGCCGAATCCCAGGAATCCGGTCGTGCCTTCGCTGACCACCACAACTTCCACCTGGTCGCGCCGCAGGCCCATTTCCGCAAGGCCTTTTTCTACGGCGTCCTGTATCGTTTTGGCTTCTGTCTTTGTTTCTCTCATTTTAGTTGTCTCCTCCGTGTCACTGAAAATAGTGTCAGGCCATCTTGTTCTTGAGATACATGTTCTGCGCGAAACCCCAGATGCTGTTTATCAGCCAGTACATGACCAGCCCCGAGGGGAAGCTGAGGAACATGAACGTGAAGATGAGAGGCATCCATTTCATCATCGCCGCCTGCGCGGGGTCGGCGGTCTGCGGCGAGAGGTGCTGCTGCAGGAACATTATCCCGCCCATCACCAGCGGCAGCACGTAGAACGGGTCCTTGGCCGAAAGGTCCTTTATCCAGAAGATGAACGGCGCGCCGTGCAGCGTCCAGGAGTTCCTCAGCGCCGTGAACAGCGCGAAGAAGACCGGTATCTGCAGCAGCATCGGCAGGCAGCCGCCCAGCGGGTTGGTGCCGTGGCGCTTGTAAAGGTCCATGACCTCCTGGTTCATCCTTTTGGGGTCGTCCTTGTAGCGCTTCTGTATCTCCTGCATCTCCGGCTGTATTTTTTTCATCACCGCCATGGCCTTATAGCTCTTGAAGCTCAGCGGCGTGAGCAGCAGCTGTATCAGCACGCTGAGGATGACGATGGCCGCGCCGAAGTTCCCGGTGAGCCTGAAGAAATACGTCAGCGCGGAGTTGGCCAGTTTCGCCAGCGGCGAGAAAAAGCCGAAATCCACCGAGCGGTCCAGGCCCATGCCCAGTTTCTGAAGGCGCTGGTAGTCCTTGGGCCCCAGGTAGAAGCTGGTGGCCCATCTGCGGCTTTCGCCGGGGTTGAGCTGCTCCGCCGCGAAAGGCACGGCCAGCAGCGGCGCTTTGTTCGTCCCGACTTTCTCTTCCCTGCGCAGCGGGCGGGTCTTGTCGAGGTTCCCCCCCGCCAGGGCCGCCAGGAAATAGCGGTTGTCCACGCCGGCCCAGACGCAGTCGTTCTGCGCGGGCTCGTCCTTAAGGACCTTCACGGTGGGGTGCTTGCGCCCGGTCTCCATGAAAGCGTACGCGGCCCGCCAGAGCTTGGGGTTCTCTTTTTCCTCGCTTTTCGCGGTGCCCAGGCCCGGCCCGACGGTGAGCTCCCAGGCCGGCAGTATCTGCGGCGTTCTCCCCTTGTTCGTGATGTCCATGCTGAAGCTGTTGATGCCGCCGTCGGCCGACAGCACGAACTTCTTGGTCACTGTCAGCCCGCCGGGGCCGTCGGCCGAGAACTCCAGCGAGCCGGCCGTTCTGGCCTTAAGCCTGAAGCGGTAGGGCAGGGAGGACGCGAAGAAGCCCTGTCCGGCGTCGGGGATCAGCTCTATCGGGGCCACCGGGCCCTGGTAGATCACGCTTTTTATGGAGGCGGCGTCCGGGTAGAAAAGGTAGGCGGCTTTGCCGGCGCTTATCGCCGCCGCGCTTTTTTTCCAGTCGGCGGCCGGCAGGGCGGCGGAGGACGCCGGGGCCGGAGCGGCCGCGCCGGCGGCTAAAGGAGCGGGGCTCCCCGGCGTAACGGCGCCCGCGGCGGCGGTCTGCGCGCCCGCGGCCGGCGGTTTCAGGTTCTTGCCCAGATAGGAATACCAGCCTATATAGACCAGTGAAGACAGAACTACCGCGAGTATAAGATTCCTCTGCATTGTGTTCCTCCCCGCGTTAAGCGCGGAGGCGTCGCAGGGAGCTTTCAGCGTACCGGGTCGTAACCGCCCGGAGTCAAAGGATGGCAGCGGGACAGGCGCCTTGCGGCCATGCCCGTCCCTTTTAAAATCCCGTGTTTGCCCAGCGCCTCGAACGCGTACTCGGAACAGGACGGCGTGAAACGGCAGGTCCCGGGCCCGAGGGCCGGCCTGAACGTCCTGTATGCCGAGCGCAGCGTGTTAAGCGCCAGTGTTTGAAGATTTTTAAAAACGGTCTTTGTTACCGTCATTATTTAAGACGCGCTCTTCGCCAGACGTTGTCCAGCGCCGCGCGGGCCTGTGCCAGATTCCCGACGGCGCAGCCCGCTTTCGGATATATGATAAAGTGCGCGCTTTCCTTTAACTCGTCTTTCGACAGCCTGAAAGCTTCCCTTAGAAGCCTTTTTAACCTGTTTCGTTGTACAGCGCCGCCGGTCTTTTTAGAGACCATAAGGCCGATCTTCTTTTCCGCGCCGCCGCCGGAGTGCCACATTACCAGGTCCCTGGTAACGGTTTTTTTCGCCGCGGCGAATACCGCCTCAAAATCCTTCTTAAGGCGCAGGCGCGATGCTCTTGAAAAAGCGAACTTTTTCACTGTTTTGTCCGTGTATGAAACTGACGATGCGGGCCGCGAGGCCCGCGCCGTTTATGACTTCATTCCGGGGATGAGCTGCCAGCGGCCTTTGCTGCGTCTGCGGGCCAGCGTTTTCCTGCCTCCGGCGGTTTTCATCTTGGCGCGGAAGCCTATGTGCTTCTTGCGCTTGCGTACGTTTGGTCTGTATGTTGGTAGCATGATGGTTATTATTATATAAATAAGCGCGGGAAATTGCAAAAGGCGGCCGGGATGTTTGGTAGAATATACCGACTTCCATATGATCTTCTGCGATCACGGCATTGTCCTCAACCGGCGCCAGCTGCGTGAAAACGACCGCATAGTGACGGTTTTTACCGAAGCGGGCGGCAAGCTGGAGGTCAATTTCAAGAGCGTGCGCCTGGCGCGCGGCAAACTGCGGGCGCTCAGCGAGCCGCTGTCCTGGAGCGACTTCCGCTTCTATCTTAAGAAAGGCTCCAATTTCCCGGTCTGCACGGGCGGCCGCTCGCTGAGCGTGTTCGCCGGCCTGCGCGGGGACCTGGACAGGCTGTGCCTGGGCCTGCATTACTGCGAGATCGTCAACCGCCTTACGCCGGCGCAGCAACCGGCCCCGGAGAAATACGCCCTGCTGCTGGGCGCGCTGCAGGACCTGGCGGCCCGCGGCGGCGGCGCCTGGCTGCGCCAGGCGTTCACCCTGCGGGTGCTGGACCTGGCGGGGTTCGGCTTCCGCGAGACCGCGGCCGGGCCGGACGCCGCGCTGTGGGATGTCCTTCACGACGGGGACTGGGCCGCCGTGCGCGCGCTGCCCGCAAACCCCGAAGCCGGCGTTTTCGTGGACGGCCTGCTCGGCCGGTTCTTCCGCGGGCAGATGGGCATAGAGCTGCGCACCCTGCCCTTCGTGCTCTCCGCCCCTCCGCCCCCTTCGCCGCGGTAGAAAGGTATAATATTCAAAGTATAAAGGCCGCCGCGCAGCCGCGGCGGCCGGAGGCTAACGTGAATTTCCAGGACATCATAATAAAACTGGGCCAGTACTGGGCGCGCCAGGGCTGCGCGCTGATCCAGCCTTACGACCTCGAGAAAGGCGCTGGCACTTTCAACCCGGCCACGTTCTTCGGCTCCCTCACCTCGAAGCCCTCGAAGGCGGCTTACGTCGAGCCGTGCCGCCGGCCCGGCGACGGGCGCTTCGGCGAGAACCCCAACCGCCTGGGCAAGTACTACCAGTACCAGGTGGTGATAAAGCCGCCGCCCGGCAACGTACAGCAGCTCTACCTGGATTCGCTGCGGGCCGTGGGCATAGACCATTCCGAGCACGACATCCGCTGGATCGAGGACGACTGGGAGTCCCCCACCCTCGGCGCCTCGGGCGTGGGCTGGGAGGTCTGGCTGGACGGCATGGAGATCACGCAGTTCACCTATTTCCAGCAGATGGCCTCTTACGAGCTCGACCCGGTCAGCGTCGAGATCACCTACGGGCTGGAACGCCTGGCCATGTTCGTGCAGAAGAAAAAGAACATCTTCGACATAAAATGGAACGACCGCCTGACCTACGGGGCCGTTCACGCCGGGCAGGAGGCCCAGTTCTCCCATTACAATTTCGAGGAGGCGGACGTGGAGAACCTTCGCTCGGATTTCGACCGCTGGGAAAAAGAAACTTTCCGCGTGGCCGGCAAAGGCTATTTCCTGCCGGCCTTCGACCTGGTTATGAAGTGCTCTCATAATTTCAACCTGCTGGACGCCCGCGGCGCCATCTCGGTGACCGAGCGCGCCGTGCTGATAAAGCGCATCCGCGATATGGCGAAGGTCTGCGCCTCGGGTTACGTGGCCGCCAGCGGGCCGGCAGGGCGCAAGGAGCCCGCAAATGCTTAAGCGAGACGTCCTGCTCGAGGTGCGCACGGAGAACATTCCGGCGCGGTTCGTGCTCTCAGCCGAAGCGCAGCTTAAAAAATACGCGGCCGAACTGCTGGCCGCGGCCTGCCTGCCTTGCGAGGCCATAGAGGCTTACGGCACTTATAAGCGGCTGGTGCTTTATATTTCCGGGGTGCCGGCCAGGACCGAAGAGCGCGTTGGGAAGGCTTACGGCCCGGCGGCGCGCCTGCTGAAGGACGCCGGCGGGAACTTTACTCCCCAGGCCGCGGGTTTCGCGCGCGCGCGCGGCACCACGCCGGACAAGCTGGGCGTGGAGACCGTGCCCAATAAAGGCGAGGTGCTGGTGTTCTCGGCGAAGGTCCCGGGCCGGGCCGCGGTAAAGGCTCTTGCCGAGATCTTCCCCAAGGTCATTTCCCGGCTCCAGTTCCCGAAGAACATGGTGTGGGAGACCACCCGGTTCCGCTTCGCGCGCCCCATCCGCGGCGTGCTCGCCCTGTACGGGGACAAGCCCGTGACGTTCGAGATCGCCGGGATAAAGTCGGGGCGGCTCACCGTCGGCCTCAGCGCCAAGGGCTCGCGCCAGGTAAAAGTGGCCGCCGCGGAGAAATATTTCAAGGCGCTGGAGCACGCGAGCGTCATAGTGCAGGACGCGCAGCGCCTGGACGCCATGCGCCGGGAGCTCGCGCGCCTTTCAAAGCGCATGCGGCTGGAAGTGCGGGAGGACGAGGAACTGCTCGAAGAGAACCTTTACCTGGCGGAGTACCCGGTCTGCGTGGTGGCCGGCTATTCGCAGGATTTTCTGAAGCTGCCTCATGAGCTGGTGCAGCTGGTAATGAAAAAACAGCTGAAGTTCTTTACCGTGACCGACCAGGCCGGGAAGCTGCAGCCGTATTTCGTGGGCGTGCGGGACGGCGTTTCCAAAGGCCAGCGCAACGTCGAGGAGGGGTTCCGCAACGTGCTCGAAGCGCGCCTGCGCGACGCGGTTTTCTTCTATACCCGCGACCTCGCCGTGCCGCTGGCCGCCTTCAGGGCGAAACTGTCGTCCGTCACTTTCCAGGAGAAGCTCGGGAACATGGCCGATAAGACCGCCAGGGTGGAGAAACTCACCGCCTGGCTGTGCGCCCGCTGCGGCGCGCCTGTTAATAAGGAAGAGGCCGCCTCCGCGGCCGGCTGCGTCTACGCCGATCTGACCAGCAGCGTGGTGCGCGAGTTCACCGAGCTGCAGGGAGTTATGGGCTATTATTACGCGAAGAACGCGGGCCTGGGCGAAAGGACCGCCCGCGCCGCTGGCGAGTTCTACCTGCCGCTGTCGGCGAAATCGCCGCTGCCCTCCTCTATGGAGGGCGCCCTGGTTTCCCTGGCCGGCAAGCTGGATACGCTGGCCTGCGACTTCTCGCTGGGGCTGATGCCTACCGGCAGCGAGGACCCGCACGCGCTGAGGCGCCAGGCGCTGGGCGCGGTGCGCATCGTGCTTGAGAACAAGCTGCCGCTGGACCTCAAAGCGGCCGTCGCCGAAGCTTTTTCCCTGCTCCCCCCTCCTTCGCGGCCGCGGGCCGGCGAGGCGCTGCTGGATTTCCTCTGGCAGCGCGCCGAGGCGGTCTTCTCGGACGCGGGCTGCCGCTTCGACGAGATAAAAGCGGCCAGGGGATTTTTTCTCTCCGGCGGGGACCTGCGGGACTGCCGCGCCCGCATACTGGGCCTCAACGCGCTGCGGGCCGACCCGGACTTCGCCGCTATCGCCGCGGCCTTCAAGCGGGCGAAGAATATCCTGCGCGAGGCCAAGGCGCCGCTCAGCGGGGCCCCCGACGAAGCCGTTTTCGCTCAGGACGAGGAAAGGGCCCTGTACGGAGATATCAAAAGGCTGTCGGGCAGGCTGAAGGCGCATGCGGACAACAGGGATTACGCCGCCGGCCTGCGCGAGCTGCTTTCGATAAAAGTGAGCCTGGACAGCTTCTTCGAAAAAGTTATGGTGATGGCCGAGGACCCCGAAGTGCGCGGCAACCGCCTGAACCTGATGAAGTCGCTGGTGAATATCTTCGGGTCGCTGGCCGACCTGTCCCAACTGCAGTAAGGGTTCAAGGCCTTAAGAAAAGCGCCGCCCCTACGGGCGGCGTTCTTCTTTTTGCCCGGGGCAGCCTGCTTTGTCAGAAAGGATAGCCTATTCTTATTATGGCGTTGGTGCCTTCGGAGCCGTAGGCCAGGTCCACGGTGGCCACCAGCTGCGGGCGGATCACCAGACGGGCCGAGATGCCGGGCGCGTATTTAAGATTGCGCGCGCGGAAGTGAGTGGGTTTATTGAACACGCTGCCCACGTCCAGGAAAGGGGCTATTTCCGTTTCGCTGATGAACTTCATGAAAGGCGTGCGGGACAGCGTAATGCGCTCCTCGATGGTGAACACGAACTTGCCGCGGTCCGTGAAGCGGCCGTCGCCAGCCATCCTGAGCCCGGTGCTTTCCCCCAGCTGCGGCATGGCGTAAAAAGGCAGCTCATCCCCGCGCTGGAACTGCAGCAGGTAATGCACCGCCGTCACGTAGCGGCCCTCTTCCTTATAGTTATAGTAGTTCTTCACCTGGAAAGCGTAGGTGCGGTATTCGTAGTCCGAGCCCAGTTTCCTGTTGGAATACAGGGCGGAGGCGCTCGCGTAGGTGCCTATCTTCGGCAGGAACGGGTGGTCCGTATCGTCGTAGACCAGCGAGAAGCGGTTGGTGTGGAACGTGCGCATCTCCGCCGCTTTCGCGTAATCCGCAGGAAAAAGGTCCTTCACCTGCCCGTTGTCCACCGGCCCGTTATCTATTCGCTTGTCGAAATAGGTATGGTTGAAGTTTATGAACAGGTGTTTTATCAGCGGCAGGTCCAGTATCACCTCTTCGCCCGTCATCTGCAGCGCGTAATTCGCCTTGTTCCCCCTTTGCGAATTTATGCCGTACCCGTAGAAAGAGGGCTTGCCGGTTATCCAGTGCTTCGCCTCCACGCTGAGCCGGATGTCGGAGGAAAAAAGCTGCGGGGTATAGTAATAGACCATCAGTTCCCGCTCCACGCGCTCTGATTTCGAGGCGCGCAGGATGAAGTACCGCTTGTCGTCCGGGAAAATATAATGCCTGTAGGTGAGCGTGGTCCGCAGGTTCTCGTTATAGGTGATGGACGGAACGATCACGGATTTAAGCGTTCCCGTGCCTTTGCCCCGTATCGCGAGCACCGGCATGAAGCCGAAGCTGGGGCCCAGGTCCTTGCTCGAATCCACCACCGGGAACGGGATTATGGGGCCGTTGGCGGTATTTATAGTAATGGTGTTCAGCATCCTCGCCAGGATCCCCTCCCGGTAGGTGGTGGTCGGCCGCTCCAGGGTCTTAAGAATGTCTTCCCTGGTCTTCGGCTCTATTTTGGTTATTTCTTCCTTGGCTTTAGGCGTCGGCTTCGCCAGCCGCTTCTTCCGTGGCTGCTGGCTGTAAGCGGCCGGAGCGCAGGCGAACAGCAGGGCGAAACATATAAGGAGGGATCTTTTAAACATTATATCCGGCGGGCGCTTTTACTATGGGCATCTTCCGGCCGTAGCCGAAAGATTTTTCCGTCACCTTCAGCCCGATGGGGAGCTGCTTGCGCTTGTATTCGTTGGCCTCCACGCGGCGCAGTATGGAGCGCACCAGCTTTTCGTTGAAGCCCCGGCGCACTATCTCCGCCGCGGAGCGGTTCTCTTCCATGTAAAGGCGTATCACTTCGTCGAGCACCTTGTAAGGCGGCAGATCGTCCTGGTCCTTCTGCCCGGGCTTGAGCTCGGCCGTGGGCGGCCGCCGTATGACGGCGCGCGGGATAACTTCCCCTTCCCGGTTCAGGTATTGCGCCAGCCGGTAAACCTCGGTCTTCAGCAGGTCGGCTATGGGCGCGATGGCCCCGGCGGTGTCGCCGTAAAGCGTGCAGTAGCCTACGGCTATCTCCGACTTATTGCCGGTGGTGAGCGCCAGCCAGTTGTTGGCGTTGGCCAGCGCCATCAGTATGCTGCCCCGGGAGCGGGACTGCAGGTTCTGCATGGTAAGGGAAACCTCGCCGCCGGGGGCGCCCGCCCTGAGTTCTTTCAGGAAGGCGCGGTAAATGCTCTTTATCGGCACCGTCATGGTCTTAATGCCGAGGTTGCGGGCGATACGCAGCGCGTCGCCGCAGCTCCGTTCGGAGGTATACTCCGAAGGCATCAGCACGCCGGTGACGTTCTCCGGGCCCAGCGCGCGGGCGGCCAGCGCCGCCACCACCGCCGAGTCTATGCCGCCGCTCAGGCCCAGCACGGCTTTTCTGAAACCCATCTTCCCGAAATAATCACGGATGCCGAGGGTAAGGGCCGCGCAGATCTCGCCCTCGGCGTCCATTGCGGGGGCCGCGGGAGCGGAGGGCGCTTGCGTATCTATCAGCAGCAGGTCTTCCGCGAAACTTTTCGCCCGCGCCAGCACTTTGCCCGAAGGCGCCAGCGCGAAGCTGTTGCCGTCGAAGATAAGTTCGTCGTTGGCGCCGGTCTGGTTCGCGTAAATTATGAAGGCGTTCATCCTGCGCGCGAGCCCTGAAAGGATGCGCAGGCGCCTGGCGCTCTTTCCCTTGTAGAACGGCGACGCCGAGATGTTTATCACTACGGAGGCCCTGGCCGCGCACAGCGTCCTGACCGGGTTGTTCCGGTAAAGCAGGCGGCTGGGCAGCAGGGCGGTTCCGGCCCAGATGTCCTCGCAGACGGTCAGGCCCAGCGTGACCCCGGCGAAGCGCACCGGTTTGTTCTCCGCGGCCGGTTCGAAGTAGCGGGCCTCGTCGAAAATATCGTAGGTGGGCAGCAGCGATTTGGCCCTTTTCGCGGCTACGCGGCCGGAGTGCAGCAGCGCCACCGAGTTAAGCAGCGCCTTGCCTTTTTTCGCGGGATTCCTGTCGGCGAAGCCTACTACCAGCGCCGGTCTCAGCTTAAGAGCGGCCAGACGTTCAAGCGCGCGCAGGTTCTCGGCGATGAACTCTTTCCGCTCCAGCAGGTCCAGCGGCGGATAGCCGGTCAGCGCCAGCTCCGGGAAAACTACCAGGTCGGCGCCGGCGGCTTCGGCCCGGCGCGCGAAAGCTTCCGCCAGGCGGGCGTTGCCGTCGATGTCTCCTACCCGTGGGTTGATCTGCGCGATAGCTATTTTCATTATTTCCAGTGTTAAGTATAGAAAATTAGGCACGCTGTGTAAAAAACGTTCCTGGATTTAATAAACTATAACATCTTAGTGAACAGCTTCTTTAGTTTGAGGAGATCTTTGATGAGAACGAGATCGTTTTTACTTCCCCTGCTGGTTTTGCCCGCGCTGGCCCTGGGCGGCTGCGTGCGGGTGCACCAGATAGACCGGGAGACCCTTTCAAAACCGATAATGCAATTCGAGCCGATGGGCAACCGCCAGGCTTTTTTGAACGATTTCCATTCCATCAGGGAAGGCGCGGCGGGCGGCGTGGGCCAGAGCGCGGGAGGCGGCTGTGGCTGCAATTAGAAGATTCCTTTTCGCGGCCGTGCTGATAGCCTGCTTCGAAAGGGCGGCCGTCGCAAAGACCAATATGGAACTGGTGGTCAACTCCATGTACCAGAGCGGCCATGGCGGCAGGCAGGTCTACGACGGCTCGGGCGACCAGTCCCTGACGCTGTACGAACCGGTGCTTTATATAAATTCCCAGATAGACCATAACCCCAGCGTGTTCGGCAGCGCCGTTTTTGACGCGCTGAGTTCCGCCTCCGCCAAGGCTTTTGATTCCGGCACCGGCGCCTCGGGCGGCAAAAACAGTGCGGGAGGCGACGACGAAGGAGAGGGCGGCGACAGCCTGCTGGGCGGCTGGCAGAGCCGGGTGGGTTTCGACTTCGGGGTTTCGAAGAGGGCCGGCAATTGGATGTTCACCCCCACCGCCGGCTATTCCAACGAGCTTTCCTACCGGTCGCTGCACGGCGGCCTGAACGCGCAGAAATTCTTCGCAGAGGACAATTTCGTGGTTTCCGCCGGGGTCTTCCACTTCTCCGACGCCGCCAACCCCTGGGACCTGGCCCGCGGCAGGTTCGCGGGCTTCAAGGCCAAGACCACCAACTCGGCGAACCTCAGCGTGTCGCAGCTGCTCAGCCCCGACGATATCGTGCTCGGCGGCATCAGCTACACCCGCCAGGGAGGCTTCCTGGAAGGAACGCGCAATACCGTAAGCACCGGCACCGTCACGCAGCGCGCCTCCGAAGCGCTGCCGCAGGGCCGGGACAAGTTCACGGCCAATACGCGCTACGTCCGCAGCCTCGGAGAGAACCTGGCCTTCCACCTCGACTACCGGTACTACGCCGACAGCTGGGACATCCGCGCCCACACCTGGGAGCCGTCGCTGGCCGCGGCTTTCTCCGACGAGAAAGGGCTTTTCCGCGTGCTTTACCGCCGGTATTCCCAGACCGCGGCCAAGTATTACGCCGCGTCCTTCTCCGGGGTCGGGCACAGGATGACCTCCGATTCCGACCTTTCGAAGTTCACCGCCAACGAGGGCGGCGTCCAGTTCACGTACGCGCCGGAGCCGGGCAGGGCCGGCGGTACCGAATGGGCCTGGGGCGGCACGGCGCTTTACTATAAGCGGTCCAACGACCTGAAAGCCCTGGTGTTCCAGTTCTCCGTCACGGCGAGGTATTGATGGAACCTTTGGTCATGGCCCGGACCTGCATGGGGTCCCCTTTCGAAATAACCGCCTACCCGGGCGGCCCCTCCGGCGCCGCCGAAACGGCGGTGAGGACCGCCTACGCCGAGCTGGAACGGGTGGAGGCTTTGCTCACCGATTTCCGCGACAGCCCGCTGAACGCCCTGAACGCGGCCGCGGGCGGGCCGCCGGTCGGCGTTGCGCCGGAACTTTTCAGCCTGGTGGAATTCGCGCTGGGGATCTGCGGGGAGTCCGGCGGCGCCTTCGATATAACCTTCTCGGCCGTGGGCATGCTCTGGCGCGAGGCTTTCCGCACCGGCGTCCCCCCCGCCCCGGAGGAAATAGAGCGGGCGCGGCTCCTGGTGGACCATTCAAAGGTGGAACTGGACAGGTCCGCCTGTACCATCCGGCTGCCGCAGCGCGGCATGCGCATAGGTCTCGGTTCCATCGGCAAGGGCTACGGGGTGGACAGGGCTTACCGCGTGCTCAAAGACCTCGGCCTTGAAAATTTCTGCGTCAACGGCGCCGGCGACCTTCGCGTGGCCTCTTCGCCGGGCGCTCCGCGCCCGTGGCGGGTGGCCGTGAAAAATCCATTCGCCGCCGACGACAGGGCGGCCGGCTTCATGGACCTGCGCGGCGGCGCGCTGGTCACCTCGGGGGATTACGCGCGCTACTTCGTCCACCGCGGCAAAAAATACCACCACATAATCGACGCGCGTACAGGCCAGGTGCGCAGCGACGTGGCCAGCGTTACGGTGCTGGCCTCCACCGCGGCGCTGGCCAACGCCTATACCATTTCCGCCATGGCGCTGGGGCCCGAAGAAGGCGCCGCGTTCCTGCGCCGCCGCCGCGAGGCGTCCGGCATCATCATAACTTCCTCCGGCGCCGTTATCAATTGCAACATGAAAACAGCCGGGTGTCCCACTAAAGGAGAGAACGCATATGCAGCCGGTAAACCTTGAAACTATCTCGCTTATGACCTTCCTGGCCGTTTACGTCTCCGGCCTGCTGACCTCCCTCACGCCCTGCGTGTATCCCATACTGCCCATCGTCGTGGGCTACCTGGGGTCCCGGGAGGGCGGCGCCGCCAGCCGCCTGCTGGCCGGCCTTTCCTACATACTCGGCATGGCGCTGGTCTACTCGGCGCTGGGCATGGCGGCGGCCCTGACGGGCTCCCTGTTCGGCGAGATCAGCACCAACACTTACGTGTACCTGGCCTTCGGCGTGCTGATGCTGTTCATGGGAGGCAGCATGATGGACTGGTATTACATCCCAATGCCCGATCTGCCGGGCCTGGCTTCGGCGGAAATTAAAAAATCCCCGTTCATCGGCCCTTTCGTGATGGGCCTTACCTCCGGACTGGTGGCTTCGCCGTGCACCGCGCCGGTACTGGCGAGCCTCCTGATGTACGTGGCGGCGAAGAGGGCCGTGGTCACCGGCGCCCTGCTGCTTTTTACTTTCTCCATGGGGCTCAGCACCATGCTGCTGGTGATCGGCTTTTTCGCCGGGACCCTGCTGCCGAGGTCCGGAGCCTGGATGGTAAAGGTGAAAAAGGGCCTGGCCATCCTGATAATAGGGGCCGGCATTTACTTTATTTACGCGGCCGGCAGGCTGGCCTGAATTCTTTCCGGGAGGACCTTGTTAACATGAAAAAAATTATCGCGGTATTGTTCGTAGCGTGCGTCGCGGCCGCCGGCTGGGCGCTGTACGCCGGGCAGGAGCCGGCCGCGGAGAACTTCGCCCTGCCGGGCCTGGACGGGAAACAGTTCAAGCTCGAAGAGAATCTGGGCAAAGGGTATATCGTCCTTAATTTCTGGGCGCGCTGGTGCGCCTCCTGCGAGGAGGAAGTCCCGCAGCTGGACGCGCTGATGAAGGAGCCCGGCGCGGATAAAGCGCTGTTCGTGGGCGTGAACGTAGGGGACAACCAGGCGAAGGCCTCCAAGTTCGTCGCCAAGTTCAAGTACCCCTACCTGGTCGTCCTGGACAAAGACAAGGCGGTGGCTAAAAAATACGGCGTGCTCGGGCTGCCGGTCACGCTGATAATCTCGAAGGACAGGAAAATAGTTTTCAGGGGCTCGCGCCCGCCAAAAACCTTCGACTTTTCCAAATAGCTCCGCCTGTCGTCCCGTCCTCCCGCCGGCCGGTTGAACCCGGCCGGCTTAATATGATATTATCGCTACAGGATGAAATCCTGCCCCTGGAGGGCGGGAAAAGAACCGGAAAGTAAATAAAAGAGAGGAAGAAAATGTTAAACGTGTCAATGAAAAGCATGCTCGAAGCCGGAGTTCACTTCGGTCACCAGACCCACAGGTGGAACCCCAAGATGTCCCGCTATATATTCGGCGAAAGGAACGGGATACACATCCTGGACCTGCAGAAAACCGTTAAAGAAATAAAGAAAGCCTACACTTTTATGAAGGACTGCGCGAAGCAGGGAAAGACCTTCCTCTTTGTCGGCACCAAGAAACAGGCCAAGGAGATCATCCGCGAAGAAGCGCTGCGCTCCGACGTCTCCTGCGTGTACGAGAAGTGGCTGGGCGGCACCCTGACCAACTTCGAAACGCTGCGCAAGTCGCTGAAGCGCCTCGAGGAGCTCGAGAAATTCGAGACCGACGGCCTTTTCAAGGTCATGTCCAAGAAAGAAGTCTCCCGCCTTTCCAAAGAGAAAGCCCGCCTGGTAAAACTGCTCAGCGGCATACGCGGCCTGCGCTCGCTGCCCGACATCGTGTTCATCGTGGACCCGATAATGGAAGGCAACGCCCTGCGCGAAGCCCGCAAACTGGGCATCCCGGTGGTCGGCGTCTGCGACACCAACTGCGACCCCGATATGCTTGACTGGCCCGTGCCGGGCAACGACGACGCGGCCCGTTCCATACGGCTTTTCTGCGCCGCCATGGCCGACGCCATCATCGACGGACGCGCCGAAGCGGAGGCCGAGAAGGCCGCCGCCCACCAGCAGACCCAGGAAGCCGAGGCTCTGTCCGCCAGCGAGCAGCAGATCGCCGAGGCCGGCGGGCAGCCGATGGAGGAACCCGCCCCGGAGACCGAAACCTCCGAGCAGGCCGCTCCCGAAACCGTCAGGACCGAAGAGTAACTGACTTTTCCGCAGTACGGGGGGCGCGGCTTAAACGCGGCGCCCCCTTTTTAATACCCCCTATCAGACCTTAAGGAGAACGAACATGGCAATAACCAGCGAACAGGTGAGAGACCTCAGAGCCCAGACAGGCGCGGGCATAATGGACTGCAAAAGCGCCCTTAACGAATCCGCCGGAGACCTGGCCAAGGCGGTGGAACTCCTCCGCAAGAAAGGTCTGGCCGGGCTCGCCAAGCGCGCCGGGCGCACCATGAAGGAAGGCGTCGTGGTGGCCAAGACCTCCGCCGACGGCAAAACCTGCTCTTTCATCGAGATAAACTGTGAGACGGATTTCGTGGCCAAGAACCCGGCCGTTATCAATTTCGCCGGGACCCTGGCGCAGGATATGCTTACCGACGCGGCGCTGGCCAACCCGGCCGAGAGCGCGGCGGCCAAAGAGCGCCTGCAGGCCATCGCCATCACGATGGGCGAGAACATGCAGATACGCCGCGGCGTGGTGTACAGCACCGGTACCGATTCCGCCGCCAACTACTACGTGCACTCCGACAACCGCAAAGGCGCCCTCGTGGAAATAGGCTTCGACGGGAACCTCGCCGCCGCCAGGCCCGAGCTGGAAGCCCTGGCCAAAGAGCTGGCCATGCAGAGCGTGGCCATGTCCCCCAAGTTCCTGCGCCGCGAAGAAGTTGACGCCGACGTGGTGGCCAAGGAGCGCGAGATCTACCGCGCCAAGATGATCAAGGACGAAGAGGACGCCAAGGCCAAGGCCGCCGAGTTCGGCAAGCCCTACAAGGCCAAACCGCCCGAAGCCATGGAGAAGATGCTGGAAGGCCGCGTTAACAAGTATTTCCAGGAATCCTGCCTCCTCGAGCAGGCTTCCATACGCGACTCCAAAGTGACGGTGGCGCAGGTCGTAAAGAACCTTTCCGCGAAGCTGGGCGGCAACGTGACCGTAAAGCGGTTCCATTGCTATCTCGTCGGCATTGAGTGAACTAACGGACCGGGAACGGGGAGCGGCGCTCCGCGCCGCCTCCCCCCGCCCCGGGCTTTTGGGGTACTAAAGGGGCAAACATGTACAAGCGCGTCCTTCTTAAACTCTCGGGCGAAGCGCTGGGCAGCGCCGGAGACGGCCGTTCCATCAACCCCGCCTCCCTCACCTATATCGCCAAAGAGATAGCCAAGGCCCGGCTGCGCGGCACGCAGCTCGCCATCGTTATCGGCGGCGGCAATATCTGGCGCGGCGCGCGCGACGGCCACGGCATGATAGACCGCGTCACTTCCGACAACATGGGGATGCTGGCCACCATCATAAACGCCATGGCGCTGCAGTCGGCGCTGGAGCACGAGGGCGTCTCCACCCGCGTGCAGACCGCCATCGAGATCTCCCGCCTCGCGGAGCCTTTCATACGGCGCCGCGCCATGCGCCATCTTGAAAAGGGCCGCGTGGTGATCTTCGCCGGCGGCAGCGGCAATCCCTATTTCACCACCGATACCGCGGCGGCCCTGCGCGCGGCCGAAATAAACGCGGACGTTATTTTCAAGGCCACGCAGGTGGACGGCGTTTACACCGGCGACCCCAAGAAAGACCCGAAGGCGAAGCTGATAAAGGACATCACCTATATGTCCGCCATCAGCAAAGGCCTGAAGTTCATGGACGCCAGCGCGCTGACGCTCTGCATGGAGAACAGCATCCCGATACTGGTCTTCAACCTGCATACGGCGGGCAACATCCGCAAGGCGATGGCCGGCGCGAAGACCGGCACCCTCATACGCCACGAGTGACCTATGGAAGATAAAATATCTCTCGCTATCCGGATGCATCAGCAGGCAGCGGCCGCCCTGGCCGCGGATACTTCCGCTATAAAAGCCATCGCCGCCGCGCTGTCCGCCACGGCGCTGGCCGGCGGAAAGATCCTGATCTGCGGCAACGGCGGCTCCGCCGCCGACAGCCAGCACATAGCTGGCGAATTCGTGGGCCGCTTCAAGAAAGAGCGCCGCGCCATAGCCGCGGTGGCCCTTTCCACCGACACCTCCGTGCTTACCTGCGTGGGCAACGACTACGGTTTCGACAGTATTTTTTCGCGCCAGGTGGAGGCCCTGGGGCGGCGCGGCGACGCGCTGCTCGCCATCTCCACCTCCGGCTCCAGCCCCAACGTGCTGGCCGCAGTGAAGCAGGCCCGGGCGGCAGGCATGCTTACCGTCGGCTTCACGGGCAGGAACGGCGGGGCTATCCTGGAGTACTGCGACCTGGCTTTCCTGGCGCCCGAGACGGATACGCCGCGCGTACAGGAAATGCATATCCTGGCCGCCCATATAATCTGCGGGCTGGTGGAAGACGCAGTGGCGGCCGAAAAGCGGTAAGCGCCCCGGCCGGGGCGTCCAATCCTGCACTCGAAATATAATATAATTATCAATGTCCGGCGGGGTCGTAAGCCCGCTGCGCGGACAGGAGGATCTTTTATGGCCGAATCATCCATTGCCGATATCATTTCCGGCGCGGAGATGGAAATGCTGGAGAAAGTCGATAAATTTAAAAGGGAGCTCACTTCGCTGCGTACCGGCCGGGCCAACCCGCAGCTGCTGGACTCCATACAGGTGGAGTATTACGGCTCCAGGGTGCCGCTCAAGCAGGTGGCCTCCGTTTCCGTCCCCGAGCCCCGCACCCTCGAGGTCAGGGCCTGGGACGCCGGCGCGCTCGACGCCATAGAGGCGGAGCTTAACAAGATGGATTTCGGCTCCTCCCCCTCCCGCAACGGCGGAGTGATACGCATAAACCTCCCCCCTATGACCGAGGACCAGCGCAAGAAGATGGTCAAGATAGTGCACAACATGGGAGAGGATTCCCGCGTGCAGATGCGCAATATCCGCCGCGAGGTGCTTGAGAAGATAAAAAAGGCGCAGAAAGCCGGCGAGGTGACCGAGGACGATCTCGAGCGCTACGAGATAGAAGTGCAGAAGCACACCGACGCTTACGTCAAGAACGTGGACGATGTCGTAGCCGCGAAAGAAAAAGAACTGCTTACGGTCTGAGGCTCCCGGCCGCCGGCGCAGGGCGCGGAGCTCCGCGCCGCGCCGGGCACATATCTGAAAATGTCTGTCGCGCAAAACGCCAATACACTCGATCCCGCCCGCCTGCCGGCCCACGTGGCCGTGATCATGGACGGCAACCGGCGCTGGGCTAAACAGCGCGGCCTGCCCGCGGTGGCCGGGCACCGCGCCGGCGTGAAGTCAGTTCACGCGGTGGTGCGCGCCGCCAGCCGCGCCGGCATTAAGGCCCTGACCATTTACGCTTTCTCCACCGAGAACTGGCGGCGCTCGAAGCTGGAAGTGGCCGCGCTGATGTTCCTGCTGAAAAGGACCATCACCGCGTACGCGGACGAACTGGACAGGGAAGGCATACGCCTTATGTACAGCGGCCGCGTAGACGAACTGCCGAAGCCTGCCCGCCTCGCGCTGCGCGCCGCCGAAGCGCGCCTGGCGGCCAATACCGGCATGACGCTCAACATCGCCCTTAATTACGGCGGCCGCCAGGAGATACTCGACGCCGCCAACCGGGCGCTGGCCGCCGGGCTTAAGAACCTCGACGAGAAGACTTTCTCCGGGCTGCTGCAGACCGCGCCGCTGCCCGACCCCGACCTGCTGATACGCACTTCGGGGGAGATGCGCATTTCCAATTTTCTGCTCTGGCAGACGGCCTACTCCGAGTTCTACTTCACCGATACGCTCTGGCCGGATTTCAGGGAGAAAGAACTGCTGAAGGCGCTGAGCGCCTACCAGGAAAGAGAACGGAGGAAAGGAACCTGATGCTATTACCCAGAGTCATGACGGCGTTGTTCGGCATCCCCGCGGTAGTGCTGCTTATCCGGGCCGGCGGCCCGGCCTACGCGGTTTTCGTATTCGCCATAATCTTCCTTTCCCTGTACGAATACGCCACGCTGATGAAGATCGGCTCCAAGCCCGTACAGGTCCCCTCTCTGTTCCTGTTCGGCCTGCTGCTGCCGGCCGCCCTTTATTTCGACCATTATTCCGCGGCGCAGGCCGGCGGGGATAATTTCACCGGCTTCTTCATCGCGCTGACGGTCATCGGAGTGATGTCCTATGAGCTGTTCTCCGCGCAGAAATATCTGGAGCGCATCGGGCTTACGCTGCTGGGCATCTTCATGATCTCCTGGTGCATGTTCCACCTGATAGCCATCCGCGGCCTGCGGCCCGACGGGATGGCGCTCACCTTCCTGCTTATCGTCACGGTGTGGGTGATGGATACGGCGGCTTACTTTTTCGGCAAATCCATGGGCCGGCGGCAGCTGTCCTCCATCAGCCCTAAAAAGACCTGGGAAGGGGCCGCGGCCGGGTTCATCGCGGCCATAGCCACCGCCCTGGGCATAGCGAAGCTTTCCGGCGGCCTGATCTCGCCCTATTCCGCGGCCGGCGCCGGCGTGCTGATAGGCGTCTTCGGCCAGCTTTCCGACATCGCCGAGTCCATGCTCAAGCGCGCGGTGGGCGCCAAGGACTCGTCGAACCTGCTGCCGGGCCACGGCGGGATCCTCGACCGCTTCGACTCCTATATCTTCCTCGCCCCGGTGATCTATTATTACGCGGTGTTCACCAGATAATGAAAAACGTAGTCATACTGGGCTCTACGGGCTCCATAGGCGCCAACGCGCTGCTTGCAATGAAAAAACTGGGGCCCGGCTGGCGGGTCCTGGGCCTTACCGTCAATTCGAACCTGCTTGCGCTGCGCCGCCAGGTCCGGGAATTCCGGCCGGCCTGCGTGGCGGTCTTCGATTACGCCGCCTGGAAAGAGTTCAGCGCCGATGTCCCGCGCGGCGTGCGGCTGCTCCCGCCCGGCGTCGAAGGCCTGGCGGAAATGGCCTCCCTGGCAGAAGCGGACATAGTGCTCAGCGCCGTGACGGGGGCGGTGGGACTGGCCCCGCTGCTGGCCGCCATCCGCGCCTCCAAGCATATCGCCCTGGCCAACAAGGAGCCGATGATCATGGCCGGCGCCCTGCTGATGCAGGAGGCCCGGCGCTGGCAGGCCGCGCTGATCCCGGTGGATTCCGAGCCCTCGGCTATTTTTCAGTGCCTGGCCGGTGTGAAGCCCGGAGAATACGACCAGGCCGTGTCGCGCGTTTTTCTTACCGCTTCCGGCGGCCCTTTTTACTCCGTCAAAAAGTCGCTGGCCGCCGTCACCCCCGCCCAGGCGCTGAAGCATCCGCGCTGGAACATGGGCCCCAAGATCTCGGTAGATTCCGCCACCCTGATGAACAAGGGGCTGGAGGCCATAGAGATACAGAATCTGTTCTCCCTGCCCATTTCGAAGATACAGGTGCTGATACACCCGCAGTCGGTGATCCATTCGGGCGTAGAATTCAATGACGGCTCCGTGCTCGCCCAGCTGTCGCTGCCCGACATGAAGCTGCCCATACAGTACGCGCTGACCTGGCCGCGGCGGGTCCGCTCGCTGGTGCATCCGCTGGACCTTATCAAGCTGTCGCGGCTGGATTTCTTCAAGCCGGATTTTCACCGGTTCCCGTGCCTGGAGCTGGCGTTCTGCGCGGCCCGCAAGGGCGGGCTTTACCCCGCGGCCCTCAACGCGGCCAACGAAGTGGCGGTGCAGCTGTTCCTCGACGGAGCTCTTAAATTCACCGATATCCCCCGCGTGGTGGAGCGCGTGCTCGCCGCGTGCGGCCCGGTCTCGAAGCTTACGCTGGCCGGCGCGGTGGAGGCTGACAGCTGGGCGCGCCAGAAGGCTTCCGGCATCTCGGAATACGTCAAGAAGAGGTAATAATGATCATATCTATAATAGCCGTACTGTTCACTTTCGGGCTGGTTATTTTCCTGCACGAGTTCGGCCACTTCATAGTATGCAAGCTCGTCGGCATAAGGGTCGACGCGTTCTCTTTCGGCTTCGGCAAGGAGCTGCTGGGCTTTACCCGTGGCGATACGCATTATTCCGTAAGGCTGATCCCTCTCGGCGGCTACGTGAAACCGGCCGGCGAGGATCTCGAGGAAGAGACCGGCGGGCAGGAAAAGCCGGCGGAGGGCCCCGGGGCTTCCGCCGTGCCGGCCCCTGACATGTATTTCGCCAAGCCCTGGTACGTCAGGCTTGGCGTGGTCCTGGCCGGGCCAGCGATGAACTATCTGCTCGCGTTCGCTCTTTTCTCCGGCGTTATCCTGACCGTGGGAGAGCCTACCCCCTCTGACGAGCCCGTGCTGGACGAGATAACCGCCGGTTCCCCCGCCGAAGCCGCCGGCCTGAAGAACGGGGACCGCATCCTTAAAGTGGCCGGCACGGAGGTCGCCTCCTGGGACGTCATGGCGTCGGCCATCCGCTCGAGCCTCGGCCGGGAGATCACCATCGTCTACCGCCGCGGCACGGCGGAGACCGCGGTGAAGCTTGTGCCCCGCCCCGCCCCCGGCGACGCCGCGCAGGGAGCGATAGGCGTGGCCCGGAAAGTATATTACAAGAGCGTCCCGGCGTTCAAAGGCCTGGCCATGGGCCTGCACCAGTGCTGGTATTGGACCGCTTTCACCGTTAAGACGCTGTCCGCGAATATCACCAAGCGCCAGAAGCCCGACCTGGCCGGGCCCATAGGCATCGTGAACATCGTCAGCAAGGCCGCCCACACCGGGCTGGCCGACCTGATCTTCCTGATCGGGCTTATCTCGGTGGCGGTCGGCTTCTTCAACCTGCTGCCCATCCCGCTGCTGGACGGCGGCTGGGCGGTGCTTTTCGTGTTCGAAGGCGTATTCAGGCGCCGCATAACTCCGGTGATAATGAAATACGTCAACGGCGCCGGCATCGGCCTGCTGATGACCATCCTGCTGTTCGCCACCTACAGCGACCTGATGCGCATAAAGACCTCCCATGACGCGAAGAAGGCCGCGGCGGCCGCGCAGGCCGTGCCTGCCGGCGGGGACAAGTAGGCATGAAGGAAGATCTCCGTCCGGGCAAACCCCGTAAAACCCGTCTTGTTAAAGCCGGCAGCGTTCCCATCGGCGGGGGCAGCCGCATTTCCGTGCAGTCGATGTGCAATACCGACACCCGCGACCTGAAAGCGACGGTAGACCAGATACGCCGCCTCGAAGCGGCCGGCTGCGAGCTGATCCGCGTGGCCGTGCCCGATATGGACGCCGCGCTGAACCTGGGCCGCATCAAGCGCGCCATTTCCATCCCGCTGGTGGCGGACATCCATTTCGACTGGCGCCTGGCGGTGGAAGCCGTGCGCCAGGGCGTGGACAAGGTGCGCATAAACCCGGGGAATATAGGCGAGCGCGACAAAGTTAAAGAGGTCGTCGGCGCCTGCAGGTCGGCGGGCGTAGCGATACGCATTGGCGTGAACGCCGGTTCGCTCAAGGCGCTGAAAGAGACGCCCAAACCGCGCTGGACCCCGGCGCAATGGGCCCGGCTGATGGTGCGCGAGGCTTTGGACGAGGTGCGGGCGCTGGAGCGGCTGGACTTCCGCGCCATAGTGGTTTCCCTGAAGGCCGACGACATAGAGCGCACCGTGCTGGCCAATACCCTTTTCGCCGCCAAGTCGGACATTCCCCTCCATCTCGGCGTGACCGAGGCGGGCAGCTTCCTGGCCGGCACGGTGAAGTCCGCGCTGGGCATCGGCTCGCTGCTGGGGCGCGGCATAGGCGATACCGTGCGCGTTTCGCTTACCGAAGACCCCGCCATGCAGGTGCGCGCCGCCTACGAGATACTCAAATGCCTGGGCCTGCGCCGTTACGGCCCCGACCTGGTGTCCTGCCCCACCTGCGGCCGCTGCCAGGTGAACGTGGGGAAGGTGATCCACGAGCTCGAGGAACGGATCTATGCCGACAGCAACCTGCGCAAGGACGCCGAGGGCCTGAAGATAGCCGTGATGGGCTGCGTGGTCAACGGCCCCGGCGAGGCCCGCTCCGCCGACTTCGGCGTGGCCGGCGGCAAAGGCCGCGGCGTCTGGATAGAGAAAGGCAAGCAGATCCGGGTAGTGAAAGAATCCGAGTGGGTCAACGAAGTTATACGCAAGATACGAAATTCCAAATAGGGGCCGGCGGGCCCGGCAGGCAGGTCCAGATGAAGCTTTCCAGATATTTTCTCCCCACGCTGCGCGAGGCGCCGCAGGACGCGGACAATGTGTCCGTGAAGCTGATGTTCCGGGCCGGCATGATACGCAAGCTCGCCAGCGGCATCTATGAATGGCTGCCGCTGGGCCTGCGCGTGCTGCAGAAAATAGAGAATATAGTGCGCGAAGAGCTGAACCGCGTGGACGGCCAGGAAGTGCGGCTGCCGGTGATACAGCCCAAGGAACTCTGGATGGAAACGGGCCGCTGGCAGGTCTACGGCAAGGAATTGCTACGCCTCGCCGACCGCAAGGAGTCCGAGTTCTGTTTCGCCCCTACGGCCGAGGAAGTGATAACCAATATGGTGCGCCGGGACGTCGGCTCCTGGCGGCAGCTGCCTCTCCTGCTTTACCAGTTCGGCCTGAAGTTCCGCGACGAGATCCGCCCCCGCTTCGGCGTGATGCGCTCCCGCGAGTTCCTGATGAAGGACGCCTACTCCTTCCACGCCTCCGACGAGGACGCGCAGAAATGGTACGGCATACTTTACGGCGCGTACGAAAGGATCTTCACCCGCTGCGGCCTGGACTTCAAGGCCGTGGAGGCCGACAGCGGCCCTATCGGCGGCAGCCATTCCCACGAGTTCATGGTGCTGGCCGATACCGGCGAGGCGGAGATATCCCTCTGCGAATGCGGCTACGCCGCCAATACCGAGAAGGCCGAAGTGTCCGAAGCCCCGGCCCGCCGGGCCGACCCCGCCAGGCTGGAACCGGTGCGGGAAGTTCCTACACCAGGCCGCTATACCGTAGAGGACGTAGCCGGGTTCCTTAAGATGAACCCGAAACAATTCATCAAGACCCTGTTCTTCCTTGCGGACGGAGAGCCGGTGCTGGCGCTGGTGCGCGGCGACCATGAACTTAACGAAAACAAGCTGCGCCGTTTCCTCGGCGCCAGGGAACTTGAAAAAGCCCCCGCGCACATTTACGAGGCCATAGCGGGCTGCCCCGCCGGCTTTGCCGGCCCGGTGGACATAAAGAACCGGTACGTTCCCGCCAAGGACACGAAGCCGCTCTCGAAGGTCATAGCCGACCACGCGCTGAAGAACGTTTTTAACGGCGTTTCCGGCGCCAACAGGAACGACACTCACGCCACCGGCATAAACCTGGGCCGCGACTACGCCCCTGACGCTTTCGCCGACATCCACGCGGCCGCGGCCGGCGACCTCTGCCCGAAATGCGCCAAGCCGCTGGCCTTCACGCGGGGCATAGAAGTGGGGCAGACCTTCAAGCTGGGCACCAAGTATTCCGGGCCGCTCAAATGCAACTTCGTCGACGAGCACCAGAAGGAGCTGCCTATGGTGATGGGCTGCTACGGCATAGGCGTCACCCGCACCGCGGCCGCCGCCATAGAGGCCGGGCACGACGACTGGGGCATAATCTGGCCCCCCTCCATAGCCCCTTTCGAGTTCTCGCTGATCAGCATCGAGAGCGCGGACCAGGCCGTGGCGGACGCCTCAGCCGCGGTCTACGCGGCCGTAAAAGCGGAGGGCATGGAAGCCCTCTGGGACGACCGCGACGAGCGCCCCGGGGTGAAGTTCAAGGACGCCGACCTGATAGGCCTGCCCTGGCGCGTGGTGGTCAGCTCCAAAACGCTCCGGAACGGAGAATGCGAATTCAAGCGCCGCGCGGAAAAGGCCGCGGTGCGCTGGAAACTGGCCGAGGTGCCGGCCAGGCTTAAGGAACTCAGGGCGGAGATAAAATAACCATATGGACGATCTGTTCAATAACGCGGTTTTCATGCGCGGCGCTTTGGACGCCGTTCCTTCCATCCTGCTGGTGGTCGACGAAGACGTCCGCGTCTTTTACCGCA
Source organism: uncultured Elusimicrobia bacterium (assembly GCA_903879915.1). Lineage (GTDB taxonomy): Bacteria > Elusimicrobiota > Elusimicrobia > Elusimicrobiales > UBA9959 > UBA9959. The sequence goes on from CAIRNJ010000102.1 coordinate 74,879, forward strand.
ATAACGCCGCCAGGGCGCTGCTGAAGGGCGAGAAGATCTACGGCGACCGCGCCGGGACGATAATGCGCTGCATCCACTCCGAGGACGTGCCGGCCGGCTGCGGCCGGGGCCCCAGCTGCGGCGACTGCGCGGTGCGCAACGCGGTCAACGACGTTTTTGCCGGGAAGGCGGTGCGCCGCCGGCGCACTGATATCTCCGTAAAGGCCGGCAAAAAAACCTTGCGCATTCCCGCCCTGGTTTCAGCCTCCGTATTCACTTTGGAGGGGAAGCGGTATTCCCTGCTGGTCATAGAGGATATCTCGGAGCTTATCGAGCTGCGTTTGCTTTTGCCCATCTGCGCCGCCTGCAAGAAGATCCGCAATGAGGACGGTCAGTGGGAAAGCATCGAGATCTATCTGAAGAAGCATCTCCCTGAAGCCAATCTTACCCACGGCCTCTGCCAGGCGTGCGCCAGAAAACTGTATCCGGACCATTCGGACTAAGAAGCCGGCCGGCCGTAACGGACAGCCGCTTTTTTTCCGCGCGCGGCCGCCTTTCGGACCGGCGGCCTTTTTCCTTTATTTGCCCCCCCGCATTTGTTAGAATTTTTAGATAGGAAGAGCGCGGCCCGGCGGCCGGGCCGAACCCGGAGGAATTACAATGAAACCCAATGACTTTATGAAATTAATGGCTGGTGCCAAAATGTACGACCTTACCCAGCCGCTGAGCATACATACCCCCCCCTGGCCCAGCTACATGCCGCTCGGCCTGCAGTATTTCAAGCGCATAGCCGGCGCGCACATGGGGCAGGGCGCCAACGGCCAGATCATGACCACCTCCAACCACGTGGGCACGCACATGGACGGCGAGATACATTTTTACAGCGCCGGCCGCACCATCGGCGAAGTGCCTATGAAAGAATGGATAGGCAACGCCGTGGTGGCCGACATTTCCAGGGACGTGGGCGATTACGACCTGTACGAGCCGGAACTGCTGATGAAGCGCGCCGACATCCGCAAGGGCGACATCCTGATCATCAATACCGGCTATCACAAGTACGCCTGGTACGAAAAAGGGACCTGCGACGAGGTGCGCTATTTCTGCAAGCACCCCGGGCCGGGCCCCCGCTTCCATAAATGGGCGCTGGACATGAAGTTCAAATGGATAGGAGTGGACTGCGGCTCGGCCGACCACCCGATGAACACCATCATCCGCAACTGGCACCCGAAGCTCTTCGTGGAAGCCGAGAACAAGCTGGTGGCAAACTACGGCAAGAAATGGGACGAGCTCTTCCCCCAGGATATTTATTACCAGGTCATGCACCTGAAGCTGTTCCCCAAACGCCTGGTCCACGCCGAGAACATCGGCGGCGAAATAGACAAGCTTTCCAACAAGCGCTGCTGGCTGGGCTTCTTCCCGCTGAAAGGGATGGAACTGGAATCCGCCATGGGGCGCGTGGTAGCCTGGACGGCGTAACGAAACCCGGGAGCCGGGAGTCGGAAGCCGGGAGTCAGCGCAGCTGTCCGCGGCCCCAGGTTCCCGACCCCGGCCCTCGACTTATTTCCGGAGGTAACTATGCCGATAACGACAGAATTCGAATACGTCAAGCCGAAGGACATGGACGAAGCGCTCCATGTTTTTTCGCTTTACCGTGAGAAAGCCAGGGCGCTGGCCGGCGGCACCGACCTGATAGTGCATCTCAAGGAGAACCTTGCCCGGCCCGAGGTAGTGGTGGATATAAAAGCACTGGGCGAACTGGCCGGCCTGACGCTGAAAGGCGGCACGCTGCATATAGGGGCGCGGGTAACTTTCACCGAACTTCTGGAATCCCCGATCATAAAAAGCAAATTCCCGCTGCTGTGGGAGGCGGCCGGGACCGTGGCCTCGGGCGGCGTGCGCAACCGCGCCACCGTGGCCGGGAATATCTGTTCGGCTGTGCCGTCCGCGGATTCCGCGCCGGCCCTGGCGGTCTACGACGCCGAGGTGCTCACCCTCGGCATAAAAGGCGCGCGCCGCATTCCCATAGCCGAATGGTTCACCGGGCCCAAACGCACGGCCCTGCTGCCGGAGGAAATAGTCACGGCCGTGGAACTGAAGCTGCCGGCTCAAAAGCACGCCGGCTGCTATATGAAACTTTCCCGCTACGAGGGCGAGGACCTGGCGCAGGGCGGCATCGCCGCGCTGGCGTTCGCCGACAACACCTACCGCGTGGCCTTCTGCGCGCTGGGGCCCAAGCCCGCCCGCTGTCCTAAAACAGAGGCGGTGCTCAACGGCAACAAGCTCGGAGAAAAACTGCTGCTTAAGGCCAAGGCCGCGCTACTCGAAGAGGTCTGCCCGATCAGCGATATCCGCTCCTCCAAGGAATACCGCCTGCATATGACGCAGGTGATGCTGGGCCGCGCGCTGGAGACCGCCGTGGCCCGCCTGTTCGGGAAAGGTCCCGGATACGGGACGGACAATATCTGTTAAGGAGCCGTTTAAATGAAAATACATAATATCCAGTTCAAGCTGAACGGCGAGAAAGTGGCGCTGGCGGTAGAACCCAGCGACGTGCTGCTGGACGTGCTGCGGGGCAAGCTGGGGATCAAGAGCCCCAAGGTAGGCTGCGACCGCGGCGACTGCGGCACCTGCACGATATTGATGGACGGCAGGGCCGTGCGCTCCTGCCTGGCGCTGGCGGTGGAGGCCGACGGGGCGGAGATCGTCACGCTCGAGGGCGCCAATACACGCAAATGGACCCAGAAGCTCCAGAAAAAGTTCCACGAGAAGAACGCTTTCCAGTGCGGGTTCTGCGCCCCGGGCGTGATCCTCTCCGCCACCGAGCTGCTCGAAAAGAATTCCAAACCTACCGCGCATGACATCAAAGAGGCCATAGCCGGGAACCTCTGCCGCTGCACCGGCTACGAGCCCATAGTGGCGGCTATAGAAGAAACGGTAAAAGGAAAATAAACCGGAAGAACGACCATGAAAACAGTTCTGCTGCTCGCTGTTTCTGTAACGCTTTCGTCGTGCGCCCTGCCGCAGGGCGGGATGAAACGCGGGTTGGACGGCGCCGCCGGCCAGCCGGCGCAGCAGCAGTATTTCGTGGACGAGACGGTGGATATCGTCACCGACCCGCCCGGCGCGAAGATATTCGTCAACGACGCGTTCGTGGGCTACGCCCCGGTGAGGGCCGACGTGCGCAGAACGTGGCGGGGCGACCCCAGGTACCAGATGACGCTGGACAACGTAAAGATAGAGGCGCGGCCCGTAGAGGCCGGCCAGTGCGCCCAGTCCGGAGTTTTCGGCCAGGGTTCCGTCAAGTCCCCCCCGCAGGTGCGCTTCAGCATGGCCTCCTGCGCCGCCGCGGCCCCGGTGCGGGCCCGCGGAAAGAAATAAGCCGCTCCGGGCGCAGTTGTTCCGGAATAACTGTCAGCGTACAAATTGAGAGGTAACTATGGACCTGCAGAAACTTATCACCAAACCCCGGAAAGGCGTAAAACCGCACAAGGCAGCCGAAGGGCTGGACGTGGTCGGCAAGTCCGTGCTGCGCGTGGACGGCTGGGAAAAGATAACGGGCGCCGCCAAATATACCGACGATCTTGAGTTCGGGCCCGGCCTGCTGTACGCGGCGCTGGTGGAAAGCCCTTTCGCGCATGCCAGGATAAAGTCCATTGACATCACCAAAGCGGAGAAGCTTCACGGCGTGGTCAAAGTGGTCACAGGCCGCAATTTCACGCAGAAGTTCGGGCTGTACATGAACGACCGCTACGTCTTTGCCACCGACACCGTGCGCTTCGTCGGAGAACAGGTGGCGGCCGTGGTGGCCACCGATCCCAAGACCGCCCTGCGCGGCGCCGCGCTGGTAAAGGCGGAGTATGAAGAGCTGCCGGCTGTGATGGACGCGGTAAAGGCGCTGGATAAGGATTCCCCGCTTGCCAGGGAGTTGAGCAGCCTTGATGTTGATGCGGTCCTTAAA
>CAIRNJ010000103.1 GCA_903879915.1 uncultured Elusimicrobia bacterium
ACGGCATACGAGATAGCAGGAAGTGACTGGAGTTCAGACGTGTGTCTTCCGATCTCCTGACGCCTTTTCCCCTGCCATAATAATAAGTGGCTCCCGCGGCGCCAGCCTTCAGGGCGGCGTCCAGCACTTTCTCGCCGTCCTTGCGCTGCACTATTATCGTAAGAAGCTCTTTTTCAGTTTCCATCCCGCCTCCCCGTTCCCTGGAAAACTCTTTCACCGCTATGATATAAAAAAAGCCGCGGCGCCAGACAGGCCGCAGCCGCTTTCGCAGGACACCGCGGGCTTATGTTCGCTCGGATGGGGCAAGGCAGGGCTGAGGCGGAGTTAAGGACGGGCCGGGCTTTAAAAATTTGAGCGCCGCCGGGGTTTTTGATATTATAAGCAGATAGGCGGGGCCGTGGGAATTTCAGGGAGCTAAACGTTCAACCATGAAAAACACAATCCTGGTGGTCGGTTCTGTTGCGCTGGATTCGGTGCGGACCATACACGGCAGTACCAGCCGGGCGCTGGGCGGCTCGGCCGTGCATTTTTCGCTTTCAGCTTCTCAGTTCACTCCCGTGAAGATGGTGGGCGTGGTGGGCGAGGATTTCCCCGCCCCGTTCCGCCGGTTCCTGACGCGCCGCAACATCTGCCTGGCGGGAATGCAGGTGCTGCCGGGCAAGACCTTCCACTGGAAGGGCAGGTACGACCGCGATTTCAAGAACGCCATCACCATCGCCACCGAGCTTAACGTTTTCCAGCATTTTCAGCCCAAACTGAACGGGAGCCACAACGAATGCGGCGTGCTGTTCCTGGCCAACATCGACCCCGACCTGCAGCGCGGGGTGCTGGCGCAGATGCCCAAGGCCAGGCTGGTGGCCTGCGACACGATGAATTACTGGATAACCCTTAAGAAAAAGTCGCTGGTCGCCCTGCTGAAAAAAGTGGACCTCCTGTTCGTCAACGAGGAAGAGTCACGCCAGCTTACCGGGGAATACAATCTTATAAAGGCCGCCAGGCTGATAATGCGCATGGGGCCGCGCGCCATAGTGGTGAAGCGCGGCGACAGCGGCGCCATGCTGTTCTACGGCGGCGAGGTGTTCTCCATCCCGGCCCACCCGATAGAGAAAGTTGTGGACCCCACCGGCGCGGGCGATACTTTCGCCGGCGGCTTCATGGGCTACCTGGCCGCCGCGCCGGACTGGAAGAATTTCAACGTTCTGAGGCGGGCCATGTCGTACGGCATAGTTATGTCCTCGTTCAGCGTGGAGGATTTCAGCGTGAAGCGCGTGGGCAGGCTTTCCAAACACGAGATCCGCGCCCGGTACAATAAATACGTGGGCGCGCTGGCTATAAAATAAACGGCACAGGCGGCACCATTCATATGGACGAAGAACATAAAAGAGCGGGCAGTAAATTCTGGATCTATTTTATCCCGGTCTGTATACTTGTGGCCATACCGCTGGTAAAATGGACCATGAAGCTTAACTCGGGGGATATGGCCCTTTCCAAGGAAGAGGCCAACGTTTTCAATACCGACGAAGGGGAGATAAAAAAACAGGCCAAAGTAAGCTCCGACCCCAACCTCAACGACCAGGCCCTTACGGTGCGCTACCGCATGGGCAAGCCCGGCGATTCCGACCGCGAGTACGCGGCCGCGCGGGCGGCCGCCGACGCGCGGGAAAAGGCCGCCGCGCGCGAGGCCGAGCAGCAGGCCCGGGAGGACGCTCAGCCCGCGCAGGCGGCCGTGCCGCCCGAAGCGGCTAAAAAGCAGGCGGGGCTTGGGGTGCAGAAAGGTTACCTTACCTATGCCGTGGGCAAAGCTATGGACAACCCCGGGGTAGTGAAGGCGCTGCTTAACAATAAATTCGTGATCAACGGCTTCATGTCGCGCGGCACCGTGAAAGCCGCCACCGGCAGCGCCCAGGGCCTGGCCAATTACCTGAAAAGCGGCGGGCCGGCCAATTTCCTCAACAACCCGGTGGTCAAGGCCGCCATGAGCAATCCCGCCATAGTGAGCGCCGTGGCCTCCAGCGGCCTGGTGGGCGCCATGCTGCAGACCCCGGCGGCGCAGGCGCTGATGAAGGACCCCGACGCCATAGCCGACCTGATCTCCTCCAACCCGCAGCTGGTGGCCATGGCCATGTCCAACCCGGCCACTTTAACCACGCTGATGAACAACCCGTCGGTGGCGGGCGTGGTTGGCAAGTTCGACACCAGCAAAGTAAAAGCGCCCTGAGCCCCGGCCGCGCGCCGCGGGCAGCCCATGAACGAAACCGAAAAAAAGATAGCGGCCATGCCCAAGGCCGAGCTGCACCGGCACATCGAGGGCTGCGTGCGCGTGGGCACCGTGCTCGACCTGGCCCGCAGGCACGGCCTGCCGCTGCCTACTTTCGACCCCGCCGGGCTGGACCGGCTGTACAAACTGCGCGCGCCCGGCGCTACGCTGGCGGCGGTGCTTGGGATGTTCAAAATGGCGCAGGCTTCGTTCGTTTCCTACGGGGCGGTGGAGCGCATAACCTTCGAAGCCCTCGAGGACGCCTATAAAAAGGAGAACATCCGCCTGCTCGAGCTGCGCTACAGCCCGGACTTCATGCTTAAGGCCCGCGGGCTGGACTGGCAGAAAGCGCAGGACCTGATCAACGCCACCGTCCAGAAATTCGAGAAGAACAGCAATATGGTGGCCGGCGTGATAGTTATAGCCTCCCGCAGCCACGGCCTGGAGTCCGCCCTGAAGACCATCGATTTCGCGGTGAAGAACCGGCGCTCCGTGATAGGCTTCGACCTGGCCGACAGCGAGGCGGACTACCCGGCTTCTTTGTATAAGGAAGCGGTGAAGAAGCTGCACGCCGCCGGCATCCCGCTGACCGTCCATTCCGGTGAAGAGGGCCGCTATTCGCAGATAACCGAGGCCATAACGGCGCTGGCGCCGCGGCGCATCGGCCACGGCGTGAAGGCGGCCGAGGACCGCACCGGCAGGACCATGCGGCGCATAAAGAATTCCGATATTACCGTCGAAACCAACCCCTGGAGCAATTACCTTACGCGCGCCGTGCCTTCGATAGCGGCGCACCCGCTGAAAAAATTCATAGCCGCCGGCCTGCGCTGCACCATAGGAGCCGACGACCCCGAGATCCTGGATACGCATCTGAACAAGGAATACGCGCTGGCCATGGGGGAAATGGGCCTTTCCCCGGCGGAGCTCCTGTATACGCTCAAATGCGCCGCGGAAGGCTCCTTCCTGCCCGCCGATAAAAAGCAGCAGGCCGCCAAAGAGCTCGGCTTTAAGGCCTGACCCCCGGTTTTCCCCATGAATAAAGTCCCGGCCCGCCGCCTTGGCGCGGGGCGGGTTTTTGTTTGACATTGCTCAATACATGCGGTAGAATCTCCCTTACCTAAGGAAAATAATTTCCCGGGAAGTTCAAGGAGATGACTAATGAGGAAACAGAAAGGTTTAGCGTTAGCGGCGGCTTTCTTCGCCCTGTCGTTCGCGGCGCCGGCTTTCAGCCAGCAGGCGCTGTCCGGAGATGTTAAAGACCAGATAAAGACCGTCCAGGACGCCATCAAGAAGGCCGGCGCCAAATGGACCGCCGGCGAAACCTCGGTTTCGTCCGCGCGCGAGGACTGGAAATACCTGGTAGGCTTGAATTTCCAAACGGTGGACGCGGAGCCCATCGAGCTGGTGACCGCGGCCGAGCTGCCGCCCTCCATCGACTGGCGCGCCGCCAACGGCAACTATGTTACTGCGCCGCGCAACCAGAAAAAATGCGGCTCCTGCTGGGCGTTCGCCATGACCGCCGGCCTTGAGGCTTATACGCTGCTGAAACAGAACACGCCTGGCGTGGACCTTGACCTGTCCGAGCAGGTGATGGTGTCCTGCAGCGGGGCGGGTTCCTGCAACGGCGGCCAGCTTTCGGCGGGCTTCCTGCAGAAAACCGGGCTGCCCCCGGAAGCGGCCTATCCTTACACGGCTACCGACGGCACCTGCGCAACAGCCGCCGCCGGCTGGCAGGCCTCGGCCTATAAAATAGGCGCCTGGGGCTCGGTGTCCAAAAATCTGACGGCCATCAAGACCGCCCTGATAAAATACGGCCCGCTGCCCACCGCCATGATGGTCTACGAGGACTTCATGCACTACAAGACCGGCGTCTATTCCTATACCACCGGCAAAAAGCTGGGCGGCCACGCCATCCTGCTGGTGGGCTACAACGACGAGGGGCAGTATTTCATACTTAAGAACAGCTGGGATACCGGCTGGGGCGAGAACGGCTTCTTCCGCGTAGCCTATTCCGAAATGGGCACCGTGGTCAACTTCGGCCTGAGCACCATCGCCTACAGGGCTTCCAAGACCGAAGTTCCCGTGGGCGAAGCCGCGCTGGCCGGCTGGGCGAGGGTCTCGCCGCTGCTGGAAGGCGCCAACTCCTGGAAGTAAAAAGACCGGGATGTTAAAACCGGCGTCCGCTAACGCGGGCGCCGGTTTTTTTTATGGCGGATACTGCGGGACCTGCCGCCCGCCTACCTGTTGTCGGCCAGGAGCCTTCGGCAATCGCTCTCCGCGTCAGCGGCGGCTTGCTTTAAAGCGTTCACGTAAGTTTCCTCGCCTTTATCGGCCGTTGCCGCAGCCTGCGGGGCGCTTTCCTGGGCAGGGGCCAGCCTGATAACATAAAAAACCCCGCCCGCGGTTTCTTTCAAAAGACAGGAGAAAAGGATGGGGTTCCCCGCTGTTTTCAGCCTGCTTACTTCCCGGGCCAGCTCTTCCTTGGCCAGCTTTCTGTCATAAAAGATCCTGCTTATCACAACATCATCTTCGCCTTCGGCGTCCTTGATATAAGCGGCCCGCTCCGACGCTGTATGGTTTTCCGGGACAGCGGCGGCCGCGGCGGCTGCGAGCGGCTTAATGTCCGCAAGGGAGTTCCCGGCCGCCTGAGCGGCTGCTCCGGCATCGCTCACGGCGTCGCGCAGGTCGGCCGGGACGCGGTGCTTGCTGCTGTCCAGTCCCAAGAACACGGCCGCCGAGATCAAGGTCATCAGTAGTATGTCTTTCAGGTCTTTCATAGTTCTTCTTTCCTCCGGAGAACTTTCGAATTCAGTTCAACGCTCTTGGTATAGTGTAGCTGCTGCGGATATTTTAGCTAGTGCCTTTCAGGTGCGGAGGGCGCGTTATTCAGACTAGCCGGCCCTGGCACTGGTTTTACCGAACGTTTACCGTTCCCGCGCGCGGCGCCGCCGCGGTGGCGCCGGAAGCCGGCCGGGATACATGCAAGTTTGATAAAATCAATTATGCTTAAACGCTGGCGCAACGCCGATCCCGCTTTCAAGGCTTTTCTGCTGGGCGTCTTTTTCCTGGGCATAAACTCGGGCATTATCTCCTCGGCCTTCAATAACTACCTCAACGACTCGTTCAGGATGTCCTCCAGCCAGCGCGGCTTCCTTGAATTCCCGCGCGAACTGCCCGGCTTCCTGCTTATCTTCATCACCGGCCTGCTGGCCGCGCTGCCGGTACGCCACTGGGCCGTTATAACCAGCCTGCTCACCGCGGTGGGCGTGGCCGGGCTGGGCTTCCTGTCACCGTCTTATAATACGATGCTGATATGGATGCTGCTGTGGAGCACCGGCGGCCACCTGTTCATGACGGTGGAAAGCGTGATGGGCCTGCGCTTCGCGAAAGAAGGCGGGCACGGGCGCAGGCTCGGCCAGATCAGCGGCATGACCAATTTTGCCGCCATAGCCGGGGCGGGGCTGGTGTGGGTGCTCGCCCGGGCGGCCGGCCCGAAGCTTTACCAGTGGGCTTTCCTGGCGGCGGCGCTGGCTTCGGTGGTTTCCGCTTTCCTGTTCGCGCGCATGAAAAAAAGCGCTGAGGACTCCGCTCCCGGCGGCCGGCGCTTCGTGTTCAGGTGGAAGTACAAGTGGTATTACCTGCTCAATATCCTGTTCGGCGCGCGCAAGCAGATCTTCCTTACTTTCGCGCCCTGGGTGCTGGTAACGGTCTACGGGGCGAACCCGGCCCTGATGGCCATGCTGTCCATGATCGCCTATTTCCTGGGCGTGGTGTTCAGGCAGGCTTTCGGCGCGCTGGTGGACCTGATAGGCGAGCGCAAGATGTTCATCGCCGACGCGCTGATACTGCTGGTGATCTGCGGCGGTTTCGTGTTCTCCGCCTACAGGCCCTTTCTTTATTCACTGTTCATACTGGACAACCTGATGTTCGCCACGCGCATAGCGCGCACCACCTACCTGAACCGGATAGCCGAGCACAAGGCCGACCTTTCGCCCACGGTTTCGCTGGGCGTTACCATGGACCACGCGGTGTCGATGACCATCCCGGCGGCCGGCGGCCTGCTGTGGGCCGCCTATGGCTATAAATCGGTGTTCATCGCGGCCTCGCTGCTGTCAGTGGCCGGCTTCTTAGCCGCGCTGGCCGTGGACGACGGGCGCGGGCGGCCGGGCGCCGCGCCCGCGGCCCAGCCCGTAACTCCGGACTGAACCGGCCCCGGCGCGCTTCGCTCCGGGGCGCGTACCCTGACGGATAATATGCCATACTCTAGAGAGGGGTTAATGGAGCGCCATCAGAACGCCGGAACGGCAGCCTGGCATATCAAGCGGGAAAATAAAATGAGCGAAGAAACAGCGGCGGGATCGCTGGAATACGCCGAAAGCATCATTGATACCGTGCGCGAGCCCCTGATCGTGCTGGACCAGGACCTGCGGGTGGTCTCGGCCAGCCGCTCCTTCTATGAATTTTTCCGGGTAAAGCCCGAAGAGACGGAGGGACAGCTTGTTTACGACCTGGGCAATAAACAGTGGGATATCCCGAAGCTCAGGGAACTGCTGGAAACCATCCTTCCGCAAAAGACGGCCTTTGATAATTACGAGGTAGAGCATGATTTTGCCGGTATCGGCCGCCGCATCATGCTGCTCAACGCCCGGCAGATACATAGGGTGCTGGGAAAAGAGCGGATCATCCTTCTGGCCATAGAGGACGTCACCGGGCGCAGGCAGGCCGAGGCGGCGCTGCGGCTCAGTTCGCTGGAACTGCAGGAGAAGAACGCCGAGATAGAGCGCCTACTGTATACGGTCTTTCACGACCTGAAAAGCCCGGTAGTGACGGTCAAGACCTTCGCCGGGTACCTGGAAGAGGACATGGCTGCCGCAAAGGCCGAGCGGGCGGCCAAGGACATACTTTTTATCCGCGCCGCCGCCGACAAGATGGAGCACCTGCTCGACGACCTGGTGAAGCTTTCGCGGATCGGGCGCGTAGCCGAGCCGCCGGCGCGCGTCACGCTGGGGGAGCTGGCCGGCGAAGCGCTGTTCATGGTGGCCGGGAAACTGGCCGAGCGCGGCGTGCGGACGCAGGTGGCCGATGCTACGGTCGCGCTGTACGGCGACCGGCTCCGGCTGGCCGAGATCTGGCAGAACCTGGTGGAGAACGCCTGCAAGTACATGGGCGGGCAGAAAGAGCCGGGCATCTGGATCGGAACCGAAACGCGCGGGGGGGAACTGGTGTTTTTCGTGCGCGACAACGGCATCGGCATCGAGCCGCGCTTTAACGAGATAATATTCGGTTTATTCGAGAAGCTCAACGCCAAAGCCGAAGGCACCGGCATCGGCCTGGCCATAGTCCAGCGGATCGTCGGGCTTTACGGGGGGCGTATCTGGGTGGAATCCGCGGGGCAGGGGCAGGGCTCGTGCTTTTGTTTCACGCTGCCCGGCGCGGCCGGGAAAGACCCGGTAGAGATGGAGAAACCATGAAAGGCGAACCGATAGTTATTCTGCTGGTGGAAGACGATGACGGGCACGCTGAAATAGTGCGGCGGAACTTCGAAGTTTCCCTGCTGGCCAATACGCTGATACGCGTGGCTGACGGGCAGGCGGCATTGGATTATCTATACCGCAGGAATGAATTTCTCGACCCGGCCAGCTCGCCGCGGCCGGGCATCATCCTGCTGGACCTGCGCCTGCCGAAGGTGGACGGGCTGGCGGTGCTTAAGAACATAAAAGAGGACGCCGAGTTCAGCCTGATACCGGTGGTTATCCTGACCACCTCCGAGGCGGAGCTGGACGTGGCCAAAGCTTATGAAAGCCACGCCAACAGCTACCTGGTAAAGCCGGTGGATTTTACGAAGTTCACCGAACTGCTGAAAACCTTCGGCTACTACTGGCTGGCGTGGAACCATAGCCCGCGGTAGCGCCGGCCGGCGGCGTCAGCCGCCGTAGTTGTCGATGGGCTGGTCGTAGCGCACCCTTTCCGTGATGCTGCCGATATTGCCGTCGGCGTCCTCAATAGTGATAACGATGACGTCCTTGCCCTTTATGGGGTTGGGCGTGGTGAAGGTAACTGCCAGGCTGCCGGAGGGGACCGTGTTGCCGTCCGACGTTATGGTAACCAGGCTCCGTTCCTTCTGGCCATAGAGGGGCCGTTCTACCGTGATCTTTATAGCTCCGCGCCTGTTATCGTAAACATTGAACGTGACGTCCACGGCAGAGTTCTTCGTGTCCTCTCTTTTGAGCGCGTCGGCGCTGATGGCCGGCGGGATCAGCTTCGCGGCGGCTTTCAGCACTTCCTTGGTGTAGATGGCGGCCATCTTCATCTGGCGGTCCAGGATGTCCTTGCCGATCTCTGAATTCTTGTCGAAGCGGTCCTTGCCGTCGGAATAACCGCTCCAGGGACCTTTTGTGGCGTCCTGGCCCAGCGGCGGCGCGTCCGGGGCGGGCGGCCAGAGCGGGAGCTTGGTGCCCGGGTCCACCCAGTCGGCCAGGTGCTTGCGGGTATCGTCCTGCAGCGCCTGGTAATATTCGTAGGGCTGCATAGAAGGGATGAACAGGGCCTGGATCGTGCCTTCGAGCTTCGCCAGCATCGAAATATTCTTGCCCGAGGCGGATTCGAACTTGTCGCCGAAAGTTACCACGTGGTTGATGTTCGCCGCGTGCACCGGCGCGGCCTGGTCCTGCGTAAGATGGCAGACTATGCCTATCTCTGAGTAAGCGTCCGGGAACTGGCGGTCACGGAAGTATTTCAGGGCGCGCTCCCAGTGTTTCTTAGGATCGCCGCCGTTGGCGAACAGCGAAGGGTGGCCGCTTTCATCCGCCATGCCGCCCAGCAGGCCCTGCACTTTTGTCGGGTTGCCGCTCTCGTCGCGGCTGCCCTCGGTTTCGCCTGAATAGGGATAATAATCCCCGTATTTGGCGTCCGGTTTGTAGCTGGAATCCAGCGCGGTGCCGTAGGCGGAGTGGCTGGAGGTGGGGAAACGGCAGGAGCCGGGACACTTGATGAGCACGCGGATGCCGGGAATTATCGGCAGACTGGGCTTGGGAGCGGGCGCTACGGCGGCGCTGCCGGCGGCCGGCGCAAGCTGCGCAAGGGCGCTTTGTGCCCGGGCATGCAAAGGAAAAGCCGCGCACAGGACGGCGGCGGCTGCGGTTACGGCAAAACCTGCTTGTCTGCGGCGAAGTGTTCTTCCGTTCATTTAGATCCTTTTACAGCCGATCATACGGTGAAGCTTACGGATATATTTTAACAGCGGCAGCTGTTCTTTATAAGTGCCAATAGGCGCAGTAAGGCCCGGTCTTTGTACCTAGGCCGAAGCGGGTCCCGGCCGGGGAACAGGCATTTTCTATGGCCGCCATGTGAATTTGATAGAATGCTTATATTTGATAAATATAATATCGGCCGGAGGATATAGATGAAAGGCACAAAGCTTACCGCGGCGCTGACCGCTCTTTTTTTTCTGGCGGGCTGCGGCGGCTCAAAGACCGATACGGTGCGCATCGGCGTTATCGCCGAACTGACCGGCGCCATCCCGGCCGTGGGCGCCTCCTGCAGGAACGGCGCGCTGATGGCCGAAAAAGAAATAAACGACGCCGGCGGCATAGAGCTGGGCGGCGTAAAGAAGAAAATAGAGCTTTTTGTGGAAGACAGCGCCTCGAAGCCGGAGCAGGCCGCGGCGTCGGCGCAGAAGCTCATAGCCTACTCGCACGTGGTCGCTATCGTCGGCCCTAACTCCAGCAGCAACGCGCTGCCCGCTTCCGAGATAGCGGAAAAAGCCGGCATGCTGCTGATGACGCCCTGGTCCACGGACCCCAAGACCACCATCGACGCCAAGACCGGGCAGCCCAAGAAATTTATTTTCAGGGCCTGCTTCACAGATACTTTCGAGGGCAAGGTGCTGGGCGGCTTCGCCCGCAGGGAGCTTAAGGCGGCCAAAGCGGCCATCCTTTACGACGTGGCTTCCGACGTGCTCAAAAGCCAGGCCGAAGTGTTCAAAGAAAGCTTCGAAGCGGCCGGCGGCAAAGTGGTGGCGGTGGAAACCTACTCCAAAGGGGATAAGGATTTCTCGGCCCAGTTCACCAAGATAAAAAGCGCGAAGCCCGACCTGATCTTCCTGCCCAGCTATTACACCGACGTCCCGCTGCAGGTGCAGCAGGCGCGCAGGCTCGGCATCAAGGCCCCGTTCCTGGGCTCGGACGCCTGGAGCAGCGAGGACCTGGTGAAAATGTGCGGCCAGGACTGCGAAGGCTCCTATTTGGTGAACCATTATTCGCCCGGCACCACCAACCCGGTCACGCAGAAATTCATCACGGACTATAAAGCGCAGTTCGGCGGCGCCACGCCCGACGATGTGGCCGCGCTGACCTACGACGCGGTGAAAGTTATAGCCGAAGCCGTCCGCGCTGGCGGGAAGCTGGAGAGCGCCGCCGTGCGCGACGCACTGCCCGGGCTGCCCCCGTATTCCGGGGTCACCGGCATGATCAAATACAGCGCCGGCACCGGAGACCCGGTAAAAGGCGCCGTGATCCTGCGCATCAAGAACGGCGCTTTCGCCTGGTTCGCGGACGCGCAGCCGTAACCGCGCGCCAGGAACGGAGCTGTTGTCAGGCCGGACCCTATGAAAACCTATCGCGCCGCCGCCGGGGATGAACGGTGATCTATTTCTTCCAGCAGGCCCTTAACGCCGTGCAGCTGGGCAGCGTGTACGCGCTGATCGCCCTCGGCTACACGATGGTCTACGGCGTGCTGTCGATGATCAACTTCGCCCACGGCGACTTCTTCATGGTGGGGGCTTTCCTTTGTTTCGTCGGGGCCGCGGTCTGGCACCTGCCGTTCGTCCCGGTGCTGCTGCTGTCTATGGGCGGGGTCACCATGCTGGGCGTGGCCACGGAGCGCATAGCCTACCGCCCGCTGCGCAACGCGCCCAAGGTGTCGGCCATAATAACCTCGCTGGGGGTGGGCATTTTCCTCGAGCACGTCACGCTGGGTCTGAACCCGTATCCCAAATATATCCCGCCGCTGCTGCCGTCCTTCAGCTTTGACCTCGGCGGGGTGTCGGTCTCCACGTTCCAGCTGGCCACGATAGGTGTTTCGTTCGCGCTGATGTTCGCGCTGCACCTGATAGTGAATAAAACGAAGGCCGGCCTGGCCCTGCGGGCGATCTCGGCGGACCGCGCGATGGTGCCGCTGATGGGCGTGCCGGTGGACAAAATGATCGCGCTGACTTTCGCGCTGGGCTCGGGGCTGGGCGGGGCGGCCGGCGTGATGTACGGCATGGCCTACCCGGTCATCGACCCCTACATCGGCATCATCGTGGGGTGGAAAGCTTTCGTCTCGGCCGTCATAGGCGGCATCGGCAGCATCCGCGGCGCGGTGCTGGGCGCCTATATCCTGGGCACGGTGGAGATCATGACGGCGGCTTTCCTGCCGTCCACCTACCGCGACCTCGTGACGTTCTCTCTGCTGTTCGCGCTGCTTATTTACCAGCCCAGCGGCCTGCTGGGCCGCGTGGAGATACAGAAAGTATGAGAACGCTGCGCAAAGCTCTTTCGGTCAAAGGCGCGGCCGCGGCCGTATTCCTTTGCGCGCTGGCCGTCTCCCGGTACGGCCTGCTGGACAATTATATACAGCTGATCCTGATGCTCATCGGGATAAACCTTATCCTTACCCTCAGCCTGAACCTGATAAACGGCTACATGGGCGAGTTTTCCGTCGGGCACGCCGGCTTCATGGCGGCGGGCGCCTATGTTTCCTCCCTCCTCAGCGTGAAGGTGCTGGCCGCCTGTTCACCCTTTTGGGCTT
Organism: uncultured Elusimicrobia bacterium; assembly: GCA_903879915.1. GTDB lineage: Bacteria > Elusimicrobiota > Elusimicrobia > Elusimicrobiales > UBA9959 > UBA9959. Next base: position 12,047 of record CAIRNJ010000103.1, read on the forward strand.
TCCCCTGCGCCGTGCTGGCCGGGGGCGCGGCGGCCGGCGCGGTGGGCCTGGTGGTGGCGGTGCCGTCGTTCAAGACCCGCGGCGACTATCTGGCCATCGTTACGCTGGCTTTCAGCATGATAGTTAAATCCGTGATAGAGAACATAGACTCGGTGGGCGGGCCGCGCGGTTTCCTCGGGATGGAAAAGCTCACAACACTTCCCTGGGTGTGCTTCTGGGTCATCGTCACCGTCTGGATCATCAGGAATTTCATCTATTCCCGGTTCGGCCGCGGCATCCTCGCCGTGCGCGAGGACGAGATAGCGGCCGAGCTGACCGGGGTGAATACCCGCAACGTGAAAATGCTGGCTTTCGTGGTCTCGTCATTCTTCGCCGGCGTGGCCGGCGGGCTGTACGCGCACCTGTTGCAGTACATCAGCCCCGGCACTTTCGACATCATCAAATCCACCGAGATGCTGGTGATGGTGTACCTCGGCGGGGTAGGCTCCATAGCGGGCTCCATAATGGGCGCCACGGCCTATACCGTGCTGCTCGAAGCGCTGCGCCCGCTGGGCGTCTGGCGCATGGCCGTAATGCCTTTGCTGCTCATCCTGCTGATGATCTTCCGGCCCAGGGGCATAATGGGTTTCAGGGAAGCGCGCTGGCTGGTGCCGGGGTCCGAGCGGGACGGCGGGGTGAAGCGATGAACCCAGCTGAAAACAACGGGCCCCTGGCCGCCGCCCCCGCGGCGCTTGAATTGAAGAACATAACGCATCATTTCGGCGGGCTGCGCGCGCTGTGCGGCGTTAATTTTACCGTGGCGCCCGGCGAGCTGGCCGGGATAATCGGCCCCAACGGCGCCGGCAAGACCACGGTGTTCAATCTTATAACCGGGGTCTATAAGCCTTCGAAAGGGAACGTCCTTTTTAACGGCGCCGACATTACCGGGCTGCGCTCCTCCGCCATTACTTCCATGGGCATAGCCAGGACGTTCCAGAACATCCGCCTGTTCAAAGAGCTTACCGTGCTGGACAATGTGCGGGCGGCGCATTACGCCCGAATGAAGGTGAATCCCCTGGAAGCGCTGTTCCACGCCGGGCGGCACCGCGCCGAAGAAAAACGTGTGACGGAGCAAAGCCGGGCGCTGCTCGATAAGTTCGGCCTGGGCGCTCTCGCCGGGGATTTTGCCAGGAACCTTCCGTACGGGCTGCAGCGCCGCCTTGAGATACTGCGCGCCGCGGCCACGGGCCCGTCCTTCATGCTGCTCGACGAACCCGCCGCCGGCATGCACCCGGGCGAAGTGGAGCAGCTTATGGCCTTCATCCGGGAACTGAAGCGGGAACTTTCGCTGACCGTGCTGCTGATAGAACACCAGATGCGGCTGGTGATGGGCATGTGCACGCATATAGTGGTGCTGGATTTCGGCATGGTCATAGCCGACGGGCCGCCGGAGCAGGTGCGCTCCGACCCCAAGGTAATGGAAGCGTACATGGGGAGCGCGCGATGACGCCTTTGCTAGAGGTCGGCGGGCTGACGGTCAATTACGGCGCCATAGCGGCCGTGCGGTCCGTTTCTTTTGAAGTGCGCAGCGGCGAGATGGTGGTGCTGCTGGGCGCCAACGGCGCCGGGAAGACCTCCATTCTTAAAGCCCTGTCCGGGCTTATCCCCAGCGGGGGGACGGCGCGTTTCGACGGCGCGGACCTGGCCGGGGTGCCGGCTCATGAACGGGTGGCCAGGGGCATCGCCCAGGTGCCCGAGGGCAGAAGGATTTTCTACAATCTCAGCGTAAAAGAGAACCTGCTGCTGGGCGGCTGGGTGCAGGCCTCGAAGGCCGCGTTAAAACAGGACCTGGACCGCGTGCTCGCGCTTTTCCCGCGCCTCAGCGAAAGATTGGCGCAGGCCGGCGGCACGCTGTCCGGAGGCGAGCAGCAGATGCTGGCGGTGGGGCGCGCGCTGATGAGCCGCCCGAAGCTGCTGGTGCTCGACGAGCCGTCGATGGGGCTTTCCCCGAAGCTGGTGGACGCCATCTTCGCTATGCTGGCGGAGTTCCATAAAGAGGGCATGACCCTGCTGGTGGTGGAGCAGAACGCGGCCATGGCGCTGACGCTGGCCACGCGCGCGTACGTGCTGGAGGCTGGAGCGATAGTTCTCAGCGGGCCCGCGGCCGAGCTGCGCGACAACCCGCTGGTGCGCCGGGCCTACCTGGGGGCCTGAGCGGGACCTGCCGGGGTTATATACTGGCTCTTTGGATTTTGGGATAATAGAGGGGCCGGAATACCGGAGCTACAAGGACAATATCATGGCTGAAAAAAAAGACGATAAAAAAGTTATTTACTCGATGGTCAACGTAAGCAAGATCTACGACAAGAAAGCCGTCCTTAAAGACATCTACCTCTCGTATTTTTACGGCGCCAAGATAGGCGTGCTGGGGCTTAACGGTTCCGGCAAAAGCTCGCTGCTGCGCATCCTGGCCGGACTGGACACCGATTTCAGGGGCGAGACCGTGCTGTCGCCGGGCTACACGGTGGGCCTGCTGGAGCAGGAACCGAAGCTTGACGAAGAAAAGACCGTGCGCCAGGTGGCCGAAGAAGGCCTGCCCGAGGCCATGGCCGCCATGAAGGAATACAACGCGATCAACGACAAGCTGGCCGAGCCCATGTCGGACGACAAGATGAACGCGCTGATAGAGAAGCAGTCCAAGGTGCAGGAGAAAATAGACGCGCTGGACGCCTGGGACATAGACTCCCGCCTGGAGCTGGCCATGGACGCGCTGGGCTGCCCGCCGCCCGACACTTTAATCAAGAACATCTCCGGCGGCGAAAAGCGCCGCGTGGCGCTGTGCCGCCTGCTGCTGCAGAAGCCGGACATCCTGCTCCTCGACGAGCCCACCAACCACCTGGACGCCGAAGCGGTGGCCTGGCTGGAGCATCACCTGAAGGAATACGAAGGCACCATTATAGCCGTAACGCATGACCGCTATTTCCTCGACAACGTGGCCGGCTGGATCCTGGAGCTGGACCGCGGCCAGGGCATACCGTGGAAGGGGAATTATTCGTCGTGGCTGGAGCAGAAGGGCGAGCGGCTGCGCCAGGAGGAGAAATCCGAGACCGACCGCCAGAAGACGCTCAAGCGCGAGCTGGAATGGATACGCATGGGCGCCAAGGCCCGCCAGGCGAAAGGCAAAGCCCGCATCAACGCATACGAAAGCCTGCTCAGCCAGGAGAACGAGAAGCTGTCCCGCGAGCTGGAAATTTATATCCCGCCGGGCCCGCGCCTGGGCAACCTGGTCATAGAGGCCAAGCATGTCACCAAGGCCTTCGGCGACAAGGTGCTGCTCGACGACGTCAGCTTCTCGCTGCCGCCCGGCGGCATAGTGGGCATCATCGGCCCCAACGGCGCCGGCAAGACCACGCTGTTCAAAATGATCACCGGCGAGGAAAAGCCGGATACCGGCGAGTTCAAGGTGGGCGACACCGTGCAGCTGTCCTATTCGGACCAGAGCCGCTCCACGCTGACGCCCGGCAAGAACGTCTGGGAAGTGATCTCGGGCGGGCTGGACCTGGTGAAGCTCGGGAAGATGGAAGTGAACTCGCGCGCCTACGTGGCCCGCTTTAACTTCAGCGGCTCCGACCAGCAGAAAAAAGTGGAGAACCTTTCCGGCGGCGAGCGCAACCGCGTGCACCTGGCCGTGATGCTCAAGGAAGGCGGCAACGTGCTGCTCCTGGACGAGCCCACCAACGACCTGGACGTGAACACCATGCGCGCGCTGGAAGAGGCGCTGGAGAATTTCGCCGGCTGCGCCGTGATCATCAGCCACGACCGCTGGTTCCTGGACCGCGTGGCCACGCATATCATGGCTTTCGAGGGCGACAGCAAGATCTTCTGGTTCGAGGGGAACTTCTCGGAGTACGAGGCCGACCGCCACGCCCGCCTGGGCACCGCCGCCGACACTCCGCACCGGATAAGGTATAAGAAGCTGACCAGGCCCTGATTTGCAGTCCGTATAAGGCCTGCTTTCTTAAGCTTTTTCCTTTTAAGCCGGAACCTGGGGTATACTCGCACCCGCCGCGGCCGTCAGCGCCCTGCAAGCGCCCATCCTGCTTGCCCGGGGGTTCTTTCTGTCAAACCGCGGCGGGAAAAATAGCCGGGAGGAATTAAATTTCCTGAAAGTTTCCGGCCCTTTCGTTATTTACTGTTTCCCCTCGCGTTCCGCCACGCCAAGGGAGTAGCTTTAAATCTTTTCCCGAAAGCCGCTATAAATCCGCTGACGGTCCCGTAGCCGATAATTCCGGAAATTTCGCTGATGGAATATTTTTTATTGCGGAGAAGCGCCAGGGCTTCGTCCAGGCGTCGGTCGGTAATATAATTAGCCGGGGTTTTTGAAAATTCTTTGTTAAAGACCCTGAGCAGCGTAGCTTCGCTGGTAAGCGAGCGCCGCGCCAGCTCGTTGAGCGTTACCTCCTCAAAAAGATGGGTCTCTATATAATTCAAAGCCCGCTTAAGTACCGGGACATTATCATATAGGCCGCCCTTATCGAGATTAAAGACGTTCTGCGACGGCTTAAAAGCTTCCGAGGTGTAATAAATTTCCTTCACGATCTCCGTTTCCAGGAACGCGGTAGCCTCATTGGAACTATTGCCCGCCTCGACACGCTCGAAGATCAAACGGTGTATTATTTCATTTAACCAGTTGGTCCGCACGATCGTTCTTGTCCTGCCGAAAACGCCCAGCAGGGGCTTAACCGGGATCTTGTACGTTCGCGCGGTCTTTTTCAGCAATCCCGGGCCGGGGCATAATACCGCCAACTGCGATAGCGCGGTTACGGACCGCAATTTGACCCCGGCGCCGGCGGGAACGATAAGGGTCGCCAGCGCGTCCAACAGAAAGGGCGCGGCGGTTCCGGAAACGGCGACCTCAATTAGCGAGTGACATCTTGAGAATATAAGCGAAGGCCGGGGCACCGCCCCGGAACCCGTGAAATCATTCCCTACCTTATAATAAACGATTCCCATCGGGGAGCTAAGGTCCTTAAACTCATCTACTATCAACCCGCCGGTCTCCGCCGCGGGGGAGCGCGCCGGCTTATGTTGCGGTGTTCCGCTCATAGGTTCAATCTTAGCAATTAAGCGGGGTTTTCGCCTCAGGCCGCCGCGCGGTATTTTTTGAGGATCCAGCGATACCGCGTTTTTCAGGTCCCGCGCTATAATATTCTTGCGGTTAATTCTGGCGAAGGAGAAAGATATGAGAACTAAAATGATCCTGTTGACGCTCTGCGTTATTCCCTTTTCAGCGGCCGGAGCGCAGTTCGTGCCGGGCGAACAGACGGTAACGACCTGCTCTGATGGGCCCGCGTTCTACGCGGAAGTAGATACGCACGCCAAAAGCGTACACAAGGTGTACGGCTATCGCGCGAACGGGGAACTGGCAGCGCAAGCTCCCAATCTTATAAATGCCTGGGTAGGGGTGGAGACAGACCCCCGGATATTCCCCCTGAAAAAAGCCGGCGAGGGCTATCTGTTCGCCACAAATGATCCCGGCGCCGCCCCGCAGAAAGCCGAGATGGCATTCTTCCTGTATAAAGACTGGGATAATAACGGAGGCTACCAGATAAATTACCATCCGTTCAGGACCTGCGAGCAGGCGAGCGTGAGCGGCTTTTCCAACGGCGACGCGATCTCCGCGGAAAGCTGGGCTGTAATCCTGAAAAAACTGGCGCAGCCCGGCGTCAATAAGGCTGCCGTCCCCATGTACGGGAAGTGCATGGACAATACCGGCGGCCACGAGGTTACTGATTGTTCTTACCGGCTGACCAGGGCAGCCTGCGAAACGCCGGATGCCCGCTGCCGCTGGCAGGCTTCGGATCCCTACTGGCCGCCGCCGAGCACTGACCACTAAAATAATTCCAAAGCAAAACCGCCGGGGAAGCCCGGCGGTTCTATTCAGCCGGCGCGCCGGTTTACTTCGCCAGGTTAAGCGTCCCCTCCACCTTCACGCCTTCCTTCTGGAAGGCTGCGGACACGTCGCCGGAGCCGGGGTATCCCCGGAGCCCGCTATGTAGTCCGGGCGGCCGCCTGTCACTATCACTTTTTCCGGCTCTACCGCGCCGCGCATGGTGCGGATCACCGACTCCTGCGCGAGTTCAAATCTCCAGTGCAAGAAAATAACGAGACCTGCTGTAGAATAACACGCAGGTATGAACTACACGCATCTGACGAAGGAAGAGCGGGATATGCTCGCCGGGCGCATCGAGAACCACGGGAATTCCGGGATCGGCTTCTACGAATTTTACCGGATCGCGAACAGGGCAGAAGCTGAAGCGCTGATCGGGCTGGCCCATTTGCGGAGAACGGGGGCCATCAAGCGCATAGCTGCCGGTTTCGGTAAAGGGATGGTAAAAGATAATGCAATTGTTCCAGGCTAAAGATACGGCCGTCCGGGTTCTTAGGCCTCAGGCGGGCCGGTGCTGTGTCGGGTAAACTTATATCAGGAAGAGTTGTTCTACCAGAAAGCACCGGGTGGCAAAGCGGGCGGCAACTGAGAATAAATAAACTGGGGAGACAAAAAAATGAAAGATTCAATATATGCGGCGATAGCGCTCATCGGGCTGGCGGGCGGGGCTTACGCCGGCACAGCCGCCGACCAACTCGGGCTTGATAAAGCGGACGCGGCGCAGTTCGCGGCGCCGGCACCGCGCCTGGAAAAGGAGGGGCCATACCTTCCCAGCCTGAAATCCATAGCCAATGCCGAGATTGTTGCCGGGCTTAAGAAAGCCCGCGGCCTGATCTTTGAGTGGAAGGAAAGTCCCGCGGCGCCCCGGTTCGCCATTCCCTGGGCGTACCTTAACGGGAACCATTGCGGCGACCGCGCGCTGGTGACCTATCTCGGGCTGGCAACGCGCGACGCGCAGCCTGTATTGAAAAATCCGCTGCCGCAGGCGGACGCGGACGCTTACCTTAACTCTCCGGCCATTGAGGCGGCGAAGATAGACCTGATAGCTCCGATGTATGCAAAGCAGACCCTGTATTTTCCGAACGGCCAAACCAAGGACTATCCTATAACCTGGTCCCACCACATAGCTTTAGCGGTTAATGTGGACGGCCGGCTGATGGTGGCGGACCTGGCGGCGGCCGCTACCCCCATCCCGATAAAGGACTGGATCAATATGTATTACAGAGAGGATGACAAGACCACCTGTCCTAATTTGAACGAGGCTGAGTATGTGGCTCTTTTTAGTTATGAAACCTGCCTCCACAACGGCTGGGTTCCCGGCCCGCACGGAGAAGTGCCGGTGTGCGTTGCGCCGAAGCAGACGTGCGGGTATAAGTTCACTAACATGGATACCTTTTTTAAGCCGGAGGTGCAGGGGGATGGCTGGGGCGGGCTTATCTATACGGTCGGTGTGCTTGGATGGAATTTCTCCAGTGATCTGATTAATTTAGAGACGGACATGGGGTTGAAACTGGATCCTATCAAGGAAGTGTCTGATCTGCGGTCGAAGCTGACTCCTGAATATCCCAGCACCTGGGTGCGTTAATATTAGCGGGACCCTGCGGCCGTCGAGGGAACAGCTCAGCCTTTCGCAGGCCCGCGGGGCCGTGAGCGGCCTGTAGCTTTCAGGGCTTTACCTGTTCAGCTGGCGCTCGTCAGCGAAACATTTTTTCAGTTCCGGGGAACTTAACCCGCCGGAGAAAAAAGCCTGCCTGAACGTCCGGTAATACTCCGGATAGCGGCCCAGCCGGTGTATATCCTCGAAGCTGGCGAAAGCGGAGCGCCCGTACGAGCCGGCCACCAGCCGGCCCATGCGCTGCGTGAACACGTGGTCCTTGGTGCCGGAAAAAACCAGCACCTCTCCCTTGAAAGCGGCGCGGTCAATGGCGGGCGCCGTTACATTTATTCTCCCGGAACTTTCCGCGGCCTGAAAATCCGTCAGCAGGGCTCCGGCCCATTCGCACATCAGGTTAACGTCGGCGGCGTTCTCCCCGCGGTACGTTTTAAGGTCGGCGCTTAACAGCTCGTACATCCTCACCCGCACGGCCAGCTCCGCCGGCGCGCTGATGATTAATTTTATCAGGCGCCAGTTATAGACCGGGCTGAACAGGCGTTTGAAATATTCCCAGGTCCCGGGCGGGTAAAACCCGGTCTTCGCTTTAAGGATCGCCTGCCGTACCGGCGCCGAATCCCTGTTTTCCTGCGCGAGCTTGAACAGCATGAAAGCCAGCGCGGTCCGGCCGCTTTTTACTCCGGCGAACAGCTCCGCCTGACCGGGGTCCAGCTCATAGAGATTCTTGGAAAAACGTATCCCGTTCGCGCGCGCCAGGTCCAGCCCGCCCGTGGATTCCAGCAAAGCCCGCTGCACATTGGCTCCGTACTTGCCCATATACCGCTGGGCCAGCGCCGCGCCGTAAAGGTTCATTGCCGCGCGGTAGTCCACGGCGCCGCCGGGCCCGTAAAGTTCGGGGAAAAGCGTAGGCGTGTTCCCGCGGCCGGCCAGCAGCGCGTACTGCTGCGCGCCCAGCCGCCCCGCGAACCAGGCCATATCGGGCGTGACTGAAACAAGCTCCTGCTGCCCGTCAGTTATCACCAGCGCCGTGGGGGCGCCGGGCTTGAACCCGGGGCTGAGGATGTAGAACCCGGTGTAAGTTCCGCCGCCGGGCGCGAAGTGGTCCAGCGGCAGCCGCAGGTAATGGTGCAGCGCGTCCGGCGGCATTTCCGGGTAATAGGCCCCTGCGGCCAGGCGGCTCGCGGGCGGGGCCATGAAAGCCCGGTACTGCGAATAGGCGTACAACAGCCCGGCCGCCGCCAGTAAAGCGGCGCCCCCACGTGCCCATTTATTCCGCGGAAAGCTCATACGCGCTATTTCACGAACACCACTGGATTTTCTTTCCTGGGAGCGGGCTTGCCCGGCTTGCCGGCGGGGTAGCCAAGTATGCACGAGCCCACGCCTATATAGTTGCCGTTCACGCCCCACTCTTTCAGCAGTTCCTTGCCCTCGGCGCTTTACCTTGTAGGAAATATAAGGCCTGTTTCCGTACGCTCTTCCTTACTTTCTCTCTTTACGCTGCTTGAAATTTTCCAGAAAAAGCTCCCTTCCTGCTATTTTAGAATAATACAAAAAAAGGCGTATTTCTTATGTTTTCAAAAAACCCCTCTGCGTCCGGTTATCGCCGTGGGCGCCGGGAGAGAGTGTGTGCGGATCGGTAAAGGTATGGTAAAAGATTCGGGTAAACCTCGGGCTATCTTACACGGAGGGGGCAGGTCTGCGGCCTCAGGCGGGGCGGCGTCAGGCGGGGTAAACTATATCAGGAAGCGTTGTTCTACCAGAAAGCACCGGATGGCAAAGCAGGCGGCAACCGAGACTGAATAAAATTAAGGAGATCAAAAACATGAAAACTTCAATATACACGGTAGTAGCGCTCATCGGGCTGGCGGGCGGGGCTTATGCCGGCACGGCGGCCGACCAGCTCGGGCTTGATAAAACGGTTTCAGCGCAAGTCAAAGCGCAGGTTCCGGCGCCGGTGCGGGTAACGAACACGGCGGCGGTGATCAAAGAGGCTCAAACCGTGCTTCGCAATCCCGCCGCTTTCACTGTGAAGCAGATGGGCGAGGTTATTGAGGGCCTCGATATGGTGCGTCCCAACTATTCACGGGCTTCCAAAGAGGGGGAACAGCTTGATACTCTGCGGGATGGCGTGGATAGCGCCCAGCGCAGAAAGGTCCGGGAGGAGCTGGGAGTAAGAGAGGAATGTTATATAGGCCTGACCGAAAATAGCCTGATAGTTAAGGCGGGGACCTCAAGGATAAAGGCGCTGGCTGAGGAGGTTTTCTACGGCCGGGACCTGTCGTCCCAAGTGGGCGAAGCCGACGAGGCCGGGAATATAAAAGGGGAAGCCCTGGTCTGGCACCGGACAAAGGGCTGGGTAACCGTGAAAAAATACCTTCTTGATGGCATACCGGACAGCCTCCAGGCGATAGAAAGCGCTAAAGATTATGTCATCGCGCAGGTCGAGAAGGAGACCTCTTTCAAGGTCACCAAGAGCAACGAGGGGATATGCGGCGGCGAAGGGCCGTCCTACCTGGTGGATGTCGTGATCAAAGGCGTTTCCGGGAGCGTGAAGACCTATGGCATCCTCGCTTCCGAACTCTCTTCCGGTGCGACGGGACTTATGGCCTCTGACGAATGCCGCGAATAACCTGGCGGCGGGCGCCTGGTGAACGGCGGGGCATCGTTAAGGCCAGAGTGGTCTGAAATCTACAGAATTAAGGAGATAATTATGAAAAAGATACTTATAGTGCTGATACTGAAGCTGAACTGAAAGCCAGATCTTCAATGAACGAAGCCGCTTTTCTGTCTGACTCTAAAATTGTCGCCGTCCCGGTGAATTCGTAGGAATTCAATCGCACGACGGCGAAGGCCGCGCGGATACTTGCCAGGCCTTCGGTTTATACTACGGACGAGCTGCTTGAGGCCCAGATAGACCTGATCGACTTGGGGAGGAATGGCGCGCCGTCCGCCGGGCAGAAGGCGCAGGTTTCCGACTATGCGGGAAAGCTTAACCAGCTAGTAGCCAGGCGCATACCCGCCGCGCCCAGGCAACTCACTTATAGCGAAGTGATAGCCAGGACCGAGAGCATTCTTTCCAGCCCTTCGGCGTATAACCTGGACGCTATCTATGCGGCCCAGTTGGAACTGATCGGCCAGAGCATCAAGGGCGGGTTGTCCGCAGAGCAGAAGGCGGAGGTTTCCGAACAGCTCACGAAACTTGGCCAGGTAATACAAAAGAAGGAAGCCCGCTGAAAAGCGGGGCTCCTTATTACGCCTGAGGCGGTAAACAGACAGTAAAAGCGGCCGGGGAAAGCCTTGAATATTCTTGCGGGGCGCGCGCGGGCCCGAGGCCTCAGGCGGAAACGCCGCGAATAACCTGGCGGCGGGCGCGTGGTGAACGGCGGGGTCCCGAAACAGGGCCCCACTGTTCTTTCCGTTGCCTGAATGTTTTTCGGAAAAGGCTCCCTTTCCTTGCTGCGGGCCCGCTTCAACTTCAGCGGGGCGGACCAACAGAAGAAGGCGGAGAACCTCTCCGGCGGCGAGCACAGCCGCGTGCATCCGGCCGTGATGCTCAAGGAGGGCGGCAACGTGCTGCTGCTCGACGAGCTCACCAACAGCCTGGACGTGAACACCATGCGCGCGCAGGGGGCGCTCGGCGAAACGGGGTTGATCGTGATGGGCCGGCACCGGAACCAGACATTAGAACTGGGGTTTGTCAGGCTGCTGGAGACCGAACCCGGCGGAGAGTTCGTTAAAGTAGTGGTGGAGCGCTTCCAGGAGGAGGCGCTCCAAACGGCTGCGCAGCAGGTCCGCAGCAAGCTGATCCCCGGGAATAGTGCCGTAATTCCGAAGCCGGGGGCGCCCGCGCGCAAGCGGTAAGGGCGGGCTGCGACAGAGCGCCGGCGGGCCTGCGGGGTATTTCGCGCGCAAAGAGATATTTATAAAATCCGGTGACGCCGCTGTACTGCTCCTGTGCACAGGAGCGTATTTTGTTGGCGGCCAGAAAATAGTCAAAAATGAAATGGCGGCGCTGGAATAAGCCGCCGCCATTCTTCGTCACCATCATCCGGCGCCTCGCCAGACCTGCCTGTAGCCATGCGGCCGAATACAACGGCGGCTGGAAGTTTCTTATTTCCCGGATAAGAGGCCAAAAATCATTTATTGCCGGATCGGGAACAGGGTAAAAGCTGAAGCGCTGATCGGGCTGACCCATTTTCTGAAGAACGGGGACAATAAAGCGCATTGCTGCCGGTCCGGTAAAGAAATGGTAAAAGACGATCCGTATATTCCAGGCTAAAGATCCGGCCGTCCGGGTTCTTAGGCCTCAGGCGGGGCGGCGTCAGGCGGGGTAAACTATATCAGGAAGCGTGGTTCTACCAGAAAACACCGGGTGGTAAAGCAGGCGAGAACTGAGACTAAAGTTAAGGAGACTCAAAAATATGAAAACTTCAATATATGCGGCGGTAGCGCTTATAGGGCTGGCGGGCGGGGCTTACGCCGGCACGGCGGCTGACCAACTCGGTAACCTCGCCGCTGATGTGGCTATTTCGAAAGTGGCGAACAAGGCGGGCCCCGTTCCGCTGGCTGTAACGCTTACGCCCGGCGCTCTGGCCGCGCCCGGCAGCGTACTCAGAGGAAAGAAGGTGCTCAGACAATGCTACATAGTGGAGCTGTCCATCTCCCCGGCGCTTCGCGGCGAGAACAGCGCCGTGACCAAGGCCAAAGTTGAGCGCGCGTTTGCCGCGCAAAAACTGAAAATAGCCAGGTATACGGATGACCTTGCCGTAACCAGTTTCAGATTTTCCGCGCCCCGGCCAAAGGTCCAGACCGGCTTCTTCAGCACGCCGCAGGGCCAGGTACGCAAAGCCTTAAAGGCGATACCGGGGGTGGAAAGCGTGTCTTTCACCAGCCAGACGAATACGGCCATGTACGGGTCCGTAGAGTTAACCCCCGGCCTTTATCCTGACAGGCTTAAGCGCGTCTTTTCCCCCGTAGTCAGCGATATAAGCTACAACCCCGCATATGACGTCCTGGACGTAGGAATAGAATCCGGTTCCTCGGACCCGGTAGCTCTGGCGAAAACGATACTCACAACGATGCCTGACACGATAAAAGTGGTCGGCAGCGGTTTGCTGATGGCCAACATACTGATATACACCTACTATCAGGACGGCAGCGATGGCGGGAGTGTAGCCGAGGTTTATTGCGAGAAGGGGTCCGGGAATTGTCGCAGTTTCGCCAGATAACCTTTACGCCGCAGTGTCTCAACTCCTGCCGCCGCGTCAGCAAAGACGCGGCGGCAGGCTTTTCTGATCAGGTTAAGTTCTCAAAAGACCACTTTTGCCGGAGGGGGCGGCTTAGCCGGCCACCAGTTTCTGCAGCAGCAGTTTCTGCAGCGCGGCCGTCCTGCGGACGCTGGCGGGGATCACCAGCACGGTATTATCGCCGGCCACGGTGCCCAGCACGTCCGGCAGGCGCTGGGAGTCCAGGAACTCTGCCACGGTGCCGGCCGCGCCGGGCATGGTGCGCACGACCACCAGGCTTTCGTTGGCCGCTATGTCCGTGACGCCGCTGCCCATCAGCGTGCGCAGGGCGGGGGCGCTGCCCGAACTGGTCAGCGCGTAGCGGCCGCCTCCGGGCCCGGGCACCCACGACGCGCCGAGGTCCTTGAGGTCGCGTGAAAGCGTGGCCTGCGTTACGCTGCAGCCCTGCCGCGCCAGCGCGCGCTTCAGCTCTTCCTGGCTGTCGACCGCGCCGGCGGCTATGATCTTCCTGATGGTGAAAAAGCGTTCTTTTTTGTTCATTGTATAAATATACAATATTTTGTATAGTTATGCAACAGGGCCGGCGCCCTGGCTGTAGTTCAAGGAGAGTGGAAATGAAAGAGAACAATAAAGTGGTGCTGGCGTACAGCGGCGGGCTGGATACTTCGGTGATACTGAAATGGCTCATCAACCAGGGGTACGAGGTGATAGCCTATATAGCCGACGTCGGCCAAGCCGGGGATTTTCAGAAAGCGAAGCGCAAGGCGCTGAAAGCCGGGGCCTCCAGGGTCTATGTGGAGGACCTGAAGCGCGAACTGGTGACCGATTATATTTTCCCTATTTTCAAGGCTAACGCGCTGTACGAGGGCCGCTACCTGCTGGGCACTTCCGCCGCGCGGCCGCTGATAGCCAAGCGCCAGATAGAGATAGCCGCCAAAGAAAAAGCCGCCTACGTGGCGCACGGCGCCACCGGCAAAGGCAACGACCAGGTGCGTTTCGAGCTGGCCTACTACGCGCTGAACCCTAAAATAAAAGTGATAGCGCCGTGGAAGACCGAAAGCTTCCTTAAGCAGTTCAAGGGCCGCACCGACCTGATAAATTACGCGCAGGCCAACGGTATCGAGATCAGCAACACGCACAAGAAGCCCTACAGCGAGGACGACAACCTGCTGCACATCAGCCACGAGGCGGGCATCCTGGAGGACCCGGCGCGCGAGTGCGCCGAGGATATCTACTCCAAGACGGTTTCGCCGGAGAAAGCCCCGAACAAAGCTACCAGGGTGAAGATACAGTTCAAGGACGGCGTGCCGGTGAAGGTGTCCAACCTTAACACCGGCCGCAGCGAGACCGAGCCGCTGAGACTGTTTAATTTGCTCAACGACCTCGGCAGCCGCAACGGCGTGGGCCGCGTGGACATGGTGGAGAACCGCTTCATCGGCATAAAATCGCGCGGCGTGTACGAAACGCCCGGCGGCACCATCCTTTACGCCGCCCACAAGGATATAGAGGGCATAGCTATGGACCGCGAAGTGATGCGCCTGCGCGACATGTTCTCGCCCAAGTTCGCGGAGCTGGTTTACAACGGCTTCTGGTTCAGCCCGGAGATGAACTTCCTGATGGCCGCCATTAATGAAAGCCAGAAGGCCATAGACGGCAGCGTGACGCTTAAGCTCTACAAAGGCAACGTGATGGCGCTCTCGCGTGAAAGCGCCAGCTCCCTCTACGACAAGAACCTCTCCAGCATGGACGTGGAGGGGGGCTTCAACCAGAAGGATTCCGAGGGCTTCATAAAAATACACGCTACCCGGCTGATGGCGCACAGCGCCATAATGAACAGGCACGGCAGGAACCGATGAAACTCTGGGCTAAAGGCTATAGCCTGGACAGGGATATAGAGGCGTTCACCGTCGGCGACGACTACCTGCTGGACCGCCGGCTCGTCAGGCACGACTGCGCGGCAACGCTGGCGCACGCGAAGGCGCTGCGCCGTGCCAGGCTGCTGACGGCCAAAGAACTGGCCGATATAACTGCGGGCCTGCGGCGGATAAAGGCGCTGGACGCCGCTGGCAAATTCGAAATAAAGCGGGAGGACGAGGACTGCCACACGGCCATAGAGAACTTCCTGACTGCGGAATACGGCGAGGCCGGCAAGAAGGTGCACACCGGGCGTTCCCGTAACGACCAGGTGCTGGCCGCGCTGCGCCTTTACGAGCGGGAGGCGCTGACGGAACTGAAAGTCCGGCTGGCCGCTTTCGCCGGCGCCGCCGGGGCGCTGGCCCGCAGGCAGGGCCGCATCGGGCTGCCGGGCTATACGCACATGCGGCGGGCCATGCCCACTACGGTGGGCACGTGGCTGGGCTGCTTCGCCGCCGCCGCGCGCGACGACGCCCGCTTCGCGGATTTCCTGCTGGAGCTGACGGACCAGTCGCCGCTCGGCTCTGCGGCGGGCTTCGGCGTGCCGGTGCTTGAAATCGATAAAGATTACAGCGCGCGCCTGATGGGCTTTTCAAAAGCCATCGATAACCCTATCTACGCGCAGTTCACGCGCAGCAAGTTCGAACCGGCCATCATGCACCTGTGTTCGCAGGTAATGCTGACGCTCAATAAGCTGGCCTCCGACCTGGTGCTGTTCAGCATGCCGGAGTTCGGCTTCGTGACGCTGCCGGAGGCTTTCTGCACCGGCAGCTCCATCATGCCGCAGAAAAAGAACCCCGACGTGCTGGAGCTGGTGCGGGGCAAATACCATGTGGTGCTGGGGGAGGAGTTCAAGGCGCTCGGCCTGGCGGGGAACCTGATCTCGGGCTACAACCGGGACGCGCAACTGGCCAAGGGCCCGCTGTTCGCCTGCCTGGACGCGGCGCTGGCCTCTCTGGCCATCATGGCCACGGTCATCGCCGGCCTGCGTTTTAATAAAGAGAACTGCGTGCTGGCCCCGGAGCTGTTCGCCACCGAGGAGGCGTACAAGCTGGTGCGCCAGGGCGTGCCGTTCCGCGACGCCTACCGGCGGGTGGCGGAGAAATTCCGCGCCCGCGCGGGTTCCGGGGAAGCCGGCTGACCCGGCCGGCGCTCTGCGTTACTGCTGTCCCATGTATTGCGTTACGTCCTGGAACAGAAAGGTCATTCCCGAATATTCGTCGTTCTCATTTTTCATGGGAGCCGTCGAGTAACTGAGCACCATTTCCGAACCGGCTATTTTTACTTTTGTCTGTCCCCGCGGGATAGTTTTTGCCTCTTTGCAGATAGTGGTCAACAGGTCCACCAGGCCGGGAGCGTAAGCGGCCAGCTCGCTGGTGCTCCGTTTGGGGTCCTGCAGCTGGTTAGGTTTTGTTTTAAGGATCTGCGCCGCCCGGGGGTTGATGATGGGGATTACATTTTCCTTGTTCATCACGAGCAGCCCGGCGTTGAGGGTGTTCACGATGGATTTAAGATAGGTATGGCTTTCTTCTATGCTTTTTATCAGCTTCACGTTCTCGAAAGCTATCCCGAGCTCCCGGCCGACCATGGAAATAAGCTCGATATCGGCCATATTGAACGTGCTGCCTTTTTTGTTCAGGAACTCTATTATCCCTATGCTCTGGCCTTTTGAGACGATCGGGCTCGCTATTATGGATTTGGTCTTAAAGCCGGTCACCGCGTCCGCGTGCAGCATGAACCTGGTGTCGGACTGCGGGTTGTCCACTTTTACCGGCTGATTATATTTCGCTACCCACCCCACAACGCCTTCGCCGTACGCGAATTTTATCCGCTTAAGCTGTGCGATATCCGCGCCGTACGAGGCTATCGGCAGTATTTGTTCGCCCGGCAGCAGTTTGAATATCGTTCCGCCTTCCGTGTTAAGCGCTTTTGAAAGCTGCTCAAGCACTATGTTGGAAAGTTCAACTTCGTCGTAGATATAATGGATCCTTTCCAGGATATCGCTCAGTAACTGGTAATGGAAAAGCCCGAGTGACATATGTTTTCCCCCTTAGTGCCCTTAAATAGAGTTATCCGTAAATAAGGTACAAAAATAATATGCGAACCGCAATTTAAGGGGGTGAGGGGACGCGTGACTGGGCCTTTGGGGCAATAATAGGCGGCAACTGACCGGGTATCGGGGGACCTTGGGCTCATGTGCGGGTAAGTGATTCGCGCTATACTTTATATATAGCCAGTACTGTGAACGGCTTTGAAGTACGGGAAAAAGGAAAATTATCCATGAAAAAAATGTTTTACGCTCTGGTCGCCGCAGTCCTGGCCGCTGGTCCCGCTTTGGCCGCCGGCGGCGCCTTGGATAGTCTAAACGCGTCCGTTTCGCCTTCGGCCCTTGAGACTTCCGTTGCGCCCGTCCCCGCGCCTGTGCCCGTGGCGGCTGTCCCCGCTACCCCGCTTACAGCCGAGAACATAAAGGGTCAGTACGTGGTAGTCCCCTACAAATTCGCCGAACTCCAGATGGTCCTTGCCGAAGATGTGACCATTATCCGCCGGGACCCCGCGGGCGACGTCGTGTGCAAGGGAGTTTATAAACTGGACGAAGGAACTTCGGTCCTTTCCGCGTCGTTAGTGAATTGCGGCGGAAGTGATTTTTCCCTGAAAATAGGCCTGGCCGGGCAGACCCTTGAAACACTGGCAGCCGGCATAAACGTAATGGGTTCGGGGCAGCTTGCCGAAGACGTGATCCCGGTGCTGCCCATCAGCCTTAAAAAGATCAGCTGATAGCGGAACCTTTAAGCGAACCGCCCCGGCCGCCAGCATGGACCGGGGCGGTTCATTCTTTGCGGGTTACAAGGGTTCGCTTTTGTCATCCAGTTTACTGTCAGCCGGAAGCGCCAGGCCGCAGGCTGCCGAAGGCAGGCATATAGAGCTGAGCGCCGGCGAGCTGCGCGAGGTTATAATGAGCCGGGCCGTTGTGAACGCCGCGCAGTAAAATAAGGCCGGGGAGGTTTATCCTCCCCGGCCTTGAGCTGCCTGCAGTAAAACTTACAGGCCGGCAGAGTTCGCCGGGACTATCTCGTAAGGGCAGGTGAAGCTGCCGCCGTCGCCCATGGGGTCGCGCAGCTGCTGCACTTTGCTCAGGAGCAGGTCCGCCCATTCCTCGGCGCTGTGCTGGGGGGCGCGCTTGGCCGCCCGGGCCGCGGTGAAGATGTCCACGAGCTGCTCGCGCGAGAGCAGCGAGAACCGGCGGATCAGCATCTGCCTGGCCTGTTCCCCTATCTGGTGCATGTTGCGGCCGCTGGGGTCCGTGCCTTGAATAGAGCTTGTCTGGGCGGTGTGCAGCCGCATAATGCATTTGGCGGGGTCCAGCCAGACGGATTCACCGGTCCAGCCGTCGTAGTTCATCCTGCTGTTGTGGAAGAGCCCGCGCCCGCCGAAAGTCACGCCAGAATCCTGCATATACACGATAGGCTTAAGGCATTTGGCCGCCCCGGTAGCCGGGTCCGGGACCGTATCCTTTTTTGTGCAGGCGATGGCCTGGTTGGGGGCTTTGTTGTCGGTATCGCCGAAGAAATGGGCCATGGCTGTCAGAGCTTCCGCCCCCACCCGGTCTTCCATCAGGTAAAACTCATTGAAGCCTATCCCGGAGTTGGGTTTGAATTCAATGCGCTCCCCGATCTTATCCTCGATAGCGATCTGCTGGCCGTTCTGCCAGGCGCCCCTGTCGGCTTCGTTCTTGAAAGGGTCTGAAGGGCAGTCGGGGCAGTTCAGCCTGACGGGGTACATCCTGTCCGCGTAGGCGCCGATGCCGGTCAGTATCCAGGTGGCGGCCACTTCGGTGATCACTTCGCCGTTCTTTTCGCCGTACTTCACCTTGAATTTCTTGCCGTCCTCGCCCTCGCATTTGAACTTAGGGGTAGTGCCGTTGGCTTTCCCGGCGTCATACGCTTCGGCGTTCGGGACATATTTACAATTTACCAGCTCTTCTCTCTCGTATTTCAGGGGTGAAAAAGGGCCTTTTTTGAAATCGAGGGCCTTGGTGTTCAGCTGGTCCTCCGGGACCCAGAGCGCCGCTTTCACGATGTACGCGTTGCGCTCAGCCTCGGAGATGAGACCGAATTCCGGTTTTTTGGAGCCGGCCTGCGCTTTTTCGGCGCCCCAGACTCTGGCTGGGATCAGCTCGGCGTAGTTCGCTTCGGACGCCTTCTGCAGCTCCGCGGCGCTGACGCCCAGGGAGCTGAATTGCCCGTCCGCGGCGAACGCGTTCCCGGCCAGGCCGGCCAGTATCGCTATCGAGAACAGGTTTTTAATGGAGCTTTCTTTGCTGCGCTGTGAACTTATAATGCGGGTAAAATTAAATTTCATCTATATAGTGTACCTTTCCGGCAGCAAATCCATATGGGCCGAAGGTCCTTTTATTGTGTGGGAATAGGCCCAGGCCGCAGCGGGCAGCTAATTATAGAGTTATCGTGCAGCGTTCACTGATGTTCGTTGTTTGGTAAATGTTCGGTAAATCTGTTGCGAGATCCTATAGTTCTTTTTTTCTAAATCTGGAGGCCGGACGGCTCTGTGCCGCTGCGCTGCCGCGTAGTAAACTATGAATGCAGGACGCTTCGTGCCGGAAATGGCGCCAGAAGCGGATACCGGAGAAAAAAAGGAAGGTAGTGAATTATGAAAAATACAATAGCTGCGGCGTTCCTGATACTGGCCGCTACAAGTTATGTTTCAGCCGGAGCGTTCGACGATCTCCGGGCAAGTGTTCCCGCGGCGGCTTCGGAAGCCTCGGGCGGCGTTAAAGCTCCGCCCCCGCCCCATCAGCAGCCCGGCCACGAACAGCCCGGTCATGAGCAGCCGGGCCACGGCCAGCCGGGTCACGAGCACCACCCGGGCGAGGACCAGCATCATGGTCATGAGGCGGATTATCAGCTGGTAACAAAGGACAATAACTGCGTCAACTGGCAATTCACTGCCCAGACCCCCAACGTCCGCACGGAGGAAGTGATAGGTGAGACAGAGGGCTTCGACTGCTATTGGAAAGGAAGCGACAAATACTGCCGCCCTACCGGCGAATACTTCACCCGGGAAATAACGGTGGATATCGGGCCCCGCAAGCTGGAGTCCTGGGAAAAAGAATCCCTGACGGTCTGCCTGGAGTCCCAGACGTCCCCGCGCCTGGACACCGCCGACATGCTCTACGAATACAGCGTGGCAGAGGAGAACACGAGCAGCTTCTTCAAGAAAGCCACCAAGTTTACCCTGACCCCCGGCGCCAAGAAGCCCGCCAAGCCGGGTAGGAACGAACTGACGGTAGCCAGCGCGGGCGCGGGGCCCGCCGGCGAACTGCGCCTTGTGCTTAACGATACCCGCGCCGGGTATTTCACAGGGGAAAAGATAGATGTCACCATAGACGGCATGAAAGTACCCGACCCCAACGCGCCGATAGAGGAGCTCCTTAACTTCGTGACGATAAGCGCGCATGGCAGTTTCGCCGTGGCCCCCACCTACGAGTTCAAACTGCTGGACAAGGCCAAGGCCGGCCAGTACGTCATCACGGTAAAATACACGCGCAGCGGCCCGCTCTCCACCGGAGAAGCGAGCAGCACCACGGAGATATTCGAGATCAAATAAAAGTTCCGCAAAGAAAAACAGCTGAACGCTATATTTAAGGAGATCCTAACTATGAACAAAAAACTGATACTGGCGGCGCTGATAGCTTTCCCCGCGGGAGCTTATGCCGGCACGGCCCTGGAGCAGGCCGGCGGCGTAAGCCAGGAGAACCGATATTACGAAGAACTGCCGGCGCCCTCTCAGCCTGACAGTCGTTTTGACGAAGAAAAAGCCGCGCAAGCGTACAAACAGCTGTCCGAGGCTTACCGGAGCGGCCGGAACCCGGGCGGCCTGGCGGCGGTGGCGCAGGCGCAGCCCGCCTCCGCGCCGTTCTACGCCGAAACCGTCACCGTGGACGTGAGCGGGCAGGAGGGCATAGTAGGCCACGGCGTGGGCCGGCTGTCCGTCGAATACAAGCTGCCGCAGGGCCTGGGCGCAGGCGGGTCATACGAGGTGCGGTATTTTTTCAAGGGCGGCCCCGAATACAAAGGCTCGGTAACGGCGGCGGACAACGCCGCGGACATCACCAACGCGAAAGCCACGCTCAAAGGGGAAGGCGTAGAGCTGAAGCTGACTTTCCGCAAAAGCAAAGGCGTGCTGGTGGCTGAGTTCGCCACTGCGCTCAACGGCCGGCCCAGCGAGGAAGGCTATATAAGGCTTACGGCTGACAAGCCGGATGTCGCTTCTTCGGCGAAATAACAGCAGCTTAAAGTTCCCGGGGCGGAGCAGCCGAAGTTCCGCCCCTTGTGCGCAGTTCGGAACGAAAGATCATGAAGATACTCTCTATCGCGCTCATCCTGGCTCTCGGCTCTTCCGGCGCGCTGTGTGCCCAGAGCCCGGAGCGCCTGCGGGCGTCTTCAGAAATGACGACGCTGGACGCGCGGGGAACCGCCGGCGCGCAGTTAGCGCAGTACGGAATGGAACCCTCTGCGCCAGCCCCGGCGGCCTGGCCGGGAATGAAAGCGCTGAAGCTCAACCACGGGGCCAACGGGGACATAGAGATCTCCAACCCGCCGGCCGAAGCTCCCGTGGTGGAGGGGAAACTGGCGGACGACGTTGTTAAAGAAGAATATGTTGAGGGTTACGCTTACGAGCCGCTGGCCCCCGGCGAACTGCTGGACGCATTGCCTTCAAAAGCTCGGGCCTGCGCCATAGACCGGGACTGCGGGGTGCCGGAAGACCTTCTGAAGAAGGCGCTGGATTATTTTAATTCCAACACAGGTAAGATCAAGAACAGGAAATATATAGGAATAGTGGATTTCTCCAGGCATTCCAGCCGGGAAAGGTTCTGGCTGCTGGATATGCGTACCGGTTCCGCGCACGCCATGCACGTGGCCCACGGCTCCGGCTCCGACCCGGATGACGACGGCTTCGCCACCAGGTTCAGCAACGTACAGGATTCCAACGCCTCATCGCTGGGTTTCTACCTCACCGGGGCGCTTTATAAAGGAAAGCACGGGAAATCGATGCGGCTGCACGGGCTTTCCCCGAGCAACTCCAACGTGCTCACCAGGGCCGTAGTGGTGCACGAAGCCGATTATGTGAGGGAAGCCAATGTTCAGCCGGGCCGTTCGCAGGGCTGCCTGGCCGTAGCGGCTTCGGAAATAGCGGGCGTCCTTTCCGCGCTGAAAGGCGGCGCGCTCATCTACGCAGGCCTCAGCGGCAGCGAGTTTTAAGGCCGCGTTCCTCCTCAGGCAGTTTCTGCAAAACAGGGAAAAGACTAAAGGTACGGTAAAAAGCAATGAATAAAATAAAAAGCGTCGTGCTGGCCGTTGCAATAAGCGTCCCGAGTTTTGTTTCCGCCGGCGCGCCGGAGCGGTTTGCGGCGGGCAAATATGCGGAAGCTGACAGGCCAGCTTTTAGTCAGCTTTCCGGGGCAGCGGATAAGGCCCTGGCGCTGCCTGAGCCGCGGGCGGAAATTGTCACCGGCTGGAAGGCAACCCCCGGAACCGCCGCCGTCCCCCGCGCGCACGTCTACGGCTTCAAGGCGCTTTACCGCGCGCTGGGTTATCCGTCACCGGATTATTTCGGCTCCAGCGAGGCCCAGGTGCAGGACCTGGAAACCTATACCAGTAAGGAGGACAGTTTTTATAGGGAGGTAAACGACTATCTCCGTTATTATCCCGCGCCTTACGAATATCACGGTACGACCCCGGAAATGGCAAGGGATATGGTTAAGAATATGGATAGTGTTTTTGCCCGTGTGCCGGCCCTGCCCGTCGACCTTATCCTGTTCCGCGGGATCGGCCTGAAGTACCACGGCAATAAATCATATGAACTTGGCGAGGAATTCACCGATAAAGGCTATGTCTCCACCTCGGCGTCCTATAAAGTGGCCCGCTATTTCGCCGTAGAGATGGACGCCGCTCCCGCCCCGGAGGCTCGCAAGGCCATCCTTACTATTTACTTCTCCCGCCCCGGCCAGAAAGGCATACTTGTAGACCAGCGGGAAGACGAGGTTATCTTAAGACACGGTACTAAGTACCGGGTGATGGGGATAAAAGACAACGTAAAGAAGTACGACCTGTACCTGGTGCAGGTCTGCGCGGATTCCTGTGACGCCGTGCTAAGAAAAGACGTGGCCGCCTTCTGGGCCGGCTTTAAAGTACAGGATTGAGCGGCGGAAAACAGGGTGGCGACCCGGCAAACTGCTTTCCCGGCAGCTTGCGGCATTGCAGCCCGCCCATAGTTTCAAATCTCCTCAATACCTGCTGGAAGTTTTAATCATAATAATCTCTCCTGTTTCACGGCCTAGCGCCGGCGGCAATAAACCCGCCGGAGGAGCTTTGCTTTTCCCCGCCTATAGACAGAATGCAGCCGAATGCCGTGGCGGTGTTGGTCATGCCGCTGTTATGCAAAAAACACTTTAGCCGCCGGCTAAGCGAAAGGTCTTTTGCTTTAGCCGTTTCTCCTGAGTCGAAAAACCGCGCCGTGTTGGTGCTTCGGCCTCATGTAGTTTACCCGCGAACAGGGTAAACTTATATAAGGAAGTTTGAGAAAAGTACGATAAACAGTATTTAAATAAGGAGACTAAATAATATGAAAAGAGCAATATACGCAGCGGCAGTAGTGTTGGGGCTGGCCGGCGGGGCTTACGCGGACACAGCGGCTGAACAGCTTGGCCTTGATAAAACGGCGGCGGCACAGGCCGCTGTCGCGGAAGTCGCTCCGGTTCCCAAGCCTGTGACGGGGAAAAACTCCCTGGTCCCTCAGAACCACCTGACCGTCCCCCTGGTCCAGGCTGAGATCAAGAACCTGATCGGGATCTTTGACAGGGTTGGCGTTGTTGCAACGGTGGAAAACGCCGACTGCACCACCACAAGAGCCGTTATCGATACCCGTCACCGCGGCTTTAATCCGAACAAGTGGTCAATTGCATACGGCAATATCCGGGCCGCCCTGACCAGCGAGGAAATACCTTCGCTGGTCTCCCTGTTCGACCGCCTGGACGTCGCTCCCGTGGCGAACGGTATAGAGACGGTTTACCAAGTGACGGTAAAGAGCCGCGTCTGCAACGTTCGTCCTGCCGTCTGGACCGCAACTTACGATGCGAAGTCTATACCCAAACAACTGTCCGCTCTGACGACAGCCCAGGAAGCGGCGCGGTGGAAACAGCTGCTGGACGAGGGAAAGCTTACCCGTGGGGAATACGACTGGCTCATGGGCAAGTGAGAAGAAAAGCGGGCAGGTCCTGAAAGTTGACACTGAAGGCGGAACCGCCGCCTTTCCGCGCGCTATACCCGGACGGGGAACTTTCTTTTGAGCAGGGCCTCGTCCTCCAGGAAGGCGAACAGACGGGAAATGTTTCGTGGGTCCGCCTGCAGCAGGCATACCGCCTCGTAGCGCAGCTCCCCGACCACCTTGGCGCAGATGAAAACGAAAAGCGCCAGCCAGAAGCCCGGCAGATTTGCCGCGGCGGCCGCTATCAGCAGGATAAGGTTGGTTATCGCCAGCCGGGGAAAAAGCGGCGTCAGGCATTTTTCCGACCTTGTCCTTTGAAATTCACCAGCCGCCAGATAATCCGCCACGAACGAAACACCGTGGCTTATAAGCAGGCCCAGCGCCCACCATCGGATGCTCAGGGCAAGGGCCAGCCAGTCGCTCTCGAAGAAAAGAACGCGAAGGACTAAACCATAGAGGCCCAGGTACATAGAGAAGGGAAAGGCGAATATCAGCGCTATGAATACCTTGCCCGGGAAACCCATGCGCGAGCCAAGCGTTGCCAGCGGGTCCAGGTCCCGGGAGGTGAACACTTTAAAGCTGAACGGCTCCGGGAACTTGTCCTTGCCGGCGGCGGAAAGGATCTTCAGGATATTAAAACCACCCAGGATCGCCGATTCGGCCCAGTAGAAAGCCAGTATTTCGCACACGCCGGCGGCGCTGCGGGGCGCCAGGACGAGCGGCACCATATTAGCGGCGATAAGGGTACAGGTTGAGAATCTCCGCGGTATTAACATTTAATGGCCTCACATTAATTTCGGGACCGTTCCAGGGCATTCTAACAGTTTCACGGGGGGCCGGATCTGCCGTAAACATGAGGCCAGTTCGTGTAAGCCCGTTCCTTATGGGGAAACCTGGCACTATAATGATGGGCCTCGGTATCCGTTCGGTCCGTACTTAACCAGTGCAGCTTGATGATTGTCGACTGATTGAGTGGCGCCGGGATCTTTGCTTCCCTGCCTGCGGAGAAGCCCTTGATCTAAGAAGCGGCCGCCCCAGCTTCGCAAATATCTCCTTAACACTCCTCAGATAGCGGCAGTTTGAATCCAGGAGAAAAAGGGCAGGTCTTGGTTTTTGACCTTCACCGGTCCGCTCATTTTTTTGGCAGTATTTTGTATATGGCCGCGTCGACAAGATAGACGGCCGAATCCTGTTTGCTCTCATTGGAATTGCTGTAGGCGGAAGCCAGGTTCACGGCTTTTCCCAGGTGCTCGCGGTAGCTGTCCAGGTTCGCCTTCGACAGGCGGACGGTCAGCCTCTTCGCCTCTACGCGGCTGGCATCCTTTATCCACGTATCCATATGTCCGCGCACCGCCGCCCTCACCGGCGCCGTCTCCGGCGTCAGGGGCAGCGCCTTTACCATCTCTTCTTCGAACAGGCTGCGGGCCTTGTCCCCGGAAAGTTCCACCAGTTTCGCGGCCGCCAGCGGCTTAAGCGCCTTCTTTACCGCTTCCGGTTTGAATTTGGTAGCTTCGCACAACTCGCGGACGGTAACCCAGCCCGTGGTGTTGTCCAGGTAATAGTCGCACATGAACGTCACAATATCCCTGGCGCACGCCTTCCACTGGTCTAAAGTCTGGTTTACCCCGTGCTGCGAGAGGATCTTCTGGACAGCCGCTTCAGCCGGCTCCCTGGCGGAAAGCTTCCCGTCCGCCGGGGCTCGCTCCGCGAGGACGTGGAGCAGTTCGTCGGAGCCCGAGAGCGCCTTGAAATATGCCCTGACCAGCTCTTTGGCCCTGGGTGAATTCTGCTCGATGCCCAAAGCGGCCATTATTTCTTTCAGGCGCCAGCTTTTGGGCAGTTTTTTGCCGCGCTCCATGTCCCAGTAGCTGACAAAAGCCAGCCCCAGGCTTTTGCTGCCTCCCGCGGTCTTATAGAATTTATACGCGCTGGGAAAGCCCTGTTCTTTCCGGATCCTGGACAGTGCGCTGCCGAAGGCCTTGGCGTTATTGGTCATGCCGCTATTATACAAAAACAATTTAGCCGCCGGCTAAGCGAAAGGTCTTTTGCTTTAGCCGTTCCTCCTGAATCAAAAAACAAGGCCGCCCTGGTTCTTCGGCCTCATGAAACTATCCCGCGGGCATAGTAAACTTAGATTAAGGAAGTGTTGATACGCCGGGACATCGGCAAGCAGACGGCAGTGCGGTCTGCAAATTAAAAGGAGAATAAGGAGCTTAACTTATGAAAAAAATACTTATAGCGGTGATACTGATAGGGATAGGCGGCGGCGCGTACGCGGCGGAGGAGAACAGCGCCGCCGGGCAGCTTGCCGGCAGCCGCGCGGGAATTGTCGTGCCGGCGGTTTCCAAGGCGGCTGCCGCTGAAAATGACGGGATATCAAAGGGAATTTCGAGGCTTGCCGCCGGGCAATTCCCTGCGGCTAAGGATTTTGATATCTATCCTGAGCCATATATGCCCCAGGCATGCTCCGTCGTCATCGCCTACAATGGCAAGCCAGAGGAAACCATCGCCCTGGATCGGACCGCCGCCGCTAAAAATGTAGAGAGTTTCGAGAAAAGCGTCGGCAGTCTGCTCATCACAGTGCAGTCGAAGCTGTCAAAAGGGGGGTACAGCTATGCTGTGACAGTGACGGATTCGGAAGTAGGATTAGCCGTTACTGCAACCGCTAACCCGCTGTATATTACGCGGCCCGCTTACAGGGCACTGATCTCATGCGGCCGCAAGAATTGAGACTGCGGAAAGGTCTGAAAAGCGTAACACCAGAGTCCGCCCAGATCCGGCTGTCTGGCGCGGGTTTTGGGTCGGTTCCAGCTTAAAGCATATGGCAGGTGCAGCCCGCGCAGTTATTAGGAAGTTTTAAGGGCCGGACGGCACGCCGCATTCGGGACGAAAGTCAGGAGAATAATTAAACATGAAAAGATCAATATACGCAGCAGCGGCAATACTGTGGCTGACAGGCGGCGCCTGCGCAGGCACGGCGGCCGAACAGCTCGGCCTTGGCAGAACGGACGCGGCGCAGGCCGCAGTTCCGGCATCCGCTTCCGGCATTAACCCGCCGGCGGCGTCGGCCCTGCAGAAAAGTTACGGCGTGGGCTATCGGCTTAAAGGCACGTTCTCCCTCCGCGGCGGCACACCGTACCTGGAGACGCCGGACGGCCGCGTTTTCAGGCTGAAGCTGGACGCCTGCAGGGTGGGGCCGGTCATTTACGGCGAAGAAGAAAAATGGTGCGCGGCGCGGGACTTCGACGGGATTTTCGTGAAGATCAGCGCGGTAGCCCGCCAGTCGGACGACCTGGAAATGCTGAACGTCAGGTACATGGACCGCTACCCCGGGGCCATCTCCGAACCCGCGCAGGCGGAGTTCGTCCCTTCGCAGAGGCGCCCGCTGATAAGCATCGGTAAAGACGGCCTGTACTCGGTGGAGAACACCCGCTGGCTTTACGGCGAACACCCTGTCGACGATAAGTTCGACTGGGCCACCGCCCGGGTGACCCCGGAACTCGTGAAGAGCGTATATTTCCTGAAGAAACCTTTCGCCCCGGAGTTCATCGCCGGCCACGGCATGCTCCTTTTCACTTTTGAAAAGGGCGGCCTGACCGACGCCGAGGGCAGGGAATCGGCCGGCCTGGTCCTGAGCGTGGAGTCGCGCCAGCGCATCGGCCAGAGCTACGATCCCGTTCTGGCCGGCACCAGCGACGGTTACGAGATAATCTGGACGCTGAACTCCTGGGAAGATATAGTCACCCGGGCGGTTCTGCTGCATAAGTCCCGGATAATCCCCTACCAGCTGACCCTTTCGCCCGCGCAGAATAAGGCCCTCCTTATACGCAGTCTCGATATGGCCGCCGTGAACAGGGACGGGGAGTTCTACAATACGGTAACGAACAGTTGCTGCAATAACCTGGTAATAGTCATCAACGGCGTAGTGCCCGAACAGCAGCGGGTTAAAATGTGGACTGTGCCGTACCTGGTATACAACCTGGCCGCCACCATACCCGTCAAGGTGCCGGGCACTTTACAGGCGAAGGGTTTGCTGGGCCCGGAGCTGCCGACCATAAACGCCGCCAACTACAGGGAGAAATTGAACGCGGTCCTTGACGGGTCTAAGCATGAATAGTCTTCAGGAAAACTTTGAGAAGAGTTTGCTCCCTATCCGAGTGGTCACTGGAAAGAACAAGCATGGACAAACTTAAGAACAGACTCCGGGTTTTAAGGGCCGAGAGAGACATCTCCCAGGAAGTGCTGGCCAAAGCCGTTGGGGTGTCGCGGCAGACCATCTTGGCCATTGAAGGAGTGGACTGTTCCCCGTCCATCGTGGTGGCTTTAAAGGGCGCCCGTTATTTCGGTAAAAAAATGGAAGAAGTTTTCTGGCTTGAAGCCGCGTTGAAGTCTTTGTTGGGAATTTGAGGATAGTGCGATAGGCTGCATCTAAATAAGGAGAATGAATAACATGAAAAGAACAGTATACGCTGCGGTGGTAATAGCGGCCCTGGCCGGCGGGGCTTACGCGGGCACGGCGGGCGAACAGCTCGGCCTTGATAAAACGACGGCGGCACAGGCCGCTGTCCCGGAAGTCGCTCCGGTTCCAGAGCCTGTGACGGGGAAAAACTCCCTGGTCCCTCAGAACCACCTGACCGTCCCCCTGGCCCAGACCGAGATCAAGAACCTGACCGGGATCTTTGACAGGGTCGGCGTTGTTGCAACGGCGGAAAACGCCGACTGCACCTCCGTGAGAGCCGTTATCGATGCCCGCCACAGCGGCTTTAGTCCGAACAAGTGGTCAATTGCATACGGCAATGTCCGGGCCGCCCTGACCAGCGCGGAAATACCTTCGCTGGTCTCCCTGTTCGACCGCCTTGACGTCGCTGCTGTAGCGAACGGTATAGAGACGGTTTCCCAGGTGACGGTAAAGAGCCGCGTCTGCAACCAGCGCCCGGCTGTCTGGACAGCAACTTACGATGAGAAGTCGATACCCAAACAACAGCCGGAGCTGACGCCCGGCCAGCAAGTGGCGCGCTGGAAACAACTGCTGGACGAGGGAAAGCTTACCCGCGGAGAATACGATTGGCTTATTGAGGGTTTGCGCGACCTGGCCAATCTGGAAGCTCTTGCCGCAGGCAGGCCCGTGCCCTATCCGGAGCTGCTGCCTAAACAACAGCCGGAGCTGCCGCCCGCCCAGCAAGCGGTGCGCTGGAAACAGCTTTTGGACGAGGGGAAACTTACCCGCGCGGAGTATGACTGGCTTACGGGTAAGTGAGAAAAAACGGTCAGGTCCTGCTTCCTGGCTTTCGCCCTGTTCTAAAAAGGCAGAAGTAAAGACCTGCCACTTTTATGAAAGCTTTGGTAAATAAATGGTAAATGTGTGTCCGGAAAATTCGGTACCAATAACTAAAAAAAATGGAACCAAAAGCTCTTAAAGATATCGCTGAACGAAGGTAAACTATGAACAAGCAGAGACAGTGAACGCGGTTATCTTAAGGAGAGTGTATGAAAAAGATATTACTGGCGGCGGTTGCGGCGATGGCGGTTTCGAGCGCGGGGTACGCGGGAGAAAGCGCGTTCGGCGACCTTAGCCGCGGAGCGTCCGCCGCGGGAGCGGCGTCTTCGGCGCCTCAGGTCCCGAAAGTTTCCGCGGCATCTCCGGCGGTTTCCGCCGCAATTCAGGCCCTGGCCCAGAGCGAGGAGGCGGATATTCTGTTCCTGAAGGAAAAGGGCATCGAAGAAGGCGGGAAACTGCTGCCGGCCAGGCATTATCAGCAGAAAGGCATAGACCGGGCCGCCATAAAAGCCGACCTTGAAAATCTGGAGCTTCTGCTTGACGCGCGCCCTGTGCCGCTTAAGGCGCTGGCCGAGCAGTACAAGATAGCCGTGAAGCAGGCTGAAAAAATAGATTGTCTCGACGAGGAACTGATGGCTTCGCTCGTTAAATCGCTCTGCAAGGTCTTCAACTACGATATCAGCGGATCGAAGGGGGTCGATTGCTCCAGGCTGGACGATGTTTTTAATGCGAAGAACCGCGCGGCGCAGACGTTCTGGGTTAATGCGTATGCGCAGCTGGTTCAGCCGGAACTGCAGGCAGCCATCCAGAATTTGCTGAATACGCGGAAATTCCGCTGATGCTGAGGTCTAAGGAAAAAGTATATATGAATAAAACCAACATAATAGCGGCGGTGCTGATGCTCTCCGCGGCGCAGTTCGCCGCGGCGGGCGTGAACTTCGACCAGGGGCTGGACGTGAAGAGCGTGGTGGCGGAAGCTTCCGCCGCCGGGACCGCGGCGCCGGTCTCCGCAGCGGTGAAGGTAAATAAGAGCAATTGCGACTTTTATTCAGATCAAGGCTCCTGTCAAAGCGCGGGGTGCAGCTGGTCGGAGGGCAGTTTTTGGGGCGGCGGCAGCTGTTCCGAGAATACCGACCCCTGGGGGAATAAATGTAAGGATGAGCCTTATATGGACCGCGTTTCGCGCGAGTATCATTCGGAGGGGACCGGGCCGGGCTGCCGGCTGCTTACCCTGAACGCGCAGAGCGAGAGCGAGTTTAAAATGCAGCTGCAGGCGAGGGAGTACGGCACCGTGGATATCTACGAGAACACTCCCAGATACGAGTTCGGGTGTATAGCCAGCTATGATTCGGTGAAGACCGGGAGCGAGGACTACACCGCCCCGTACGGCCACGGCCGCGAGATAACCGTCGTAATAAAGCCGCGCGCCCTTGAGGCGTGGGAGAGCGAGGCGGTTAATGTCTGCATGGGCCCTAACGGTCCGTTCGTAGATACCGAGAAAGCGCCCGCCAAGACGCTCTATGAGTACAAGGTGACTGAGGAGAATACCAGCAGCTTCTTCAAGAAAGCCACTAAGTTCACGCTGATCCCCGGCGCTAAAAAACCGGTTCCCGCGGGCAGCTCCGTGCAGTGATAGCTCCGGGAAAGACCGGGATTCGGGATCAGGCAGATAAAGGATATCGGCGAACTAAGAAATAAAGACCGGGGGCATAAGCGAAAGCTTGTGTCCCCGGTTTATTTTTGTGGCGCGGTCAGAAATCCCGCAGTTTCACTGCCTTCGCCTCCAGGGCGAAGATGGCTGATTTCGGGGTTTTCTCCCTTACGGAATAAGCCGAGACGGAAGAAAGATTCACTGCCATCAGCTGGAAGAAATCGCGCAGGGCGGTCTCGTCGGCGCGCAGGATGGCCCGGCGGAACCAGACCAGGTTGCCGGAAGCCACGAATTCGTCGTGCCGCTTCACCAGCTTTTCGAACAGCTCCGGCACCGACGTCTTGTGCGGCAGCTCTATCTGCGCTCCCACCAGCGGGCACTTGAAACCCTTGCCGGCCTTGCTCAGGAGTTTCGCCGCGAAGAACGTTTTTATGATCTTGTCGGCGGCGGGTTTAGTGATGCCGGCGCTTTCCGCCAGTTTCTCGGGCGTCCAGACGCCGGAGTCGCTGGACAGGAACTGGTAGCCGATGTAGTTCTCCGCGCTGGCCGTCAGGATGGCGAGATGCTCCGGCGTCATGTAGAACTTGCGGTCCGCCATCACTTCCTTCAGCGCCTTCTGCGTGGGCGAGAGGGTAAGCAGGGACGGCTTGTCGCTGATCAGCGGCGTCAGCAGCTCCTCGTAAAATTCTTCGCCGGCCATGGTTTTCAGCCAGGCCTTTACCAGTTCGTTGGCCGTGCCGCCGGAGCGGACGAGCCGCAGGCCGGCCACGAAAGCGCGGAGGTGCTTGAACAGCGGCAGTATTTTGCCCTGCTCCATCAGCAGGTATTTGCGGTAGCCCATGCCCAGCACCTTGGCGCCGCAGTTGTCGTGAAAAAAACGGTAAGCGGTGGGGAAGCCGGCCTCGCGGCGCAGCCTGGTAAGTGTTTCGGAAAAGAGTGTTGCCATAGTAAAGTAAATTTTACTTTAAAGACCGGCCCATTTCAACATCAGGCCCGAACCTGGCCCTTCGAAGCCGGTAAGGCGCCGCAAAACAAGATCCCGGCGCCTGTAAAAGCGCGCCGGGATGGTCCGTTCCGTAAGCTAAGTCCGGTTACGGTTTAGGCTGGCCGGGGGTCAGCGTGAACTTGGTGGCTTTCTTCCAGAAGTTGCTGGTATTCTCGTTGAGCACCTGGTACTCGAAGGCCATCTTGGAAACGTCCACTTCCGCGTTGATCTCGCCGGTCTGGCAGATGGTCAGGTTCTCCACCTGTCCGGGCTTCAGCGGGCGCTCGCCTATCACCACGGTCAGCTCGCGGCTGTGGCCCCAGTCCCTTTCGTAGGGGCTGGTGGACAGCAGGTCCGTGTCGTAGCCGGTTACGCAGCCCTCGAAGTCATAGCGCGGGGTTACCCTGTAGCTGCGGTAGGTGCCGAATTCCTTCATGTTGAACTTTTCGGTACGGCTGTTCTCCGACCCGGCGGTGAATTGCCATACGCGGCAGTCCTGCTTGGTCCCCTCCCTGTCATATTCGTAAGAGGAAGGCTCGAACACCGGGGGGCAGGGCTTGTGGTGGGGCTCAGGACCGGGGCCGGGATGATGATGATCCCAGTCCGGGCCGGGGCCGGGATGATGATCTCCGCCGTGGCCCGGGCCGTCAAAGCCCTTCGGCTGGCTGAGAGGTGTTACAGTAGTGTTATTATCCTGCAGCTTGAAGATCGCGCCGGTGGCGTCCTTGATCCCTTTGCTGAAGTCTACATCCGCCGCGAACGCGGCCGTTGAGAACGAAAGCACCGCCGCTACCGCCAGTAAGCTTCTGATTTTCATTGTATTAACTCCTCCTTTAATTTTCAGGCTGCGCCTTCGCGGCTAGCCTACGTCTCTATGTTTATAGTTTACGGCAAATCGCGCGCGTTCGTAAGAGGCTATGGACCCGGCGTAAAAGTATTTGGACTTATGTCGTATCCGGCGCGCAAAAAGCCGGTTTAGTGCCCTGAAAGGACACTACCGCCCCGGCTATTAACGGCTTCCGGCGAGTAAGGCGGATATAGCCTTACTCGCCGGAACCATGCTGCCTTCGTGCTTCGCGGAGAGCCGTCCCGCGCTAGTCCGTCAGCTCGGCGGGGTTGTTGAAGCGGTCGCGCATCTGCTCCACTTCGGCCACCGTGCCGTCGAAGCCGGCGTCGCGGTTGTTGAAGAACTGGTAGGTCTGCGTGACGTCGGCCTCGCCCTTCACCCGCTTATCCGTGTGGACATAGACGGCGGCCGAGACGTTCTTCCGGTCCGCCAACTGCACTACGACCTTCAGGAAATCCTCGTAGCCCAGCCCGCTTTTCGAGTCGCCGGCCGAAACCGCGGCCAGCCGCTCGGACCGGCCCTTCCAGTCCCCGGCGTTCCTTACGGAGGCCAGGTCCAGGATCACCCGGCTGGCGCCTTCCACCAGCGTGTCTACGAGTTTAAGCGGGTTGGTGGCGTCCTCAAGCTCGTCATAAGGCAGCATGCCGAGGCGCTTGGCGGCCGCTTTCCTGCTGTAGGTCACCGCGCCGTCCGCGCCCACCTTGAACAGGTCGGCCACCTTATCGAGCAGCGTGCCGAAGCCCTCGCGCAGGACGTTGAGGTAGGCCTTCATCACGGCCTCCGCCGGCGCCGCAAGGATCTCGCGCACCCCGCCTTCGTTAATAATAAGTTTGAAGCTCATCAGCGCGGACTTGTAAGTCTTGGAGGGCCCCAGCGACGGAGGGCCGAAGGGGTCGGCCGGCTCAGTGTCGGGCAGTGCCGGGAAGATGGTCCCGGCGGGCAGCGTGCTGGTCTGGTCGGTGCCGTTCCCGTTCATGCCTACGTAGCGCAGCACCCCGTTGGCGTGCTCCAGCATGCCGCGGGCGGTGGCGTCACCCTGCGTGACGAAGCCTTCGTACTGCTGGTAGATCAGCGCGGCGTCGCCGGCGGCCTTGCCGGCAGCTTCCTTGTTCACCACATAGACGTTCCGGTTGGAATCGTACTTCATCAGGGTTTTGGCGAAGGGGATGTTCATCGTGCTGCCGCTGGCGGCGCTGGTGCGCTGCTGCACGTGCAGGGTTTCGCCTTCCCTGCCCGTAGACTGGTAGCGGTTGTAGGCGGTGGTCCGGTTGGAGTCGCGGGTGTGCAGTATCGGCAGCTGCAGGTGCAGGCTGTCGGTATGGCCGTGGTAGATATTGCTGCCGGAGAAAGAGGGGTTCACTCCCAGCCCCTGGCCTGCCTGCCCGCCGGCGCTGCCCAGATTGCCCAGCCCTTCGGCCGAGTCGTCGTTCTCGGAGAAACTGTTGAAGCTGAGGCCGAGTTCGATGAACCGCTTCAGGATGCCGAAGTCGCCCCTGAGGAACTTTTCCAGGTTCTCCATCTGCGCGGCGTCTTTGGGGTCAAGGATGAACTCGAGCAGCAGCTTCTTGCCGGAAAAGCGGGAATGGCCGAAAGAAAGATTGAAGGCCACATATTTGTTTATCTCCCGCGCCAGCTGCTGTTTGACCAGCCGGGCCAGGATGTTCTCGCCGCCGGGCAGGCCGATCTCCGACATGGGGAGCTGGATGGAAGAGACGGAAGCCCCCACGCTGTTGACCTCTACGCGGTCCAGCCGCAGGCGCAGGCGCAGCCGGTTGTCGTCCATGCGGTAAAGCGTGACCGAAGGCTTCGTTTCGCCCGTCCTGCCGGCTGACAGCGAAACGTTAAGCCCTTCCGCCGCCGGCGTGCCGAAGGAGGAGCTGAAACCCAGGCGCAGCGTGAGCGGGAGCTTCCAGATCTCGCCGTTGCTCATGGCGGCTATGCGCTCCGCCTTAGCGGGCAGTATGGTCTTGACCTGGTAGAACTTCGCCAGCGTGCCCAGCTCTTTGCAATAGCGGTCGCTGCCCAGCGGCCTGATCACCTGCGAGCTGCCCTCCAGCAGGCCGGACAGGGTGACCGCCGCTCCGGGCAGGTCGGTCAGGTGCAGCGTCTCGTTGCCCACGGTGGCCGAGAGGGAAACGCCCACCTCGTCTATCAGCGCCACGTTGGCGCCGGGGAACTTGCGCATATACCGGTTGAACTTGCCGCCAAGCCCCAGCACGTTGACCAGTTTCCCTTCCTGATTCAGCCTGATCTCCGCGTTCCGGCATATGTCGTCGAATGTGTTTCTTTTGAGGTTTTCCCAGAAATTGGCCAGTTCGCTCGAGATGGCCGCCGGGGTGGAGACCGCCGGGGCCGCGGCCGCGCCGGGCTCGGACGGGGGGACCGCCGACTGAAGTTCTCCCAGCGCGCCCGCCGAGGCGTAGCCCGCGCTCGTAAGCAGCACCGCGCCGGCAATGATAAGGTTTTTCATAATTCCCTCATTTGTTCTCGCTATTCTGTTCCGCTAGCTTCCTTAGATATAGTCTAGGCAAAAAAAGCCGGAGCCATAAGAGGCCTTGTACCCGGCGGTAAAGTATTTGGACTTATGTCGGACCTGGCGTGGAAAGAGCGGTTTTAGTGTCCTGAAAGGACACTACCGGTATTACGTGGCGCTGCCGTAGCGGCGGCAGCAGCGTTGTAAGTCTGCTGCATCCATACCAGGAATTCATCCCAGCTGCTGTCCCGCGATAAGCTCAGGTCCGGATATTTGGTCAGGAACATATTATTCCAGCCGGGCACAGCTTCCTGGATAGGCTTGGAGAAAAGCATGGCCATCTTTATGGAAACTCCCGTAGCGTTGGCGAAATCATTGAACTCGGTCTTTTTCATCCCGTACTGGGCAATGACGAGGTCTTTGTTTAAATAGCCGATAAGTTCACTGCCGGCGGCCTTCACCGCGCTGCTCCGTGACCTTCCGGACACCAGCTTCACAAAATGTCCCAGATCGGCGTAAGTATTGAAAAGCCTCGTTTTACTGTTCATGGGGCCGAACCTCAGAACATTTTCCACCGCGTATTTTACGGCCGCCGGTTCATTTGCGGCCCGCACGGCGGCCGTCCAGGCGTTGAGGCGCGCCGGAAGGCCGGCGAAGGCGGCCGCCTTTATGGCCGAGAGCGTATGCCCCATCATCGCGGTGGGCACGGGCGCTCCATACAAAGGGTTAAGTACCGTCTCGCCGGAAAAAAACTTTTTGTGTTCATTTACGAACCCGGCCGCTATTTCTTCGTTCGAAGCTTTCGGGGCGTTGACCAGCGCGGTAAGCTTGCTCTTGTACAGGAACGCGAACCCGTGGTCCGTGTTCTCGGAGCCCACGATGATGTCTGCGTACTCCCGTATTTCGTAGCCCACTTCGGCCATCTGCATCTCGCAGGCGGCCATTAAAAATATATCCACCTTGCCTATCTCTTTCATCATCTGCCGCAGCTGGGGCGTTTTTATGTAGTTATACGAGACATGGTCGTAGGAAATGCCTTTATTCGCGGAGGGCTTCCGCATGACGCCGTCGTCGACGCCGCCGCCGTGGTTATGCAAGACGAGCAGATATCTTTTCGCCGGGAAATTTTTCTTCGCCCATCGGGCGAACTCCACCACGTTGCGGTAATCGCCCATGTCACGGTTCGCCCAGGAATTATAAACTACGGTATTGGGTTTGTCCGGCGCGCCCTTCTTTACGAGCATCCTGAAAGCGGCGGAACCTTTTTCGTTCCAGTTCGCGAGCCCCATTTCCACCACTATGTTCACCGCGGCCGTGGTCCCCACCGAGCTTATCTGCCCCAGGTCATACGACGTATAAGGCATCAGGTCGTTGTTGCCGTTCATGAAAACCATCACGGTCCATTCTTTGACGCGGGCGGGTGTGATAGCTCCGGCGCGCGGCACGGGAACAGGCCGGGGCGCCGCGAACTGCGCGGCAGGCGCCTTGTTCAGCCCGAGCTGTTCCGCCGCCGTAGCCGCGGCGCGCAGGTCGGCCGTGTGCGTCCCGCCGGTCAGCCCCAGTATCATTAGTGCGGTGCGCAGTATTCTTTTCATAAGAAGCTCCTGCTTATATTCTAATGGAGACAGCGCCGCGCCGTAAGCGGCGTTGGGCCTGGCGGAAAAGTATTTGGACTCAGGTCGGATCCGGCGCGAAAAGAACCGGTTTAGTGTCCCGGGAGGACACTACAGGTATTACTTACGTGGAATTTGTCCGGCTCTTGCGCGGGGCTGTCAGAAATCCCGCAGTTTTACCGCCCTCGTCTCCATGGCGAACATGGCGGACGCGGGGGTTTTTTCCCTGACCGAATATGCCGAGGCGGAGGAAAGAGTGACCGACATCAGCTGGAAGAAGTCGCGCAGGGCGTTCTCGTCGGCCCGCAGGATGGCCCGGCGGAACCAGACCGGCTCGCCGGAGGCCACTAATTCATCGTGCCGCTGCCCCAGCCTTTCGAACAGTTCCGGGCACGATGCCTTGCGTGGAAGCTCTATCTGCGCCCCGACCAGCGGGCAGCTGTAGCCCTTGCCGGCCCTGCGCAGGATCTTCATTTCAAGAAAACTTTTTATTATCTTGTCGGCGGTGGCTTTAGGGATGCCGGTGCTTGCCGCCAGCTTTTCCGCGGTCCATACGCCGGAGTCGCTGGAAAGGAACTGGAAGCAGGTATAGCTTTCCGGGAGGGCCGTTATGACGGCGAGATGCTCCGCCGTCATATGGAACTTGCGGTCCGCCATCACTTCCTTCAGCGCCTTCTGGGTGGGTGAAAGCGTAACTGCGGGCGGCTTGTCGTTGAGCGCGGGTTTCACCAGCTCCTCGTAAATATCGTCGCCGGCCAGGGTCTTCAGGCAGGCCGCTACCAGCTCTTTAGCCGGCCCGCCGGCTGAGACAAGCCGCAGGCCGGTCACGAGAACTTTGAGCTGGTCCAGCTGCGGCAGTATTTCTCCCTCCTCCAGCTGCTGGTACTTGGCGTAGCTCATCCCCAGAACCCTGGCGCCGCCGTTATCGTGGAAAAAGCGGTAAGCGGTGGTAAAACCGGCTTCGCGGCGCAACCTGGCAAGCGTTTCTGAAAATATGGTTTTCATGGTCAGGAATTTTACTTTAATAACTGTCCGGCGGCAATGTCCGGGCCGCGCTCTGTCCGGGCCGCGCTCAGGGCAGGGGCTCCCTGTAGTTCGAGGCGTTCACCACCGGCAGTTCCGGCCCCAGCAGGCCCTTGGCCTGCAAAGTGCCCGGCACCTTGGGGGGGATGGTGGCGTTCAGGTTATACACCAGGTAGGGCACGGTCCACATTTTTACCCGCTGCTGTTCCGGCACCACGCCGTTTATAGCGATGACCAGGTTGTTGGTGCAGTTGTTCGTGATCGTATTGTAGAATTCGCCCGCCCTGTTCACGGCGGCCAGATTGAGGCTGCGTATGAGGAGGGCCTTGTTCTGTGCAGGCGAGAGGGTCAGCTGGTAGGGAATTATCCTGGATTTATGGAGCACAACGGCCCGGGTGACTATATCTTCCCAGGAGTTCAGCGTCCAGATTATTTCGTACCCGTCGCTGGTCCCGGCCAGAACAGGGTCGTAGGACTGGCCGATGCGCTGGCGTGACTCCACGCTCAGGACCAGGCCGGACGATTCCCTGCCTTCGGCGTCGGTCAGGCCGCCTTTTTCGAAGGTGAACAGCAGCATGCAATGCCCGGCGATGAACTCGGGGGCGAAAGGTTTCTGCAGAAAATAGATGTTCTTCACAAGTTCGGGGTTCACCCTGGCGGTGGCCCAGTCGAACTTGTCTTCGACAGGGTGTTCGCCATAAAGCCAGCGGGTGTTCTCCACCGAGTACCGGCCGTCCTTGCCGACGGTTATGAGCGGGCGCCTCTGCGAGGGGACGAAATCCGCCTGCGGGGCGTCCGAGATGGCTCTGGGATAGCGGTCCATGTACCTGACGTTCAGCATTTCGAGGTCGTCCGCCTGGCGGGCCACCGCGCGCACCTGCACGAAAGTCCCGTCGAATTCCCGCGCCGCGCACCATTTCTCCTCTTCGCCGTAAAGAACGGGGCCCGCTCTGCAGGCGTCCAGCTTAAGCCTAAAAACGCGGCCGTCCGG
This sequence comes from uncultured Elusimicrobia bacterium, assembly GCA_903879915.1. Lineage (GTDB taxonomy): Bacteria > Elusimicrobiota > Elusimicrobia > Elusimicrobiales > UBA9959 > UBA9959. The sequence goes on from CAIRNJ010000103.1 coordinate 50,894, forward strand.
CGTTGCCAGGTACGGCGTACCGCCGCGCAGGAAAAAATTGCCTTTGAGGATATAGCCCACGCCGTAGCTGGTTTGCAGGGCGGACTGCAGCACGGGCTGCGGCGCCGCCGGCGCCGCGGCGCTTTCTCCGGCGGAACCCCTGAGGCTGTCAAGGGCGGGGCCCGCCGCCGCCGGCATCCGGCCCAGGGTAAGCAGGGCTAAAGCGGCCGTTATTGAGAGTAGATTCCGGTTTTTCATGTTTTTTCCTTTGAGCTGCAAATTTCTTTAGTGTCGTATTCTCAAGACTCCATTTTGTTCGTTTTCGGCGCCGCTTCAGGGCTTGCTTGTGCCCAGCGCGCTGGCGAGACAGTCAATGTAATCCATCAACTGCTGCAGGCTGGCGCCGGGGCCGGGGTCAACACAGCCGTTCAGTTGTTCCATGCCGGGGGCCGACACTCCCTTTAGTTCCTTGAGGAAGTCGTCCCAGCGGGTGTCGCGGGCCCAGGCCAGCTGGTCGTATTTCTCATTGTACCCGCTGGTCGGCAGGTAAATGGCCAGGCCGTGCGAGGCTTCGTCACGGCCGGAGACATCCTTATAGGCCGCGTTGCTTATGACAAGTTTGCCGTTCAGCGTCTCCATCAGGGCGCGGCTTGTTTCGGCCACCGGTCCCTCGGGGTCGGCCTCGGCCGCCAGGCGGGCGAAGTCGTAGAGGTCCTTGTTGTCCTTGTACGCATAGGCGCCGGCGGAGTAAGCCTTGCTCTTTATCTGCGGCTTCTTGTCGGAGGCTATAAGCGCGTCGGTCCAGGCGTTGAAGGCCGTCATGAAATCGCCCAGCGCGGACACGCGCACGGCGGAAAGCGTCACCTTCTTGCCCTTGGCGGAGTAAAAATCATCGTAAGCGCGCACTATTTCTACGGCCAGTTCCCCGCTGTTCTTCGAGCCGGTGAAAGCCGGCAGGAGCGTTTCGTACGGGAAGCCCGTGCCGGGCACGGTTTCCTCGGAACCCACCACGTAGTCGGCGTAGTCCTTAACTTCGTAGAGCACTTCCGCCATCTGCATCAGGCAGGCGTCGTAGGCCAGTATGTCCACTTTGCCTATTTCCTTCATGGCCGCGCCCAGCTCAGGCGTGGAGATGTGATTCTTTGTTTCATGATCGTAGGAGATGCCCTTGTTGGCGCGGCCGCCCTTGGTGGTGATCCAGCCGGAGCCATGGTTCCAGATCATAAGGGCGTAGTGTCTGGCGGGGTAGTTCTTCATGCCCCACTTGGCGAAATCCGCCAGATGCCGCCAATCGCCCATGTCCACCTTGCGGAAGGACTGGATAACCTTGGACTTAACTTTTTCCTCGTCGGCATCCTGCGTTACGTAGTAGCGGCGCGAACCGGTCCAGTTGCCGTCAAAATCCACGTCGTTGTCCTGGCCGTTCATGCGGCCCGCTTCCGCCACGATGTTGAGCTCCGCGTTGGAGCCTGCCAGCTCCATCTTGTTAAGATTATAAAGCCCGGCCACTTCCAGGTCGTTCTTGCCGTTTAAGTAGACCAGCACGGTCCATTCTTTGGGAGCCTGGGGTTGTCTCTGTACCCGGCTCTTTTCATGGACCGGGGCGGAAACCGGCGGAGCGCCGAAGCCTGAGAGGGCCGCTTTACTGTTGCCGGCCCCGAGTTGCTCCAGCGCGCCCTGCGCGTAAGCGCCGCCAGCCAGCCCTATGACCGCTACCGCCGCATATACTGAATTTTTCATGATCTTATCCTTTCCTTATTTATCGGCTCCGCGGCTTGCCGCGCTGCTCTCACAACTTCCTGATATAAGTTTACCCTACGTTCTGCTCTGCTTTTAAGGGCTCTTGGTTCCTTTTTTTAAAGGTATTGGACCCGAAGTTTTTAGATATACATTTACCGAATGCTTACCGAACCTTCGCGCGAAGATAAACCAGTCCCGGCCGAAGCCGACCGCGAAGAAGCGGACCACATATGCGGGCAGACAGAACGGGATAAATAGGGAAAAGTTCTCAGACAGCTTTTTAGCTTTTTGTAGTGGTGGGGGCGGCGGTGCAGCGTGGTGTCAGGCCAGCAACCACTTCAGCGCGTCTTCTTTGTTTTCGAAAAGACGCACGTTGTAGCCGCGGTTCCTGGCGGTGGTTTCGTAGAGACTTGCCGACTCTACCGGGGTTCCCGCTTTGGGCAGCAGTATGGCCTCTTTAAAGGCGGGCGGGATTTTACTTTGCTCAATAATAGTCAGTACCTGGCGCAGCACCAGTTCCGAATGCCCGACCGACATGCGGCTGCAGTCGGCCAGGAAGAGCAGCAGCCCGCTGTCCTGTGAGAGTTTGGCGGCTTCCGCGACAGCGTCCAGCAGATCTTTGGAAGTAACCTCGCCGAGATACTGTATGAGAATATACGGCGGCGCTCCGGTTTGTGTTATCTGGTAGCTCATCGTCTTCCAACCTCCCAGCCGTACAAATAATACATTTTTATCGTTTTAAAACAAATCACCCGGCTCGGTAAAAAGATGGTAAAAGACGATCCATTATTTTTCGGCCAAAGACTCGGCCGCCCTGGCTCTTTGGCCTCAGGCGGGCCGGCACCGTACAGGGTACGCTATATCATGAAAAGATCAGCGTATATATTGAGCGTAGCGGTTGCGGCAGCCATAATGGGCTCAAGCGGCGGCACCTATGCCGCTGAGTTCGGTGCTTTGGCGCTTAAAGATTATTCAGCCGCGGCGGAGCTGATACCAGCCGCCAGCCCGGTATCAGTAAGGAACCAGCCCGGCTCTTTCCCGGCGCCGGCCGGTTCCGGTGATACTCGCGCTTTTGCCACCGGCTACAGGCCGCCCACCCCGGAAGAGCGCGAGTACCTGAAAGGCAAACTACAGCGCATAGAAAGTCTGCCGGCCAATGTCTACGCCCTGCTGCGCCGGACGCGTGCGCCCGGGGTTAACCCCGGGCTGCCCTCCGCGGTCAAGAACTGGGAGTTTCTGCCGAAGGTCGGCAATCAGGGCAGGCAGGGCAGCTGTTCGGCCTGGGCGGCCTGCTACTACTATAAGACCTACCAGGAGGCGAAGGAGCACGGCTGGCGCAGGCCTTCCCCGGATTTGGACCCGGAGCATGTGATGAGCCCGGCCTTCTGCTATAACATCGCCAACAAGCAGAGCAATGAGGGGTCGGCTTTGTCCATGGTAATGCAGAATATCGCCGATTACGGCAGCGCCACCTGGCAGGACATGCCGTACAGGCAGGGGGATTACAAGAGCTGGCCGTCAGAACAGGCCTGGCGCAACGCTATCCGGTACCGCGCGCGGAAAGTCGGGTATATCGAGGTCGGCACCGATAAGGGGATAGCCGACCTGAAGCAGAGCCTGGCCAACGGCGATCTGGCCGTGGTGGCGCTGAATGTCGGAAGCAACTTTGATGAGTATCCGTGCCGCGGCTTTTGCGAGGGCGTGGATAAAAAAGTGCTCTACCGGCCGAGCGGGGAAACCAGCGGGCACGCCCTGACGGTGATCGGGTATGACGACACTATTACTTATGACGAGGACGGCAGGCCCGGCCGCGGCGCCTTCCTGATAGTGAATTCCTGGGGTACTGATTACGGCATAAAGGACCCGGATATCGGCACGGGGGGCTTTATCTGGGTATCCTACTCCTATCTCCGCGATAACGCGGCTGACCCCAACGCTTATGTGATGCTGGACCGCGAAGCCTACCGGCCCACCGCGTTCGCCACGATAGGCGTTTCGCATCCAAAGGATGCCTGTCTGAATATGTCTATCCAGGGAGGCAACAGTAAGGAAGCGCCTGAATGGAAGCTCAACCCCTGGTATCTTACCTGCCGCAACCGGCTCAAAGACGCCCGGGTGGTCCTGGATCTCTCGGATTACGAGCTGTCTCCGTCCAAGAGCGTCTGGCTTAAGGTCTTCAACGCGGACGTCTACAATGAGCACGGGACGATCACGTACGCCGGAGTACAGCGGGCCGGGGAGGCCGCGCGCGTCGCCTCCGGCGTGCCGCTGGAGACCGTTCCCGGCAGCGATGTATACCTGGAGATACCCCCGGCCCCCGGGCAGCAATAGATCCCGTTAATAGTAACCGCGGGCGAGATCGCGCCGCGCCCGTAAACAGGGCGGGGCCCGGCCGCCGGCGGGTTTATTGCGGCCGGTCCTCTCTTCCGCCGCCTTCAGCTTTCTTCAAACCTATGCGCACGGCCCAGCCGGAGCGGAAAGGCGTAGCCCTCGACTCCCCGGAGACATACCGCGGCGCGTTCTCATAGCGGACCTTTCCGTCGAGAGTGTTCAGGACCACCAGGAATTTTTCGCCTTTGCCGTAAATATCCAGTTCTTCGCGGAGCGTTTCCGGCAGCGGCATAATAGGCTCCCACTCCACCTGGATGAAGCCCTCGTCCCTTTCCCCGGTCAGCCCGTCGAAGACCGGGCGGTGCATGCGGGTCAGGTAGCGGCCGTGGTCCGCTGTCCGCGTTATTTCTCCGCCGGAAAACCGCGGCGAGATCTTGACCCCCGTGGCGGCGGCGAGGCTCCGGCTTAAACCGTCGTTGTACAGCATAGCCAGCGCCACGGCGGGCGTTAAAAGCGCGGCCCAGAGATAGCCCGCGTTCTTAAGCCGGGACATCAGAACATCCTCCCGGTGGAAGCGAGCAGGAGCAGCCTAGCCAGGGCGTCCACGCAGATAGTTCCGCCGAAAGCGGCCATGAACAGAAAAGCCGGGTACAGGAACAGCAGCCGGGCGGTATCTTTACAGGCGCCGGGCCCGGTTGCCTTGACGTGAAAATGGGCCGCGCCGCCGGGGCAGTTATCCACGCATCTGCCGCATTTTACGCATCTCAGGCCCGAGCGCCCCTGCGCGATCGTTTCCTCGGTTATGGACAGCATGGGGCAGTTGCGGACGCAGGTCCCGCACCCCGAGCAGGTTTTTGTGTCCACGCGCACCTCGAAAGGGGTCAGGTGGTTGGCGCCGCACTGCAGGGCGCCGAGCGGGCAGAAATAGGCGCACTGCGCGCGCCGTTTCAACAGCATGGGCAGCGCTATCACCAGCGAAAAAAAGATAAGAAGGTGGACCCAGAACAGCAGCGCGTCGTTCACGAAATGCCCGGCCGGGAGTTCCGTCACGCTCTTGACCGGGCAGGTCAGCGCGCAGTAGAGCGGGAACAGGCTTGCCGCGGACAGCAGGGCGAACAGGATCAGGACGGCGAAAGGGAGATTTCTCAGCCAGGCCGGGGCCTTAAAAGCGGGCTTCGGCAGGACGCGCGAAAAAGCGTCGTCCCAGCCGCCGAAGAAACAGCCCCAGCTGCACCAGCCGCGCCCCAGCGCCAGGGAACCCGTCAGCCAGATGACGAAGATGGAGGCTATCGAGGCATACGAGCCGGTAAGCGTCCCCGGCCAGATGATGGTCCTGGTCAAAGCCGCCGGTATCAGGGTCATGGGGATGACGATAGGGCATAGCGGCGTCCCCTCCCTGAACATAAAATCCACTACGGCCGGCTGGGCGGAAAACAGTTCCAGCATGTGCCCCATGAAAGAGACGGCGAAAAGAACCGCGACAGGGATGTAAAGCGCGGCCCGCCAGCGGTCCGTTTTGCCGGTGTACAGCATCAGCATGAAGAAAAAGTTGAACGCCGCGTACGTGACCGCCAGGGCCAGTCGGTGCGGAAGGTCCGGCGGGATCCTGCCGCCGGAAAGCAGCACGGCCGTCAGCGCCAGCATCGGCAGGGACAGCAGCGCCGCACGCAGGATCCTACGCGTATTCATCCGGAATATTGTAGCACAACAGCAGCGGCGGGACCCAAAAATATGCCAGAGCCTTTTTCTTACTTCCCGCCTCCGGCTCCGTCTTCCTCCTCCCCAGTTGCCGCTTCCTTGCCGCTTTCCGGTTCCGCCTTGCCTTTTGAAGAGGGGACCTGTTTCAGTATGCCTTCGGCGCCGCCCATAAAGGCCTTGACGGAAAGCTTGGCCCTTTTGCCATTCTTGGAAATGGCCAAGGTTCCTTTAAAATCCTCCGTTTTGAACCTTATGACCCCGGATTTAGCGGCACAGCCGGTAATTTGTATGGCCGGATCGCCTTTGATAACGGCCGCGGCCGAAAAGCAGCCCGGGGTGGTGGGTTTTTCGGTAAAGGTGGCGTATTTTTTCTTTTTCCCGCACTTGCCTTCGTAGGAAAAAGTGCCCGTGAACCCGGCTTTCCCTTCGGTTACCGCCGCGTTCACTATCCACACGCAGTTATTACCCTCTGATTTAACACTGCCTTTCCAGGCCCCAACCAGCGGTTTAAAAGGCGACGGGGCCGCAAAGCAGGCGGGCGCTGAACAAACGAGGAATATCGCTAAAACACCGCGCAGAATATGCATTTCAGATACCTTCCTTCGGAATAGTCGCCGTCGCCGGGTGGCCCGGCCGGCTATCCTGTTATGATACAAAAATCTGTAGGAAACATAACGCATATTGTCGCAAGCGCTTCCTGTATTTTGCCCTTTCCGCTGTAATGGCCGGGATTTACAAGAGATAGTAAGTTATCGAGTTATCGCGTAGCGTCCCAAATCCTTAAGCGTTCCCGGGTCCTTACCGGAAGAAGTAGGTGTTCACTATGTAATTAACGGTGATGTCGCCGGAGACGTAAGGCTTGTCCAGTTTTATGATCTTCGCGCCGATGAATTCCGCGCCGTTTTCGATCAGGAATTTCTTGTATTCCTTAAGTTTGGCGTTCGCGCCCTCTTCCGTATCTGACCAGCCGCCGTGGAAGCCGAGTTCCCTTCCGATATAGACCAGCGAGAACGGCGCGTCCTCCCTGACTATCCGCACGGCGCCGGCTACGAGGTCGAGGTCGAGGGCTTCGCCGTCCTCGTTCACCAGCTGGCGCAGGCGGACCTCATGGGCGGGGTCCTCCGCGGGTTTCGTCAGGTAGTAAATATTGAAGGTCTTCGGGCGGAAAAGCTCGCTGTCGAGGATAAGGGAGGCTGCCGGGGACAGGCCGGCCTTTTCGAGGCCGGAGAGCAGCTCAGCCCTGACATCCTCCATGTCCGCGGGGTTTAGGGCGTTGTAACGGAGGTGTTCGCCCAGGAAATCGCGGAGGACGCTGCCGTCTGCCGAACGGTAATCGAGCGTGCCGAAGGTGTCCTTGTAGGCGGCGCCGGCAGGCGTCAGCCCGGCCCGCTCGAGGATGGGCGTCCACATGTCAGTGAATTCCCTGAACTGCGGCTCGGTGTCGGCGAAAACAAAAAGCTGGCTTTTAGAGGTCCGGGCCAGCAGGTGCAGTTTTGTCGTTATCATCCCGTAATAGCAGCCGCCGCTTTTGCCGATCCTTACCCCGGCGCCGGGCGCCGGAATTTCAAGCCCGCTGAGTTGGAGCCGGGCGGGGCTTAGTTCGCCGAATCCGGTGGAATTCAGGTTAAGCTCTGCCGCGTACGCGCCGCCCGACACCGCCAGTACCGCCGCCGTCATAAATATTCTTTTCATTTATCAGTTCCTTATTGTCCGTAAAATTCCGCCCGCGCCCGCTAGTCCGCCAGCCCGCCGAATTCCAGCAGGCTGTTCAGTATCTGCTCGGGGCTCCTCTGGCCCGGTACGGCGTCGGTCAGCGCCACGGCGCGCAGCGCTCCGCCTTCCAGTTTATTAGCTAAGCGCGGCCCGTTCTGTTCGCCGGCCCGCACGTCGGAATAGGTGAGCCTGTGCGCTTCGCCGTTCTTGAACGTCACCAGGGTGGAGTAAAGAGGGCTCAGGGAGGGGAGATAAGAAACAGATCTCTGATATTCATAACTGCCGGCCGCTTTCGCCGAGCGCATTTCACGGACGGCGTTAATGAGCTCCTCCCTGGCCGCCCCTGCCCCGGGCCGGTTCCCGCCGAACTTCACCCCGCCCCAGTCCGGAGAGGCAAGCAGCCCGGCCGCTATTATTTTGGTAAGGCTGGCCACCGGCTGCAGCTCCGGGAGATGGGTGTCGCCGTCTTTTATCTTCTCGCCGAAATAATTGTTCCGGGAATGCCCGTCTTTCTGCGTGTTGCCGGTAAAAGCCTCGTGGCTGCCGGGCAGCGTGAGCAGCCAGACCTTCGTTCCGGGGGCGGTCGCCGGTATGACGGGCTCGAACATTGCGGTCCGCTCGTCCTCGGAGTAGATGCCAACATAGTTCTTCACTTTATCGTTCAGGTCGTAGGTCGCGGCCGGGAGCGAAGTGTCGCCGGGCACGGGGTCCAGCGCCAGTATGTTGATGTTCTTTATCCGGGGCTCGTCCTTTAATTTATTGGCCGTCATCAGCGTCAGCACGCCGCCGCGGCTGTGGCCCACCAGGTTAAGCGTTATTTCACCGGTAGTCACGGCCAGCACGGAGTTAAGGTAGGCCATGGCTTCGTTCAGGCACTTGGCCCAGCCCCGCTTCGCCAGGGAGGAACTGGGGAAGCCCTGGTCGAGCAGGCCTTTGTCCCCTATATTGAGCCCGGCCAGCCCCTCGGCCGGTTTTATTGCGAAATAGGAGGCTGTGCCTACAGCGTCGTCAGTCCCGATCCCGTTGACCACCAGCTTATTGGCGTCCGTCTCCTGCTCGTAAAAGAGGCTCGCTACCAGTTCCGACGACCAGTAGCCGTTGGAGCCGTCGGGGCTGTGGGCGTTCTCAGCCTTCCACCAGTCCCGCGTCATGCCCGTGCCGCAGAAATAAATAGTGACCGTGTTCGCCCGCGTTGCTTTGTACGGACCGGCAACGGCTTTCTGCGCGAAAGCCGCCGCCATGGAAACGGCGGGAATCCTGACCTGCGCGTATCTGCCGGCCCCGAGCTGCTCCAGCGCGGGCTGCGCGTAAGCTGCTCCCGTCAGTCCCAGTATGACCGCTGCCGCGTAGATAGAGTTTTTCATATATTATTTATCTCCTTAAGATTCAGTTCGCTCCTGCCGGTCATTGCACTGCGTCCGGGACCAGCGCCCGGTCTTCCGGCAGGATTATTACTTCGCTGGACGCCGCCTTTATGTTCGGGTCGCAGCGCTCGCGCCGGCGCTGCCCGTCGGCAGGGAAGTTCAGTCCCCGTTCCCTGGCCGCCGCCACTAATTTATCCTCGACGAATTTTATATTGGAGACATACTCCAGCTTGTCCTCGGAGACGTCCAGCGAGCAGTTCAGGTCCTGGTGCCAGAGGTTCGGGACTTCCAGCACCTCGCCCGTATTGACGATGCCGACCGTACTCAATATTCCCGGTATCCAGCCGGCGTCCGGCTGGCACTTTTCGGCCACCACGTCCCTGCCGGCCTCCTGCATTTTATTCCAGGCGGCCAGGCACTGCGTCCTGCCGTCCACCTGGTAAAGGATGCTCCCCCGGCGTTCGGGGGCGCTTGCGAACAACTGCTCCGGGCCGCCCGAGCACTCCCCGGTCTTGAACGGGCTGAGCGCTCCGAAAAAATACTTGCGCTCCAGGCACAGGTCCGGCTTGTCCGCCAGCCGTATCGGGCCGGGCCGGCCGTCTTCGTATTCCTTTATGAACTGCTGCGCCCGGCCGCAGTCGCCGGTCTGCAGTTTGCCTGTCGCTTCATCGAAGCGCAGGCACAGGGTGCCGTATACGCGGATGCGGCCTTCCGGATCCCACCTGAACACCTGGTTGTAAACCGTCTCGTTAAGCCCGGCGCCCTGCTGTACTGTTTTTTTAACAACCAGCGTCCGCTCCTTAAGGGCGGGCGGGAACGAGGCCGGCCACGCCGAAGAAGGCAGCGACGTGTTCACGGGGTCGAGCAGGCCTACGAACTTTACCGCGCCGGAATTATCCCCGCAAACTTTGGTGATGTCGTGGGTCAAAGCGGCCGCTACCATGGAGCCGCGGCTGAAGCCGAACAGGTAGATCTCGCTGACCCCGGCCTTGAGCTGCGCGCAGATCTTGTCGAGCGCGCTCTTCCTTATGACGTCAATGTTGCGGGCTTTCATGACTTCTATGCCGGAATAATGGCGTTTTTCCAGCGTGTCATCGGGGCAGCCGGCCCTGGGCTGCGCCCATTTATAAAGGTTGAACATCAGGTCGTTCTGGTACGGGTGCGTGCCCGAGCCCCCGAACACGTGCAGGGCCTGCCTGGGACATGCGGGCGCGGCCGGCCGCGCTTCGGGCTGCTCCGGCTCAAGCACCACGGCGCTTTCCCCGGCGGAATCCCTGAGGCTTTCGAAAGCGGGGCCCGCGGCCAGCGGCGTCTGGCGCAGGGCAAGCAGGGCTGATATGGCGGCTATTGAAAGGAATTTTTTGTTTTTCATAGTTTTCCTGTAATTTTCAAAGCCTGGTTCGCGGCGCGTCCGGGGCTCTGTTCTTTTCTGTATATAGTTTATCGGAAGCCGCGGTTTATCTGAAGTGTCCGGAGTCCCGTTACCGGGTTTATTTTGTCCCGTATTTTTGTGATAATGTTTTACCGTTCCTTTACCGGACGGTGAGCGGAAGATCTGTGTTTTCTGCTGGTATCGCGTGTCTTTGCCCGCGGGCGGAAGATTCAGGTGGCTGATAAAATATAAAATACCGGGAGCGGCGCCAGTGAGCGGGGCCGGACGGCCGGGCCGTAAGCGGACGCAGCGGAGGATAGCTTATGAAGACCAGCATAACCGTTTTTCTTGTGGAGGCCGACGCCCCGGAGCGGGAGATCCTCGCCTTCGTGCTGAAGAAAGAGGGGCACATGGTCCGCACGGCGGGGACCGTGCGGGAAACCCTCAGCGGGCTGAGGTCCGTGAAGCCCGACATCCTGGTGCTGGACAAGGTGCTGCCCGACGGCGACGGCCTGAAGCTGGTGATGCAACTGCGCAAAGACCCCGCCCTGAGCGCGCTGCCCGTGATCATGACCGGCGGGAAGGGCGGCGCTGAAGAGCGCGTGCTCGGGCTACGGCTCGGGGCCGACGATTACCTGTCCAAGCCTTTCGATAAAGAAGAGCTCCTGGCCAGGATAGACGCGCTGGTAAGGCGCAGCCGCAGTTCTTTTTCCGCCTCGGCCAGGATAGCCAGCTCCGGCATTGTGCTGGATATGGCCAGCCGCGGCGTGCTGGCCGACGGAAACGAGGTAACCCTCAGCCCCAAGGAATTCGTGCTGATGAAAGCCCTGGTGGAAAGGGCCGGCACCGTGCTCTCCAGGCAGTTCATACTGGACACGGTCTGGGGCAGTTCGCCTTCGCAGAAAACCAGCAAACTGGTGGATGTCGCCATAATGAACATCCGCCGCAAGCTCGGGCGGACCGGCGCCAGCATAGTCGCGGTCAGAGGAGCGGGCTATATGCTGCCGGCTTCCGGCAAGCACGGCGGGGCCGGGCCTGCTGCCCGCAAGCGGGCGAAGTAAGAGCCGCCCGTCCGCCGGCCGGCGGCAAAAAAAGCGCCCGGGAACGGTAAGTTCCCGGGCATTTTTAATAATATCGCCCGCCTGAAGCGGAGGGTTCTTTTGCGGCCGGAGGAGCTACTTCGCTCCCATCTCGGTCTTCAGCACTTCCAGCGCTCTGTCCGTGTCCGAAACGTTGAGCAGCAGCCGCCCGCTGTCCCCCCCGAAGGAGGTGCCGTAAACGGTGGTTATATTGATGTTGTTCTCGCCCAGCACCTTGGCCAGGCGCAGCAGCTGGCCCGGCTTGTCCGGCATCTCGATGGAGATCAGGAAGGTCTCGATGGTGGTGAAGCCCGCGCCGGTCAGCACGTGGCTTACCTTGCGGTCGGCGTCCACGGCTATGCGCACCACGCCGGAGTCGTCGCGTATCTCGGAAGCGATGCCTATGATGTTGACCCCCTCGTTGGCGAACAGCTCCACGAACTTGTGCAGCGCGCCGGGCACGTTGGGAATAAAAACGGTGTACTGCCTTATAAGTTTTACCGACATGGAGGCTCCGGGTTCAGGGTTAAGGTTAGAACGGCCGCCACAGGCGGCTGGCTATTATTTAATAACTTTTAGAGGCTGGGGTAAAGGGGGCGGCCGGCGATTTTGCGCGGGGCCATAAAGTTATATAATCAAACCTGCAAATGGAAATATTCAAGGAGGGCAGATCCCGCGTTCTGACGGGTTCGGCGCTGGCGCTGGCGGGCCTGTGCGGCGTTATGGCCGCGCTGGCGGTTTCCGACCTGCTGACGCTGCTGCGGCTTAACTCCACCTCCACTTTTTACCTGTTCATGGCGCGCGCCACGGTGCCCACGGAAATGCCGCCGCTGGCCGCGCTCGCCGCGCGCAGCCCGGGGCTGCTGTTCGCCGTGGCCGCCCTGCTGTGGCTGTCCGGCTGCGCACTGGCGCTGGGGGTCTGGCGCCGCGCCGAGTGGGCCAGGCGGGGCGCCGCGGCCATGCTTTACCTGTGCAGCGCCACCGCGCTGCTCGCGCTGCTGTTCCCGTCGCTTATCGTGCCGGCGCCGCTCGTCTATGACGGCGTATCCATAGCGCCGGAATTCAACGCCGCGGTGAAGGCCATGGCTTTTTACCTGCGGCTGGTCAGCGTGCTCGGGGGCGGGCTGTGTTTCTGGTGGGCGCTGCTGCTTGACCGCGGCGCGCTCAGGGGCGAGTTCCAAAAACGGTGAAGACGGGGAACGCTATGAAAAAACTTACGGGCTTAACGCTTTTAGCCGCCGCGCTTTTATTATGCGCCGGCCGGGCTTTCGCGGGCTACGAGCTGAAATGGGCGGAGACCGACGTGATACTGGATAAGGACGGCCGCGCGCGCGTTACCTACCAGCTGCGCTGGCACTGCTCGAACGCGGAGCTGCACGGCTTTTATTTCGAGGGCTTCATGGAAAACCCGGCTTTCGACCACGCCGGGGCCTACGCCGTGGACCAGAACGGCCAGCGCTATCCGCTGGAGATAAAACCCGTCAATCCGCTCAAGTACGATATCGTGCTCGCCGGCGGCCAGACTTTCCGCGACGGGGAGCTTACCTACGTATTCCGCTACGACGCCGACCTGCAGGGGCCCGGCAACGTGGTCTATACCAGGGCCGGGGATAAAAAACTGGCGGTTTTCAACTGGTCGCCGGTGCAGTGGGACGTGCCGCTGGAGCATTACACCCTTACCGTGCATTTCCCCGTGGAGCTGCCTTCCGCCGCGGTCACGCCCGAAGCGCTGGCGGGCCTCCCGTTCCTTACCGAAAAATTCGTCAGCGAAAAATTCCTTATAGATTACCCGACGGCGGTCACGGCCGCCGGAAAGAATATTTTTACGGTCAGGTTCCATAAGAACAGCGCCCCGGCAAAATTCAGCATGCAGACGCAGGTGTACCTGGGCGGCGGCTATTTCGCCCTGGAGCGCATGGCGCAGCCGCTCACGGGCGGCACGGCGGCCGCCGTGGCCGCCGCGGATGCCGGGAAATACAAGCCGGCCGTAGAGCGCTACATGCTCAACCGGTTCTTCCCCGGCAGCCCGCTGGGCCGGACGCCCATGCGCAGGGGGGAGCTGTTCGCGGCGGCCCTGGCCGCGCTGGCTTTCCTGGCGCTGTTCCCGCTGTTCATAATGGCGCGCAAGCACCGCTCCATGCTGGCCGCGCGCGAGGGCATAGCCGCTGTGAACTGGGACGGCACGGAATGGGTCCCGCCCAAGGTGCAGGTAAGCACCTTTCGCAAGCCGGGCAAAGTGGCCAAGAACCTGTCGCCGCTGGAGGCCGGGCTGCTGCTCGACCAGCCGCTTAACACGCTGGTGGCGCTGATGCTTTCGAACATGGAGCGCAAAGGGCTGCTGAGCGTGACGGGCGAAAGCCCGCTGACCGTAGAACTCATTCCCGGCGCGCACGCGACCGCCGACCCCTACGAGAACGCGCTGCTGGCCGCGGTGAAGCCGGACGGCACGCTGAACACGGCCGCCGTGGAGAGCGCCATGCGCGGTATCGCCGCGGGCATGGAGCAGAAGCTGTGGGACTGCGACCTGGAGGCCACGCGCGCCTCTTACCGCGCCCAGCTCGAGGGGTATACGGCAGGCTCGGGGGACGTGGACCGGGATTATTACTGGACCTACTATTACTCGCGCCACCGGGGGCAGCACGGGCAGTATTACAGGCGCGCGGAAACCGCCGCCGCCGAGGTGGAGAATTCCATGCCCAATCTGAAGTCGACTTTCGGCGAGTTCCGCTCCTCCGCCGTGTGCTACGAGGGCGCGTTCGCCAACACCGCCTGCCACGACGCCTGTCATTCGGCCTGCCACGACGCCTGCCACTCGGCGTGTCACAGCGCCTGCCATTCGGCGTGCCACGGCGCCTGTCATTCCGCCTGCGTGAGCGGCGGCGGGCATTGAAATGGAAAAAAAGGACTGGGAAAAGCGGGTGGACTGGATAGACGCCTACGTGGAGCGCATAAAGCCCTACGTGCGCGTCCGCGTAAAGGACAGCCTGCTGATAAAGATCCCGAACCAGGCCTGGAAGCTGAACCCGCAGGGCGTGAAGCTGCTGGCTTTCCTGCTCGGCGGCGGCCGCGTTCTCGAGGTGATGGGGAAATACGCGGACAAGGAAAAGATCAGCCTGGACGTTTACGCCTTCTTCCGCGACCTCGGCGCGCTGCTCAAGGGCTGTTACGACGAGCGCGCCGAAAGGCTGGCCGTGGAGAAAACCCCTTTCGCGCTGCCGTACAACGAGCTGCCGGTCTTGAGCGAGATAGCGCTGACCTACAGGTGCAACCTGGCCTGCCGCTTCTGCTACGCCTCCTGCGGCTGCCGCAAGGACGAGTCGGCCAAAGAGCTGGGCACGGCGGAGATAAAAAAGATCCTGGATATAATAGCCGGCGAGGCGGAGATCCCCTCGGTGAGCTTTACCGGCGGCGAGCCGCTGCTGCGCCCGGACATCGCCGAACTGGTGGCCCACGCCAAGCGCCGCGGCCTGTGGGTGAATTTGATAACCAACGGCACGCTGGCCACCCCGGAGACCGCGGGGGCGCTTAAGCTTGCCGGCCTTGATTCCGCGCAGGTGAGCATAGAGGCCGGGGAGGCCGGCCTGCACGACCGCATAGCCGCGGTGCCGGGCGCCTTCGCGCTGACCATGGCCGGCCTGCGCAATTTCCGGGCGGCCGGCATAAGGGTGCACACCAACACCACGGTGTCGGCGCTCAACAAAGCCGCGGTGGAAGAAATAGCCGGCCTGGTGAAAGAGCTGGGCCTGGACAAGTTCTCGATGAACATGCTGATGCCGGTGGGCTCGGCCGGGGCGAACCTGGAGGAAACTTTCATTTCCTATACGGAGATAGGCCCGGTGGTGGACCGCGCGCGAGAGCGCGCCGCGGAGCTGGGCCTCGAGTTCATGTGGTATTCGCCCACTCCGGTCTGCATCTATAACCCCATAGCCAAAGGGCTGGGCAACAAAGGCTGCTCCGCCTGCGACGGCCTGCTGAGCGTGGCGCCCAACGGCGATATCCTGCCCTGCTCGAGCTACCCGAAGCCGATGGGCAACATCCTCGCGCACCAGGGCGGCTTCGGCGCGCTGTGGAGCTCGGCGCCGTTCAAATATTTCCAGGAAAAACGTTTCGCGCACGCGCTGTGCAAAGCGTGCGACGCGCTGGCGCACTGCAACGGCGCCTGCCCGCTTTACTGGGAGCGGGCAGGCTACGGGGAACTGGAGGCGGCCCGCGCCGCCGCCACGGGAACGGTATGAGATTTAGGAGGTCATATGTCTTTTTTTCCGCCGCCTGAAAAACAGGGCGAGATAGCCTTTCTCTTCTTCAAAGGACTGCCGTACAAGGCGCGCATGGCGCTGGCCGCGCTGCTGCTGGCCCTGGGCGTGCTGGCGCAGCTGGCCGGGATCTTCGTGCCGGGGCTTTTGCTGGTGGCGCTGGGCTCCGCCATGGGGATGGTAAAGGGCTATAACGCGGCGCCCGAGCTGGCCCCCGGCGAGGGAAAATGGGAGCGCGTCACGCCGGACGAATACCTGAAGATAAAGAAAAGAGCGGAGCAGCTGGAAAAATGGGACCGGGACGCGTTCGACATAACCAGCGGCCCGGGCCTCGCGCTGCTGGCGGGCGTGGCCGTGGTGTGCGCCGCGGTCTACCTGTTCCTCGCTACCAGCGGCGCCCAGGAGAGCGCTTTTTATTTCGCGGCCGACGCGGCGGTGGTGTTCCTGTCGCAATGGCTTTCCGGCACCCGGCGCTACCTTAAACAGGACCAGCTGGTCATAAAGATCGGGCTGCTGGAGGGGATCATGGGCATGCTGGCCGACCCCAGCGCCTACCAGGTGTTCCCGATGCTGCTGATAAAGAGAACGGAAGCCGGCAAGGACGTGCCCGCCGACGCGCGGCTTATGATAAAGCTGCCGGCGGCGCCCGCGGATTTTTACGGCGTGCAGACGCATGTATCGATTAATTCGGTCAAGGGCACGGATTTCCCGTACCTGTACTGCGTGCTGGTGGCTAAAAAAGGCGGGAACCTGCTGGGGCATTACGCGGATTTCACCAAGGGCGTCAACCCGGAGCCGGGCGCGCTGGACAAGCTGGCCGGCTTTTTCAGTATCCCCGTAGCCGGGAACTCGACGGTGGTTTTCGAGCCGGGCTCGGATAAGGACGTGGACGTGCTGGTGGTGCGCCAGTTCACTACGCGCACCGGCGGCTACCATACCGACGGGGAGCAGGCCGCGCGGGTGGTGCAGGCCGCCCTCGGCCTGGCGGTAAAAATGATGGCGCGGACGGTCCCTGTTAAGCCGGCCAAAGAACACTCTGTTTAAAATTATTTAGCGGTCGTCCGCCCGGGAGCCGCGGCCGGCGGCGCAAAGCCGTAAGCCAGGGCGAGCGAGCGCGCTTCGGGGCTGATGTCCGAGGTTTCACTGGCCAGCGCCAGGAACTCCGCGGCGGCTTCCGCATTCCTGCCCAGCCCGGCCAGGACCTGGGCCCGCTCCAACCTGAAGCGCCCGCTGCCGGGCTCCAGCTCCAGTGCCCTTCGGCAGAGCTCCAGCGCGCCGCCGTAATTCTTCGCGCGGCGTTCGGTCTCGGCCAGGTGCGCCAGCAGCAGCGGGAACCGGGTGCGGAACTGGTCCTGCATGCCGGCCGTCCAGAAATTGCTGATCAGCAGCCTGCCGAGCTTTTCCGGCGAGACGGCCGCCTCCCTGAGCAGGCCGGGCTCCTCCTCCCTGACGCGGGAAAGTTCGGCCAGCACCGCCTCGTTGAGGCCCTGTCGGTCCATGCCGAAAAAAGCGTAGTTGAGCCGCCGCAGCGCCTCTTCGCGCGCGGGCGCGGGCACCGGCCCGGATTTAGCCGGCGAGAACTTCCCGAAGCCTTTTACCGCGCAGGCCGCCGCCGCCCGGAAAACCTCGTTCCAGACCGCCTTGTTGTATTCAGGCCGCCAGTGCATGCCGTCGGAGAATTCGCCGAAGCCGGGCAGCCCGTCCGGGGAAAGGTCCCGGAACAGCTTTTCAAGGTCGGCCACGCAGACGCCTTCCGCGGCCGCGGTTTCCTTTATCATGTCGTTGCGCGCCCGGTCGGCCCTGTTCATTTCCGGGTCAAAGGCCAGGGCGCTGAAATAATACGCCCCGGCCTGCGCCGGCTCGCCCAGCTTATCCAGCGTTCGCGCCGCGTAAAAGTTCTCGAAATGGCCGCGCGGCCGGTCTTTCAGCGCCAGCCTGAACTTCTCCAGGGCTTGCGCGTATTTCCCGTCATAAAACAGCCTGTAGCCCGCGGCGAACGGCTCGCCGGCCAGGGACAGCGGCATGCGCGACGGCAGGCCGCGCACGTTAACCGGCAGCGTGCAGAAGAGCAGCGGGACTTTCTTCTTCTTGGCCGCCCGCGCCATTTTCTCCAGCATCTCCCGGTGCATTTTCAGGGAAGCTTTCTTCCTGGCCTGCTGCTGGTCGTCGCCGTCCTTCACTGAATAGTAGTGCTCCAGCAGCCGGGACTGCCGCCGCCGGAGGTCGAACTCCAGGCCCGGGCACATCTCGGTCACGCCTTCGTGGTTGCCGCTGAAGAGCACCAGCAGGTCGGGGGAGTAGTTCAGTATCTCGGACAGGATGGCGCTGATCCGGTAGCTGTCGTAGCCGCCCATGCCGAAATTGAGCATTTCCACCCTTTCGCCGCCGCCGCCGAGCAGGGCGCCGTACCTCGACATGCCGCCGTGCGTCCAGCCGCCGGGGACGTCGATGTCTATGATCTCGGCCCCGTCGCGCAGTATCACCGCGGCGGATTCGCCGAGCAGGAAGACCCGGCGCACGCCCTCGGGCCTGCGCGCCGAAAAGCGCTCCGGCAGCATTTTATTCCTTACCGGGGACAAGTCGTCCCCGCTGCCGGTGCGGACGTAAAAAGGCTGTCTGATGCTTTCGCAGAAATAGCCGCTGCGGTCGGCGTCCTGCGCCGCGGCGCGGCCGCACCACGGGAGCGCGGCGCAGCTCAGGAGACAGATACCGCGGAGAATGTTTTTTTTCATAGGCGCGCCGCTGAAATTCTAGCAGATTTATATAAAAGAATACCCTGAGCCGCGGGCCGCCGCCGCCGCGCATATTTAATATAATAGGAATATCGGCCGCCGGAGGAGAATTGCCATGTGGAACTATACCGATAAAGTCTTTGAACACTTCAAGAACCCCAGGAACGTGGGCGAGATAGAGCACCCGGACGCCGTGGGCGAGGTGGGCAGCATAGTGTGCGGCGACGCCCTTAAGCTGACGCTCAGGATAGACCGCGCTGCGGACAGGATAACCGACGCCAAATTCAAGACCTTCGGCTGCGCCAGCGCCATAGCCTCCTCCTCGGCCCTTACCGAGATGATAAAGGGGCTCACCCTCGCCGAGGCCGCCAAGATAACCAACCAGCAGATAGCCGACTTCCTGGGCGGGCTGCCCGGCGAGAAGATGCACTGCTCCGTGATGGGCATGGAGGCCCTGGAGGCCGCCATAAAGAACTACCGCGGCGGCAAGGCCGAGAAGGTCATCATGGGCTCCGGCGAGAAGATAGTCTGCAAGTGCTTCAGCGTGACGGAATCCGTCATCCTGAAAGCCATAAAGCTCAACAACCTGCGTACCGTGGCGGAAGTGACCAATTTCACCAAGGCCGGCGGCGGCTGCGGGCAGTGCAAGGGCGAGATAGAGAAGATACTAAAAGACCACTGGGCCGAGGCGGAGCACAAGCGCTTCGCCGGCATGACCGTGGTGGAAAAGATCAAGATGATAGAGAAGGTGCTGGCCGAGGAGATAAACCCGAAGCTCAAGGCCGACGGCGGCTGGATGGAGCTGGTGGACATACAGGGGCAGAAGGTGAAGCTGCGCTTCCTCGGCATGTGCCACGGCTGCCCGTCCTCCGGCGCCACGCTCAAGAACGTGGTGGAGAAGGAGCTGCGCGAGCGCATCGATCCGGCTATAGAGATAGAAGCGGAATAAAAGCGAAGGCGGCCGTCCCGTGACCGGGTTCGGCGGGCCTTCGCGGAGGGCTCGGCTTGCGTAAGCGCCGAGCCCGAGTGATGAGGGGCGGCCACGGTGTGGCCGACCCCGCGCCCGCCGAACC
>CAIRNJ010000104.1 GCA_903879915.1 uncultured Elusimicrobia bacterium
AGGCCTCATCCGCCGTCTTCGGGCTGGTTTACAAGGATAAGAACGGTTATGTCATAACCGTAAGGATGGTAGATCCGGTTTCAGGCGAGATACTGCGCTCCGAGAGCGCCCAGGCCCGGCAGGATTATTTTTTCAGCGACGCCGCCCGCCGCCTGGCCGCCGCCCTCGCGAAATAATTAAGGGCCGGCTCCGGCGCAGCCGGGCGCCGATGATCTTAAGCATGGCGCCGTGGATCCGCCCGTTGGTGGCCAGGTTCTCGCTGCCCATGGAGGCGATATCCTCCCAGGCGCGGCCCGTGAAATCCGTAACTTTCCCCCCCGCCTCTTCCACTATCAGCTTTCCGGCGGCCACGTCCCAGGGCTTCAGGCCGAATTCCCAGTAGCCGTCTGTGCGGCCGGCCGCCAGCCAGCACAGGTCCAGCGAGGCCGCCCCCATGCGGCGCACGTCGTGCGAGATCTTCATGAAATCGGAGAAAAAGCGGCAATAGAATTCCGCCCGCTCGGCGCGGTCATAGGCGAAGCCGGTAACCAGCAGCGCGCGGGAAAGGGCCGTGACCCCGGAAACCGCCAGTTTCTTTCCGTTGACAAAAGCCCCGCCGCCTTTGCCGGCCAGAAAAAGTTCGTTCCTGAACGGGTCGTAAACCCCGCCGGCTTTTATAACCCCCCCCTCGGAAAAAGCTATGGAGACCGCCGCCGCCGGGAAGCCGTGCGCGTAATTGGTGGTGCCGTCGAGCGGGTCTATTATCCACAGGCGCCCGTTGGTAGTTTCCCGCAGCGGGCTTTCCTCCGCCATGAACCCGTCGCCGGGGAAAGCCGCGCCGATCACGCGCAGCACGGCGGCCTGCGCGGCCAGGTCCGCCTCGGTGAGCAGGTTCGCGCGGCCTTTGAGCTTATAGGTTACCCTGCGGAATTTCGCGGCGAGTATTTTCCCGCCGGCGGCGAGCGCGGCTTTAAGAACGGGCAGCTCTTTCATGTTCTTTTCCGGCCGCGCGCCAGGCGCGCGGCCGCTTCTTCGGCCGGCATCGCCGGCGTTATGAACGTGAGCCCGCGGCCCGGCAGGGCGCGCCGCGCGGCCTTCTCGAACCCTTTTCTGAAAAACGCGTTTCCCATGAGGCCCCCGGCCAGCGCCACCCGCACCGGCCCGCGGCCCGCGGCCGCTTTGATGAGGGCCGCCAGCTCATGCATGGCCGCCGCCGCGATAAGGGAACAGGTCTTGTCCCCGCGGCGGGCCCTGGCCAGCAGTCCGGCCGCGTAGGCCGCCGAGCGCCCGTGCCCCATCGGCCCGGCTTCGGCCAGCCGCCCCTGCAGTTTAAGGTATTGCCGCCCCAGCCAGCGCCCTGAGCCCGGGTCGCCGGAAGGCGGGTTATAGCCGCCGGTCTTTACGAACGCGCCCGGCCTGCCGCCGAAGACCACGGCGCCGGTGCCGGCTATCAGCAGCAGGCCCGGCCGCCCGCGGAAAGCCGCGCGGTGCGCGCCCTCCGCGTCCGAGATGACGTCCCTGAGGTTAAGTTTCCCGGCCAGGGCTTTAATGAGGAAAGGCTTCTTCCAGGCGCGGCTGAACGCGCCGCGCGTGGCAATTACCAGCGGGGCCAGGGCGCCGCCCGGCCAGCCGGCCACCAGGGGCGCAAGTTTTCCGGGCAGGGCCCTGAGCTGCGCCGTTTTGAACCGGGCGGTCTTTATGCGGCGCCAGCGCCTGTCGAAAGCCGCCACCCTGGTCCAGGTGCCGCCCCTGTCCACGCCGATGGCCGCGATGGTGTTTTTATTGCGCTTTACAGGCATATGAAATATGTCGTTATTCAGGGCCGCCGCCTTGTCCGTCCCCTTATTGACGACGGGCAGTAATTAATGATAACATATAATTATACAAGCAGTCCTTATGATAAGACAGTCAGACGGCGTAAGTCTCTCGGCCATAATCAACCCCGAAAATATTTATTTCCTGGAAGGGAAGCCTTCCCGGGAGGAAGTGGTGCGCCGGCTCGCGGAGAAGATCCTGCCGCAGGTTTCCGGCATAATCACCGGCAAGGCTCTTTTCGCCCGCCTGGCCGAGGTTGAAAAGCTCAACCAGGTGCTGGAGAGCGGCTTTTACATCCCGCACGCCAAGTTCCCGGAGCTCGACGGGTTCCACGCCGTGCTGGGGATCTGCCCCGAAGGTTTTCCCGATGCGGCAGCGGGCCTTACGGTCAAGGTAGTGCTGCTGCTGCTCTCGCCCCATAAGCCCGCTTTTTTTCAGCGCCATCTGAACATGCTTTCGCTGCTCAGCCAGACCTTCCAGCCGGAGCTTATCGAGAAGCTGGCCGCGCTGAAAGATCCTTCCGAAGTTTTTGCCCTGATCAAGAGCAAATAACCGTAAGCGCCCCTTAATTCGAACGTTCCCGCCTTTCCGTTGCCGTGCGGAAACATATATAATTAATTAATATATGGTCCCCAACCCCAAATTCAAGCAGGTCTTCGTGCTGAGCACGGCCATGCTCAGCTTCATCTCTTTCTGGAAAGCCGCCTCCATAGTCCTCTGCGATTTCGGTTCCAGCGCCTATTACGCCGGCGGCATAGCCATGAACGCTTTCGGTCCGGCCTTCCCCTGGTTCATAATGGTCGTCATGCTGTTCTCCGGGCTGATGCTCGGGGTTTACACCGAGTCCTGCATCATGTTCGTGCGCGGCGGGGTTTACGTGGTGGTGCGGGAAGCCATGGGCAAGGTGATGGCCAAACTTTCGGTTTCCGCCCTGATCTTCGACTATACTCTCACGGGGCCCATCAGCTCCGTTACCGCCGGGCTTTACGTGGGCAGCCTTCTGGAAAACCTGCTGCCGCTGCTGCACATAAACTGGCATGTGCCGGGCCACGCTTTCGCGGTCATTTTCGCGGTACTGGTCACGGCTTATTTCTGGCGCGAAAATATCCGCGGCATCGAGGAATCTGCCGACAATAACGTAAAAATAATTAGTTTCGTGGCCGTGGTGGCCGTGATCCTTATCGCCTGGTCGGGGGTTACTCTTTACTCGAGGGGCTTTACCCTGCCGCCCTTTAAACCCGTCTTTACAACGCAGGCGCTGGGCTGGACGGTGAACTTCCCCTGGCTCAGGACGGCCGGATTCATCGGCCTTATAATGGCTTTCGGCCATTCCATCCTGGCGCTGAGCGGCCTTGAAACGCTGGCCCAGGTCTACCGCGAGATCGAGGATCCCAAAGTGGAGAACCTGAAGAAGACCGTAGTGACCATCTTTTTCTTCAGCGTTTTCTTCACCGGCCTGCTCACCTTCGTTTCCGCGCTGATAATCCCCGGTGACCTGATCGCCGGGAAATACGCCGATAACCTGCTCAGCGGCCTGGCCATCCAGCTTTCAGGCCCCTACTGGGCCCGTTTGTTCATGCAGGTGGCCGTCGTTATTTCCGGCGCGCTGATGCTGGTGGGCGCGGTCAACACTTCCTTCGTGGGGTCCAACGGCGTGCTCAACCGGGTGGCGGACGACGGCATCCTGCACGACTGGTTCCGGCACCTGCATAAGAGATACGGCACCACCCACCGTCTTATCAACCTGGTAGCCATAACCCAGATACTTATTATCATTATCTCCGGCGGCAATATTTTCCTGCTGGGCGAGGCCTACGCGTTCGGCGTGCTCACCAGTATGACCTTCAACACCGCCTCCATGATAATCCTCCGCTTCAAGCACCGGGACGAAGAACGCGAATGGATGTTCCCGTTCAATATAAGGATCGACAACGTCTACGTGCCCGTAGGCATGATGGCGGTATTGATGATCCTGCTCGCGGCCACCGGCATGAACATGCTCACTAAGAAAGTGGCCACCATCGGCGGCGTGCTTTTTACCATGACTTTCTTCTCCATCTTCCATGTCTCCGAGAAGCTCAACGAGGAGAAAGCCCGCCTTTACGCCCCCGACGAGGATAACGACGAGAAAATGAACCTGCGCAGGGAAGTGGACATCCACACGGTGGTGCCCGAGCTGACCAAGGCCCGCCGGGTGCTGGTGCCTGTCCGCAACCCCAACAACCTGGTGCACCTGGCCCAGGTCCTGGAAACCGTGGAGGACGAGGATACCGACATCATAGTGCTGAGCGCCAAGATAGCCAAGGGCATACAGTCGGGCGGCGAAAGCATGTCCGACGAGGACAAGGAAGTTTTCAGCGCGGTGGTGCTGCTGGCCGAAAAATACGGCAAGACGGTAAAGCCCATTTTCGTTTTCTCCAACGACCCTTTCTATTCCATGGCCCAAGTGGCGCAGGCCGCCAAGGTGGACGAGATAGTGATGGGCGTGTCGGGCTCCACCGGCGCCGAAATACAGCTGGAGCGCCTGGCCATGGCCTGGGGCATGCTTAAGAAGACCGACGCCGCGGGCAAGCCGGTGCTGGCCAAAGTGGTGTGGGAAGGGCGGCAGATGACGTACCAGCTTTCATGAAAAAGAGGTTTTTATGGCTATAAGAAGGATCTGCAAATACGGCGAGAAGATACTCGAGAAAAAGACCGGGAAGGTGGATTTCGACGCGGTGAAGAAAGAGCTGCCCGGCCTGCTGTCCGACATGTTCGAGACCATGGCCGCGGTGGGCGGCGCCGGGCTGGCCGCCAACCAGGTGGGCGTGGACCTGCGGCTGGCGGCGATCAGCATAAAGCGCGAGGACGAGCCGCCGCTGAACATAGTCATCATTAACCCGGAAATAGTAGAGCGGTCCGGTTCTTCCTACGAGGAAGAAGGCTGCCTTTCCTTCCCGGGGCTGTTCGCCAAGGTCAGGCGCGCCGCCAAGGTGAAAGTGCGGGCGCTCAACGAGAAGGGCCTGCCCATAGAGATAAACGCCGAGGGCCTGTTCGCCAGAGCGCTGCAGCACGAGATCGACCATCTCGACGGGCTGGTCTTTATAAGCCGCCTGCCGCTCATCTCCCGGCTGAAGCTCAAGCCGTCCCTGCCCGGCCTGAAGCGCCGGTGGAAAAAGCTGGACGAGAGCAAGCTGGTCCGCAGGCCGAAACCCGGAGCCGATGAATAAATTAAGAGTGGTCTTTCTGGGCACGCCCGAGCTCGCCTGCGGTTTCCTCAGCCGCATCGCCGGCGCCGGGCACGAGCTGGCCGGGGTGGTCTCGCAGCCCGACCGCCAGGTGGGCCGCGGGCTCAAGCTCTGCTGTTCCCCCGTCAGCGCCCTGGCCGAGAAAATGTGCTTCAGCTTCTTCAAGCCCGCCTCGAAAGCCGAACTGCATTCCGTCATCGCCGGGCTCAAGCCGGACATCTGCGTTACGGTGGCCTACGGCCGGCTGATCCCGGAGGCTACTCTGGCGCTGGCGCGCTTCGGCTTCCTCAACGTTCATTTTTCGCTGCTCCCTAAGTACCGCGGCGCGGCGCCCGTGCAATGGGCGCTGATCAGGCGCGAGCCGGTCACGGGGGTGACTATTTTCTGGCTGGACAAAGGCATGGATACCGGGCCGGTGTTCCTGCGCCGCCCGGAGCCGGTGCTCGCCGGCGACGACGCCGCCTCGCTGTTCGCCCGGCTTTCCGCCGCCGGGGAGGACCTTCTCGTTGAGGCGCTGGAGCGGGTAGCCGCCGGGCGGCTGGTGCGCGAGCCGCAGACCGGCGAACCTTCCACGGCCCCGAAGCTCAATTCTTCCGACGCCCTGCTGGATCTTTCGCTGCCGGCGGCGGAGCTGCTGGGCAGGGTGCGCGGGCTGGCCTGCGGCCCGCGGGCGCGCTTTAACCTTGAGCTGCCCGGCCGCAGGCTGTCGGTGCAGGTGCTGGCGGCCTCCGCCGCCCCCCCCCTGCCCGCGGCCGGGAGCGCCGTTCCTGGCACGGTGCTGTCCGTTGAGGCCGGTGCCGGCTTTATAGTAAAATGTGGCGTCGGGGGGCTTCTTGTCTCGAGCGTGAAGCCTGAGGGAAAAAAAGAAATGTCAGGGGCGGATTTTTTGAACGGTTTCCGCATCAGGCCGGGCGACAGCCTGCGCCTGCCGCCGTCATTATAAAGGAGCTGCCGTGGGCTTTAAAGAATTTTACCAGGGTCATTTTTCGGCCGGCGACGATAAGATCGTCAGCCCGGGTTTCGTCATGCGCGTGGGCGGCGTGGGACTGGCCCTGTTCCTGCTCACCTATTTCCTTTTTTCCTGGACCATGGAGACCGTCATCCACAACAGGAAAGAGGTCATCGTCCCGGACATCGCCGGCAAATCCTCCGTCAACGCGCTGCAGGTGCTTTCCGAGAACAACCTGGCCATGAAGATCGAGGGCTACGAGTTCAACGAGTCGGTGCCCATCGGCACCGTGCTGCGCCACAACCCGCCCGCCGGCATTTCGGTGCGCGAAGGCAAGATAATCAAGGTCGTGTTCAGCCAGGGCGGCGAATCCGTCTTTACCCCGAACCTGATCGGGCTCCCGCTGCGCAACGCCGAGCTGATGCTGCGCCAGCGCCAGCTGGGCCTGGGCGAGGTCAGCGAAGCCTATTCCCTTAAAGCCGAGAAGGGAACGGTGCTTTCGCAGGACCCCAAGCCCGAGCTGAGCGTTTCCAAGAACACCATGGTGCAGGTCACCGTTTCCGCCGGCGAGCCTCCCTCCGGGATAATCATGATGCCGGATTTCCGCCAGAAGAAAAGCGACGAGGCGCAGCAATGGGCTTCGAAGAGCGGGGTTTCGCTGAACATCACCGAGGACGCGGGGTCCCTTTTTCCCGGCGGCACCATCCTGGACCAGAAGCCCGACCCGGATACGGTAGTCTCGGCCGATTCTAAAATAAGCCTAACCGTCAGCTCCCGCAAAGGGGCCGCCGGCGACGAGCGCGAATACCGCGTGCACTATGAGGTCTCGCAGAGCGGCGCGCAGCGCCATATCCGCGTAGTGGCCCTGGGCAAGCGGGGCGAGCGCGAGATCTTCAACGGCCTGCGCGACCCCGGCTCCAAAATAGATCTTTCCATCCCCTACGGCGGCGCCGAGAAAGTGCGCATCTTCGTCAACGGCATCCTCGTAGAGGAGCGGCCCGTTAAATGACCGCCCGCGCGAACGGTTTTCCCCTGCCGCGCGGCCGCGCGGCGCTGGTGCCCTCCGTGCTCGCGGCTGATTTTACCTGCCTTAAAAGCAGCCTGGCCCCGGTAAAAAGAGCCGCCGACTGGGTGCAGGTGGACGTGATGGACGGCCGCTTCGTGCCCAATATCAGCTTCGGGCCCGGCATAGTTCCGGCCGTGGCCAAAGCCTCGGGCCTGCCGATAGACGCGCATCTTATGGTCTCCGAGCCGGGCCGGTTCATCGACGCTTTCGCCGCCGCCGGCTCCGGGCTTATCACCGTCCACGCCGAAGCGCGCAACGCCGGCGCCTGCCTCCGGAAAATAAAAGCTCTCGGCCTGCGGGCCGGCCTGGCGGTGCGCCCCCGCACTTCCCTGGCCAGGGTGGTCCCTTTCCTGGCCGGCCTGGACCTCATCCTTATAATGACAGTGGAGCCCGGCTTCGGCGGCCAGGCCTTCATGCCGGAAATGATGCCCAAGGTGGCGAAGGCGCGTTCCCTTATTTCCCGCTCCGGGCGCAGGATCTGGCTGCAGGTGGATGGCGGGATAAACGCCGCCACGGCCCTGACGGCCGCTCAGGCCGGCGCGGATTCCTTCGTGATAGGCAGCGCGCTTTTTTCTTCCGGGAAACCCGCGGCTTTCCTGCGCGGCCTCCGGGCGGAATTGTAAGCCGGCCCCGGTAAGGAACCTGATGGGGAAAAAAATACTGATCGTGGAGGACGAGGACCTTATCGTGAAGGTCCTTTCCATCCGGCTTGAAAATCTCGGCTATGCCGTGCTGACGGCTTCCGACGGGGAAGCGGGGCTGGCCGCGGCGAAAAAAGAGAGGCCCGACCTGGCGCTGATAGACCTCGGCCTGCCCAAGCTGGACGGCGGCGCGCTGTGCCGGCTGATAAAGTCCGACGGGACGCTTAAGCATATGAAAGTGATAATGCTCACAGGCCGGGCGGCCGGCGCGGAAGAATCCGTGAATGCCGGGGCCGACCTTTACGTCGGCAAGCCTTACGAGTGGGAGCATTTGCGCGTTCAACTGCAGAAACTTCTGGCGTGAACCCCGCCCCGGCAGTTCCCAAACGCCTCCGGATATAATATAATAATTACTGTGCCAGCCCGCGGCGCGGGCCGGCCTTTGTCCCCGTTTTTTCGGAATATCAAGGAGGATACCTATGGCAGTAGTTTTGAGGCTTCAGAGAATCGGCAAACGCACCCAGCCGCATTACCGTATAGTCGCTATTGAAAAATCGAGCGGCCCGCACGGTCAGCCGCTGGAAGTTATCGGCCATTACAATCCCAAGGCCACCAAAGACAAAGAGAAAGTCACCATCGATACGGATAAGCTTAACCGCTGGGTTAAGACGGGCGCTAAGCCCTCCGATACCGTGGGCACGCTCATAACCAGGGCTGCCAAGGTCGCCAAGGCCGCGGCGGCCGCAGTGCCCGTCGAGCATAAATAAACCGGAGGCCCCGCAATGAAAGAAGTTTTAATGTATATCATCGGGTCGCTGGTGGAAAAACCGCAGGCCGTGAAGGTCGGAGTGGCCGAGGACGGCGACACTGTCCGCTTCAAGCTTACGCTGGACACCTGCGACCGCGGAAAAGTTATAGGCAAAGAGGGGCGCGTGGTTAAATCCATCCGCACCGTTCTGCAGGCCGCGGCGGCCAGGCAGAATAAGAAAGTTTATCTGGACATAGACTGAGCTCTTTGAATATGCGCGTCGACGCGGTCACGCTGTTCCCGGAAATGATAGACCGCCCGCTGTCGGAAAGCATCGTGGGGCGCGCGCGGACGGAAGGTTTCCTGGAACTCGGGTTCGTTAATCCGAGGGATTTCACCGAAGACCGCCACCGCACCGTCGACGACAAGCCCTACGGCGGCGGCACCGGCATGGTGATGATGGCCGAACCGGTGTACCGGGCGCTTAAGAAGGTAAGGAAGAAGAATTCTTTCGTCATTCTCCTTACTCCCAAGGGCCGGCGTTTCGACCAGGCGGCGGCGCTGGAGCTGGCGGAAAAGAAGCACCTGGTCTTCATCTGCGGGCATTACGAGGGGATAGACGAGCGCGTAACTCCCCTGGCCGACATGGAACTCTCGATAGGGGACTATGTGCTTACCGGCGGCGAGCCGGCGGCGGTGGTGGTGATCGACGCGGTCGCCCGGCTCATTCCCGGGGTCCTCAAAAAGGACGACGCCACGGTCAACGAAACTTTTACGGGAGGGCTGCTGGAAGCCCCCCATTACACCAGGCCCGGGGTCTGGCGCGGCAAAGCGGTCCCGCCGGCGCTGCTGAGCGGCAACCACAAGCTGATAGCCGAATGGCGCAGCGGCACGGCGCGGGAGCTTACCGCCAAAGAAAGGCCCGACCTGGCAGGTCCGGTCCCGGCGGAAAAGAAGCCCGGCGGCAGGTCTAAAGGTTTTAAAAAATAGCTTTCAGTAAAATTAGGAGGCAGCATGAACATTAACATCGTCACCAAGCACCTGGGCCTGAAACACACCAAATTCAAGTTCCAGCCCGGAGACACCGTTAAGGTCCACACCAAAGTTGTGGAAGGCGACAGCGAGCGCATCCAGATCTTCGACGGCGTGGTCCTGACCCGCCGCGGCGCCGGCATTTCGGAAAGCTTCACCGTGCGCAAGATCTCCTACGGCGTGGGCGTGGAGCGCGTGTTCCCCCTCCATTCCCCCCGCATCGACAAGATCGAGATAGTCAAGACCGGCAAAGTGCGCCGCGCCAAACTCTATTATCTCCGCGGCCTGTCCGGCAAAGCTGCCAGGCTTGACGAGGTGGAAACGGCTGATGCCGCAGCCGCCCCGGCCGCCGCTCCCGCCGCCGCGCAGCCGGCCGCAGTTGCGACGCCCGCCGCCCAGCCTGCCGCCGGTAAATAACCGGTTCTTATCCCCCGCGCCGCCGGCGCGGGGGCGCGGTAAAATCTTAAGGCAGGCTAGGCATTATAGTGCCCCTCTGCAGATTTGACCTTGAAATCCTGAAAAACCATAACCCGGCCCTGCTTGTCGGCGTTGACGAAGCCGGCCGCGGTCCTTTGGCCGGCCCGGTCACCGCCTGCGCGGCCTGGGTCCCGGTTTCGGCGCACCCGCTTATTTCCCCTCTCGTCAACGACAGTAAAAAACTTTCCCCGCTGAAGCGGCAGCGCGCCCTGAAGCTGATGGCGGAATCGGGCGTGCGCTTCGGTTTCGGTTTCGCGCACCCGCAGGAGATAGACAGGGTGAATATCCTCGAGGCCACTTTCAACGCCATGGGCGCCGCCGTCGGGCGCCTGCTCTTTTACCTGAACGCGGCGCCGGCCGGCGCGCTGCTGCTGGTGGACGGGCCGTATCCCGTGAAGCGCGTGGCGGGCTGCGCCCAACTGCCCGTGATAGACGGCGACGCGAAGTCCCTTTCCATAGCCGCCGCCAGCATTTTCGCCAAGGTGGTGCGGGACCGCTGGCTGGAGGTGCTGGAGCTGCGCCATCCCGGCTACGGTTTCGCGGGGCACAAAGGCTACGGCACGGCCGCGCACCTGGCGGCCCTGTCCCGCCTGGGGCCCTGCGCGCAGCACCGCATGACCTTCGCCCCGGTGCGCAAGCTCCTGACGGGGGCCGGCCATGAATGACAAGGGCGCCCGGTACGAGGAGCAGGCCGCCGAGTTCCTGCGCGCCGCCGGCTACGAGATATTGGACAGGAACTGGGCCGCGCCTACGGGCGAGCTGGACATAGTGGCGCGCAAGGGCGATACGGTGGCTTTCGTGGAAGTGCGCGCCCGCTCCAACCCCGGCTACGGGACGCCGGCGGAAAGCGTGACCCCGGCCAAGCGCGCAAAACTGATAAAGACCGCGATGGCCTATCTGAAAGCCCGCCGGCCGCAGGCGGATACGTTCAGGTTCGACGTTATCGGGATAGTCCCCGGCGGCGAGCCCGAACATATAGAGAGCGCTTTCACCGCCGACGGCTACGGATTTTAAACTTGCTGAGCTTAGGAGAATTCATGGAACCTTCGGAAATACTTCTGGACGTGGAAAAAACCTCCCAGTGGCTGAAAAAACTGGCCCACGGCTTCAGGCCCGTCACGGCCATCATCGCCGGCTCGGGCCTGAGCAATTCCCTGCCCCGCCTGGACGAGAAGTTCTCCGTTCCGTATAAGGATATCCCGGGCTTTCCGGTCACCACCGTGAAAGGCCACGCCGGTGAGCTTATCTTCGGGCGCATGGCCGGCCGCGACGTGGTCATGATGCGCGGCCGCTTCCATTATTACGAGGGCCGGCCGCTGAATTTTATAGCGTTCCCCATCCGCGTGCTGGCGGCGCTGGGCGTGAAGAACCTGGTGCTCACCGCCGCCGTAGGCTCGCTGAAGCCGGCCCTGAAGCCCGGCCACATGCTTATCCTGAAGGACCACATCAACCTGATGGGCGCGAACCCGCTGATGGGCAACTACCACGAGGCTTTCGGGGCCATGTTCCCCGACATGAACGAGCCCTACGATAAGCCCCTGCGCAAAGAAATATTGAAGCTGACGAAGGGCCTGAAAATAAAGGCCACCGAAGGCGTTTACGCCGCCGTCACCGGGCCCTCCTATGAAACCCCGGCCGAAGTGAAGATGTACCGGATGATGGGCGGCGACATAGCGGGCATGTCCGTGGTGCCGGAGACCATAGCCGCCCGCCAGCTGCTGCTGCGCGTGGCCGGCATCTGCTGGATCTCCAATTTCACCAGCGGCATTTCGAAGAGCACGCTCACGCACGACGAGGTGCTGGAACTGGGCGAGAAGGTCTCCCTGAAAATGCGGGCGCTGCTGGAAGGGCTGCTGAAGTCGAAGGCGCTGTAAAAGCGCGGAACGCGAAATCTGAATTAAAAGGGGTTTTTATGAGAATGCTAGACCTGCTGCTTAAGAAACGTTCCGGCCTCGAGATGACCCGGGCCGAGCTGGAGTTCATTTCCGCCGGCGCCGCCGACGGTTCGATACCCGACTACCAGCTTTCTTCCTGGCTGATGGCCGCTTTCCTCAACGGCCTTACCCCTGCCGAGACCGCCGGGCTTACCCGGGCCATGGCGCTGTCCGGCAAGAAGCTGGACCTTTCGGGCGTGAAAGGCGCCAAGGTGGACAAGCACTCCACCGGCGGCGTGGGCGACGGCATTTCCGTGGCGCTGGCGCCGGTGGCGGCGGCCTGCGGCGTAGTGGTGCCCATGATGAGCGGCCGCGGCCTCGGGCATACCGGCGGCACGCTGGACAAACTGGAAGCCATCAGGGGCTTTAAAGTGCGGCTCGAGCCGGGCTACATCGTCAAACAGCTCAGGGCCACCGGCCTTTCCATGTTCGGCCAGACGGCGGCGCTCGCGCCCAGCGACAAGAAGCTTTACGCGCTGCGCGACGCTTCCTGCACGGTGGAGGCCCTGCCGCTGATAGTGGCCAGCATCCTTTCCAAAAAATACGCCGAGGACATCACCGGCCTCGTGATGGACGTGAAATACGGCTCAGGCGCCTTCCTGAAGGATTTCAGGAAAAGCCGCGAGCTCGCGGTGGCGCTGATGAAGACGTCGAAGCTGCTGGGCATACGCTGCGTGGCCGTTATGACCGCCATGAACGAGCCGCTGGGGCTGGCCGTCGGCAACGGCATAGAGATCTCGCAGTCCGTCAAGATCCTGGCCGGCGAAAAAGGCCCCGGGGACTTCATGCGCGTGCTCGAGGTGCTGGCGGGCTGGATGGTCTACCTGGGCGGCAAGGCCCGCTCGGCCGCCGAGGGCGAGGACAAGGCCCGCGCCGCCATCGCCGACGGCAGCGCGCTGGAAAAATTCCGCCTGATGATAAAGTGGCAGGGCGGCGACCTGCGCGTGGTCTCGGATCCCGACCGCTTCATGCCCAAGGCAAAACTTATGAAAGAGGTGAAGGCGAAGAAGGCGGGTTTCCTGACCGCGATGGAGGCCCGCACCGTCGGGTTCGCCAGCGTGGCGCTGGGCGCCGGCCGCGCCAAGGCCGAGGACGCCGTGGATTTCGGCGCCGGGTTCATCCTGGAGAAGAAACCAGGCGACCGAGTCAGGCCCGGCGACGTGATCGCGCGGACCTACGCCTCTTCCCCCGCCAAGCTGGCCGACGGCGTAAAGATGTTCGAGTCGTCGCTGGCCTACGGCCCCGGGGCGCCGCGCAAAGAGCCGCTGATCAGAGAGATCATAAAATAGGAGCCCGCATGAAGAACGTTCATATCTCTAAGCACCCGCTGGTGATGGACAAGATAGCCAGGCTGCGCGACAGGCGCACCAGCGTGGCGGATTTCCGGCGGCTGATGGGCGAGATAGGCATGCTGCTGGGCTACGACGCCCTGGCCAACGCCCGGGTAAAGAGCGTGAAGGTGCGCACGCCCATAGGCGTGGCCCACTCCATGGCGCTGGCGCAGGACCTGGTCTTCGTGGCCATCCTGCGGGCGGGCCTGGGCATGCTCGACGGGCTGGTGCGGCTGCACCCCGAGGCGAAGCTCGCCCACATAGGCATTTACCGCGACGAGGAAACTTTGAAGCCCGTCAAGTACTACGTGCGGCTGCCCGAGGAGGTGGCGGACAGCCTGGTGGTGATCGTGGACCCCATGCTGGCTACCGGCGGCTCGGCTGTGGAGGCCGTGGAGATAATGAAAAGCCGCGGCGCGAAGCATATCTGCTTCATCTGCATGCTGGCGGCCCGGGAAGGCCTTAAGCGCCTGGCCGCGGCCCATCCCGAGATGCCTATCTACGCCGGGGTGGTGGATGAAAAGCTGAACGGCCACGGCTATATAGTGCCGGGCCTGGGCGACGCCGGCGACAGGATGTTCGGAACTAATTAACGCTCAATCGTGAAAATAAGAAAGGGACAGCGCAGGCTGTCCCTTTTTTATTTGCGGCCTGGCGCGCTATTTGCGGCCGGCGTGGGGGTCCGAGATCTTCGTCAGAGTGGCGAAGTCCAGTATCTTGATGGCCTTGGGTTCGCGCTTGATAATGTGGCGCTTCTCGAGCTCCGCCAGCGTGCGCACCACGGTCTCCAGCGCCAAGCCGGTGATCTCGGCTATTTCCGTGCGCTTCAGCCCGTGTATGGCCGGCGTGGGCGTATCCTTGGATTTGTAGGAGATGGCGCTGAGCAGCGCCTTGGCCACTTTGGAGCGGGCGGGCTTGTAGGCCGTGTCGTTAAGTTTAAGGTGCAGTCCCCGCATCTCGGTTGCGATCTTGTTGAGGAAAAGCTTATAGGTCCCGGCGTGGCTGTCCATGAACTCTTCCAGCTTTTTTTTGTCCACGAAGGACAGCACGGTGTCGCCCATGGCCCTGGAGTCGCAGAAATGCTCCTGTTCCGAGAAAAGCGCTATCTGGCCGAACGTCTCGCCGGGGTGGCGTATGGAGGTTATCATCTGCTGGCCCCTGGCGTCGGTGGAGAAGATCTTGGCCCGGCCCTTGCAGACGGTATAGACGCCCAGCGGCTGCTCCGTCTCAGAATAGATCTCTTCCTCGTCCTTGAACCTGCGGCCGAGCCGCATCTCGTTCCAGGCTTTCTGCGCTTTCGGGTCCAGCTTGCTGAACAGACAGCTGGCTTTGAACCGGCAGCTGCCGCATTCAGGCGTTTGTTCTTTTGTAAATCCTTGCATGATCCCCCCCCACGTATAACGAAGTTTTATAATTATAGCTTATTTGCCAGCCCGTCGTCATTTGCTAAACTATAGCTGCCGAACATGCTTAAAGACCTCAAAGCGCTGGGAAAGGAATCGCTGATCTACGGGCTCTCCACCGTGGGCGCGCGCCTGCTCAATTTCCTGCTGATGCCGTTCTATACGCACTATCTGCTGCCGGCCGAGTACGGCGTGGTGGCCACGGTGTTCTCCTATATCGCCTTCCTCAACATCCTCTACCAGTACGGCATGGACCAGGCGTATATGCGCCATTACGGCCAGCGCGAAAAAGCTTTCTCCACGGCGTACTCCTGCGTGCTGGTGACCTCCGTGGCTTTCTCGGCGGTGCTGGCGCTGTTTCCCGGCTTCTGGGCGCAGCTGGGCGGCATAGGCGCGGCCCGCGGCAACCTGGTGCTGTACGCGGCGGCCATCCTTTTCCTTGACAGCATAAACGTGCTGCCGTTCGCCGACCTGCGCATGGCGCACAAGCCGTTCTATTTCGCCGGCGTGCGCATGGCCTCCATAACGCTGAACGTCATTCTTAATATAATTTTTCTCACGCGCAGCCATATGGGTATCGAAGGCGTTTTCCTAGCGAACCTGATCTCCTCGCTGTTCTCGGTGGCCGCGGTGCCCAAGCGCTTCACCTTTACTTTTGACAGGGAACTTTTCGGCAAGCTGGCGGCCTATTCCCTGCCGCTGCTGCCGGCGGGCCTGGGCGCCATGGCGGTGCAGGTCATAGACCGCCCCATCCTGCTGCGCCTAGCCGGGGAATCCGCGGTGGGCATCTATCAGGCCAACTACCGCCTGGGCATCTTTATGGTGCTGATAGTAAGCATGTTCGACCAGGCCTGGCGGCCTTTCTTCATAGAGCGCGCCGACAAGCCAGGCAGCCCGGCGGTATTCGCGCGCGTGCTCACCTATTTCACGGTGGCGCTGGTCTGGCTGGGCGTGGCGTTCTCTTTCTTCATCCCCGACCTGGCGCGCTGCCAGGTGGGCGGCCGCGCGCTGATACACGAAAGCTACTGGCCGGGGCTTTCCATCGTGCCGGTGGTCATGTTCGCCTACCTGATCAACGGCGTTTACGTGAACCTGCTCGCCCCGATCATTATCGCCAAGAGGACCAAGGTCATCATGCTGGCCACCATCTCCGGCGCGGCCGTCAACATAGCGGCCAATTTCGCCCTTATCCCGTATTTCGGCATCTTCGGCCCCCCGTGGGCGGCCTTCGCGGCCTATTGCGTAATGGCGCTGATAGTGTATTATTACGGCCGCCGTTATTTCCCGGTGCCTTACGAGCTGAAACGCCTGGCCATGGCGGCTTTCGCGGCGCTGCTGGTCTGTTCCCCGGCCCTGGCCGGCTGGCAGACCGCAGGCTGGCCCTGGATGCTTTACCGCCTGGCCGCTATCTGCGCCTACCCCGCGCTGCTGTACGCCGCGGGTTTTTTCCTGCCTGAGGAAAAGAACAAGGCCCGGGAGCTGCTGGCCCGTTTCGGCTTAATGCCCAGGCCGGACGTAGGTCTTTAGGCACTCCCGCCCGGCGGCCCGCCCCTGTACAATATCCCATGCATTTCCGACTTTTACTGCCGGCGGTCGGCCTGTTGCTCGCTCCGCCGGTCTCCGCTTCCGATTTCAGCCTGAACTCGGCCGCTCTGGCGGACCTGCAGACCGCCGGCGCGCCCGCGGCTTCTTCCCCCTCCCCGGCCCGGGACTGGACCGTGATGGTTTTCGTCAACGGCAAGAACAACCTGGAAAGCTCCGCCCTGATGGACGTGAACCAGATGGAGCTGGTGGGCGCCACCGGCAAAGTGGGCGTAGTTGTGGAGATGGGCCGCATGAACGGCCAGAGCGAGGGCGACGACCATTCCGAGGGCGACTGGACCGGCGTGCGCCGCTACCTGGTGACCAGGGACGCCGACACTGCCCGCATAAATTCCCCGGTGCTGGAGGACCTCGGCAAGGCCGACATGGGCTCCTGGAAGGAGCTCGCCGCGTTCGTGCTCTGGGCCAAGGCCAACTATCCGGCCCGCCGCTACGCGCTGGCCATGTGGGACCACGGCAACGGCTGGAAGCCTCTGGACCCGGCGAACGCCCCGGATTTCTACCACGTGAAAGGGTTCTCGCTGGACGAGGAGACCGGCCGCGAGATCTCCGTTCCGCAGCTGGCCGCCGCGCTCAAAGCCGCCGGCGGCGTTAATTTCCTGATGCTGGACGGCTGCAACATGCAGATGGCCTCGGTGGCCTACGAGCTGAAGGACTACGCCGAAACGCTTACGGCCTCGGAGGAGAGCGAGCCCGGCGTGGTGCTGCGCTACGCGCAGGTGCTGCAGCAGCTTAACGCCCGGCCCGGCATGGACGCGGCCGGCCTGGCCGCAGCCGCGGTGCGCATTTACCGCGATTATTTCGTTAATACCGCCGGCGACAACGAAGGCGTGCCGCTGACGCAGTCGGCCCTGCGCCTGGCCAAGATGGCGCCGCTGCGGGCCAGGCTGGACGCCTGGGCGGCCGCCGCCCTGCGCGCCGAGCCGCAGGTCCTGCTGGCCGCCAAAAAGAACGCCAAGATCTTCGGCGAGGACCCGGAATTCAAGGACCTTTATGATTTCGTGGAGCTGGTGACCGCCGGTACCGCGCAGCCCGGGCTTAAAGCCCGCGGCCGGGAAGTAATGGAGTTCATCAAAACGGAGCTGCTGATAGAGAACTGGGCGCAGGACGCCGCGAGTCACGGGCTTTCCATCTACGTGCCCGACGCCTACGACCCTCTCTACGACGGGCTGGCCTGGGCCAAGGACGGCAGCTGGGACGAGTTCGCCAAATTTATGGCCGCCATTAAAGGGCCGGCGCCGGCGCGGCCATAGCGAATACTCCGCTCTCTAATTCGGGACGGCAGGCGTAAAGTAGCGCATAAGACCGCCGGCCGTTTTTTCGACCAGGGCCCTGTTTCCGCGGGGACATCTCTTCCTTACAAGCTCCCTGAATTTCTGTTTCTGCTCCGCTGTGAGCGGGCCCGCCGCATATTGGGAGAACTCCTCAAAGGTGGCGCCGTGCGCGGGCAGTTTCTTTTTAAGTATCCTGCGGTAACGTTCGCGGGACTCCCGGAATTGCCGCTTTCGCTCGCTGCTGTCCCCTCCCTCGCCGGAAATAGCCTCGAGCACGTCCATGCTGCTCTCTATCTCCTCCACAAGCTTCGGGGACGAGCACAGCATGGCTGCCAGCGCCGCGTCCGCGCTGTCCTCTTTGCCTGCCGCTTTGGCTGCAGCCTTGGCCTCCAGTTTAGCTGCCGCCTCGGCCTTCAGCTTGGCCGCCGCCTCGGCTTCCAGCCTGGCCGCGGCCGCCCTGGCCTCCAGCCTTGCCGTGAACTTGGCCTGAGCTTTTGCCGCGGCCTCCTGCGCCGCTGCGCGCTTCTTCTGGGCGGCAGCCGTATCGGTGAATCTTTCACAGCCGGCGCACAGGAGTGCGGCCGCTGCAAGCAGAACGATGGATTTGTTCATTGCTCCCTCATGGTCCGGGCTGTCAGATAAGATCGAGTATGCAGTTCGCCTGAGTGCAGGTCATGGCCGCGCTGTTTATGTCATAGAGTATCGTATATACGCCATAAGCCGCCGTCGGGGCGGGGCTGTCGTTCCTTGTAGCGTAGACAGTGCCGTCCTCGTCCAGCATATAAGTGAATGTCTTTTGGTGGCAGGGCCCCGCATCCTTACAGGGGGTGCCCTTGGTGTCCATGAAGGCCAGGTCCAGCTCACCCCAGTTGCTCGTGTATTTGCCGTTCTTATTCATGGCGTTCACCTGGGCGGATTTTA
Organism: uncultured Elusimicrobia bacterium; assembly: GCA_903879915.1. GTDB lineage: Bacteria > Elusimicrobiota > Elusimicrobia > Elusimicrobiales > UBA9959 > UBA9959. The sequence goes on from CAIRNJ010000104.1 coordinate 18,400, forward strand.
CGGCAGTAAAGATGCTCTGCGCTTCCGCCACCCGGGCCCGCTCCACCACTTTAAAATACTGCGGTATGGCCGTGGCGGCCAGGATGCCTATGATGAGCACGACGACCATCAGTTCTATCAGCGTATAACCGCCGCTTGTTTTTCGCATTTTTGTCCGCCGCCGCAGGAAATCGAGCTGCGGCGGCTTCCCCCTATTGAGAGACTACAAAATGCATATGGAAAAATCAATAAAACCTATCCTTCTCCGCGGACGGGAGGCGCAAGGTGGGCGCCTGTTAAAATGCGTTCTTCTATTTTTCCTGCTGCAGCTTGCCGAAGGCGGCTACGCCTATGGCGGTGCTGGCCAGGCAGAACACGCCTACGGCGCCCAGGTCCGCCCAGACGGAGAAAGCGCCCTGCCCCAGCATGATGATGCGGAACAGGTCCACGGCGTAGGTCACGGGGTCGAACAGGCTTATAACTTTAATGTACGGCGCGGCGGTCCCCAGGTCGAACAGCGCCCCGCTGAAGAAGAACAGCGGCCAGGTAAGGAAGCTCATGATCAGCCCGAACCCCTCCATGGATTTCATCCTGGCGCCGATGGTAAGGCCGAGGTTGGTTATCATGTAGGAGACCGGGAAAGCCGCGGCCAGGCACAGCAGCACTTTCAGCGGGTTCAGCGGGATGATGAACAGGGCGCCTATCAGCACCAGCAGCAGCGTTTCGATTATCGCGCCCAGCATTCCACCCAGCGCCTTGCCCACGAACAGCGTGGCCCTGGAGATGGGCGCGGCCAGCACTTCCTTAAGAAAATCCAGCCGCTTGTCCCAGATTATGTACAGCCCGTAGGTTATGGAGGTGAACAGTATCACCATGGCCATGATGCCCGGGAAGATGAACTGCTGGTAGGTGTAGCCCGGCACGGGGCTGGTGCCCGACGCCATGCCCTTGCCCATCACGAACAGGAAAAGCAGCGGCGAGACCAGTATGGAGACGATGCGCTCTTTCTCGCGGAAGAAGATCTTGGCTTCGCGCAGCAGCAGGGCGTAGACGGCGTTGAAGTTAGGCATGGCTTATTTCCTGCTCTTCACGGCGGCTATGCGCTCGAAGATGCCTTCGGACTTCTCTTCGGCGTCATCGCTGATCTGCTGGCCGGCGAACTTAAGGAACACGTCGTCGAGGGTGACGCGGCGCACTTCCACCTCGTCGATCCGGCCGCCGGCGTTGAGCAGGGCCTGCAGGTTCGCGCCGGAATTGGTGATGCCTATGGTGTAGCGGCCGTTCTCGCGTTCGACGCTGTTGACGAACGGCAGCGCCCGCAGCGCCGCCTCGTTTATTTCCCCTTTCAGGAAAACCAGGTCCTGCCCCACTTTTTTCTTCAGGGCCTCCGGAGTGTCCAGCTCTATTATTTTCCCCTTGTTTATGATGCCGATGCGGTCGGCCAGGCTGTCGGCCTCTTCCATGTAGTGGGTGGTCAGGATTATGGTGGTGTTGTGCGCCTCTTTCAGCGCCCGGATGTGGGTCCAGACCGCCTTGCGGCTGGCGGGGTCCAGGCCCAGCGTGGGCTCGTCGAGAAAAAGTATTTTAGGGCCATGTATGAGCCCGCGCGCTATCTCGAGGCGGCGCCGCATGCCGCCCGAAAAGGTCTTAACGAAGCTGTCCGCCCGGTCGGAAAGGCTGACCAGGGCCAGCATCTTGTCTATCTTCGGGTTAATCTCGCGGCGGGGCATGCCGTAGAGCATGGAGTGCAGGTAAAGGTTCTCGCGGGCGGTCAGCAGGTCGTCGACGCTGGGCTCCTGGAAGACTATGCCGATGTTGCGGCGTACTTCCAGCGGCTGGGTTATGATGTCTTTGCCGGCCACCAGCGCGGTGCCCGACGTGGGACGCACCAGCGTGGCCAGCATGCTTATCAGCGTGGTCTTGCCCGCGCCGTTGGGGCCCAGCAGGCCGAACACTTCCCCCTCGGGTATCTCCAGCGACACGCCATCGACGGCGGTGACTTCGGCGTAGCGCTTTACGATGTTGTCGGTCTTGATCGCTGGCATGCATAGATTTTAGCAAATATGGCCTCCGGGCCCCGCCGTGGAGCAGGGCTAGCAAAACGCGGGGTCGGACACACAGTGGCCGCCCCA
>CAIRNJ010000105.1 GCA_903879915.1 uncultured Elusimicrobia bacterium
GGGGGCGGCACGGCGGCGGCGGGGGCCGGGACCGGCGGCGGCGGCGAGGCCGGGGTTTCCGTATGCGGGGCGGGAGGGGCGGCGGGCGCGCCGGGCTTTTCCGCCTCGCCGGGGGCGGCGAAGTAGCCGGGCAGCTTGTGCCCTGCCGCGGCGGAGGCCGGGGCGGCCGAAGCGCCGTGGGCGCCGCCGCGCGTGATGAAACCTTCGCTGATCATCTGGCGCAGGGCTTCCACCACCCTGGCCTTTTCCGCCTTGTACGCGCCGGGCACGCCGGCCCGGGTGAGTTCCAGTTCCTGGCGGAAGCGCTCCTGCATGCCTTCGGTGAGCTTGTCGACGAAGATTTCGGAGTAGGTGGAAGTTTTGAGAGCCGCCGCCAGCACGCGGATGGGCAGGCGCCGCGCCAGCGCCTGGGCCTGCGCGGGCTCGAGGTCCCTGAGGTCGGACAGCTTCACCACCGCGGAGTTGAGCTTGCGCGAAAGCACGGGGTCGATGCGGCTGAACGCGGACAGGGTCTTTTCCTGCATCGCCTCGTCCAGCCCGTTGAGGATGGCCAGCGCCTTGTCCTCGCCGCCCACCACGTAGTCCAGCGCCGCCTGGATGTCCGTTTCCAGCGCGCGCACGCGGGTTTCGGGCAGCAGCCGCACCGCCGGCAGGGCGGCCAGGGCTTCCACACTGCGCGGGTAAAGGGCTTCTGAAAGCTTGGCGGCCACGTCGCCCGTAACGTAGCTGAGCACGATGGTAAGGTCCTCGGCCGGGCGTGACTGCATGATGAAGGCGAGGCTGGGAGCGTTGGCGGCGTTGAGGAACCAGAAGGGGGGCTTGCGGCCGTCGGCGGACGCCGCGCTCTGCAGCTCTTTGGCCGCTTCGGCCGGGGCTTTGTCCGGAACCTCGGCGGCGCGCTCGCGGGAGGCTTCGGAAGTGGCGGTGTTCTTCGCGTTGAAAGCTTCCACGAACGACCGGGCGGTGCGGGAGAGGGGGGCCAGGAACAGGAAGACCACGGCCAGCACCAGCAGCAGCACCAGTGCCAGCCAGGCGAGGCTCCACACGTTGGGCGGGGCGAGGAGGTCGGAGAACGAAAGGGCGCGCGACTTGCGGAAATTCATCTTCTCAACGCTCACCAGGTCCTGCCGTTCGGGCGGCAGGCCCAGCAGCCCGGCGGCCAGCTTCACCGCCAGCTTGGTGTCCTCTTCGGACACCGACTTGTCGAGGATGATGTTGGCTGAAAGTTTCTTTACCATGGTGAGCGTGCTGGAAAGGGACAGCTCGCCCACTTTCTCTTTTTCCGGGACGCCGGGCATTATTTCCACCGCCGCCTTCCTGCCCTGCACCTGCTCCTGCATGTCGGCCGAGATTATCACGATGATATCCTCGGTGCCCAGCGCTTCGGCCAGCACCAGCCTGAGGCGTTTTTCCAGGGAGTTCTCGAGGGCCAGCTTGGCTTCCAGGGGGGAGGACGCTACGCCCTGCGCGTAAAGCTGCGTTCCGGCGGCGGCCAGCTGCACGGCGAGCGCGGAGAAGAGCAGGAGTTTCTTCATATTGTGGTCCCCTTATTAAACGTACGGCGCAGTAAGCCCCAAACTGCCTACATGGTTTCATTATATTAATATTGGCGGTTCCGCACAAACCGCCGGCGCGGCCGGGCGGGGGGCGGGCGCGCGGAAATTACCGGTTGACTTGTCCGGGCTGTTTTACTACCATTCAGAAGTATTCGAAAAACATATTTAGGAGGAGTTGATGAAAAACAAGTTACTCGCAGCCGCTGTCTGTCTTGCGCTGGGCTCCGCGGCCTTCGCGGCCGACGGTTCCGTGTCCTTCGACAAGAAAGGCAGCCTGGCGCAGATAGTCAGCCAGCTCAATGCAGCCGCGCCCGAAGCCGGCGTGATACCTCTGCCCGGCAACCCCAAAGCGGCGAAGAAATGGACCGTGATGGTTTTCGTGAACGCCAAGAACAATCTCGAGGAATACGGCCTGCTGGACGTCAACGAGATGGAGAAGATAGGCTCCGACGACAATATCAGCATCGTCGCCGAGCTGGGCCGCATAGCCGGCTACTCCACGGCCGACGGCGACTGGAAAGGGTCGCGCCGCTACCTGATACAGAAGGACGCCGATGCCGCCGCGATAACCTCGCCGGTGGTGATGGAGATCCCCAAGGCCGACATGGGCAGCTGGCAGTACCTGGCCGACTTCACCAAGTGGGCCATGACCAACTATCCCGCGCAGAACTACGCGCTGGTGGTGTGGAACCACGGCTCGGGCTGGAACAAGGCCGACCCCATGGCCGACGGCAAAGGCATCTCGTACGACGACGAGACCGGCAACCATATAACCACCGCGCAGCTGCGGCAGGCGCTGGCCGCAGTGGGCGGGGTGAATATCCTGTCCATGGACGCCTGCCTGATGCAGATGATAGAGGTGGCCTACGAAGTTAAAGGGCTGGCCGAATACGTGGTGGCCTCGGAAGAGACCGAGCCCGGCGACGGCTATACCTACGACTCGTTCCTGGGCCCGCTGGCCAAGACCCCGGACATGGATTCGGCCGCGCTGTCGAAGATCATGGTGGACGGTTACACCGACCATTACCAGGCCATCAACCAGGGCGCCACGCAGTCGGCCGTCAAAGTGGCCGCGCTGGACCAGTTCGTTGCCGTTGCCGACGCCTTCACCGGCGCGCTGATAGCGGCGGGCGACCTCACCGTGGCCAAGGCCGCCAAGGCCAAGACCCAGGCGTTCTATTACTCCAGCAACAAGGATATGTACCACTTCGCGAAGCTGGTCAGCGAGACCACCGCCAACGCCGACGTTAAGGCGAAGGCCCTCGAGCTGATGGGCTATATCAAGAACACGCTGGTGCTGCACAGCAGGGCTTCCGGCGCGAAGTACGCCAATGCCTACGGCCTTGCCGCGTACATGCCTTCCTCCTACACCGCGGCTTACGACAGCCTGCTGTGGGCGAAGGACTCGAAATGGGACGACTTCACCAAGTGGCTTAAATAAGGGCCCGGACGAAGCACAGCGAAGGGCGGGGGCGACCCCGCCCTTCTTTATTGTATTCGGCGCGTAACATTTTGGCCATTGAAACGGGCCCTCCGTAATGTATACTATCTGCACGGGTCCGCGCCCCCGGGGTCACCCCCGCGAGCCGGGATGCGGCTATGACGAGACGACTGACCGCGATATTCTTTTCCTGCGCGCTGCTGGCGGCCGCGCGCCCCGGCCCCCTGCGCGCCGGGGCCGACGCCGGCACCACCGCCGCCAATTTCCTGAAGATCCCGGTGGCGGCCATCCCGTCCGCCATGTCGGACGCCTATACCGCCATGGTGGGGCCCGATTCCATCCTTTATAACCCGGCGGCCCTGGGACTGCTCAGCTATTCCTCTTTTTCCGGCGCGCACAACCAGTACCTGGAGGGGATAACCCAGGAGTACGCGGCCCTGCTCTACAGCTTCAGGTACGGCACGGTGGGGGCCGCGTTCACGTCGGTGGCCAGCGGCAAGATAGACGCCTACGACGCCGACGACATGCCCATCGGCAAAACTTCCACTTCGCACCGGATGATGATGATCTCCTACGGGCGGAGCTGGCCGCATTTCAACGAGGACGCGGGCCGCCTCGACCCGATGCTGATAACGCCCAGCTGGACCAAGGTGGAGCCGGTCACCAGCTTCAGGCCCAGGTCCTACCGCTTCTCGGCCGGGGTCAGCGTGAAAAAGATCACCGAGAAGCTCGACGAGGAAACGTCCTCCGCGCAGGCTTTTGACGCCGGGCTGATGCTGCTGCTGCCGGGGCATTTCCACATGGGACTGGCCGCGCTCAATTTCGGCGGCGGCCAGAAGATAGTGAAGGATACCTTCCAGCCGCCCTCCTCGGTGCGGTTCGGCGTGGCCAAGGATTTCCATACCATGAACGACGTGATGATCTTCACGCTGGCTTCGGACGCGGTGAAGTACCGGGACACGGCTTACTACAACACCACCGGCGTGGAGGTGGACGTGATGCGCATGTTCCAGTTCCGTCTCGGCTACAAGACCAGCAAGGACGCGGGCTCGCGGCTGTCCGGCGGGTTCGGCCTTAACTTCGACCGGCTGGCCGAGAAGGACAGCCTGGTGCACGGCATGCGCGCCGACTACGCCTTTGTGGATTACGGCGACCTGGGCGCCACGCACCGCCTGGGCATACAGCTTATCTGGTGAAGCCCGCGCCGCGAATGTTTTATATAATTAACTGATGAACACCGAGCAGTACCTGGAGCGCAACGCCGCCGCCGTGAACGCCGCCCTGCCGGGGTTCGTCCGCGGCCTGAAAGGGGCCGAGCCCGGCCTGGCCGCCGCCATGCTGTATTCGCTTTCGGCCGGCGGCAAGCGCCTGCGCCCGGCGCTGATGGGCGCGGCCTACGAGGTTTTCGGCGGCAGGGCGAAGGATATCCTGCCGGCCGCCTGCGCGCTGGAGATGGTGCATACCTATTCCCTTATCCACGACGACCTGCCCTGCATGGACGACGCGGACCTGCGCCGCGGCCGCGCCGCCTGCCACAAGGTTTACGGCGAGGCCCGGGCGGTGCTGGCCGGCGACGCGCTGCTGACCGACGCTTTTACCGTGCTGACGGGGAGCAGTTACCCGGCGCGGGTCAGGAAAGAGGGCCTGCTGGCCGCGGCGGGCATACTGGCCCGCAGGGCCGGCGCCCGCGGCATGGTTGCCGGCCAGGCGGCCGACCTTGAGGCCGAGGGGTTCCTGGACCGGAAAAGTAAGCTTCCCGCGGCGCGCCTGCGGCGCGAGGGGCTGGAACTGCTGGCTTACATCCATCTGCACAAAACGGCCGACCTGATAACGGCGGCGGTGGAGATGGGCGCGGCGCTGGGCGGCGCCGGCGCAAAAGAGCTGAAGGCCCTGTCGGCTTTCGGGCGCGATATCGGCCTCTGCTTCCAGGTGGCGGACGACATCCTGGACGCCGCGGGCGACAGCGCGAAACTGGGCAAGAGCGCCAGCGACGCGGCCAACCATAAGCTTACCTACGCCACGCTGCTGGGCGTGCAGGCGGCCCGGGAGCGGGGGAGCGCGCTGCTGCGCTCGGCGCTGAAGAATTTAGCCAGGGCCGGCGGAGCGCCGGCGGCGAAGGCGCGGCTGGCCGCGCTGGCCGGCTTCGTCCACGGGAGGGACAGATGAAGCTGCTCCCCGGCATAAACAGCCCCGCCGACCTGCGCAAGCTGGACGTGGCCGCGCTGCCCGGCCTGGCGCACGAGGTGCGGCGCCTTATCATCGACGGGATCAGCCGGACGGGGGGGCACCTGGCCTCCAGCCTGGGCGCTACCGACCTCATCCTGGCGCTGCATTACGTGTTCGATACGCCGCGCGACAAGATAGTTTTCGACACCGGGCACCAGGCCTACGCCCACAAGATACTCACCGGGCGGGCCGCGGAGTTCCATACGCTGCGCACGCGCAAAGGCCTGTCCGGGTTCCTGAAGCGCTACGAATCGGAATACGACGCTTTCGGCGCCGGGCACGCCTCCACCGCGCTGTCGGCGGCGGCGGGCATGGCCGCGGCGCGCGACCACGCCGGCGAGAACTACCGGGTGGTGGCCGTGGTGGCCGACGGGGCCATGACGGGCGGGATGTCCTGGGAGGCCATGCAGAACGTGGGGCAGCTGGGCACCGACCTGCTGGTGGTCCTGAACGACAACCAGATGTTCATCTCCGAGCGCGTGGGCCGGCTCGGCCACATCCTTACCAAAATGCTCAACCTGGGCGCGGTGCAGCGCGCCGTGCGCAGGACCGAGCTGTTCCTGGGCCGCTTCCCGCACTGGGGCCGGCGCATACGCCGGGTGATCAAGCGCGTGCGCGTGCTGTTCTTCCCCGGCATGATCTTCGAGGAGATGGGCTTCGCCTATTTCGGGCCGGTGGACGGGCATAATATCCCGGAGCTGGTGGAAGTGCTGGGCTACGTGAACAAATCCAAGGGCCCGGTAATGCTGCACGTGGTCACGCAGAAGGGCCGCGGCTACGAGCCGGCCGAGGATTCCCCGACGGAATTCCACGGCACGCCCAAGTTCGATATCGAGACCGGGCTGTCCGCCGCGGCGGCCGGCCCGGAGCAGCCGCCGTCCTTCACCTCGGTTTTCGGCGCCACGCTGCTGGAGCTGGCCGGGCGCGATGCGAAGATCTGCGCCATAACCGCCGCCATGCCCGACGGCACCGGGCTGGACAAGTTCCGCGACGCCTGTCCCGAGCGCTATTACGACGTGGGCATAGCCGAGGAGCACGCCGTCACTTTCGCCGCGGGCCTGGCCGCGCAGGGCATGAAGCCGGTAGTGGCCATCTATTCCTCTTTCATGCAGCGCTCGTTCGACCAGGTGATGCACGACGTGGCGCTGCAGGGGCTGCCCGTGGTGATAGCCATGGACCGCGCGGGCGTGGTGGGCGAGGACGGCCCCACGCACCACGGGGTTTTCGACCTGTCGCTGTTCCGCATGCTGCCCGGCGTGGTGGTGATGGCGCCGGCCGACGAGGACGAGCTGCGGCATATGCTGGCCACGGCGCTGGCCTGCGGGCGGCCCGCGCTGCTGCGTTACCCGCGGGGCAAAGGTTTCGGCGTGCCGCTGGCCGGCGCGCCGCGGGTGCTGCCGCTGGGCAAAGGGCGCGAGCTGCTGGCCGGGCGGGCGCTGAATTTCCTGGCTATAGGCAACCGCGTGCATCCCGCCCTGAAAGCGGCCGGGCTGCTGCGGGCGCGCGGCATAGACGCCGGCGTGGCGGACCTGCGCTTCATAAAACCCCTCGACACGGAACTGGTGGAGCGCCTGGCGGCCCTGGGGCCGCTGGTGACCGTGGAGGACAACGCGCTGGCCGGCGGCTTCGGCTCGGCGGTGCTGGAACACCTTAACGCGGCCGGGCTGGACGCGCAAGTGCTGCGCCTGGGCATCCCCGACGCCTGGGTGGAGCACGGTCGGGTGGACGAGCTTTACGAGGACCTGGGGCTGAACCCCGCGGGGCTGGTCGAAGCGGCGGCCGGCTGGCTGGAAAAAATTTCGAAACAAAAGACCGCAGCTTAGGAGTTCAATGTGAAAAAGACACAGAAGATCAGCAAAGAGGTTCTGGCCCTACGCCGGACCAAGGCTTACCGCAAAGCTTATACCGACGACGATTTCATGAGCCGCAGGGAGCTGCGGCCCGTGCGGCTGCAGCTGGAACTGCTCAAGCCCGAGCTGGCCCTGGCCGAGCACGATATCAAGACCACGGTGGTGGTCTTCGGCAGCGCGCGCACGCGCAGCGCCGAACAGGGGGCCGGACGCGAGGCCGAGCTGCAGGCGCTCCTGAAAGAGAATCCCGGCGACCCCGCGCTCAAGAGCAAGCTGGCGGCCGCCCGCAGCCTGAGGCCTTCCGCTAAATATTACGAGGTGGCCAGGGAGTTCGCGAAAATAGCCTCCATCCGCGACTGCGCGCCCGGCCGCAGGCTGACGGTGGTTACCGGCGGCGGCCCGGGGATAATGGAGGCCGCCAACCGCGGCGCCCACGAGGCGGGGGCCAAGAGCGTGGGCCTGAACATAACGCTGGACATGGAACAGGGGCCGAACCCGTACGTGTCTCCCGAGTTCTGCTTCCGCTTCCATTACTTCGCCATACGCAAGATGCATTTCGTGATGCGGGCCAGGGCGCTGGTGGCGTTCCCGGGCGGCTTCGGCACCATGGACGAGCTGTTCGAGGTGCTGACGCTGATACAGACCGGCAAGAAAAGGCTGCTGCCGATAGTGCTGGTGGGCAGGCAGTACTGGACCGATATCCTGAACTTCGACAACATGGCCAAGTGGGGCTATATAGCCAGGGAAGACCTGAAGCTTTTCCGCTACGCCGAGACCGCGGAGGAGATCTGGGCGCATATAACGGCCTTCTACCTCGAGCATCCTATCGACGGAGACCCTGGGAAATAAACCTCGATGGCTGAAAAAGGGCGCGGGATAATGGCGGCCGGCTGGGCCGCGGCGGGTGCCTCGTGCGCGCTGGCCGCCTGCGCCTTCATAGCGCTCAACCCGCCGCCGGGTACTTTCGCCGCGCTCATCCCGCCGCAGAGCTCCCACGTGAGGGACGCGCGCTTCGCGCGCAGCATCTGCAACGGCGTGCAGTGCGTGCTCTGCCCTTACAACTGCTTCCTGCCGGAGGGCGCGCGCGGGCGCTGCCGGGCGCGCGCCAACTACGGCGGAAAGCTTAAGACCCTCGTCTACGCCCAGCCCGCCGCCGTGCACCTGGACCCCATAGAGAAGAAGCCGGTCTACCATCTTTACCCGGGCAGCCTTATTTATTCGCTGTCCGCGCCGGGCTGCAACCTTTCCTGCAAAGGCTGCCAGAACTGGGAGATCTCGCAGATCTACCCGGAGCAGGCGCCGGCGCGCGTTTCGGTGCCCAGCGCCCTGGAGGTGAAGGCCGGGCCCGACGGCCGTATTTACGGCGAGCTGAAGCAGGCCGAGGTGTCCGACCTTAACCCGGCGGACATCGTGAAGTACGCGCTGGCCACGCGGTCGAAGTCGGTGGCCTACACCTATTCCGAGCCGATAATTTTCTACGAGTACATGTACGACACCGCCGTGCTGGCCCGCAAGGCGGGGCTGAAGAACGTGATGGTGAGCGCGGGCTACATCAACCCGGGGCCGCTCGCCCTGCTGCTGCCGCTGATGGACGTGGTGAAGATCGACCTGAAAGGGTTCACCGAGAAGTTCTACCGCGTCTATACCGGCGGGCGGCTGGAGCCGGTGAAGCGGACGCTGCTGCAGCTCAAGGCGAAAGGGGCGCTGTTCGAGGTGGTGAACCTGGTGGCGCCGGGCCTGAACGATTCCGAGGCGGACCTGGACGCGCTGGCGGGGTGGGTGAAGGACAACCTGGGGGCGCAGACGCCGCTGTTCTTCTCCCGGTTCACGCCGAACTATCTGGTGGGCGACGTGCCGCCCACGCCGGTGGAGACGCTCACGCGCGCCCGGAACCTGGCCATGAAGAAAGGGCTTAAGTTCGTGTACGTGGGCAACGCGCCCGGGCACGAGGGGGAAAGCACTTACTGCCCGAAATGCGGCCGGGTGCTGGTGAAGCGCTACGGCTACGCCATCCTGGAAAATTATCTTACGCCCACCGGCGGGCTGTGTCCTTACGACGGGACCACGCGGATACCGGGTATCTGGTAAAGGGGAAAGTCATGAGAAACTTTTTATTCTTAGCGTTGTGCCTGCTGTGCGCCGGCGCGCAGGCCCGCGAGCCGCAGTTCGCCGGGAAATTCTATCCGGGGAATAAAGTCGAGATAACCGCTTTCGTGGACAGGGCGCTGGCGGCTTCCGGAGTGAAAAAGCCGGACGGGAAAGTGATAGCCGTGGTGGCGCCGCACGCGGGTTATGAATTTTCGGGGAACATAGCGGGGCTGGCCTATAAATACGTCGACGATGCCTACGACACGGTGGTGATCCTGGCCTCCGGCCACCGGATGGCGGTGAAAGGCGCGGCGCTGCTGGCCTCCGGCTACTACGAGACGCCGCTGGGGCGGGTGCAGATAGACGAAGCGCTGTCCCGCGCGCTGATCAAAGCCAGCCCGCTGTTCGAGGACAAGCCCGCGGCGCACGAGGGCGAGCACGCGGTGGAAGTGCAACTGCCTTTCCTGCAGCGCAGGCTGAAGAAACCGTTCAAGCTGGTGGCGGCCACGCTGAACACCGAGGACCTGAACGACATCAAGGCCATGGGCGCGGCGCTGGCGGCGGCGCTGAACGGCCGGAAAGCGCTGCTGGTGGTCTCCACGGATTTTTCGCATTATCCTGCGCACGTGCTGGCGGGGCAGGCGGATAAGGCCATGGGGCTGGCCATGGAAAGCCTGGACCCCGCGCTGGTGTGGAACACTTCGCGCATGCTGCTTGCCAAGCGCCTGCCGGGCCTGGAGACCTGCGCCTGCGGCGCGGCGGCGCTGGAGACCGCCATGGAGGCGGCACGCCTGCTGGGCGCGAAGGCTTTCAAGCCTTTGAAATACGCGGATTCCTACGACGAGTTCCCGGCCGCGGCCGAGGCCGGGCGCGTGGTGGGCTACTGGGCCGGCCTGTTCACCACGGCGGCTGGCAGCCCGGCGCCCGCGGCCAGCGCGGCGCAGAAGGCCGTGCTGCTCAAAGAGGCGCGCTTTACCCTTGAGCAGGCCCTGGCCGGCAAGGAGCCGCCCTCCGGCCTGGAGAACGATCCTTTCCTTAACCTGCCGGGGGCGGCTTTCGTTACGCTCACCATCGACGGCGCGCTGCGCGGCTGCGTGGGCACCATAGAGCCCATGCTGACCTTAATGGACGCGATCCGCTACGGGGCTTATTCGGCGGCTTTCCGCGATCACCGCTTCGCGCCGCTGAAGGCCGAAGAGCTGGGCAAAGTAAAAATAGAGGTTTCGCTGCTGTCGCGCCTGGCGCCGGCGAAAACCGCGGACATAAAGCCCGGCCAGCACGGAGTAGTGCTGGTGAACGGGGGAAAGTCGGGCCTGTTCCTGCCCCAGGTGTGGGAGCAGATCCCCGGCAAGGAAGCGTTCCTGGCCGAGCTGTGCGACCAGAAAGCCGGCCTGCCGCGCGACTGCTGGAAAGACCCCAAAACAGAGGTCTATACCTTCACCGTTGATGCGTTCAAGGAATAAAGTAAAGGATCGGTAAATGGGGTCAGGTCTTGCATTTCAACATTTTGTTGAAATGCAAGACCTGACCCCATTTACACCGGCCGCTAATGCCGCGAGGGCGGCGGTGAGGAGGGCGCCTTTTATGCCCAGGAGAGGGACGGCGAAGGCGGCTGTTGTGAAAACGCCGGCGGCGCCGCCCAGGAGGTCCCAGGCGTAGATGTCCGCGCCGGCCTTGCCGGCGGCGGAGGCGAAGAAAGCGCCGGTGAGCAGGCCGCCGGCCGCTATCAGGTACCAGACCGCGGCGCCGCCGGTGCCGGCGAATATAACTTCCGCCTTGAAGGCGCAGATGAGCGCCAGCGCCGCGGCGAGCAATTCTATAGCTAAAGGTTTGGTCTTCCCGGCTTTGAGCGGCAGCAGCGCGCCCGCGGCGGCGGCGGCCATGAACGCGGCGAACAGGCCGCCCAATTGCGGGTTCAGCTGGCCGGTGCGGGCCTGAAAAGCCAGCAGCAGGGCCGTTTCGAAAGCCATGCCCCAGAAACCTATAAGGAAAGCTTCGCCGGTGCGGCGCTCCGGAGTGAACGACAGCCTGCCCGCCAGCAGCAGCCCCGCGCACAGGGCGCACAGGGCCAGCGCCGCCAGGCCCAGCAGCGACCCGGGCGACACCACCATGGACAGCCAGGCCCGCCAGAAATGGAAATAAGCCAGCGGCGAAAGGTCCGAGTTCACCACGGGGTTCTTCACCTTCTCCAGCTCATGGGCCGCCCAGGCCCTGCGGTAGGGGTCGAGCATGAAAGGGAAAGCCGAGGGCAGCACCGTAGTGGTTTTTAGCCCGCGCTTTAGATAGGCCGCCGTAAGTATGTCCGCAGTGAGGTCAGGCGCTTTGGAGCCGGCCAGAACCGTAAGCCTGACTCCGGGCAGCAGTTCCACGGCGGGGAAGGCCTGGCGCGCCGCCGCCAGCACGGAAGCTATGACGTACGCTTTTTCAGGGGGGAGATAATTGTCCGCGAAAGGCAATTGGAACACCAGCAGCCCGCCGGGCCGAAGCCGCGCCGCCGCGGCCCGGAAAAATTCCACCGTAAAATTGCGGTTGAGCGCGGCGTTGTCCGGAGAGGGAACGGTCTGGAAAATAGCGTCGTAGGGCGGCGCGCCGGCCGGGAGGCCGCGCAGGTCGAAAGGCAGCGTTCTGACGTTACCGGCGCTGCCGGCCCTGCCTGCCAGGAACCAGCTTTTGAAAACGTCCGGCTCGGCTATGTCCACCTCTTTCGGCTTATGCTTCAGCACTTCGGGCAGCAGGAAAAAAGCGCCGCTGCCGGTGAGCAGCACCCGCCGCGGCCGCTTCACGGCCAGCAAAGGAATGTGCGCCAGCTCCTCCCAGGCGGGGTCCTCGGGCGCTGCCAGCAGGCGGCCGTCCTCGTAGAACAGCTGCTTGCCGGCGGGCTCGGTGACGGCCAGCCGCGAGCCCCGCGTCTGGATGACCACGCCGGGCCTGGCGGCCGGCGGCCTTAAGCGCCAGGCCGATCTCTCCACCGCGTTGGAACAGAACAGCGCGGCGGCGGCCAGCGCGAAGCCGGCCAGCCTGAATTTTGGAAAAGGCCGGCGCAAAGCGCAGGCCGCGGCCAGGGCCAGCGCCGGGAGGGTGAGCAGCGCGAGGGCGCTGAACTGCGGGAAATAATGGAAGTACGCCACGGTGAGCGCGCCCGCGGCCGCCGCGCCGGCGGCTTCCAGCGCGTAGAAGCGGGCGGGCAGGCGGGCGAGCCCGAAGCCGGCGGCCAGGCCGTTGACGAGGCCGGCGGGCAGCGCCAGCAGGGCGGGGCCGGCCAGCATCAGGAACAGGCCCGGCTGCAGGCCGGGGGAGAACAGCGCCGGGGCCAGCCTTGCGGCCAGTATGTTCGCCGGGACCGCCGCGGCCAGCAGCACGCCGGCCGCCGCGAAATACGGCGAAGGGAGCGCCGGGCCATTCCCGGCGGCCGCGGGTTTTAATTTAGCCGCCAGGAACACGCCGGCCGCCGTCCAGAACACCCAGGCCGCCAGCGCCCCGGCCAGCGCCAGCTCGTGGGCGCCGAAAACCTGGGCGAGTTCCCGGAGCAGCAGGGTCTGCGCCAGCAGCGCGTAAAAACCATAGAGAAAGAAGGTCATGCGATTTGATATTATTATATTAAATGAAACCCCCGCGCGTTGAAAAAGAAAAAATATTGCCGGCCGGGCTGTTCGCCCTGCTGGTGTTCCTGCCCGCTTTCTATTTTTCAGGGCTGATAGCGGGGCGGGAAATAAGCCGCTGGTACGCGCTGGCCTGGACCCTGTTCGCCGCGGCCGCAGCTTTCGCCATAGCCTATACGGAGCGCGTGGCTTTTTACAGGCGCATTTTCTTCGGCGTTTCGGCGCTGGCTTTCCTGTTCCATTTCAAGACCGGGCTGTTCGCGGATACTTTCGAGGCCTCCTGTTTCAAGGACACGCCTTTCTGCCATATAGCTATCGCCCCGGCTTTCCTTAACTATCTGTACCAGCAGTACCTGGCGCTGATGAGCCCGGGCTGGAAATTGTGGGGGCCGCTCACCCTCGGGGCCGCCTGGGTTTTCGTTACGCTGGCGCTGGGCCGGGGCTGGTGTGCCTGGGCCTGTTTTTACGGCGGCATCGACGACGCGCTGAGCGCCCGGCCCGGCCGGCCGCTGCTGCGGCTGGGCTGGTTCGAGCGGAAGTTCCGGGACCTCCCGGCGGCGCTGCTGGTGTTCCTGCTCCTGGCCTCGTTCGCCTATATGCTGCCGGTCTACTGCCTGTGGCTGTGCCCGTTCAAGCTGACCGGGGCGTTCCTGGACGCCGAGGCGCCCGCCCGGAAAATACAGTACGCGCTGATGGGGCTGGCCCTGGCGGCGCTGGTGCTGGGGCCGCTGCTTACCCGCAAACGGATATTCTGTTCCTATCTCTGCCCCTTCGCCGCCTGGCAGGCTTTCTGGGGCCGGCTGAACCCGTTCCGCGTTACCGCCGACGCAGGAAAATGCACGAGCTGCCTGGCCTGCGTTGCGGCCTGCCCGATGGCGGCCATACGCTGCGCGCCCGGCGGCCGGCCGGAGATACTGGCCTACTGCAACCTGTGCGGCCAATGCCTGGACGCCTGCCCGGGAGGAGGTTTCTCCTACACCGTTTTCGGCCTGGAGCTGCCGGCGCGGAGGGCGCCTTTCGGGCGGCTGCTGGCGGTGAAATATTTCTATGTTTTCTCGGCGCTGACGCTGGCAGCGGTGTTTTCCGCGCTGTGGGGGCCGGCGGCGCTGCGTGACCTGGCGCTGCTGGTGCGGGGGGGGCAGTGAAGGACGGCAAATGGCTGGAGCCCCGCTATACCAGCGAAGACATCTTCGTTAAGGATTACAATAAGCTCGACCTGTCCGGCCTGGAGGTATGCTGCCCGGGCTGCCGGAATAAAGTTATCCTGAACCGTCGGACCATCACCGGCAAGGCCGCCGCCTGGTGCAGGCGCTGCAGCAGGGCCGTGACCCTGCAGGTAAAATAATGCCGGCTTTATTCTTCGAAGGGGCACTGCTGGGACTGTCCACGGGGTTCTACTGCCTTACCGCCTGCCTGCCGCTGCTGGCGCCTTACCTTATGGCCGAAGGCAGGGCCCTGTGGAAAGAGAACCTTAAGATCCTGCTGCAGTTCCTGGGGGGGCGGCTCGCCGCCTACCTGCTCTTCGCCGTGCTGGCTTCGCTGGCCGGCCAGGCTGGAAAATACATAATGCCGGGCTGGCTGCTGCCGGCCGCCACCGCCGCCTGCGGCCTGACCATGGCGGCGCTGGCGGCGCTCCGGATCTCCGCCGGGCCTTCGGCCTGCCTGCTCAAGACCGACCTTAACCCTTTTTTCAGGCGCCTGCCGCTGGCCCTCGGGTTCGTGACCGGCATAAATATCTGCCCGCCTTTCGCGGCGGGCCTGCTGCGGCTGCTGGAAATAGCCGACGTGCCCAGGGGGGTGGCTTATTTCACCGGCTTTTTCTTCTCTACCTCCCTGTTCGTCTCGCCTGTGCTGCTCGGGACCCCCTGGCTGGGGCCGCGCGCCAACGATATAGGGCGCCTGACGCTGCTGCTGGCGGGGCTTTGGTACGCCGCTTTAGGCTTGACAGGATTATTGACAGGTCAATGGGCCTAAAGGCCCAAAAGGCAATAGGTCCTTTGGGTCTTGCCAACTTGACCTTTAGGACCCATAATTAATATAGTTGATTTAAATCAAGTGTCGAACGAGCAGCTAAGGATGGCACGCAACATGAAGAAACTTTTACTTTCACTGACACTCCTAACCGGTTTCGCACTGGCCCTGAAAGCCGGCGATACAGGCACGTCTTTCGAACAGCTTTTAAGCCGCATAACCCCCGCGGGCGCGCCGGCCGCAGCTCCCGCGCCGGCTACCGCGAAAGCCGTGCTGCCCGCTCTTCAGCCCGACGGCTACTACTGGGTGACGGTGCAGGCCGCCGACAAATACGCGCGCACCCGTCTGCTCGAAGCCGGTATGGATATAGTAGAGATACACAAGGACAAGGTTTCGGGCTTCGCCCACGCCAACACGCTGAAGCTGCTTTCCGTGAATAAGGCTATGCTGGTGGAGAGCGTGATCCCCGTGATGGATTATCTGTCCGCCGTGAACAAAGATTTCCCTGCCGCCGACGCCGCTTATCACAACTATGCCGAGACCACGAGCCTTCTCAAGGACATGGCCTCCAAGAACTCCGATATAGCTTCCGTTTTCTCCATAGGAAAGACCACCGAAGGCCGCGATATCTGGTGTCTGCGCATCAACTCCAGCGCCAAGGGCGCCTCCGTGAAGAGCGAGAAACCGGGCGCTTTCTTCCTGGGCAATGTCCACGCCCGCGAGCACCTGGCCGACGAAGTGCCGCTGCTGCTGGCGGCCTGGCTGATGGACCACAGGAAAGACGCGGACATAAAGAAATATATAGACACGCTGGATATCTACATCGTGCCGATGGGCAACCCGGACGGCGTGGAATACGACATAAAGACCGGCAAATACCAGAGCCACCGCAAGAACACCCGGATCAACCCGGATAAGTCGGTGGGCGTGGACCTTAACCGCAATTTCGATTCCTGGTGGTGCCAGCAGGGCGCGTCACATTCGACTTGGGCCGACACCTACTGCGGGCCCAGCGCTTTCTCGGAGCCCGAGAGCAAGGCCCTGAAGGCTTTCATGGAAGCCCGCAAGAACCTGAAGACGCACATCAGCTACCACTCCTACGCCAGCGAGATCCTTTACCCCTGGGGCGGCAGCGACGAGGACGTGCCCGACCAGAAGGACAAGGCCGCGTTCATAAAGCTGGCCGGCGAGATGGGCAAGCTGACCGGCTACTCCCCGATCAAATCCAGCGAGATGTACATCGCCACCGGCGACAGCTGCGACTGGGCCTACGCCGAGGGCAAGATACTGGCTTTCACGTTCGAGCTGGAAGGCAACAGTTTCTATCCCGGCGCGTCGATAATTACCAAGACCGTGAACAGCAACATCAAGGCCGCGGTCTACCTGCTGAGCATGACGGCCGACCCGTACAAGTAAAGCGCGGACGTCAAATAAAGAAGCCCGGCCGGCCGGGCTTTTTTATTTATGGCGGGCCGGGGCTATTCTTTCAGGGTGAGGGTGTACGATTTCACTGTACGGGCCGGGTAATAGGATTCCTTGGCTTTGGCCAGGCCCGGCTTGCCGAGGTCGCTTTCCTTATTAATAAAAGCGTATTGCGGCGGCAGGCGTTTGGCCAGTTCGTTGTCCAGCACCTGGTACAGCCCTTTCACGTTGTCCAGCGCCTTCTCGAAATTCAGCACGAAAGTATCGCCCGACAGGCGGGAGCCGAAGGCGAAGCCGTGGATCTCGCCGTCTATCGTGACCAGCACGCCGCGCATTTCCAGCAGGGCGAAATGTTTCAGCGCGCTGGCGATGGCCTTGCGCTCGCAGTTGAGCATGTCCAGGTGCTCGCCGGTCTCGGGGGAATGCGCCCAGCGGTCCAGCAGGGCCAGGCAGGCGGCGCAGTTGGCTTCGGTCAGCTCTTCCACCGTCACGGCCTTCAGGGCGGCGGTCTGCTTGCTGAACTGGGCGATGAGGTTGCGCTTTTTCGCGTAATTGCGGCCGGCCAGCTGCGCCATATCGGGCGTGCGGTAGATGTAGTCGGCGAAGCCGGGCTGCTCGGCGGCGGTGAACAGCGCCTCCAGCGCGGGCCTGTGCCGCTCGAAATAGTCCTGCGGCACGTAGTAATACCGGGCGTGGCGGTTGCGGCGGGCCGTCTCGGCCAGTTCCTGCGGGGTCAGCTCGCGGAACGGCAGCGGCACCGGCATCAGCAGCCTGCGGGCCGCGGGCGGCTCAAGGTCGGTCTCCGCCAGCAGCAGCAGGTCGCCGTCCAGCTTCCAGGAAACCTCGTAAAGGCAGCGGTTCCAGACAATAACGGAAGCCAGCGAATATTCGCACAGCGGGTAGCGGTGCGCCTCGAAGTATTTTACGAGGGCAGGATAGTCTTCGGGCCTGAGGCGGTTAAACATGGCTGCCTTTGGAAAGCATGGGTTTGGCGCGCTTGAGCTCCCTGAAGCCCAGCCGGGCGTAGAAAGGGGAGGAGCCGTCCTGCGCTATCAGGCCCAGCCATTTGATGCCGTCGGCTTTCAGCCGCCGCTGCAGGGCCTTCATGATGGCGGAGCCGGTGCCGGCGCCCCGCTCGGACTTAAGCACGGCCACGTCCTGTATGTAGGCGTCGCTGGCGCCGTCGCTGATGGCGCGGCCCATGCCCACCATCTTGCCGTCTTTTTCGGCCAGCACGAAGCAATGACTGCCTTTTATTATGCGCCCGAGCAGGGCGGGCTTGTCGGAGGCATCCCACCAGCCGTGCGCGCGGTAAAGTGTTATAATTCGCTTAAGCAAAGGGGCGTCCGCGGTCTTTATGAACCTGAGAACAAGGCGTGGCTGCATATAAGGTTATAATATCAATCTTGGCGTTCCGGGTAAACTGCGACGGCAACCGGGAGGAACTATGTTCATTGAAGAGAAGAACGGGCTTAAACTTTTAAGGTTCGATAGTTTCAAGGGGCTGGCGGGCGTGACCTGCGCCGTTTCCACCCGCCCGGGCGGGGTGAGCGAGGGACCTTACGCCGGGCTGAACCTGGGCACCGGCTCCGGGGACGACCCCGCGGCGGCGAAACAGAACCTGGCTTTATTCTGCGGCGCGCTGGGCGTGGACGCCGCTAAAATGGCTTTCATGCGCCAGCGGCATACCGCCAACGTGGCGGTAGTGGAAGAAGGCGGGCAGCGCGCCGAGAATACCGACGCGCTGGTTACCGGCACGCCCGGGCTGCCGCTGCTGACGCTGTCGGCCGACTGCGCCCTTACCGTTTTTTACGACGAGGAGCATAAGGCTCTGGCCGTGGCGCACAGCGGCTGGCGCGGCGCGCTGCTGAACGTTTACGGCGCCGTGCTTAACACCATGCGCATGCGCTTCGGCACCCTGCCCGAGAACCTTATCGCGGGCGTTTCGCCGATGATCTCGCCGGCCAACTACCCGGTGAAGGGCGACTTCCTCGAGAAGCTTTCCGCTTTTTATCCCGGCCCGGAACACCGCAAATGGCTTATCGTGAAGGACGGTGCGCACTGCTTCAGCCTGCGCGAGCTGCTGCGCTTCCAGCTGGACCAGCTGGGCGTGAAAAAGCACGAATTCATGCACCTGTGCACTTACGAGCAGAAGGACCTGCTGTTCTCCTACCGGCGCGACGGCGCGGCCACCGGCCATTTCGGGCTGGTAGCGGCGCTTAAATAAGAACGGAGATCGGGGACCGGTGATCGAGAGTCGAGGGTCGGGGACCGGGGAATTATTTCCGGACCGATCCTCGCTCTATCTGAACATGTCCCAGGCTATTTTTACCAGCAGCGAGGCGCAGATCACAAGCAGCATCGGGCGTATTATCCAGGCGCCTTTTTTCAGCGCTATGTGCGAGCCGGCGTAATTGCCGGCCATGCCCGCCAGCCCCATGGCCAGGCCCAGCGCGATATTCACCCTGCCGAAATAAAGGAAAGCCGCCAGCGCCGCCAGGTTGGAGGTGAGGTTCAGCACTTTGGCCAGCGCCGTGGAGCGCAGCAGGTCGAACCCGCAGAACCGCGCGAAGACCAGCGCGAAGAACGTGCCGGTGCCGGGGCCCAGCAGCCCGTCGTAAAAGCTGATGCAGAAGGCCGCCAGGCCCGCGCGCAGCAGCAGCGCGCTCCCGGCGTAGGCCGCGCTGGTGTCCGCCAGGCCGAAATTGCGGCGGGCGACCAGGAAGACCGCCACCGGCGGCAGCGTTACCACCAGCAGCCAGCGGATAGTTTCCGGGCGGACCAGCGTAATGGCGCGGGCGCCCAGCAGCGCGCCGGCCGCCGCCAGGACGATCATGATGAACAGGAAGTCCGCCTTGAACCTGGCCTCTTTAAGGAATTTCGCCGCCGCTACCAGCGTGCCCATGGAGGAGGAAAGCTTGTTGGTGCCCAGCAGCATGAGCGGGCTGAGGCCGTGGGCCAGGTAGGCCGGCAGGGTTATAAGCCCGCCGCCGCCGGCGATAGCGTCCACGAAACCGGCCAGGAAGACCAGCAGCGCCAGGGGCAGGCAGGCTTGAAGCGCGTGAAGCAAAGGCATGCGTTAATTGTATAATTTTACTGCGCGGCCACCTAAAATGTAGAATCTAGGACATTATAAGCGCGAGGTATATATAATCATGGAAAGCTATTACAATCTGAAGAAATTGAACGATACCATAGAAATTTCCGGCGGCGGCAAACGGGTGGACCTTCTGCTTAAGAACGCGCGCGTGATCAATACTTTCTCCGGCGACGTCCACCGCACGCACGTGGCGGTGCACGGCGGCAAAGTGGTGGGCTTCGGCGATTATAAGGCCAAGACTACCATCGACCTGAAAGGCAAGTACCTGGCGCCCGGCTTCATCGACGGGCACGTGCATATAGAAAGCTCTATGGTGAAGATCCCCGAGTTCGCCCGCGTGGTGCTGCCCTGCGGCACCACCTCCGCGGTCATCGACCCCCACGAGATAGCCAACGTCCTGGGCCTGGACGGCATAAAATACATGCTCTCCTCCAGCCTCAACTCCGTGCTGGGCGTGTACGTGATGCTGCCCTCCTGCGTGCCGTCCACGAAGCTCGAGACCGCCGGCGCCGAGCTGACCGCCCACGACCTCAGCCTGCTCCTGAACGACGAGCGCGTGCTGGGCCTGGCCGAGATGATGAACTATCCCGGCGTGATCTACCGCGACCCCGAAGTGCTGGCGAAGATAGCCATCGCGAGGAACAAGGTGATAGACGGCCACGCGCCGATGCTGAAGGGCAAGCAGCTTTACGCCTACGTGTCGGCCGGCATAAAGTCCGACCACGAATGCACCGACGTGGACGAGGCCCGCGAGAAGCTGCGCGCCGGCATGTACATAATGATCCGCGAGGGCACCGCCGCCAAGAACCTCCGGGGCCTGCTGCCGCTGGTGAACTCCGAGAATTCCCGCAAGTTCATCTTCGTCACCGACGACCGCCACCTGGAGGACATAGAGAAGCAGGGCCACATAGACTACCTGGTGCGCACGGCCATAAAGCTGGGCGTGGACCCCATCCGCGCCATACAGATGGCCACCATCAACACCGCCGAATATTTCGGGCTGAAGAACCTGGGCGCCATTGCCCCGGGCTACCAGGCCGACCTGGTGGTGCTCGACGACCTGAAGGGCATGAAGGTTTCCAAGGTGTTCAAGCAGGGGCGCCTGGTGGCGGCCGACCGCAAGATAGTCCCGGGCGTGATAAAGGATTACGAGGGCAAGGTCCGCGGCACCGTGAACGTGAAATGGATAGAGCACGAGGATTTCGCCCTTAAGGCGGGGGGGAAATACGCCAAGGTGATAAACGTCATCCGCGACCAGATAGTGACCAAGATGAGCATCGAGCCCGTGAAGCAGGACGGCGGCTTCGTCTCGTCCGACCCCGAGCGCGACATCCTTAAAATAGCGGTGATAGAGCGGCACATGGCCTCGGGCCGCGTGGCGCTGGGCCTGGTGAAGGGCTTCGGCCTGAAGAAGGGGGCCATCGCCTCCTCGGTCTCGCACGATTCGCACAATATAGTGGTGATAGGCACGCACGACGGGGATATGTATACCGCCGCCGTACAGGTGGTGAAGATGCAGGGCGGCATAGCCGCCGCGCTCACC
>CAIRNJ010000106.1 GCA_903879915.1 uncultured Elusimicrobia bacterium
ATTTCGCTGATAGCGGGGCAGATAGCGGCCACGCTGCTGTCGCGCGTGGCGGTGCCGGTACTGTATTACCTGGCGTTCAAAAAGAAACTGCAGAACGCTCATGTGCGCAGGACCGAGAACAAGCCGGGCGAGCTCACCGACGAAGCGCTGGGCTATACCGGGGAATAAAGGAGAATCAAGATGAAGAGCAACGACGCATTAAGACTGCTGGCGGGGTTCATGGTGCTGCTCAGCGCGGGGCTGGCGGTTTATGTGGACAGGAACTTCCTGTGGCTGACGGTTTTCGTCGGCGCGAATCTTCTGCAGTCCGCTTTCACGAAGTGGTGCCCGGCCATGTGGGTGTTTAAAAAGCTCGGGCTGAAGGAGTGCTGACATGAAAACTACCGGGATAATTATTTCAGCCCTGCTTACCGCAGCGTTCCTGCTGCTGGGCAGGCAGCGCGGCCCCGACTATTACCTGGCTGCGGTGGTTTCCGGCTTCGTGCTGTTCAGGCTGGCCACCGGCAGCGCCTGCCCGCTGGTGTGGCTGCTGGGCAAACTGGGCGTTAAAGGCCTGGCCTGCCCCTACGGACATTAAAAACACGCCCCCGTCCGCCTGAGGAGAACGGGGGGCGTTACAAGCCGCCGGCCGCCGGCGCGAGCCCGGCTTTCACGCCCCAGGTCCCTACCAGCAGCACCAGGAACATCGCCACTATGGTGGGCCCGGACGACCAGTCCAGCCGCATGGACAGCTCAAGGCCGCCTACGCAGCCGGCCACGCCGAACAGCCAGCCGAACACCAGCCTGCGCGCTATGCCCTTTACGGCCAGCATGGCGGCAACCGACGGGATTATAAGGAACGCGAACACCAGCAGCACCCCGGCCACCCGCACTGACGAGGTTACTATCAGGCCGAACGTGGCGTAAAAGACGAAGTCCCACCACCAGAGCTTCATGCCCTGGTCGCGCGCCGCCTGCGGGTCTTCGGTAACCAGCAGCAGCTGCCGCCGGGCCAGCCAGTGCACTAACCCGATGCCCGCGGCGAGGGCGGCAATGAACAGCAGTTCTTTCGGCGACACCGTAAGCAGCGCCCCGGTCAGCATTTCCTTTATCTCTTCCGTGCCGGTGGCCGACTTCTCCAGCACTATCAGCGACAGCGCTATGGCCCCGGCGTACGTAATGCCTATCAGCGCCTCTATGGGCACCTTCTGGCGCCGGCTGCGGAACACCACGAACAGCAGCGCCCCCAGCAGCGTGAACGACAGCGACATTAGGTAATTCTGCACCGGGAACTGTTCCCCCCAGCCCAGCAGCACGCCCACGCTGGAGCCCAGCGCCGCCACCTGCGCCAGCGACAGGTCCACGAAAATAACGCCGCGCCTTACCACGTGGTAGCCGAGATACGTGTAGATACCGCTGAGCACAAGGCAGAGCAGCAGCGCCATCCAGGCAAAATGATATTGGAACAGCATCATGGTCTTACCTCCCCGATAATTTTGAAACTATCTCGTCGAAATGCGCCAGGTAGGAATCGGCTTTTACGCTGCCGCAGGACGGCGTAAGCTTGAACACCATTATCCCGGTCTGCCGCGCCAGGAACTGCGGCGCGCCGTCCGGGAAATACGCTTCCTGCAGCAGCATGGTTATATGGTCCTTCCTGATAATGTCCACAAGCTCCGCCAGGTGTTTCGCCGTGGGCGGTATGCCCGGCAGCGGTTCTACGCTGCCGGCTATGGTCAAGCCGAACGCCGTGGTGAAGTAGATCCAGGAGGAGTGGTAGCTTATCACACTCTGCCCGGCTAACCCGGCCAGCGCCGCTTTCCAGCCGGCCGCGCGCCGCGCCAGCTCCGCCTTGAACCGCGCGCAGTTCAGTTCGTAATACTCCGCGTTGGCCGGATCGGCTTTCTTCAGCGCCGCCAGCACGTTGCCGGCAATTACCGCGCCGTTGGCTGGGTCCAGCCAGTAATGCGGGTTGCCGTCGGGATGCACGTCGCCCATGGAAGCGTCCACCTTGCCCGCCGGCTTCTGCAGCGGCGTTATGCCCGCGGAGCAGTCCGCTGTTATCAGTTTATTGTTGCGCGCGCCGTCTATTATAGCGTCCGACCATTGGTCCAGCGCCAGGCCTACTTTCAGGTAAACGGCCGCCCGCGAGACTTTGATCATATAGGACGGCAGCACCTCCACGGCGTGCGGGTTGCCGTTGTTGCGGCCTATGGAGAACACTTCCACCTTGTCGCCGCCTATATAGGCGGCGATGGAACCAAGGTCAGGCAGCGCGGCCGCCACCTTCAGCGGCGCGGCGTGCGCCGGTATTATCACGGGCAGGAACAGCAGGCCGGCGATCAGATATTTTTTCATATATTCTCCTTTACGCTAGAACTGGTGCGCTTTATGCGGCCCCATGCTGAACAGCACCTGCAGCATCATTGTGCGCACCGCCGGGGAATTCTCCGGCTTGAAATGCTCCGCGCTCAGGCGCAGCAGCGTGGTCTCTTCCAGCAGCGAGAACCCGGCGAAGACTTTTACCGCCCTGTCAGTGCGGTGCTCGTTGCCGGCTGACGCGTACTGGTCGTAGATAACCCCGGCGTTCCAGCGCTGCGCGAACTTCAGGTCGGCGAAGGCGTAGAAACCCTGGCGCCCCATGCGCCTGGAAACTCCGGTAGTAGTGTCTACTACCACGTCGCTGTGGTTATAGAAATATTCTCCCTGCAGGGTCAGGTTCGTAAAGTTAGTGAGCGGTATTTTAGTCTTGATATCCGCGCCGTATACCGCTGTTCTCTTTCCCCATTGAACGCTGTTTTTTCCCTGCGCGGCTGAAAAGCCTATGTCCAGCGGCACTGTTTCGCCCAACACCAGCGAGTTGTTCCAGTGCGCCGCCCCGCCGGCCGCCGGCTTCGTTTCGTCGGGGTGGAACGCTCCGCCTTTAAGAAAATCGGCGGAGAGCTCGGAAGCCCAGCCCACGGGAAGGAAATAGGACACCCGCGTTCCGACGTCGTTGAACCCGTCCTCGCCGGGCAGCATGGCCGCCAGTACGCGCGGCGCCTCTATGAACGGATACGCGTGCGGATGCACCGGGTTCAGTTTACCGAAACCCTGGCGGTATTTGCCGCCGCGCAGCGCCAGCCCGTCCGGCAGGCCTTTTATAACGTCGAGATAGGCTTCTTCTACTCCGGCCCCGTCCTCGCCCGCGGTGAACACGAAAGTGCCTTTGGCGTACGGGTTCAGGCTGGCGTCGAACACCAGTTCGGTCTCGCCCAGGTCCAGCGTGGGCCTGCGGGCGCCCTCCGCGGTCCTGTCGTCGTGGTATTTATAGAGCAGCTGCCCGATAACCGAAATATCCGGGTTCGCCACACCGGCTCTCAGCGGCGCCGCGCACAGCAGCGCCATCGAACTCAGGATCAAAGCTGATAGTTTCATCGGAACTCCTCCCGGGCTTTTGGCCCGGAACGCGAACGGTCCAGGCTCGGAGAACCTGGAGTTTATCGGACTGTGGTAAGGAGAAGTTAAACGGCCGGAGGGGCCCGGCCGTAAAAAGCGGGGATGACTATGGCGTCCGCCGCAGGCGGCCGGGCTTCGGGCGCAAGCAGAACGAACCTGTCGGGAGCGGCCAGCAGCGCAGCGCCGCAATCCGCGTTCAGCTCGGGCGCGGCCGCCACGGCGCACACCTGACAGTCGGCGTCGGCCTTATGATGCGTTCCCAGAACATGCAGGTTCCAGGCCGCGGCGGAAACCGCCGCGAAAGCAAAGCAAAGTGCGTATCTTAATAAAGCCCGGAACTTCATACGGCTATTTTATAATACTTAACCCGATACTGGTCAAAAAGCGCCGGTCTTAATGACAGCCATGCCCCTGGCAGCAGTCGGAGGGGAGGATCTCCGGCAGCTCCTGTTTCCTGAACATTTCGAGGGCGGCGGACAGCGGGCCCTGCGGCGCGCGGTAGGCTTTTATGCCGCCGGCGTTCAGGTGCTGCAGCGCGCGGCCGCCTATACCGCCCACCAGGATGGCCGTAACGGCATGGCCGGCTATGGCGCCCAGCGGGTTGCACTGGCCGTGCTCATGATGCTGGTTGCCGTTGTCCAGGAACTCCGTCCTGCCGGTCTGCACGTCGCAGATGGCGAAGAACGGCGCGCTGCCGAAATGGCCGTACACTTTCGAGTTCGGGCCGTCGTTGTTTTCCACGGGTACGCAGATGTTCATTTGTGCTTGCCTCCGCACGGGGGGCGCCGCAGTTCCACGGGGCCTCCCTCTATCTTAAGGGCCTTGCCGTTAACCACGGCGTCGGCCAGCTTCCGCCGGGCGGAAGCCAGGATATTGCCGAAAGTCTGCCTGGAGATCTTCATCGCGGCCGCCGCGGCGGCCTGCTCCTTGCCTTCCAGCTCGGCGTGTTTAAGCGCCTGGAACTCGTCGAGCTGCAGCGTCAGTTCCTGCAGCGAGCACAGCGGCACGGCGCGCGGCTTGAAATAATAGGCGCGCGGCTCTGCGGTAACCCTTCTGCATTTAAAAGGCCTGGTCATATTATTGGCATACGCCAATAACCCTATCGTACACACTTGCCGGCCCGGCGTCAACGCGCGGGCCTTTAGTATAATGATCTTAATGAAAGGTACCCGCGCCAACGAAAAACTGTTCTGGAACAACCGGGCCAGGAATTACCCGCTCCCCTTCGACAGGGAGACGTCCGCCAAGACCGGCAGGATACTGCGCCTGCTGGAAGGGATGGGCGTGGAGTTCAAAGGCCGCCGCATCCTGGACATAGGCTGCGGCACCGGGGTTTACGCCCTGCGCCTGGCCGGCAGGGCCAAAGCCGCGCTGGGCGTGGATTCCTCGCCGGAAATGCTGAAGCTTTTCCGCGCCGAACGCCGCCGCCGCGGCATTAGTAACGCCGCCTGCCTGCTGTCGGTCTGGTCGGCCCTGCCCGCCGCCCGCGTGGCCGGCCGCTTCGACCTGGCCCTGGCGTCCATGACCATGGCCGTCAAAACCCGGGCAGATATTTTAAAGATGGAAAAAGCCGCCCCCCGCCGCGTCTACATAGGCTGGGCCGGTTTGCGCCGCAACGCCCTGCTGGAAAAAGTTTACGCGCGGCACGGCGTAGAATACCGGGCGCCGGAGGGCGCGGCCGCGGTGCTGAAAGCGCTGAAGAAACTGGGGCGTAAGCCGGAGGTGCGCTACATCCGCGACTGCTGGGAAAAGAAAGCCTCTCCCGCCGCCACCTTGCGGGATATAGAGGTGGGCCTGACGGTAAACGGCGCTAAAATGGACCGGGAATGGGTGGAAAGCCTGCTGAAAAGAATGGCCAGAAAAGGCCTGATAAAACAGACTACGTCGGTAAGAAAAGCGCTGATAACCTGGACTAACTGAGTTCCGCCTTGATAGCCGCCAGCAGTTCGGGCAGCACCGCGGCCGCGGAAGTTTCCCCCGCCCGCCACAACACCGGCCGCTGCAGTTTAAAATGATCCGTCATCCGCTCAACAAGATAGTCCCGTACCACCAGCACCAGCGGATGGCCGCCGCGGCATAATTCTTTTATCGGCGCGGCCCAGCCGCCGCCTTCCAGTTCCAGGAACCCCGCCTCGTCCACAAAAACCGCGTCGGCGCCGGCCAGGCTTTCCGCTGAAAGCGCTTTAAGCCCGGCCGACAGCCCTTCGTCGAAAAATCCGAATTCCCCGGCCCGCACGCTGCCGCCGGTGCCCCGCCTGCACAGCGGCTGCCGCGCGCCCGATGCCAGGTCCAGCACGTCGAAGCCGGAGCGCTGCCCGTTCTCCCACAAGCCCGTGGAACAGATGCCGCCCGGCCGCCGCCCGGCACGGCGCAGCAGCACGGCCAGCGCCAGCACCAGCTCGCTCTTGCCCGCGCCGTGCCCGCCCGTGATAATGAACACGCGCGGCCCCGCGGCCTTGTCCAGCAGGAACGGCGCGCGCGCCACCGCAGCGCCCAGCACGCTCAGCGGCCGGCGCACGAAAGCGCGGCCCGAGGGCAGCCCGGCTATGATGCCGGGCAGGGCGCTGAAAGCGTATTCCACAGTTTCGAAAAAGACCCGGCCCGCCACCCGTTCCAGCAGGCCGCGTATGGC
>CAIRNJ010000107.1 GCA_903879915.1 uncultured Elusimicrobia bacterium
AATGCAAGACCTGACCCCATCACCCCGATGACCACACCAAAGGTTCCCAGCCGCGCCGCCTGGCTTTTCTTCCAGGTAACTTTCGCCGCCACCGTCTGGGGCGGGGCCTACCCTTTCACCAAGCAACTGGTCTCGGAAATTTCGCCGCTGTCCATCGTTACCTTCCGCGCGCTGATAGGCGTGCTGGCGCTTATTTTCCTTACCGGTTCGCGCCTTAAAGCCGCCGATTTCAAGCCCGAAGTGCTGCGCAAGCTCCTGGTGCTGTCCATAATGGGCGTTTCCACCCAGCAGTACCTGCAGGCCTACGCCCTTAAATATACGCCGGCCTCCCACGCCGGCTGGCTGATAGCCGCCACGCCCATAATGGTGGCCGGCCTGATGGCGGCCCTGGGCGAAAGGATAGGCCCTTTCAAGATAGCCGCTTTCATCGCCGGCTTCGCCGGCACCCTGCTGGTGGTGTTCTCCAAGTCGGGCGCCGGGGCCTTCGCGCTGCCGTCCACGCACGGGGACCTTATCTTCCTGGTAACCTGCGCTTCCTGGGCGGTTTACGTGATACTCACAAAAAAATGGCTCACCGCCTGGCCGCAGGCCAAAGTTACCACTCTCACCATGCTCGTGGCGCTTTTCACCCTGCTGCCGTTCTGGCTGGCCGCCGGCGGCCCGGCCGAATTCGCCCGCGTTTCGCCGCGCGGCTGGGCGTGCCTCGCCTATCTCAGCCTGCTGTCCTCGGCGCTGGCGTACCTGTTCTGGAACAACGCCGTGGAAGGCCTGGGGGCGGTGAAGACCTCCTATTTCATCTACCTGGAACCGTTCTCTACCCTGCTCTCGGCCTACCTGCTGCTGGGCGAGCGCGCCGCCGCCGCGGCTTTCGCCGGCGGCTTGCTGATCCTGGCCGGCGTGTACCTGCTGGGGCTGAATAAAAGATCCCTGGAGGCCCTTACGAATGCCTGAGCTCCCGTCCGCCGCCCGCGCCGAGCTGGAAGCCCGGTTCGGCGCTTTCTGCTCCTTCAACGAGTCCGCGCGCAATTTTACCACCTACCGCGCCGGCGGCCCCGCCGCCGCGCTGGTAAAGCCCGCCGACGCCGCGGAGTTCGCCTGGCTGGCCGCCTGCTGCCGCCGGCACGGCCTGCCGCTGCTTACGCTGGGCCGCGGCTCCAACGTTCTGGTGAGCGATGCCGGCCTGGGCGGCGTGACGGCCCTCACCGAGAGGCTGGACCGGCTGGATTTTTCCGGAAATGCCGTAAAAGCGCAGGCCGGCGTACTGTGGGACGACCTGGCCCGGCTCACGGCGGAAAAAGGCCTGGCCGGGTTCGAAAAGACCTCCGGCATACCAGGCTCGGTGGGCGGCGCGGTGCGCATGAACGCCGGCGCTTTCGGGCAGGAGACCTTCGACCGGCTCGTATCCGTGGAAGCCCTGGACCCCGCGGGGAAAATAGTGGTACTGCCCAAGAGCGGGCTGCCGCACGGCTACCGGCGCGTGGGGGGGCTGGACGGGCTTATCCTGCTGGCTGCGGCATTCAAATTCGAGGCCGGCTCCGCCGCCGCCCTGCTGGCGGAAAGGGACCGCGTGCTGGCGGCCCGGGCGGCCAAGCAGCCGCTGGACCTGCCCTCGGCGGGCAGCGTGTTCAAGCGGCCGCCCGGCGACTATGCCTCGCGGCTTATCGACGCGGCCGGCCTCAAGGGGCTGCGCCTCGGCGGGGCGCAGGTTTCAGCCCGGCACGCGGGCTTCATAGTGAACGCCGGCGGCGCCACCGCGGCCGATATTTACGGGCTGATGCGCAAGGTGCACGCGGAGGTAGAGGCCAGGACGGGAGTTAGTTTGGAACTGGAGCAGCTGCTCCTAGGGGAATTTCCGGAAAACGACTGAGCTGCCCAGGCTTGAGGCGAACAGCTTGAAGAACAGCCCCAGCAGGGCCGCGCCGGCTATCAGCAGCGGAATGCCGAGGATGGCGCCTATCACGGTAACGGTAAGCAGCCCGCCGGTCACCATCAGCGCCAGCGCGGCCAGCAGCAGCGCCCCGCCGAGGAACCTTTTGAAGCGCCCGAAGACGCCCGCCGGGGGGAGGGGGCCGGCGCTGTAGGCCCGCGGCCGTTCCTGCCTGGGCTCGGAACCGCCTTCGTGCACCAGTTCCGCCTCCACGCACTCCTCGCTCACCGCAACGCTCTTTTCTTCCATAATCCTTATTATATAAAGATTTTTCGTGGGGTCAGGTCTTGCATTTCAACATTTTGTTG
>CAIRNJ010000108.1 GCA_903879915.1 uncultured Elusimicrobia bacterium
ATGCAGGTCAATTGCCGCGTATAATTTCATATAAGTCCCCTCCTTAGCTGTTTGCAACTGCTTCTTAGACAAAGCAATGTTACAAACTACGGGAGGGGACCCTCTATATGATTATCGGGTTAAAAAAGCCGCTCATGGGATTTAAAATTCCAACACCGCTGTTGTACCTTTTTGGGCTTGCACGCTGCTCTGCGCGGCGCAGGCAGCGCCGGCGCAGAGGCGGGAGACGGAGTCACCGGCGTTCTCTATCTTCACCCGGCCTATCTCCAGGTCGAAAACGTCGCCGAGGCCGGTGTAGCCGCGCGGGTCGTCCGTCCAGCGGGCTATGATCTTCATATCCGAAGCCGGCTCGCCGGGCCAGGCTTTAACTATAGCCGCCCCTTTCTTTTTCAGCTCCCCCAGCAGCGCGCTTAACGCCGGGGGCTGCGGACCGAACGGAAGGACAACCCGCTCTATCTCCACCAGCCGGGACAGCCCGGCCAGGCCGCTGAAATTCTTTTCCTCCAGCGAGGTAAAGGTTACCCCGGACAGGCGCCGCGCGCCGCCGGCGAAAACCGCGTCGGCCAGCGTTTTGCCGCTGACCCCCGGATTTACCAGGAACAGGGTACCGTCCGGCAGATGCACCAGCGCGCAGGAAGTATTTGAATCCCCGAACAGTTCGGTGCGGTATTTGCGCGATCCATCGGCCAGGGCGTTCGTTAAAGCCCCGGCCTCCATAACGCACAGCCCCAGGGCGGCGCAGGTGTAAAGCCTGATGTTATTGAACCCGAAAAGAGGCGCGTGCAGCACGGCGAAAGCCAGCAGGTAAAAGCCGGCCACGCCCCAGCCTGAAGGCTCGGCTACGCTGAAAGCGGAAAAGGGCAGGGCGGCGAAGAACTTCACCGCGCTGATGAACAAGCCGGTAAAAGCAGCGCATGGCCAGGCGAAAAGCTCGAAAAGAAACCCCGCGCCGGAAAAGATCGCCATCAGGAAACCCAGCGCCATGGCCACCCCGGACGCGGGCACCAGCACCATGTTCGAGAACAGCGAGGCCACCGAGATCCTGTGGAAATACACCGCCAGCAGCGGGTAGAGGAAAAGCTGGGCGAAAAAACTTATAGTGAACAGGCCGCCAAGTTCTACCGCCAGGCCCTCAAGCCGGGCCGAAGCTTTAAAACCGCAGGCCGCGGCGAAAGCCTTTACCCCGCCCTTGAAAATATTACTCAAAGGTTTGTCCCAGATAGACATGCCAACCGTAAGGCCGTACGCGGCCAGGAACGACATCTGAAAACTGGCGTCAAAAAGGGAACGCGGGGTCATGACCAGTATAGCCAGGGCGGCCACGGTAAGCGAATGGAAAGCGCCGGCCCCCCTGCCCAGCATGAAAGCGCACAGTCCGGCCGAGAACATCAGGTAAGCCCGCACCAGCGGCGCGTCCAGCCCGGAAGTAAGCACATAAAAACCGGAGAACACCAGGGCGGCCAGGCCGGCATATTTCCGCCCCAGGCCCACCTTTGAACACAGGAAGTAGACGACAACGACCACAAAGCCCACGTTCGAACCGGAGGCCACCAGCAGGTGCATGGCGCCGGAATCCTGGAAAGCCTTTTTCATCTCCGGTGAGACGTTCTTTTTTTCCCCGATAACAACGCCGCCCATGACCGCGGCGGCTTCGGGGTCAAGGTTTTTTTCAAAAGTATCCAGTACCCGGTTCCTGAACGCGCGGGCCAGCAGCAGCACCCGGTTGGCGGGTTTTACAATTTCCAGTTCCCTCGTCCGGGCTTCGGTCCCTATGCCGCGCCGGGCCAGGAAATCCGCCCAGTCCAGGCCGCCCGGGGCCGAGCTGCCGGCGGGCTCGTCCAGGTCCGCCAGGAATTCCACCCTGTCGCCGTAAGAGGCGCCGCCCATGTCCCTGACATAGACCATAAGCCCGGTTTTGAACGGGGAACCGTACACCTTGCTTGTTTCCAGCGCGAAGCGCCAGCGGCCGCGGTTAAAAGCCGGGTATTCGCTGATGCGGCCTTCCACCAGCGCGCCGGCGCGCGGCAGCGGGAAAGGCAGCGGCTGCGGCGGCTTAAGGAAAAAGCCTTTGAAGAGGAGAATGGTAGCGGCGTAGCAGAGAAGCAGGAGGAACAGCGGCCGGCGGTAATAGGAAAAAAGCATCAGTTAATGCCCTTAAGACCCGCTATTACGGAACGAGAAGTTTAAATATTGGTCCGGCCTTTCAGCGCGTGCCCGAGGGTCACTTCGTCCATGTAGTCTATGTCCCCGCCCAGCGGCACGCCGCAGGCTATGCGGGTTATCTTACCCACATAGGGCTTAAGACTGTGCATCAGGTACATGGCGGTGGCCTCGCCCTCGGTGTCAGGGTTGGTGGCGATAATGACTTCTTTCACCCGCCCGTCGGCGGCGCGGACGCGCTCGATAAGCTCTTTGATCTTTATCTGCTCGGGCGCTATCCCCTCCGCCGGGGACACGGAGCCGTGCAGCACATGGTAAACGCCGGTGAAGCTCCTGGCCTTTTCTATGGCGGCCAGGTCCTGCGGCCGCTCCACCACGCAGATAAGGGACCGGTCCCGCTCCGGCTCGGAGCAGACGGAGCAAAGTTCCTCCTCCGCGTAGTTATAGCATTCCCGGCAGTACCTTACGGATCTCTTTACGTTGCGCAGCGCCTCCACCAGGCTTTCTATTTCCGGGCCGGAAGCGCGCACCACGTACAGCGCGAACCGCTCCGCCTGCTTGGGGCCGACGCCGGGGAACTTGCGGAAAACGGTTATTATTTTATCCAGTGCTTTCATACCTGATAAGGGGCCGGGATTTATTTAACCTTGGTAATGCGGGTCAAGCGGCCGTGGAACACTTTGGCCAGATGCTTAAGTTCCGGCTCCGTCGCGGCTTCCACCACATGCGATTCCGGGGCCTTCACGCGCGGCGCCAGGTTCCCTGTGTCTTCAGGCGGCGGCATGTCTTCAAGGTCGGTCTCTTCCCCGTCGGAAGGCGGAACGTCGTCCTGCCCCTGTTCGTAGGCGGCCTGCACCGGCGATGCCGCCACCGCGGCCAGCGCCGCGGGGGCGGCGCTTACCTGCTGGGCGGCCGGGCCGCCCGCTTTCTGGGCCAGCTCGGCCGAGAGCTTTATCGTTCTGCCGGCGGCCCGGGCGAGGATCTCCTCCAGCTCCGGCAGGGATTTCTCTATCATGGAAACTTCGAATTTATTGGCGAGGAGCAGCCGCAGCGCGCCGTCGGCCTCGGTAACTATCTTAACGGAAAGCAGCGCGTTGTGCATGGCCGGGCGCTGCGAGGCGATAACGCCCAGCATCTTGCGCCAGGCGTCGGCCGGCATCGGCCCCGGCTTCACGGCGGCCGCCGCCGGGACGGGCACGGGGGCTGGCGCGGGCGCGGCGACCGGCGCCGGCGCGGGAGCCGCGGCTACAGGGCGGGCTGCCGCCGGCCCGCTAGCGGGAGAATAACTGTTTTTTTTTTGCTCCGCCGTTTCGCCGGGTTGGGACTGGCCCGGTTCGGCCGCCAGGCGGCCTTCAAGGCCCTCGAGCCGCCGCACCAGGCTTTCAAGCTCCACCGGCGTCTCGATAAGGGTGAAAAGGCCTATTTCCGCCGCTATGGCCAGCGCGTCGGAGAATTTAACTTCCTCGATGATGACGGTGATCTTGCGCGACAGCCGCGCCAGCGCCGCCGGCGGCAGGCCCGCGGGCAGGCCTTTGATGGGCGCGGCCTCTTTCGAGAAGCCCTGCGCCGCCAGGAAAGCTTCGGCGAAAAGGTTGCGCAGGTTGCGCAGCGCGGTCACGGGGTCGTAGCCCTCGGAATTAATGCGGTCGAAAGCGGAATGCAGGCCGGCCGCGTCGCGGTTCACCAGCGCCAACGCCAGCGCCTCCAGCAACGCAGGGCCCGGGTGGCCGAGCAGTTCGTTGAGCACGTCCGTCTTGACCTCGCCGTGGCCGAAAGAGGCCGCGCGGTCGAGCATGGTAAGCGCGTCGCGCATGGCGCCGTCGGCGGCGCGCGCTATCAGTTTCAGCGCCTCGGGCTCGGCCGCGATCTTCTCTTTGGCCGCTATCTCCGTAAGCCGCTCCGTCATGCAGGCTTCGGTCAGAGGGCGGAAGCGGAAGCACTGGCTGCGGGAAAGGATGGTGGGCGGAACCTTCTGGTTCTCGGTGGTGGCCATGATGAACACCACGTGCGCCGGCGGTTCCTCCACGGTTTTCAGCAGCGCGTTGAACGCGCCGGTGGAAAGCATGTGCACTTCGTCGAGGATATAAATTTTATATTTGTCGCGGGAAGGCGCGAAATCCACCTGTTCGATGATGACGCTGCGCACCTTGTCCACGCCGGTATTGGACGCGGCGTCTATCTCTATCACGTCCAGAGATTTGCTCTCGGCTATCTCTACGCAGGACGGGCACTTGCCGCAGGGCGTGCCGTTCTTGGGATGGTGGCAATTGAGGGTTTTGGCCAGGATGCGCGCGATGGTGGTCTTGCCGCAGCCGCGCGGCCCGTAGAACACGTAAGAATGGGCCACCCGGCCCAGCTTGACGGCGTTGGCCAGCGTGGTCTTTATGGTGTCCTGCCCCAGCACCTCGGTAAGGTCGGCGGGGCGGTATTTAGCGGCAAGATTTTCGTACATAATTATTATTGGACTACTGATGGAGGCCTTGAGAACTGATACGCCGGCAGGCTTTTAACTGCAAAGCCTGCCGGCACCGGCCGTAACCGGCCTTAGAACTTCAACCCGACGCCCATGGTCATAAAGCTCTTACTGTGGGAGTTCTGGCTGAAGATCTGGTAGCCCACGTTCGCGGTCACCATGCTCAGGTCTATATAGGCGCCGAACAGGTACGCCGAACTATCTTCCGCGCCCTTGTACTTGCTGCCGGTATAGGAAACGAACGGCGTGACCAGGGGCTGCCCCGGCAGGTCCAGTTTCACGTTCACGCTGGATCTGGGCTTGGCGGCCTGCACGAAATTAAGGCCGGAAACGAAAACCTGCGGAGCGAAATCCTCGTCGCCGTACTTATAGCCGGTATAGGAGGCGGAAAGGTTCACCATCAGTATTTTCGCCCCGGCGAACAGAGAGCCCTCGGTCTGGCCGGTTTTCTTATCGGTGGTGCCGGAACTGTCCGTATGAAGGGTCTGCTTAAGCCCCGCGCCGACATCGATGCGGGTTACGCCTTTGCCGCCGCTGGTGCCGCCGCGCGAACCGGGGCCTGCCAGGCGGGAATGGCCGCCGGAGCCGGGGGTAAGGGAGAAGGTTATGTCGCCGCCGACAAAAGCGTTTGTATAGTTGTTAACTTTAGGCGTGGTACCGGCGAAAGCGCCAATAGTGTACTTTTCCGCTTCCCAGGCGCCGCGCAGGGCGTAGGTGCGGTAAGTTTTACCATCTAACAATGGATCGTCGTTAGTGTAAGTAGCTAATGACGGCTCAATGGCCAGGTTGCCGGAACCGATGACCAGGTTCAGGTTCATGCCCTTATAACCGCCGGGGCCGGTGGTGCCGGTAAGCCCGCCGTCGAAATAAGCCGCCGCGTTAAGCCCCAACCCGGCAAGCATGGTAACAGCTATGATAAGTTTTTTCATTATTCTGTTTCTCCTTAATTGCGCTTTCCGCTCACTAGCCAACTGCCCGTTAAACCCCGATTATACTTCTATTATATGACTTTAATGGCGCAAATAAAAACCCCGCGGCTTTTGGGCCGCGGGGCTTTTCGTTATGCTACGGGTACTGCTTACCTGCAACCGGCAGGCACACGGCTCGCGATCATACAGCGCCTCGTGAACTCACAGGCTGTGTCCTTGCGGTGATTAAGGTTGCCGAGCGATTCCGCGGAGTTGCTCCGGATCACTTCATCGTAGTCCATTTTAGCCGACTGCAGCTCGTCCTGCACACGGCCAGCTTCCTGCACAGTGCAATTCGCCGAACCTCCGGGTTTGAATCCGGAGACCAGTATGGAGCACCTGGTGATCGTAGTGAAGAGACTGGTTGCGGTTTCGCCGGCAGGGGTCAAACTCCTTGATGCTGTCGCGCATTTGTTATCAAAAGCACTCGACGCGTTCCGGTAGTTTTCCTGAGCCGTGGAGAATGCTTCCGATTTCGCCGCGACTTCTTCGTCGGTGCCGGATTTAATCGCTGTATCCAGGTCTCTCTTCGCAGTATTAAGCCCTGCCTGTGCTTCATGCAGGAGGACATTATTATCCCTTACTGCAGCCTGCTTCGCTGCAGGAAGCTGCGCCATCTGTATATCAGCAGCGTTAACTTCTCTTCTGGCGCCATCCGTGAAACTGGCCGAGGTTTGGCCAAGAGTCGCTCTTGCAACCTTGCCATTGTTCCCTCCAACCGCCGGCGGAAGATTGCCGCTGGTGTCCTGATGTATTTCCTGGCCGGCCGGGCGGGCGGTCGGGTCATCCACGTTTATCCCCAGCTCTTCAAGCCGGTCGGAGATCTCCGTTATATTTTCCGAAATAAGGTTCATCTTGGTAGCGGCGGAAAGAGGGAACGGCGTTGAGCTGTCCGCCTCTCCGGAAACCGCGCCGGCCCGCATCTGTTCGGCCAGCAGGGACCTCGGCGCCATGTTATTGCCGACCGTAGGCACAGGGGTCTTTTTAAACGGCGAAGCCTCCGCCCAGGCTGTCTGTTCGGCTTTGACAGCGGCGGCGTCGTTGGCTTTCGAATCCGCGTAAGCCTTGGTGAAGTCCTGGGGCAGACCTCTCCAGGCCAGCGGGCCGGCAAGCAGCGCCTGGTCGGCGCCCAGCGCGGAATCCACGCCGCCTGAGACCTGTCTGCCGATAGAACTGGAGATACCTGAGACGGGGGCTATAGAATCCCTGAAGTCCCTTATACCGGTAGGGTTAAGGGCCAGGGCATTGGGCTCGAGCCGCATTCCGACCGCGCCTGGCGCAATGACGGGAGCGGCGTCAACAGTATCCGGGATAACGGAATCCTTGCCGGACAGGAGCTTGAACTTCTCTTTCAGTTTCTTCAGTTTATCGCCGGCCGGCTTAGGGTCCGCCGGGATGGCTTTCAGCTCTTCGTTTATCGCTTTCGCCCTTTCGGCAACGCCGGTATAATCGCTCTTTACGCCTGTTACGCCGGCCGTCACAAATCCGCTCTGCGCTTTATAAACGTCAAGCCGCTGCTGCTCAAGAGCGATCTCCGCCTTGGCCGTTTCTATCAGTTTTCTCTTGCCCAGGAAACCGGTCTGGAGCGGCGTCAACTCGTTCACCAAGGACGGAATATCCACCGTGCTGCTGCCGCCGGTGGCATTAGCCTTGGGCTTTACATAGAGGGTGACCGGTTTTGCGTTGGCCGCGTCAAGAACAGCCTTAAGTTTGTTCTTGAACGTCTCATAGTCCGTGGTCATCCGCAGAACCTTCTGGTTGGCATCGTCTACGTTTTTCTGATACGCTTCTATTTTCTCGTTAGCGCCGGTAACGGCGGTACCTATACCGGTGGATATGTCCTTGACCGGCAGGTTAGCGAAACCGCCGGACAGGGATTGGGCCTCCCGCAGCAGTTCCGCGGGATCGTTGGTCCTGGTTCCTGTTATGGCGGACATCACCATCATCGCAAGGGTGCCGTCATAACCGGAGAAGGTCTGCTGGGACACCCCGGGGGTAGCGCCGGGGGTAGCGCCAGGGGTTGCTCCGGGAGTTGCGCCAGGAGTGGCTCCGGGGGTTGCGCCAGGAGTTGCTCCGGGAGTGGCTCCGGGGGTAGCTCCGGGGGTTGCTCCGGGGGTACCGCCGGGATTGGCGGCTCCTCCGCCAGCCATGATCTTCATATAGTCGTCCGCCCGCAGAACGCCGCAAGGGCAGGTCTTATCCGCGGTAGCGCTGCCGTTCATCCAGGCGTTAGAAGTCTTCTCGTCGCTGGACCGGTTCTTTACCCAGGTATTAAGGTAGGGCAAGGGATAATCGCAGTCTTTCGGAGTAGGCGGGGTTACGCCCGGGATGTTGTCTTTGGCTTTCTGGCCAAGACACACATATTCGGTAGAGCCGCCGCCGTTGCCCAGTATGCCGTCCATGGTGCCGCCGATGAACTTGGTCAGCGAACCCGTGAAGCCGGTGAGGATGGCGTTTATTATCTGCTTGGGAATTTCGTACTGCTTGTAGAACTCCCACTCCAGCGCCTTGTTCATGCGCTGCTTGGCGGCCATCTGGGCCAGCGTTTCGCCGCTGTTGGAGTGTGAATTCTTGTTGGTGGAGTTGCTGGAGCCTTTGGCTTTATCGCCTTCTCCGCCGGTGCCGAACCCGCCGTCGCCTTTCCCTATGGAAACGGCATCGGCCGCGGCTTTATCCAGGGCGTTCATGGCCGAACCGCCGCTGAAATTTCCGGCGGATTTGTCGGCCGCGGCGCGGGCTTTCTCGAGCGCGCTGCTGGACGCGCTGCGGGGCGTGTTGTTCGCCACGCCTTTATAACCGGGCATGGCCACAGGGCCCACCATGGAGCGCTTCGCCGCCTTGGAAGAGGCCGACTTGGCGTCGTCTATGATCTTGCCGCCGCTCAGGTTGCCGGACGTGCGGCTGCCTTCGCCGCCGCCGAAGAAGGAGCTGACGCCGCGCAGCCCGGCCTGCATCCTTGGTATGGGCGTGGGGGCGCCGGCCGATTTCGCGGCCTCGGAGAAG
Organism: uncultured Elusimicrobia bacterium; assembly: GCA_903879915.1. Taxonomy (GTDB): domain Bacteria; phylum Elusimicrobiota; class Elusimicrobia; order Elusimicrobiales; family UBA9959; genus UBA9959. The sequence continues at coordinate 8,605 of CAIRNJ010000108.1, forward strand.
GCGGCGCGGCCGGAGTCTTTCATGGCGTCACGCATGGAGCTGCCGCCCATGTCGGGGGGCGGGGCGGACGCCGCTACCGCCGGCGCAGCCGGCTGGGAACCGAGAATAAGAGAGGCGGGGTCCCTGGAGCTTAACGGGGTTATAACCTCGCCGGAACCGTCCGCGGAGCCCTGGCTGAGGGCGTTTATGCCTGGCTCGTAAAGGCCTGAGGGGTTAGGATTTTCCTTGCCGCCGAAAGTGGTGGCCAGCTGGTTCTCCGGGGCGGTGGGTTTGCCCATCATGTATTCGGCCACCGGAGCCGTAACCAGTACGCTCAACCCCAGGCCCACGAAAGCCATGTCCCTGCGGGAAAGGTTCTTAAGCCTGTCCATTATCCCGCCGGCGGCGCGTGAGAACATCGGCGTTTTGCCGAAGATGGAAGTTTTTTTGAACGGCGCACCGCCTTTGCCCAGCGCCGGGATACCGTTTTTATTCTCTTCCTCGTTATTGTAGAGGTTCATAACCGCCTCCAGAAACTGAATTTAAATCGCCTTAATCTCACTACAAATGAACTAACCACAACGCCGGGCTTTCCCCTGCTATCTCAAATTATACTATACAGCGCGCCCATCCCGCTCCCAAGTGTCCTTTGACCTTACATTTTATGGGCCTTTAGGCCCAACCGAAAAACACACCGTAAAAAACCCGCGGTCAAAAGCCGGAACAACGCCCGCTTACGCGGGCTGAAAAGACGCCCATGCCGCACCGCTGAAGAATGCTCTCAACGTTGTAAAAATACCGCACAGGCACCTCTCCGCTCATGGCTTCGAACTACGGGCTAAGATGAACCGCAACTGCTAAGATGAACCACAACTGCTAAGATGAACCGCAAAAACCTGAACCGCCGCCCCCGGCCGTCAGGGCGCGGGGGGCAGCGTGGGCGGAGCCGGGGTATCGCCCGACCCGGTGATCCATTTCATACAGCCGTCCACGAAGTTCGTCACGCTGCTGCCGAACAGATTCCAGCCGCACATGGTGGAGAACACCGCCAGAAGACCCACCACACCCAGGAACGAGCCTACGATGAACATAAGCAGCCACGCGAATAAACAATGCAGCCAGCTGCAGGGGTTGATATGCATATCAAGGTAGCCCTGACAGTTGATCACCGCGCTCTGGGTCTGGCACGCCGCGTCCAGCGTGGCCGTCGTAGTGGTATAAGCTATGCAGTAGTCATGGAGCTTCTGCAGCGTGTCGTTCCAGTGGCCCACGCCGCTGTCGCAGCAGGAGGGCGGGTTATTGGGGTCTATCTCCGCGCTCTTTTTGGTCATCAGGCTCACAAGGTCGCCCACCTGCTTGCCTTCCTTGCCCGACGCTTCGGAACACAGTTCAGCCTGCTGCTGCAGCTGGTCGACGCCGCCCAGCATCCCGGTGAACGAGGCGTTGGGAGTGGCCGGCACTATCGCGTCGCCCTGCAGGAAATCCGCGTCCACGTCGTTGCCGTCGTAAGTGGCCCCGCTGTAGGATTGCTCGTATTCCGGGGTGGAGGAGTCATAGGCCATCGTGCCGGTGGTAAAAGCCTGCGATAGCTGGAACATGGGCCTTTTATTGTCCTTTACAAGATGCCCCAGCGCCCTGGACTTGCTGGTCTTGGTATTCATGTTCTTCCACGCAAAATTAGAAACGCGGCCCATCCTGCTCTTGGTCTTTACCGGGGAGCCGGGAACCGGCACTTTTTCCGCCGACTGGTCCAGCACATGGCTGTACATGCCTGAAGCTTTGCTGGCGGTGCCCGGGCCGGTCAGCACATCGCGGCCGGCGTAAGGCCCGGCGCCCGCGCCCTGGCGGTCGCCCAGGTTCTCGCCCATAAGATTACCGTAGATGCCGTCCCCGCCGCCGCCGCCGGCGCTGCCCACCAGGCCGGCCAGATTCACGCTGTCGCCGGTATCCCCCGCGCGGCGCTCTTCGGCGTTGACCGCGCCTTTCACTTTATCGGGCCGCACGGGCTTCCCGTCGTCCTTATCTTTCAGCACCGGCGGGCCGAACACATCGCCGCCGCCGCGCAGCATGGCCATCGTGGAGGTAGCGCCGGCCGGGGGCAGAGGAGCGTTGACGGCGCGCAGATATTTCTCCCAGAACGAAGCTTCCTTGCCGCCGGCCTCGCGGCCGGCCGCGGCCATCATGGCCGCGGCGTTGCCCGGCTGGGCGTCCGCGCCGCCAAGGCCCACCGCGCGCATCGCCGCCGCAACGGACGGGAAAGCCATTATCTTGTCCAGCCGCTCGCCCGAGATCAGGAAAGGCACGGAAACCAGGCCGGCGACGAACAGAGTGGCGACGTACTTGCCGCGGCCGCTGAAAAGAAGCAACAGGGCGGCCAGGGCCGACTTGCGTTTATTTCGCTCCAAGAATTCGCTTCCCATATCATGCCTCCACAAAAGCCGCGGTAACGCCGTGAACAGCCCCCCCGCGGCCGTCAGCCGCCGAGCATGCTGCCTATCATGGCGCACACGGACGCCGCGCCGGCGATCCACAACAGGTTCGTGAGAGAGGCTTTAAAGCTCCCCATCATGGCGCCCACCGCTCCGGCCAGGGCTATAGCGCCGCCGATGCCGTAGATAGTGGCCATCCATGCCTGCTTGAACTGTGTGCCCAACATGACCGCGTACACGATGGCCATTACGGCCATGGCCGCCGCTATGGCGCAAATAGCCAGGCCTAACGCGTACAGTATCATGCCGATATAGGGCACGCTCTTCATGTTCACCAGCACCGCGCCTACGATGGACAGAAGGGCCGACGCAAGTATCATCATCATGCACTTGCTGGCCAAAGCCTTCCACGGGCTTATGTCCTCGGCGCAGGCCGCGTAATCGCCGCTGGGGCACGGGTCGTTGAACGTAGCGGGCCCGTTAGTGCCGGTATCTCCGGTGCCGGTGCCGCCGCTGGCGTTATCCAGCGAAGGGGACGTAACTATGCCCGCGCCGCCGTCGCCTTCGGCCAGCCCGGCTCCCGCGTCTCCGGTAGCGGTGGTCCCTGTCCAGGCCTCGTTCTGCGTTGCGGCCGCCTGGTCGACCTTCGACCCGGTATAGCTGCGCTGCTTGGCGTTCATCGCCCTGGCCTGGTTCCAGGATTTGGTACCGTCGTTGAATTTGGCAGGTTTTCCGCCTTTACCGCTTGAGAACACAGGCCTGGCCCCGGCTTTCATGGCCAGCAGTTTGCCTTTGCGCTCCTGGAACTTGGGCATAGCCTGGAACCCGGTGCCGGGACTGCCGGACAGGCCCACTTTCGGGCCTATGGCGCCCTGGCCGAACTTGCCCAGGCTGACGGTCCTGCCCGCCCCGCCGCCGCCTATGGAAGTGGTGAGCGAACTGGCGCCCATCCCGCCCTGAAGGCCGCCGGTGGCCTGTTCCGCCACGCCCTGGGCCTGGCTGTTGGCGGCTTCGTCCTTGGCGGCTGCAGCCGCTGTTGCGTCGGCCGCCGCTGCGTCGGCATTCTTAGCCGCCTTCTTGGAGCCGGGAACGGCTTCCTGCAAGGAAAGGCCCGACCCCTTGTTCGTGTTGGTGAACATGGCCAGGGAAGAACCCTGGTTGGCCGCCTGGCTCCTTACTATGGCAGGCACATATTCGGCCGATGCCACTTTATTGGAGCTCAAAGCGCCGTTCTGAACGGCGGTATCCGGCGCGTTATTGACCAGGTACGTTCCCCCGGCCACGGCCACGGCCGCTATCGTAAGGATAGTGCCCATTTTCCCGGCGAGCAGGGCCCCGATGCCGGCGGAAGCACCGCCGAAACCGCCGCCCGCTCCCAGAGCGCCGCCGAAACCGGCAGAGCCGGTGGAAGCGGAGCCGGCTATGGAACCGCCGCGCGCGCCGCCTGAACCCAGGCCGCGCAGCCAGCCGAGAAAGCCACCCCGCTTTTCTTTATTCCTTTTAATATTTATCTCCGGCAGATTGTCGCTCATAACGCCTCCCAGAAAACCCTTTCACTAAAAAAACTTCGCCGCTGCGGCCAATTACATCCCTTTAAATATATCCCCGATCTGCGCGCCGGCGCCGAGCGGTTTGGGGCAGCCGCCCGGTTTTGCATCCGCTCCGGCACCCACTTCGCAGAACGCGTCCCAGGCTTTCATGGCAAGCATAAGACCGGCGGCGACATATATACCGCCCATCCAGCTCTGCCCCGCCCAGGCGCCTTTTCCTGCGGAATTACTCGGATCGCCCTGCATCAGCTTAATACCGTTGAGGACTACTATCAGGGCGGAAGCCAGCGCTATGGCCAGCGATATGCAGGCCCCTACGTACCCGATCCAGGCAGTAATCGGATTCGCCATCTTGGCCAGTTTGGCGAACAGCTTGATCAGGATTATGCCCACCACGGCGCCGATCATGCCTTTCATGGCCTTATCTTCGAACGTCTTCCAGGGGCTGGCGTTCGTCGGGTCGGTCACCGGCGGAATGGTACTCTTGTTGCTGTTCAGGCTGGGGTCGCTGCCTTTCAGCGCCGAACCCTGGGAAATGCCCGCGCCGCCCAGGCCCGCGCCGCCGTCTGGGGTGGCAACATCGCCCGCCCCGCTGGTCTCGCCCGAGAACGCCTCCCCGGCCGTAGAGCGCGCGCTGCCCGCGTCGGCCGAATAAACCGCCTGGGAGCCCTTCGCGTTGGCGAACTTGGCCTGCGCGTGCGCCCCTTTCTTGTTAAAGTTAGGAACCGCGTATTTCGGCGAGCCTTTCGTCCTGGCCGCCATCGAAGCGCTCATGGCCGAGGTCCTGCCGTCGCTCTGCCCCGCGGGCGCCTTGTACATCGTAGCGAACTGGCCGCCTATGCCGCCGGAAAGCCCGCCGGCGTTCTGCATGCGCGGCATTACGGAAGAAGAAGACCCGCCGCCGCCGCCTTTGCCCACGCTGCTGCTGAACCCGGAACCGGGTTTAAGTTTCGCTCCGCCGTCAGCTCCGGCTGAGGGCGCTGCCGGCGCTCCGGCGGAAGCGTTCGCCCCGGCGCCGTCGGCAGGCGCTTCGGCGCTGGCCGCCGCGTCCGCTGCAGGCTCCGCTTTACCGTCTCCGCCGGCTTCGGACGCCAGCCCGCTAAGGCCGTCTTTCTTAGCCTGGGCGCTGAAAATATCGAGCGTGGAAGCCGAGGCCGAGGAGCGGTCCTTGGACTGCGCCCGCGCCTGGCTGGCCGAAGCCGATTCATCCTCGTAATAACTTTGCTGGAAAAGTTCCGGGGAATAAACGGGCTTGGAGGACGAGCCGACGAAGTTGTAAACAACCCCGATGCCGGCCGCGATAGTGGCGCCTCCGAGCACCATGCCGACTATGCCGGCCTTGGTGGCGAAAAGGCCGCCCGCGGCCCCCATGCCGGAGGACGCCCCGCCGCCCATGGCGGAGGAACCTCCCCGGAAAAGTCCTGAAAGCGCGGACCAGAAGCCGCCCTTCTCTTCTTTTTTGTCGTTATAGTTGTTCATAACATCCTCCAGCTGTAAGACCTAAGATCAAGCGCCGAACACGCACCCCAGAGCGGCCTGCAGGAACATCTTTATTATCATCTGTTTCATTTCTTCATTCGGATCTTTAACCGATTTGGGAGGCGTAGGCGCGGGCGGAGTTACCTTGCTCTTGTTAAGCGTGGGATCGTTCTTTTTAAGGTTGTCCGTAGCCTCGCCCAGCGCCAGCCCCGATACCGCCGAAGATTCCTCGGCCGAGCCCTTCAGCAGGTCCGAAGAGGCGGCTTTAGCAGTGCCGCCGAAAGCGGAGGAGGCTCCCCCGCGGGCGTCTGCCAGGTTGCCGGTCCTGGCCGCCAGCTTGCTCTGCTCCAAAGTGCTGTTAAGTATGGACGCCACGGATTTTTTCGTATCCGGGCCAGAAGCGGACTTCTTCAGGTCGGCCGCCACCGCGGGAGCGAAGTCGGATTTCTGGTTGCCGCTGCCGAAGAATTTCCCGTGGTTGCTGCCTGCCGTCATCGAATTGGAATTGCTGCCCGACAGCGACGCCACCGCCGCCAGCTTGCCGCCGGGACGCCCTGCCGGGGCGGAGCCGCCGCCGGGGCCGGAAACTTCGGCGCCGCCGGGCGCGGGCGCCGGGCCCACGTCGGCCGAGGCCGAAGGCTGGGCCGCGTCTTCGGGAGAGGGACCGGACTGGAAAAGGGAGGAGAGGATCTCTTCTCCGGAAGTAGCCGGGTTGTTTATCATCTCGCCGCTGAGCGCCGAGCCGGGCGCGCCGCCTTCCTGCGAGATATCGCTGCCCAGGGAGGAGATGTCAGAAACCCGCGAGCTGAAAGGATTGCCCGCGGCGGAGGACGACATGGAAGAGCTGTTCATGAGCGGCAGGGAGATCCATGCCCCCAGTATGATAATCGCCACCGTGGCGCCCACCACGTACTGGGCGGATTTGTTCTTTCTGGTATTTATTTTTATCATAGCCCCGCCTCTTACCACTTTCCCCGACGGCATAAAAGAAAACTTAACCTTCCCTGACACAGTCCCGCGGACGTTCAGGGCAAAGCTGCTTTTACAGTGATGTTATACCAGACGAAAGTTGACTTGTCAAGGGCCCCGGATCTTACCAAAACAACCAAAAACAAGCCGCGCCGGGACTGCCGCGCATGGCGTTCCATAATTACGGTGTGCCCGCCCCGGCCGGGCCATTTCCCGGGATGGAAAGATCGGGGCAAGGCCCGGTCGGCGTTACGCAGCTCCCGCTGCTGATAGGCGTTAACTCGCCTGACCCGGCTGCGATCACAAAGGTCTGCTCATAATTAGCATAATGTTCCCCGCCCGGTTTATCGCCAAGCGTATACTCCCCTTTGAAGGTCGCCGTCCAGACATCGCCCTGTTTCTGGTAAGTGATACTGTCGTCCTTGGCCATGAATTTGTAGCCGGCCGCGTCGGCGCAACAGGCCGTTTTACAGTAATAGCCGCTCTCTTCCGTCTTCTGCTTGATATCCGCGGGCGGTTCAGCCGGGGTGCCTTTGGGCTGTGAAGCGGCCGGGGTCCCGCCGCCGCCGGTGAGCGCTGCGGCGCCTTTACTTGTCAGGCCGCTGGCCAAACCCTTGGAAACATCCGATGCGGCGTCTTTCTTATCTTCTTCCAGTTTAGGCGGGCTCGCTGCAGGAGCGTTGGCGGCCGCCGGATCCGTGGTCTTGAGATTGGTTATCTCCCCGCTTTTTATGGTATCCAGCCCCGCCAGGCCTTTGTTGCCGTAAGACAGCGCCCCGCCTGCGCCTCCACTACCGCCGCCGCCGCTGCGGCCGGTAGTACCCACGCCGAAGCTCTTGTCCCATGAACTTTTAGCCGTCATGGCCGAACCGCTGCGCAAGCCGTTGTTAAGCATCGCCTGGGTGCCGCGGAGCGCGTTGAGCGTCCCCTTGCCGGACCCGGCGCCCAGCCCCCCGGACTGAGAGGCTGAGATCCTGGTATTTCCCCTGCTGGGGCCGCCTTCGAACCGCGAACCGCCGCCGGAAGACTGGCTGCCGCCGCCGGAGGGCATGCCGCCGCCGCCGCCCCCGCTCATTCTGGGCACGGACGAGGGAGCCCGGGCGGAAGCCGAACTCCTGGCGCCGCTATCGCGGGGGGACGCCGCACCCGCTCCCTCCGGGCTTTTGTTCATCCAGCCGGACATATCCAGATTTTCGCTGGCCTGTTTGTCTAAAAACCGGGACAATCGCGCTTCATGCACTGTTTTAGGGGTTTTCTCATCGTCAGCCAGACCGAAATAACGGAAGAACGGGGCCATGCTCTGCCTCACCACGGAACCGTAATGGAAATTCGCATTTTTAGGCCCCGTAAGGTCATTGGAGCCCTGGATGATGAAAAAAAGGAATACGCCCCCGCCTATCAGCAGGAAAGCCAGCAGCGAGACTATTACTGTTCTTTTCTTGTCTTTCGAATCATCGGCCATACGTCCCCCTGGCAACACGAAACTATGCCCGTTCTCCACCCTTCCCTTAATTCCGGGAAACTGGAAAAGCAGGTCACCTGTAACTAGAGTTTAGCAGACGAAACCCGGAATTTCAAGGCCCCCCCGCGGACGCCGACCGCTATGCGGCCAGCGTCTTATGCTTTTCGGCTATCAGCGCGGCCAGTTCGTCGATCTGCGCCAGGTCCGCCTCCGCGGGCTGGCCTTTCACCATCACAGGCTTAAGCACTTCCGCCTTCAGGTTCGGGATAAGGCCGGCTATGGTCTCCACCGCGCGGCCGCCCCAGGCGAAAGAACCTATCACCGAAACGAATTTCGCCTTGGGCCTGAGCAGGTTGGCAAGACAGGCGGCGTAGATGGCCTTGGGGTGCGGGCCGGTCAGCACGGTAGGCGTGCCCACCACTATGGTGGCGGCGTCCACCAGCGCCATGGCCACCCGTCCCTCGTCGAACTGGTCCAGGTTGAGCTTTTCCACTTCCACGCCGGCCTCCTCAAGGCGGCTGACCAGCCGATTGACCAGCATATACGTGCTGCCGTGCATGGAGATATAAACGATAACGGCCTTGTTCTTTGGCGCGCTTACGGCCCAGTCCCTGTAGATGTCCAGCACGAACTTCACGTTCCGGTGCACCGGGCCGTGGCTGGGCATTATGAAAGCGATCCCGTACTTGCCCAGCTTCTCGAGATGGCCTTTTATGTTGGAGCGGAAAGGCATCATTATTTCGGCGAAATAGCGCTTCATGGGCTCGTACACCAGGTGTTCTTCGGAGAACAGCTCGCCGGCGGCCAGGTGCGCGCCGAAGAAGTCGCAGGAGAACAGGCATTTGTCCTCGCGCAGGTAGGTGCACATGGTCTCGGGCCAGTGCACCCAGGGGGTGTAGATGAACTCCAGCGTTTTGCCGCCCAGCTGCAGGATCTCCCCGTCCATGACCTCGATGAATTTATCCGCCGGGAGGTGCAGGTGGGACATCAGGAATTCTTTGCACTTGGGGTTGGTCACCACCTTGGCGGCCGGGTAGCGTTCCAGCACCAGCGGGATGGAGCCGGAATGGTCCTGCTCGGCGTGGTGGGAGACGATATAATCTATCTTACCTTCGTCCTTCAGGTAGTCGAACAGCACTGCCGCTTTCTCGGGGTCGGCGGAATCCAGCAGCGCGGTCTTCTCCGTGCCTTTTACCAGATAGGCGTTATAACTGGTGCCCTGCGGCAGCGGGATGAGCGAATCGAACAGCCGCCTGTTGAAATGGTTAACGCGCAGCGAATAAACGCCTTCGGTAATCTTTACAGGTTTCATATCGCCTCCAGGATGGATCTAGCCGCCGGAGACCGGCGGAAAAACGTGCAGTATATCCCCGTCTTTCACCGGCGCGCGCGCGGTCTTTTTATTGTCCAGTATCTCGGAATTCAGCGTCAGCACGAAATGCTGCCTGATATGGCCTTCCGAGTCGAGTATGAGCTTGGCGGTCTCGGGCGCCTTGTATTCGCACAGCCTGTCCACGATGTCGCGCACGGTGGCGCCTTCCAGCGTAAGCTTAGAGACGCCCAGGCGCTTTCTGAGCGTGGTATAGATCATCACGGTTATTTTAGCCATAACAGCCCTCAGGGCAAAACTTCCAGTATCTGCCTGGCGAAGTCCGACAAAGTGGCGTCGCGGGCGCCCATCACGGCAACGATATCCCCGCTGCGCACCAGCTTCGCCAGCTCCGCCGGGATGGCGCCGCGGTCGGAGAAGTACCTGGCCGCGCGCCCGGCGGCGGCTACCGCACCGGTGATATCCTTCGACGAAATATCCTTGGCCGCCGTGCCGCCGGCGTAATAGATCTCCGGCATCAGCAGCAGGTCCTGCGGCGCCAGGCCGGTCACGAAAGCGTCTATCAGCTCGGCCTTCAGGTGCCGGGTGGGCGCGAAGCCGTGCGGCTGGTAAACGGCGAACACGCGCCCGCCGCCGGCATGGCGCAGGGCCTTCAGCACGGCGCTGACCTTGGCGGGGTTATGAGCGAAATCGTCTATCACTTTCACGCCGCTTTTCTCCCCCACCAGCCGGAAGCGGCGCTCCACGCCGCGGAAATCTTTCAGGCCCGCGGCGGCAGTCTCCGGTCTCACGCCGTAAAGGGCGGCGGCGGCGGCGGCGGCCACGGCGTTCTCTATGTTGTAAAGGCCCGGCGCCGGCAGATAGAATTCGGCGCCGTTGAGGCTGAAGCGGGAAGCGAAAGGCTCGAGGCGCACATTAGCCGCTTTCCAGCCTTCGGTGTTCAGGCCGAAAGCCGGGGCGGCGGGCAGCAGCGCGCGGGCCTGCGCGTCGTCGGCGTTCACAAGGATGCGGCCGCAGTTGCCGGCGAATTCCAGGAAAATTTTATTCAGCTCGGCCAGCTCCTTGTGGTCCTTGGTGATGTTCAGCAGCACGCCGGTCTTGGGCGTGTAGCGCACGATGCTGCCGTCGGATTCGTCGGCCTCCACCACCAGGATCCTGCCTTTGCCGCGGAAAGCGTTGCCTATCAGGCCGCGCTCTTTGAGCTGCACCAGCGCGCCGCCGGTTATTATGGAAGGCCCCAGCCCGGCGGCTTCCAGCACGGCGAACAGCATGGCCGCGGTGGTGGACTTGCCGCTGGTGCCGGCCACTACGATAGAATCGAACCGGTTCACCTGCCCGGCCAGCAGCTCGGAGCGGTGGCTTATTTTAACGTTCAGCGCCCGGGCCTTGATAACTTCGGGATTGGAATCCTCTATGGCCGTGGACAGCGCCAGTTCGGAGGTGGCGTCGTTCACGCCCGAGCCGTCCTGCGGATAAATTTTCACCCCCAGGGCTTCCAGCGCCGCCTTAACCTGCATGTTGCGGCCGCGGTCGAAGTCGCGGTCGGAGCCGCTGACCCGCTTCCCCTCCATGGCCGCTATCTGTGCCAGGGCGCTCATGCCCACTCCGCCCGCGCCGGAAAAATGTATGGTGTCACGCATGCCTACATGATAGAAAATTATTGCCCGTCCATGCGCGCGGCCGGCCCGCGGTTTTTAGGCCGCCTTTAATTTTGGTAGTATAATATTATAGGAAGCGCCGTAATGGATTGCAAAAAAAGTTCGAACGCTAAAAGCTGTACCTGCACTTACGAGCCCTGCAGCCGCAAGGGCGTCTGCTGCGACTGCGTAGCCTACCACCGCGCCAGCGGCGAGCTGCCGGGCTGTTACTTCACGCCTGAGGCCGAGCGCTCCTACGACCGCTCCATAGCGAATTTCATCCGCACGGCAAAAAAAGGCTGATCATGAAAAAAATTATTTCTACAAAGAACGCACCCGCGGCCATCGGGCCTTACTCCCAGGCCGTCGAGGCCGGCGGACTTATCTTCATCTCGGGCCAGCTGCCCATCGACCCCGCCACCGGGGCCATGGCGCCGGCCGAGATAAAAGCCCAGACCGAGGCCGTGCTGAAGAACATCGCCGGCATACTCAAGGCCGAAGGCCTGGCGCCGGAGAACGTGCTGAAGACCACCGTTTTCATGGCCGACCTCGGCCAGTTCGCGCAGATGAACGAAGTTTACTCGAAGTTCTTCCCGGCCAACGCGCCGGCCCGGGCCACTATTGAAGTGAAAGCCCTGCCCAGGGCCGCGCTGGTGGAGATAGAAGCCGTAGCGGCCAGGTAAAGCGGCCGGCGGCGGTTTAAAATTATGCATCCATTATTAGAAAAAGAACAGACAGGCACTCTCTTCCCGCTTTTTTCCATGCGCTCCAGGAAGGACTGGGGCATAGGCGATACCGGCTCGATGGTGCTCTGGTTCGACGTGCTGAAAGCGCTGAACCTGGACCTGCTGCAGGTGCTGCCCATCAACGAAATGCCGCCGGGCGTTTCCTGCCCCTACACCGCGCTGTCGGCCTTCGCGCTGGACCCCATCTACATAGCCGTGGAAGAGCTGCCCGAACTGCAGGGTTTCCCCGGCCTGCTGGAAGAAATAAATTCCCGCCGCTTCCAGGCCGGAGTCAGGCAGCTGCGCCACTCGAAAGCCGTGCTGTACAACGAGGTGCGGCACCTTAAATTCTCCACGCTGTGGAAGATCTATACCGCCTTCCACGAGCACCACGTGCTGAAAGATTCCGCCCAGGCCGGGGAGTTCAGGGCTTTCTGCCGCGCCAACGCCGACTGGCTGGAGGATTACGCCGCTTTCCGCAGGCTGAAGGACACTCACGACTGGACCTCGTGGACGCACTGGGAACACCCGCTGAAGAACCGGGAGCCGCAGGCGCTGAAGGACCTGCACAAGCACGAGGAGCATCAGCTGCTTTTCTTCAAGTACCTGCAATGGGCCATACACCGGCAGTGGACCGCGGCCCGCGCGCGCGCCACCGAGCTTGACATAAAGCTGCTGGGCGACCTGCCCTTCATGGTGAACCAGGAAAGCTCCGACGTCTGGGCCCGCCAGGCCGAGTTCGACCTGACCCGCGAGGTGGGCGCGCCGCCCGACGCGTTCAGCGAGACCGGCCAGCGCTGGGGCCTGCCGGCCTATAACTGGCCGGTGATAGAGGACAATAAATTCGAATGGTGGCGTACCAAGGTAAAAAAGGCCGCCGAGTTCTACGACCTGTTCCGCATCGACCACATGGTGGGCTTTTTCCGCACCTGGGTGATACCGCGCGACGTGGCGCTGAAGCCCGAGTTCGATATCAAGGACGCGCCCGGCCAGCGCGCGCGGGGCAAACGCTTCCTGGAAGCGGTGGCCGGGGCCAGCCCCATGCTGCCGGTGGCCGAGGACCTCGGCCTTATCCCCCCTTACGTGGGAGAAGTGCTGTCCGAGCTGAACATCCCCGGCTATAAAGTGATGCGCTGGGAGAAAGGCAAGGACAATAATTATCTGTCCCCCGCCAGCTACCCGCCGGTCTCGCTGGCCACCTCGTCCACGCACGACAACGAGCCGCTGGCCGACTGGTGGGACACGGTGGACGCCGCCGAAAAAAAGCTTTTCTGGAAACTGGTCTCGGGCGAGACAGGCCGTCCGCCGGTATTCTCGAAAGCCCGGGAAAAGATCCTGGCCTCCATCCTTACCGCGGGCTCGCGCATAATCATACTGCCCATACAGGACATAGTGGGTTCGAAGGACCGCGTGAACACGCCGGGCACGCTGGGCGACCATAACTGGACCTACCGCTTCCCGGAAACTCCGGAGGACTTCCTGAAAAAGCACGCGGACATGGTGGAAAGCTTCGCTGCCCTGGTCAAGGAGCACCGCAAATGAAAGTTCCCGTCCGCGCCTCTTCGGTCCTGGCCTGCGCCGCGCTGTGCCTGTCGGGCTGCTCGCTCAACCGCACGGCGGCGCATGTGACGTCGGGCGTGATAGACAAGGGCCTGCCCTCGGTTTTCAGCCAGCAGGACCCCCAGTACGTTAAGGAAGCGCTGCCGGCCAACCTCCAGCTTATGGAGATACTGCTCAAGAGCGACCCCGGCAACCGGCGCATGCTGGTGAACGCGGCGCAGGGCTTCTGCGGCTACGCGCTGATGTTCCTCGAGGACGAGAACAACGAACGGGCGGCGCAGTTCTATTTAAAGGGCGAGGCCTACGCGGCGCGCGCGCTGAAAGGGCGCGCTCCGGAACAAGCGAAAAAATGCGACGTGCCGGCCCTGTTCTGGGCCACTTTCTGCAAGGCGTCCTATATCAATATCAGCCGCGACAATCCCGAAGCCGTGGCGGAGTTGCCGGCCATAGAGCCCGCCGTACAAAGGCTGCTCGTGCTGGACCCCGGCTATTACTATAACGGCGCCGAAAGCCTGATGGGCGCCTACTATTCCATAAGGCCGCGCATGTTCGGCGGGGACCCCGACAAGGCGAAAGCGCATTTCGAGCTGGCGCTGAAAGGCCCCGGCGGGAACTTCCTGTTGAACCGCTTTATGTACGCCCGCATGGGCGCGGTGGCGGCGCAGGACCCCGGGCTGTTCGAGAAGCTTTTGAACGAGATCATAGCCGCGGAGCCCAGGGACGGAGAGACCCGCCTGCCCGACGAAGTGGCCAAGCTGAAGGCGAAGAAGTTACTGGAGAAAAAAGATGAGCTCTTCTAAGAAACTGCCCGCTGTGTGCGCTCTGCTGCTGGCACTGTGCGCCGCGTCCGCGCAGGCCCAGACCATGATAAAGTTCGCCACGCTGGCGCCGGAAGGCTCCACCTGGATGAAAGCCATGCGGCAGTATACCGCCGAGGTTTCTTCGAAGACGGCCAACCGCGTGCAGTTCAAGATCTACGCCGGCGGCGTGTCGGGCGACGAGAAGGACGTGGTGCGCAAGATCCGCCTGGGCCAGCTGCAGGCCGGCGGCTTCACCGGCGTGGGCATAGGCGAGATAGCGCCCGAAATACGCCTGCTGGACACCCCTTTCCTGTTCAAGAACTCCGCCGAGATAGACCATATCTATAAAACTTTCGACGCCGACTTCCGCAAATATTTCGAGACCCGCGGCTACGTGCTGCTGGGCTGGGCCGAGGTGGGGATAGTCAACGTTTTTTCCAACTCGCCGGTCACGAAACCGGAGGATATGCGCAGCGTTAAGATCTGGATGTGGGAGGGCGACCCCATAGCGGAGGCCATGTTCGACGCGCTGAAAGTTAAGCCCATCCCGCTGTCGGTCACCGACGTGATGACCTCGCTGCAGACCGGCATGATCAACGGCGTGTACGGCTCGCCGCTGTCCGTGATAGCGCTGCAGTGGTTCGCGCGCATGAAATACGTTTTCTCGCTGCCCATCACCAACGCTTCGGGCGCGGTGGTGCTGGCCAAGAAAACCTTCGACGCGCTGTCCAAAGAGGACCAGAGAACGCTGCTGGACCTGGGAGACAAGCACCTGCGGGCGCTGACGCTGCAAAGCCGCAAGGACAATACGCAGTCGCTGACGGTGCTTAAGAACAAGAAGCTGGTGTTCACCGACCCCGCCGGCCCCGCCGTGGTGGCCGAGTTCGAGAAGGCCGGCGACACCGCGCGGCAGTCGCTGGTGGGCAAGATGTACCCCAAAGAGCTGATGGACCGGCTGCAAGCGGCGCTGAAGGTTTTTCGCGCCGGCAAGAAAAGCTGATATAACGCGCAGCCGCGGGGGAACCGCCCGGAAGGGCTTGACCTCTACCCAACGGTAGAGGTCATTTTATATGGAGACAATATGGAACCCGACAAAACACCGCTGATAGCCGGCCTGATAATTTTCGCGGCCAGCATACTCAGCCTGCGGCTGGGCGTTTCGGTGGCTATCTTCGAAGTGCTGCTGGGGCTGGCCGCCGGCAACCTGGGCCTGCACGCCGCCGACTGGATGCTGTACCTGGCCGGCTTCGGCGGCATAGTGCTGACCTTCCTGGCCGGCAGCGAAGTGGACTTAAAACTGCTGAAAGAGAATTTCAGGGCGGCCGGCGTACTGAGCTTTTTTTCTTTCTTCGCGCCGCTGGCCGGCGGTTTCCTGTTCTGCCGCTACGCGGCGGGCTGGACGGCGAGCGCCGCGCTGGTGGCCGGGATAGCGCTGTCCGAGACCTCGCTGGCGGTGGTGTACTCGGTGCTTACTGAAACCGGGCTGGCTAAAAAAGAGACCGGCAAGCTGCTGATGGTCTGCACTTTCCTTACCAATACGCTGACGGCCGTAGCGCTGAGCTTCGTGTTCTTAAAACCCAGCCTTTACACGCTGCTGTTCCTGGCCGCTTCCGCCGTTTTCCTGGTCTTCGCCGGGCGTTTCTCCATGGGCGTCATCCGCCACCCCGCGCTGGCCGGCAAAGTGATAGAGCCGGAGATCAAATATATTTTCTTCGTGCTGCTGGCCTTTATTTACCTGGCCGAGCTGGGAGCCAGCCAGGCCATACTGCCGGCTTTCCTGTTCGGGCTGGTGATGAGCGGACATTTCAAAGAACAGCGCAGCGCGGCCGACGTAAAGAACCGGCTGCGCACGGTGGCTTACGCGTTCATCACGCCGTTCTTCTTTATCGTGGCCGGCATGAAAGTTTCGCTGCCGGCGCTGTGGGCAGCGGCGGGCCTGTTCCTGGCTATTTTCGCCGTGAAGCAGGTCTCCAAGTTCGCCGGGGTTTATTTTTTAATGAAAAAATATTTCCCTAAAGAAGGCATGTATTCCACGCTGCTGATGTCCACGGGGCTGACCTTCGGCGTGATGGCCGTGCTGTTCGGCAGCCGGGCGGGCTACCTGGACCAGGCGCAGTATTCGGTGCTGACCGGCGTGCTGATAGCCAGCGCGGTGATCCCCACTTTCGTGGCGCAGCGCTGGTTCCCGCCGGTGGAAGAAGAGGATATTATTTAAAACAACGGCGGCCGGGCCGTTCTGGGGCCCGGTATCACTCAGCGGCAGCGCATTTCTGCCAGGCCGGGGAGCCCGCCTTTGCGGCGCAGCAATTTACCGCCCCTTCGGCCTTCACGGGAAGCTTAACCGGCCAGTCGAGTTGTTTAAGCGTACGGAATTCATCCCTGTGCACCACATGGAACTGCTCCACGCCGCCCTCGGGCCTGCTGTACACGTAGAAGCCGCTCCCGCACATCAGTTTTATCAGGGCGGCCCTTTCGCTTGAACTGAAGCCGGTTTTTCCTATGTCTGCGGCTATTCCGTAGGCATGGTGCATATTGTCGGCCTTCCAGTCCCCCTTTACGTCGAAAGCCCCGCCCCACGGCAGGCTGATGTTGCCTATTTCGAGTAGCGGCGCCGAGGGATGCGCGTTTCGCCACTCTTCGGCAAGGTTCATCAGCGCGGTGATGGTGGTGGTGGAGGCGTAATGGTTTTCCGGATGCGCCCTCGTTGCGCCGGCCAATTTATAAAGCCGGTCGTCCGCCGGCATGGGGGCAATGCCGGGAGTTTTTATATGCAAATAATCCGTAAGCGTAGGTTTAAGCGTTATGCCTTCATGAAATTTAGCGAAGGATCCCCTGACCGTCAGGTCGGTAGCATACGCTACCGGAGCCATGTGCACATGGAACCGCTGGTCCTGCACAAGTTGCGGTGAGCGTATAGTTGTCCCGTCAAGCCTGGCTACGGTGTTCCTATCAGGCCAGTTGGGATAATAGAACAGCTTCGGCGGCGGATCGCTATGGTTGTGCCCCGCCTTGGCAGTATCGTTCGCAATAACGGCAACATCCACCTGCCATTGGAACGCGGCAGAAGAATTCCCGAAACCATAATTAAAATCCCAGCCGCCCCCCGGTATGGGAGAAAAGTTATAAATTACATGCCGATACGGGTCCGCTAAGTTCTGCCCGGCAAGGCGCGAGTCAGCCTTGCCGCTGTCGGGTATATTAATTATTTTCGCATTGGTCGGTTTGGGGATAACGCTCAAAGCGATGGTCAAAACAAACATTCTTGTCACGATTCCGTCCATAACAACTTAAACCTCGTTCAGTTCTCGCCGTATCTCTCTGAAACGGCGCAGGCTTCCCGCAAACCCCATTAATAATAAATAGACCAGCAGCACCGAACTGGAGACATCAACACCCCCGGGGCAGATTATTGCATCTTCTTTTCGGCAAGAACGGCTCCCCGCGCAGCAATTTACCGCCCCTTCGGCCTTCGTGGGAAGTTTAACCAGCCATATACAAGGGTTTTGTGTTGCTGCTATATTTTATTGCCCAGAAGAAACGCCCTCGGGGTCAGGATCGGGATCCCTTCGATTACTTTTAAGACCGCCAGATCTTTGTCACCGGAGATAAGCGCCTGTACACGGCCGCCGCCGGCGGCTTCCAGATACTTCTGATCCCCGGGGTCGCGGCAGATCACCGGAACCTGCTGCGGTTCGACAAATTCCCCCAACTCAGTAAGGTAGTGGTTCCATTTCGCGTAGATATCTCCGCCATGGTCCCCCGTCATTCTACGGAGAACGTCCTGGTATTCGGCCAGGATAGGCGGCGACATCACGAGCATCAACTTCCCCTCAAGCCACCGTCGCAGTATCTGCTGCGGCGGCCCGCCCCAGAAGATCCCGGGAATCACCACGTTGGCATCAAGGACGATCCTCATTTATCGGCGCGGGATTTCCGAATCGCCTTTTTCACGTCCGCCTTTTTCAATCCGGTCCTTCTTGCGAATTTCCGGCTTGCGCCAAAAAGCCGTTCAGCTTCTTCCAGCGCCGGCCGGCCGATCTTCCTTAAAATGACAGTATCCCCTTCTCCGGCTACAACGAACTTCGTCCCGGTCACAAGGCCCAGGGCCTGCCGGATATCGCCCGGTATAACCACCTGTCCTTTGACGGACATCCGCGTCACATCCAGATTCTGCATAACCACCTCAGTCTTACTTATCTTACTAATAAGATACAGCATAAAAGCCGTATAGTCAAGACGTCCCCTTTATGCCGTTCTAACGACAACGGCCGGGCCGGCCCATAGTGGACCGTACCCGGCCGCCAGGTCTATGCCGCTCAGGCCTGGGCGCCGCCGGCGGGCAGCGTGCTGTCCACGAACACGCGCACCGAAAGTTCCTTGTCCAGCATGAACAGGCCTTCTTTGGATTCGCCGATGAGCTTCAGCTTCTCGGCGATCTCGGAGGAATTGGCCTCCTCCTCCACCTGCTCGTCCACGAACCAGTTGAGCATGCTGGCGGTGGCGTGGTCGCGCTCGGCCAGTGCTATGTCCATGATGTTGTTTATCAGGGCGGTCACTTTCTGCTCGTGCGCGTAAGCGGTCTCGAACATCTGGAGCGGCGTTTTCCAGTCGGTGGAAACGCCTTCTATACCCGGCATTACGGCGTGGCCGTTCCTCTCGAGGATGAACCGGTAGAATTTCATGGCGTGGGTCATTTCTTCCTGCGCCTGCACGTAAAGCCAGTGAGCCATGCCCTTCAGGTTCAGTTCGGTGCATCTGGCCGACATGCCCAGGTAAAGGTAAGCCGAATAAAGCTCGGCGTTCACCTGCTTGTTGACAGCCTCTTCAACCTTGTTGCCTATTTTCATAGATCCTCCGTTGCGTCTCTTTACCGCCCCCGAAAATTATATGATAAAAAGGTTCACGGCATACCGCAATTCAATGCCTTTTTTCTCCGGTTTCGCCAGGGATACTTTTAAACCTTTCAGCACAGGGCCTCCGCCGCAGACAAATAGTCAAAAAGTCAAATACGTCCCCTACCCGCCCCCGTCCTCTACGATTTTTTCTGCTTTACTCTTATTGTTCGTTTTATTTCAATAAAATTACAATCGCCCTTTTTTTCGCGAGAAGGCCACTCAAACCACTCTTTAAATTCACCGCGGCCATAATCATGTTCAGAATAATCAAACGGGCTCAAACCGAGGGATCTTCTTAGCCACGGAATGAACAGGATATCACCGCGCTGCATAGGCATGTCCTGATCTTTTAAGCAGTACAGATTGTGCCTCAAATCGGTGAAACAAATACCTTCTCTAGCCCCGGAAACAAAACCGGCAGAAAAAGGCGCCCCCGGGACAATCCCGTATTTTATTTCAGGATTAATACCAACGGTTTCCAAAGCATGTTTTTCAACAAACTCTTTCAACTCAGACATTTCGGCAGGCTTTCTGTTTTTGGGTTTATATATAACAAGATCCGTATTGCCACCGACATTGGACATTGCTGATGAGTATTTAAGATTGGTTTCCGCAAAGGTTTGCTTTGCCTCTCCACTATCAACATGTCGTTCCATTCCCCTCGCTTCTTTGTTGCTGAAATAAAAAAAACTGATATTCTCATCTTCATATAGTTCTAACGGAGCCGAAGAGCACGGGGTCAGAGCATAGGCAAGATTGTAGTAACGCCCTTCCCAACCTCTGGCCTGGGCAGGCCCTGCCGGGGCGCGAGAATAGAGAATCCTTATCGTTGAGAAGACAACTCCCGAAGCACCGATCAGGACAGCCCCAATGATCAGCGATCTCCACATAATATTATGTTTCAATTTCATTCTGTTATTTTGTAACACATAAAGTCGGAATATTCAAGCGGCCTTGCGGGGCGGGGCGGGCATTTAGGATAATAAGGCATGCGCGGATTGTTCGTGGCGGAAAATTACATCGTTAAAGCGGAGAAGGCGGCCGTCGTCGCGCTTATTTTCGCCATGGTGGGGCTGTCGTTCATGCAGGTGCTGCTGCGCATATTTTTCCACGCCGGCATAATCTGGCTCGACCCCCTGCTCCGGCACATGGCGGTCTGGGCGGGGCTTACCGGCGCGGCCATCGCGGCGCGCTACTCCCGCCATTTCGCGCTGGAAGCTTTCGTGAAGTTCGCGCCCCCGCGCCTGCACCGGCCGCTGGAAGTATTCGCCGGCCTGTTCACCATGGCGGCTTCGCTGCTGCTCTTTTACGCCTCGTACAAATTCATCCGCGACGAATTCGCCGCTGGCGCCGTGGCGTTCTATATCAAGGACCTCAAGGTTCCGGGCGGCTGGGCCGAGATGATAATTCCCGCGACATTTCTGCTGATCGTGTTCCACACGCTGGTAGGCCTGTTCCGGCCCAAGGACGCGCTGCCCGGCCAGGGCGGGGTCTACTGAGCCATGGCCATACTAATAGCCCTCCTGATACTGCTGCTGGCTTTCCTGGGCGCGCCCATCTTCACGCTGATCGGCGCGGGCTCGGTGCTGCTGTTCGCCGGCGCGCAGATAGATTCCTCCGCCGTGATAGTGGAGATGCTGCGCCTGGCCTCGTTGCCGGCGCTCATCGCCATTCCGCTGTTCACTTTCGCCGGCTACGTGCTGGCCGAGAGCAAGGCCCCGCAGCGCATGCTGGCCCTGGCCGAAGCGCTGTTCGGCTGGCTGCCGGGGGGGCTCGCCATCGTGGCGCTGTTCACTACGGCGCTGTTCACCGCTTTCACCGGCGCCTCGGGCGTGACGATAATTGCCATGGGCGGACTGCTTTACCCCATGATGAGAAAGCAGGGCTACCCGGAAAAATTCACGCTGGGCCTGCTCACCACCACCGGCAGCCTGGGCCTGCTGTTCCCCCCCAGCCTGCCCATAATCCTGTACGGCCTGGTGGCGAAGATCAGCATCGACGACCTTTTTAAAGCGGCCCTGCTGCCCGGCCTGCTGCTGCTGGCGGCGCTGTCCGTGTACGCTTTTTTCACCGCGCGCAGATCCGAAGCCAAGCATACGCCTTTCTCGCTGGCCGCGCTGAAAACCGCGGCCCGCGACGCGGGCTGGGAAATACCGCTGCCTTTCATCATCATCGGCGGCATCTACGCCGGCCTGTTCACCGCCAGCGAAGCCGCTTCGGTGATGGCGTTCTACGTACTCGCCACGGAGGTGGCGATACACCGGGACCTCGACGTGTTCCGGGACATCCCGCGCGTGGCGGTAAAAAGCATGCTGCTGGTAGGCGCTATTTTTATGGTGCTGGGCACGGCGCTGGGCTTCACCAATTACCTTATAGACGCGCAGATACCCGACCGCATCTTCGCCTGGCTGCACGCCTACGTCTCCGGCAAAGTGCTGTTCCTGGTCCTGCTCAACGCTTTCCTGCTGGTCATCAACATGATAGAGATCTTCTCGGCTATCATCATCGTGGTGCCCATCATCGTGCCGGTGGCCGCGCAGTACGGCATAGCGCCGGTGCACCTGGGCGTGATCTTCCTGCTTAACCTGGAGATAGGCTACATGCTGCCGCCGCTGGGCCTGAACCTTTTCCTCGCGAGCTCGCGCTTCAACAAGAAACTGCCGGAGCTGTACCGCGCCGTGGGGCCTTTCCTGCTCATCCTGCTCGTCATGCTGGCCCTGGTAACCTACCTGCCGCAATTAAGCCTGCTGGGCATTAAATAACCCCGGCGCGCAATTCTGCCGGCCTCCGGACTTGAACGATTCTAGAACGGCGTCAGCTATACTATATCCGACCGGGCGGTGGGATTTTTTAATTTATAAGGCGCAGTTAAATAAAATGAAGAACTCAAAGATACTTACCCTCATCTGTGTTTCGATGCTTCTTTCCGGCTGCGGCCTGTTCAAAGAAAAAGCGGCCGGTTCCTGCCTGGACAAGGCCCGCGCCGCCGCCCAGATACAGCCCCTTTCCCCGGCCGAAACCGACGCCGCTTTCGAGCAGATCGACAAAGCCGTAGCCTACCTGCCCGGCTCCGCCGAAGCCGTTGCGGTGATGGAGGAATTGACCGCCGCCGCCGTAAAGAGCGGCTACGCCAAAGCCCAGGAGATGGAATACACGGCTTTAAAAAAAATGATCTCGCAGAACTCCGGCTACTGGCCGGCCTGGATGGCGCTTATTAATTCCATGGCCGCCGCCGGAGACGTCGGGGGCCTGGCCAGCACGGCCATAGACGCCGAAAGGCTGGCCGCCGCGGAAGGCGGCGACGCCGGTACCAAGTACTGCGCGCTGCTGACGCAGATGGCCGCCACGGCTTCGGCCGCTCCCTGGCTAAAATCCGAGGCGGCCCAGAACGTGGACAAGTCGCCGGATGTTTTTTTTGAAAAGTCCTCCGTCTATTCCCTGGTGGCGGCGAAAGTGGCGGAGCTGAAGGCCGAAACGGACAAGATGGCCGCCGCCGACCTGTCGCTTAAACAGGCGGCGCCGGCGGAGCTGGCGGCCGCCGCCGAAACCGCGGCCCTGAGCGCTTTAAAGGACACCGGAGAAATAGAACGAGCGACGGATTTTACCGCCAGGGTGGAAACCAACCCGAGGTTCAAAGTTGCAGTAGAACTGGTAGTGCGCGGCAACGCCGCGCTGCTCGCCAAGGAATACGCCAAAGCAAGGACCCTTTACCAGGGGGCCCTGGGCCAGTACCCCGACCTGATAGACGCGCGGCGTCAGCTGGCGGAAACGGATTACCAGGAGGGCGAGAGCCTGGCCGCGGAGGAGCGGACGAAGAAAGCCGCCGACAAGCTGCTGGACAGGGCCTACGCCGGCGTTAATTCGGTAATAAAGGATTCCGCCGCCACCCCCAACCGCATACCGTTCATGGACCGCGATAATTTCCTGGGCGCGACCTACGCCCTTAAGGCCGCCGCCATTTCCTCGATGCGGACGGTGGAAGGAGAGAAGATCAACAAAACGTCCCTGGCCAGGCTGGAGACCGAGTTCAAGTCGGCTTTGGACGAATCCATAAAGCTCAACCCGCAAGGCCGGCTGGCGCGCCAGCTGTTCGACACCTACACCCAGAAAGGTTTTTAACCGGCCGGTCCGGCACGGTTCTTTCCCGCGCGGCCCGCAAGGCGCGCGGGATCTTTCTGAACGGACCCCGGCCCGGGCCCGGTAATTTGGTAAAATCATGTACATGGACTCTAAGCGCAAAGCGGCGGATTTCGAAGTGGAATTCGGCGGTTTCGAGAAGCTGATGCCCCACAGGATCAAGAACGTCCTGATGGTGGCCTCGCTGTACGACTCCTTCCTGCTGGCGGACGACGACCGCCTCAACGAGGCGCTGTTCGGGGAAATGCCCGACTCCGGCGCCCGCTCCGCGCCGAAAATAACCAGGGTGGCCACGGCCGAGCAGGCGTTCGACAGGCTGGCCGGCGGCGGCTACGACCTGGTGATCGCCATGATACAGGTGGGCGAAACGGACATGCCCGACTTTTTCCGCAGCCTGAAGGCCGGCCGGCCCGACCTGCCGGTGGTGCTGCTTTCCTTCAATATCCAGGACATCAAGAACATACCCGAGGAGGCCCGGGCGCTGGCCGACGGGGTTTACCTGTGGAACGGCGACACGCGCATTTTCTCGGCCATAATAAACCTTATAGAGGACACCCGCAATTTCGGGCACGACGCCAAAGTGGGCGTGCAGGCCGTGCTGCTGGTGGAGGACAACATCAAGTTCTATTCCTCCTACCTGCCGGTGATCTACACGGAGCTCCTGAAGCAGACCCAGATAGTGATGGCCGAAGAGCTTAACCCGGTAAAGAAGAACCTGCGCCTGCGCGCGAGGCCCAAGGTGCTTTTCTGCAGCAACTACGACGAGGCGTGGGCCATCTACGAGCGGTACAAAGCCAACCTCCTGGGCGTGATCAGCGACATCGAGTACCCGCGCGGCAACGTGTGCGACCCCGAAGCGGGGCTGGAGCTGACGCGCCGGATAAAAGAGGAGAACCCGGACATGCCGGTGCTGCTGCAGTCCTCCAACTCCAAATTCGCGGCGGCCGCGGGCGCGCTGGGGGCGTCCTTCATGCACAAGGCCGCGCCCGACCTTTCCAAGCAGCTGCGCGCTTTCATCCTGCGCTATTTCGGCTTCGGCGACTTCGTGTTCTCCGACAAGAACGGCTTCGAGTTCGCCCGCGCCGCCGACATGAACACCATGCTCAAGCTCCTGAAGGTGGTGCCGCTGGATTCCATCCTGTACCACGCCGGCCGCAACCACTTCTCCAAGTGGCTGTTCGCCCGCACGGAGTTCGAGACCGCCTACCACATCCGCCCGAAAAGGATCTCCGAATTCGGCAACCCCGAAGGCCTGCGCAAATACCTTATAGAGACGCTGCACCAGTTCATCTACAAAACGCAGCTGGGCACGGTGCTTAAGTTCGACCGGCGGCTTTTCGACAACTCCACCCCGTTCGTGAAGATAGGCTCAGGCTCCATCGGGGGCAAGGCCAGGGGGCTCGCGTTCGTGGACTTCCTGCTCAGCAAGAGCGACATGGAGACGCGCTGGCCGGGCGTTGCCGTGACGGTGCCCAACACCATAGTGCTGGCCACCGACGTGTTCGATTTTTTCATGGAGCAGAACGGGCTGGACGCCATCCTGAACGAAAATTATCCCGACGAGCGCGTGGCCGGCCTTTTCGAGAAGGCCCGCCTGCCGGATTACGTCAGCCGCGACCTGGAGACCGTGGTGAGCAAGCTGGAGGGCCCCCTGGCGGTGCGCTCCTCGTCGCTCCTGGAGGACTCCAAAACGCAGCCTTTCGCCGGGGTTTATAAAACGTACATGCTGCCCAACAACAGCCCCGACCCCGCGCGCCGGCTGGCCGAGCTGGAGCAGGCGATAAAATTCATCTACGCTTCCGTGTTCTCGCACGAAGCCCGGGCCTACCGCAAGCTAAACCCGCTGGTGATTGACGAAGAGAAGATGGCGGTGATCATACAGCGCGTGGTGGGGCGCCGCAACGCCTCGGGGCTGCACTACCCTGCTTTCTCGGGCGTGATGCAGTCGTATAATTACTACCCCGTGCCGCCGCTGGAGACGGAGGAGCCCATAGCCCACGTGGCCCTTGGGCTGGGCAAGATTATCGTGGAGGGCGCGGGCGCGCTGCGGTTCTCGCCGGCGCACCCGCACAACCTGCACCAGTTCTCCACCATCGGGGACTTCCTGGCCAATTCCCAGAAAAAATTCGTGGCGCTGGACCTGGCGGCCATTTCGTCGCCCCCGCGCTACGACGCCGAGCCCGCCCTGACCGAGGCCGGCATTACCGTGGCGGAGGAGGACGGCACGCTGGAGCTGGTGGGCTCCACTTATTCCCGGGAGAACGACCGCGTCTCCGACGGCATAGCCGAGCCCGGCACGCGCCTGGTCACTTTCGCGCCGATACTTAAAGGCGAGGCCCTGCCGCTGTCCCCCGTGCTGGAAGCGCTGGCCGCGCTGGGCAAGGAAGCCATGGGCTCGAATATCGAGATGGAATTCGCCTGCGATTACGACGTCCGCTCCGGCGAAGCCGCTTTCAACATCCTGCAGATGCGCCCCATGGTCTCGCGCAGCCAGGTAAAGAAAGTGACGCTCAAGGACATCAAGCCGGAGAACCTGCTGTGCCTGAGCGCCCAGGCGCTGGGCAACGGCGCGCACAAGGACATCTCCGACCTGGTCTACGTGATACCGGAAGCCTTCGACCCGATGAAGACCAGGGACATAGCCGCCGAGATAGGGGAGCTCAACGCCCGGCTGAGGAGCGAAGGGCGTTCCTACCTGGTGATAGGCCCCGGCCGCTGGGGGTCCAGCGACCCCCTGCTGGGCATACCGGTGAAATGGAACCATATCTCGAACTCGCGGATAATAGTGGAGGCGGCCTACGGCGATTTCGTGGTGGACCCCTCGTACGGCACGCATTTTTTTCATAACGTGACCTCCCTGGGCATAGGCTACTTCACCATCAACGTGACCGCGGCCGATTCCTTCATAAACTGGAGCCGCCTCAAGGCCATAAAACCCCTTGAGGAATTCTCCTACATCCGGCACCTGCGCTTCGAGCGGCCGCTGGATATAAGGGTGGACGGCTCGGACGGCCGGGGCGCCGTGGCTTTCGCCTGAACGGCGCGGCGCGCTACCCTAATCCCGCATAAAATGATAAATTGATATTATGAAAATCCTCATCCCACTGCTCGGCGTCATACTGCTGGCCTCCGCCTGTTCGAAACAGGACAATAAGGTCATAGCGCGCGTAGGCGCGGAAAAAATAACCGAGGCCTACCTGCAGGATAAATTCGCGGAAATAAGCCCGGCGGCCCAGGAATACCTGTCCAGCAAGCCCGGCCGGCGCCAGTTCCTGGACGTGCTCATACACGAGCGCCTGATGCTGATGGCCGCCAAGAAAAGCCGGGTGGCTTCAGGCGCCGGCTATAAGACGCAGGTGACCCAGAAAGAGGAAGAGATGAAGGCCACGCTGGCCGCCTACAAGGATTTCATGCTCACGAAGATGTGGGTGGAGGATATGCGCGGCGGCGAGCTCAAGGTGACGGAGGACGAGGTCAGGGATTATTACCGTAAATATCCCTACAAGGTCACGCTCGCGCACATACTGATGGCCGACAAAGAGACCGCGGAGTCCGTCTATAAAAAGCTCAAAAGCGGCGCCGATTTCGAAAAAATGGCCAAAGAGCATTCGCTGGACCGCGAAACCGTGCGCCTGCCGCCGGTGATGTACGGCGAGTTCATGCCGGAGCTGGAGGACATGGCTTTCAAGATGCGCGTAGGCGAGACGCAGGGCATAGTAAAGACCCCCCTGGGTTTTCATATCATCAAAAAGCTCGCGCAGGACATAGAGAACGAGCCCATGGCGCTCGACCGGGTGCGCAAGATACTTGAAAAAAAGAAATTCGACGCTTACCTGTCCAAATTCCAGGAAAAGATAAAAGTGGAGGTTTTAGATGAAAACTATAAATAAGTTCGCCGCAGCGCTGCTGCTGGCCGGGCTCTGCGCCGGGCCGGCCGCCGCCGCCAAAATATCGGAGGGGCTGGCCGCCAGCGTGAACAACGAGCCCATAACCGTCTCCGACTACGAGAAGGCCAAGGCGGCGCTGACCGAGCAGTATACCGCCGCCATGCCGGATTTTTTCCGGCAGGCGGACGCTGACGCGCAGCTGGAGAAAGCGGCGCTGGACAAGCTCGTGGACGAAGCCCTGCTGCGCCAGAAAGCCGAAGCCCTGAAACTGAAGGTTTACGAGCGCGAGCTGGAGAACGGCATAACGGAGATCCGCAAGCGCTTCTCCGTCACGCCTGACGGCGAGAAGCTGACCCCGGAAAAAGCCGAGGAGGTCTTCCGCTCCGAGCTGAAGAAGGACGGCCTCACCATGGAGGAGTTCCGCGAAAAGATACGCAAGCAGCTGATGGTGCAGAAGCTGGTGCAGGACACGGTAAAGGCGCGGGTCAAGCTGCCGGGCGACGCCGAGGTCAAGGCGTACTTCGACAACCTCGCGCTGATGCTGAAAGGTTCGGAGGCTGAAGTGAAAGGGCTGAACGCCGAGGCCATGGACGACCTGAAAGCCGTGACCGGCCGCTTCAGGGAGGTTACCGCCGAGCGCCTGCGCCTGCGGCATATCCTGCTGAAGACCAAAGAGGGCGCCACTCCAGAAGAGAACGCGGCGGTCATGAAGAAAGCGCAGGACATCCGCAGGGAGCTGGCCGAAGGGCTCGATTTCGACGAGGCCGCGGTAAAATATTCCGAGGACCTGGAAAGCGCCAAGAACGGCGGCGACCTGGGCTACGTGGTGAAGGGCATGCTGCCGCCCGAAGTAGAGAAACCCGCCTTCGAAATGCAGGTAGGCGGCATCTCCCAGCCGCTGCAGTCCAAATTCGGCTGGCACATACTGCGCCTGGAAGAGAAACGCGCCGCCCAGAAACTGCGCTACGACGCCGTCAAGGACGACCTGGAGCAGATCCTCTCCCAGACCAGCTTCGCCGCGGAACTGGCGGCCTATCTGAAGGAACTGCGCAAGGACGCGAAAATACAGGTTTTCCTGGAAGCTAAGAAGCCGTAAGCTTTAACTTGAAACCAAAAATACTCATAACCGCCGGGGATCCGCTGGGCATAGGCCCGGAAGTCACGGTAAAAGCCCTCAGGAACCCGGCAGTACGCCGGGCCTGCCGGCCTTTTGTCATAGGCGACGCCGCGGCCCTGGCCGCGGCGGGCTGGACCCCCGCGCTGTGCCCGCTGCTGCCCGTGAACGCGCCCCCGCGCCGCAGCGCCGCCCCGCGCCCCACGGCCGGCGGAGGGGCGGCCTCCTTGAAAGCGGTGCTGCTTGCCTACCGGCTCGTCCGGAGCGGTCTTTTCCGGGCGCTGGTGACCGCGCCCGTTTCGAAAGAAGCCTGGGCCCTGGCCGGCGCGCCGCAAATGGCGCACACCGACCTCTTCCGCGCGCTCGAGCACAAAGAGCCGCTGATGCTTTTTTCCAGGGGGCCGGTGAACGCGGCGCTGGTAACGGAACATGTGCCGATGAAGGACCTTGCCGGGAAGCTCACCAGGGGGCTGGTGATGGAAAAAGCGCTGCTGTTCCGCGGCGCTCTGAAGGCGCTGGGGTTCGGCCGCCCGCGCATAAAGCTGTGCGCGCTGAACCCGCACGCCGGGGACGGCGGCGTTACCGGCCGCGAGGAGGCCGAGATCCTGCTGCCCGCCCTTAAAGCCCTGCGCAGGCGCGGCCTGCGCGCGGCGGGCCCCGAGCCTTCTGACGCGGCCTGGGCGGGCCACCTGGCCGGAGACAGCGACGGCCTGCTGTGCCTCTACCACGACCAGGCGCTTACGCCTCTTAAGACCGCTCCGGGCGCGGCCCCCGCCGTGCACTGGACCTGGGGGCTTTCTTTTATACGCACTTCTCCGGCGCACGGCACGGCTTTCGACATAGCCGGCCGCGGCCGGGCCGACGCCGGCGGCATGGCGGAGGCCATCCTCTTCGCCGCCCGCCTGGCCCGCAGGAAATAAATAACAAGGTTTTAAGGGACCTGCACCAGTTTTATCGGGGGGCCTTTCCTGGGAACGGGCGCGCTGGCGTACGCTTCGCGGCCGGACCGGTCCGCTTCGGCGGCCATGGCCAGGGGGTCCACGCGGTATTTTACCACCGTTTCATCGACGCTTCTTTCCACGCCTACGATCTTGAAAATGCCGTTGGGGAAATCCGAAACGGAGAACAGGATAAGCAGGCCGGAGGCGGCGAAATCGTGCGGGATGTCGGCTATTTTCCGCGAATCGGCGAAGGCCCGCCAGACGGCCGAACTTTTAAAGACCTTGTAGTCCACCGGGGCCGTTATCAGGGTAACCCCGTCCTGGCCCGGCTTGCGGCCGAGTTCCGGCATCACCGAGTCCTCCAGCCGCTGCTTCGGCCCGGCGGGCGCGGAGATCTTTTTAGCCATATCCTCGTCGCGCAGGCTGACCGGCGTCGGCCCTTTCCTGCCGCCGCCCAGCGCGTTGAGCGCGTCCATCCGGCTCTTGGGGCTGTCGGCCACGCCGCCGAAATCTTTTTCCCGGACCAGCATTATGGCGCCCTCGGTCCTGACGGAAGCGGTGGAGAGCCCTTCGCGTCCGGAAGGCAGCGGGGTTTTGGCCGAACGGTCGTATTTCATAGAGCCGTAGAACAGCCCGGCTATGCCGCTTTCTTCCTTAGCCGCCGGCTCACCGGCTTTGGGCCCGCGGTGCGCGCCGATAAAATTGACCAGCAGCAGTAAAAAGAAAACGCCGAGCAGGGCCAGACAGAGAGATATAAGGATTCTTATAGTTTTCACTTCCATAGTTTTCATTGTACAACAATTTAAAGATTCAGTATCATTTTTGTAACAGGCCTCGGCTAAACTAGTATAAGAGTCGGCCGGACTTTACGCTGCAGCTGTCCGGCCGCCTCCCGGGAGCGGGAAGAAAGCGAGATCGGGAGAACGCTATGAAATATTGGGCCTATGTAAACAACGAGATCCTGGGGCCGTTCGAAAAGGAGAAGCTCCTCGCGCTGCCCGCTTTTTCCCCGTCGCTGCTGATCTGCCCCCAGACCCCGGTAGGCGAAAAGACCGAGGATTGGAAAGAGGCCGCCACCTACCCCGAGATCTCCGCCGGGCTGAGCGCGGGCACGCTGCAGAGCGCGCCCTCCGCCGACACGCAGGGCTCCCCCGCCGTAGCCGTCGGGCAGCCTTTGCAGCAGCAGGACCATAAGGCCCTCACTCCCGCGCCCGTAGACCCTTTTCCGCCGAAAGAAAGCAATTTGGGCGGCATCTCGCTCGAAGTGAACCACCTGGAGCGTTCCGGGCGGTCGATGCCGGACCCGGCGCCGGTGGCCCAGTCGTCTTCCAGTTTCGACCCCATCTCCCTGTCCTCCATCTCCCGGAAAGCGGACGCGCTGTCGGGAACGGAAGCGCCCGCCCGCAGCGCCGCCGACTCCATAGCCAAGGAACCGCACCCGGCCTTCTCCGCCCCTGAGCCGGAGCCCCTGCAGCCTTTGGCCCTGGAGCCGCAGCCCCAGCCGCTGGCCCAGTCGTTCTCCCAGCCGCAGCCCGCCGCCGCCGCGGCAGCCGCCCCCGGCGGGCCCGGCACCGAAGAATTGAACCGCAAGCTGGAAGCCCTGCTGCAGAACGCCGTAAGCAAGCAGGACGTGGCGGCCCTCACCGAACCGCTGCGCATGAAGATAGACCAGATGGGCGAAGTGCTGTCCAGCATGAAGAACTCCCAGTTCCAGCGGGAGATAATGGATAAGCTGGCCTATCTCGAGAACGCGGTTGGAGAAATAAAATCCGACCTCAAGGAAAAGGGTCCCGCTCCCGCGCCCGCGCAGCCGGCCATGGTCTTCGAGCGCAACTCGGACACCGTCTTCGGCGCCCAGCCGCCGGCCCGCGAGGAAAAGAGCAAGCCGGCCCCGGCCGCCGCGGCCGCCTCAAAAACCACCGTAATAGTGGACCAGGGCAGCAGGAAGTTCAACTTCGGAGCTATATTCGGCTCGATGGGGAAGATGTTCTTCAAGATCATAATGACGGTGGTGCTGCTGACGGCGGTGGCCTTCGTAGCCGCCATCGCCCTGAAGAACGCCGGTGTTTTTGACGCGTCCAGGTTCATTCCCTTCCCCGTTCCGTTCCTTACCCCGTCGGGCGGCAAGACCGCTCCGGCCGGGGCCCCCGCCCCCGCGGAGGAGAAACCGGCCGCCCAGCCCCAGGCCCAGCCCCAGGCGGAAGCCGCGCCGGCGCCGGCGGAAAAACAGGCGGCCGACGCCTCGCCCGAAGTTATTTACTTCGCGCGCTACTACACCGCGCGCGCCGGCGGCCCCAAGCTGGAGGACAAGATCACGGAAATAACCGCCAAGGCCGGCGGCACCTACAGCCCGACCTACTGGCAGGCGAAAAAATACGGCCCCGACATGTACGAGGCCGCGGTGGTGGTCCCGCTGAACGGCGGCACCATAACCTTCGCCTATAACGTGGACTTCGCGAAAAAGACCATTCAGCCGGCCGACCCTACGGGCAAAGCCGCTTTCGACGCCCTGACAAAACCGGCGGCCGCCCAGAAAAAAACCGGCCAGCGCGCGAAAAGGCAGAACCAGAAACAGGGCGCCGCCGCCCAGGAACCCGCCGGCGGGCAGGCCGCTAAGGCCAAGCCGGCGGGAGCCAAGAAAGCCGGCAAGGCGGAGGATGAATTCGAATACGTGGACGAGGAAGAGCAGTAACCTTTGCGGACCAGCGGAAACGCGGCGGCGCCGCCCGGCAAGGGCGGCGCCGCTGTATTTCCGGCGCAAAGTGGCGCAATACCGCCGGGCCTCGGCCCGCGGCCCCGCCTAGAACTTATGCCAGAGCATCTGCGTGGTCACGTCGTGATGGAACAGCACCTCTGAAGATTTAACTATCATGCCCAGCTCTTTGGGACTGCGGTCCGCCGCGGCCTGCTTGTGCGACAGGTACTTCTCGTGCGGAGAGGCCCCCATTACGCCCCTGATGAAGTCGCTGCCGCGGAAGATCCTTATCGCGTCGTAGACGTTCCCCGGCAGGAAGCGCACGCGGTCGCGCTTGCTTTCGTCCTTGGTCAGCGGCTCGCCGTTCAGGGCGGTGCGCAGCAGCGCGTACAGCGCCAGGTACGGGTTGGCGTCCGGCCCTACGGAACGGATCTCTATGCGGGCCGACCTTTCGTTGCCGGCGGGGATGCGGACCATGGCGCCGCGGTCTATGGAGGACACCTTGATCTGGTTGGGCGCCTCGAAGCGAGGGTCCAGGCGGCGATAGGCGTTCACGCTGGAGTTCAGGATCAGCGAAAGCTCCTGCGCGTGATTGAGTATCCGGGAGATAACGTCCCAGGCCGTCGCGGACAGGCCGTCCTCCCCTTTCCTGTCGTGGAAGATGTTCTTCCCGTTCTTGAAAAAAGAAAGGTTCAGATGCATCCCGCTGCCGTTCACTCCGGAAACCGGCTTCGGCAGGAAGGTGGCGGTCATGCCCATGTTCGAGGCCACCTGCCGGCAGACCAGCTTGTACAGCTGCACCAGGTCGCAGGCCCGCACCACGTCCGCGTAGGAGAAATTAAGCTCGAACTGCGAGGGCGCCACTTCGGGGTGGTCCTTTTCGTTCCTGAAGCCCATGGCCCGCTGCGCCTCGGCCGCGGCGTCTATGAACATCTTCAGCCGGTCCAGCGGCAGCGAATGGAAATAACCGCCGGTGGAAATAAGGTCGAACCCCGCGGTCTCGGTATACGCCTGCTCGGCGCTGAGCCCTTTGACCAGGAAGCCCTCCACCTCGGCGGCCACCTTCGCCGAGACGCCCCGCCCGGCTTCCATCTGTCCGGCGAGCTCCGCCAGCCGGGCGCGGAAATCCGATTCGTAGGTGGTCTTGTCGCGGTTGAGCACCGTGCCGAAAAGTATCACCTTGCCCGGGCCGAAGACGTCGGAAGGCAGCCAGAAGATGCTGCTCCAGTCGATGCCCAGCCGCAGGTCGGATTCCTTCTGCGCGGAAAAGCCCCGGATGGAGGAGCCGTCGAAGGTGAGGTTGTCGCCCGCGTTCAGGAAATGCTGCTTATCGTAGTCCAGCATGTGGAACCGCCCCTCTATGTCCGTGAAACAGAGGGTGACGGCTTTGAGGCGCTTTTCCTTCTGCAGGTACGCGCGGTATTTTTTCTCCAGCTCCGCAACGGGCAGCGTCCCGGCCGCGGCCGCGGCCTCGAGGTTCATGGTCTCGAGCTCGTCGTACGGGATCTCGAGGAATTTTTTCAGGACCACGGGTTCATTGGTTTTGGTTTTGATCATAATTCCTTTCAGCTAAAATATAGCGGAATAAATACAAATGTATCATAAATTAGCTTAAGAAGCAAACTAGTTATCTTAAACCAGGAAACAAATACCATTAAAAACCTGCCGCGCCGGCAGGCCAGCTATTTGCGCGCGGTGGAGAGCCTGCCTCTGGCGGCGCGGTTGGCCAGGGCCAGGGCGACCAGCCGTTTAAGGACGGCCGCGGGCTTGAGCCCGGTCTTGGCCCAGAGCCGCGGGTAAAGGCTGTGGGAGGTGAACCCCGGCAGGGTGTTGATCTCGCAGAACCAGAATTTTTTTTCGTCGGCGGGGTCCAGCAGGAAATCTATCCGGGCCAGGCCCGAGCAGCCCAGCGCCTGGAAGACCTTCACGGCCAGGGCCCGCAGCGCGGCCGCCGTGGCCGGGGCCAGCGGGGCCGGCAGCAGGAAGTCCATGCCGTTGTCGTCGAGGTACTTCGCCTCGTAATCGTAGAACTCGTGCCCGCCCTTGGGCGCCACCTCTCCGGTCACGCTGGCGGAGGCTTTCGCGGCCGAGCCCAGCACGCCGCAGACTATCTCCCGCGCGCGGTCCACCCCTTTTTCAATTATCACCGCCGTATCGAAGCGGAAAGCGTAGTCCGCCGCCCGCTTCAGGTCCGCGGCTTTTTTTACTTTGGTGATGCCCACCGAAGAGCCCTGCGCCGCCGGCTTCACGAAAAGCGGGAAGCCCAGGCGCGCCGCTTTTTTCAGCAGCGGCCCCATGGCCTGGCGCTGGTAGGAGCGCACCACCACGTGCGGCAGCACCGGCACGCCCTCCAGGGCCGCCAGCTCCTTGGAGATGATCTTGTCCATGCCCACCGCGGAAGCGGTCACCCCGCAGCCAGCGTAAGGCAGGCCCAGCAGCTCCAGCGCGCCCTGCAGCACGCCGTCCTCGCCGGTAACGCCGTGGATGATAGGAAAGATAGCGTCCACGCGCAGCCGGCGGCCGCCTTGCTTTACAAGGCAGCCCGCGCCGAACGAAGGCTCGACCGCCGGGCCGGAAAGTTTTTTCCCGGCCGTCAGGGCCTCCAGCGCGACCAGCTGCCAGCCGCCGGCGCGGGGAGAGTAGAGCGGCAGCACGGCGAACCCGGCTTTCCGCAGCTCAAGGCAGACCGTCTTGGCCGACTCTATGGAAACTTCGTGTTCCGGAGATTTTCCGCCGAAGATCACGCCGATGGTTTTTTTCGCCATAAATTCATCCTCTCTTCTTTTACTCTCCGCGCCGCGCTGCGCGTTCAATTATCCCGCCGCCCAGCACCCGGTCGCCGCCGTAAAAGACCACGGACTGGCCCGGCGCCACCGCGAACTCCGGCCGCTCGAAGACCACGTCCGCGCCGCCGCCGCGCGGCGTAACAACGCACGGCGCGGGCTTATGCCTGTAGCGTATCTGCGCCGTTGTATTAAAAGGCCCGGCCGGGGCCGGCGCCAGCCAGTTAAGCTCTTTAACGCTGAAAGCGGGTGAGCAGGCGGCGGCAAGCTCGCCCAGCACCACCTCGTTGGCGGCCGGCCGCAGCTCGATAACGTAAAGGCGCCTCCCGCCGTAGACGCCGGTGCCGCGGCGCTGGCCCACGGTAAAATTAAAAAAACCCTTGTGCGTGCCTATGCGCCGGCCGGTCTCGTCGAGTATGGCGCCCGGCCTGGGTTTTACCGCGGCGCTGTTCTTCAGGTAGGTATTATAATTGCCGCCGGTAACGAAGCAGATGTCCTTGCTCTCGGCCTGCGCGGCGGAAGGCAGCCCCAGCTCGGCCGCTATGCGGCGGATCTCTTTTTTTTCCATCCCCCCCAGCGGGAACAGCAGCCGGCCCAGCTGCGCTCTTTTCAGGCAATAAAGGAAATAGCTCTGGTCCTTGAGCGGATCGGCCCCCCGGAACAGCCCGCAGCCGTCCGCCGTCTTCCTTATCTCCGCGTAATGCCCGGTGGCGAGATACTCCGCGCCCATGGACCGGGCCAGGTCAGCGAGGTACGAGAACTTAAGATAGCGGTTGCATTCAACGCAGGGATTGGGGGTGGAGCCGGCCAGGTATCCGTCCACGAAATTCTTTATGACCTTTTCGGAGAACAGCCCCTGGGCGCTTTTGAAGTAATGCCGTATGCCCAGCGCGTCGGCGGAGCTCCGGGCTTTGGCGGCGCTTTCGGCCCCGCCGCAGCATTTGACGGCGTTCTTCTCCTCGGCGAAAAGCCGCAGCGTCACGCCCACCACCTCGTAGCCTTCTTTTTTGAGCAGGGCGGCGGCCACGGAGGAATCCACGCCGCCGGACATGGCGACGACCACTTTCTTCATACCTCTATTTTAGTATTTTTAGCCGGGCGGCGGGACAACCGGCTTTTCCGGAAACCCCGGCGGTTTTAGTTGTAAAATAGGGTACTTATGGCGAACACTGCCCCGGCTGCCGGCGGAAAGATAACGGAGCTCCTGCGCGGCCCGGGAGCGTGGCCGGCATGGCTCAGGGGCGGCCTGCCCGCGCTGCTGGCCGTCGCCTTCTCTCTCTGGAACCTGCACCGCTCCGATATAGGCTGGTTTTACGCCGACCTGCAGCGGTTCAGCCACGGCGGCTTCTTCCTCGCCGGGGTCCCGTTCCCCGGCAACGCCGGCACGGACATAACTTTCAACATGCCGCTTTTCGAAATAGTCATAGCGGCCGCGCGGCAGTTGGGCGCCACGGCGGGACACATCTTCGTGGCCCTGCATTTAGGGGTCTACGCGCTCGTCTTCCTGGCCGGCTGCCTTCTGCAGGGCTACTGGACCGGGCTGATCTCCCTGGCGGCCGCAGGCCTGCTGAATACGGGGAACGGGCTGATCTATGAGCAGATGTTCTACACTTTTTTCCTGCTGCTGGTACTGCTGTTCCAGCTGCTGAAAGCCCGGCAGAACACCGCGAAGAACGCGCTGCTGTGCGGCCTGGCGGCGGGGGCGTCCCTGCTGGTGCGCACGCCGCTGTTCCTTTTCCCCCCGCTGGCCGTACTCTGCGACTGGCTGTATTTCCGGGAGCGCTCCCGGGCTTTCGCTGTGCGCTCGCTCGTCCTGCTGGCGGCTTGCTATGCGCTGCTGCTTCCCTGGGGTTTTCTGAACCGCTCTCTTGCCGGAAAGTTCGCCCCCCTCGACAGCGGCCGCACGGCCTGCAACACCATTACCGCCGCCAAGGGCAGCGTTTTCACCATGGAGGGCGACTGCCGCAAGCTCGCCGGGCTGGGGCCGGAGGACAGCGCCCTGGCGTTCTATATAAAGGAATGGGCCAAAGACCCCTTGTTCCATGCGCTGACCGTGCTGAGAAGGCTTTGGGCGATCTTCCTCATGTACCCCGTACTTTTCGCCCTTTTCCTGGCGGCGCTGGCGCTCGACCGCCGGCGCGACAAGCTTCTTATTTACTGCCTGCCGGCATATTTCATACTCGTTCATTCGCTGCTTTCGGTGGAAATACGCTATTTCTACCCGCTGAGATATCTGCTGCTCCCGCTGATAACCGGCGGGGTCATCTCGCGCCTTTGCCGGGAAGGGGCCGGCGCGCGCTGCGCTTTCGCGGAGAAAGGAGCGGCCGCCGCGCTGAGCCTCGCCCTCTGCGCCGTTCTGGCGGCGGAGGCGGTCATAACAGCTTACCCTTTCCGCATAGCCGGCGCGGAGAAAGAGGACGGCATCTACGCGCGCGCGTCCGCCCGCTTTCCGCGCGACAGCATGCTGCGCAGCCTGAAATGCCGCGAACTCTGGACCAAAGGCGACGATGCGGGGTTCCGCGCATGCCTGGGCACGCAGATACAAAGCCTCGAGGATATCCCCGCCGTTTATTTCCTGGCCGTCCAGGATTCCGTCTCTCCGTCCAAAATACCCCTGCCGGAGCTGGACGACAGCGACAGGGCCTATATGCTGTGCCTTATGGTCAGAATGCTGCGCGAATTCGAGCTGGGCCGGCGCGCGAACGCGGAAACGTCCCTGCGCGCGGCGCGCGCCATTTTCGAGCGGGACTGCAACAGGCTGCAGGGCAACGGGCATAACGGGGAAAGGGAAGCCCCGCTGGACCGGGATTCGGAGCCGTACGCGCGGGACCGGGAGCTGGTGGCGCGCATGAAACAGGATTCCGACAGGTTCTGGGACAGGTTCGTCTACCAGGTACTGATGTTCTGGCCGCCGCAAAGGATGGCCGTCATACTTTCCTGGATCGAAAAAAGCGCGCCGCTGACCCGGAACCTGCAAGCCCTTTCCTCGTCGCTGGCCCGGGACCTCGCGCGCGGAAAGGCCGGGGAGCTCGGCCTGCGGGCGAGTCTTTCTTCCTGGATGCTGGCCCCGGTTTCAGTGCGCTTCAACAATAAGAACGGCGAAAGCTCCGGCCGGCCCGTTTCAGGGAAGAATACCGCGCAGGAGCTGCTTGCCCGGTGCCGGGCGCTGGCGGCCGAGAATAAAAAAGAACAGGCGCTGCAGGCCTGCCAGGGCGCGCTTTACGGCGCCGCGGCGGACAGCGGGAAGCCCGGCGCAGCGCTTACCGGCTGCGACGCCTCGTTCGAAAGCTACAGGCTGCTTAAAGGCCTGGGCAGGGAGGACGAGGCCGCCGAAGCGCTGCTGTGGGCGGTGAACAACGCCCCCCCCGGCTGGCCCGCGCTGCGGGAGGCCCGCGCCGCGCTCAAAGCGCGCTAATGACGGCCCGCGGGTCCGTGTTTAAAATTTGAAAAAGTTTTATAGAATATAGGGGCAGGCAGAAACTCAGTTTGGAGGGGGAGAAAATGAGAATACTAGTCGCAGATGACGAACCGCTTATAATAGACCTTTTGACCGAATACCTCGGCGCGGCGGGACACGAGGTCGCCTCGGCCTATGACGCCAAGTCCCTCATCGCCATGGTAGAGGCCGACCCCCCCGAGCTCGTTTTCTTCGATATAAACATGCCGGGCATCAAGGATTCTCTCTCGCCCAACATAATAATACCGCCGGCGCTGAAAAATATCCCGATCGTGGCGGTAACCGGCACCGACAGCGAAAAGCTGTACAAGATGGGCCTGCCGGCCGACATCCAGGTCCTGGCAAAACCGATCGATTTCGCCGAGGTGGACGCCATAATAGCCAAGATTACCGGCGCGGCCTGAAGCCGGAGAAGGTCAGGGGCCGACGGGCGGCGCGGCGGCCGGCGCCTCCGGGTACGGGGTGCTCCTGATGAAAAAGACCACCCTGCGGTTCTTGCGGCGGTTCTCCTCGGTGTCGTTGGCCGCTACGGGATGGTATTCTCCGTAGCCTATGGCGGACATCCGCTTCGGGGAGAAGCCCGCTTCCAGAAAATATCTCACTACGCTGGTAGCCCTGGCGGTGGAAAGTTCCCAGTTGGTGGTGAACTGCTTGTTGGCGATGGGCACGTTGTCGGTGTGCCCTTCCACTATAATATCGTTCTTGCGTGAAAGCGTTTTCAGCGCTCCGGCCAGCTTGTCCAGCTTCTGCTTCATGTCGCCGGTTATGTCGGCGCGGCCGCTCTCGAAAAAAGCCAACTGCCCCTGTTCCTCGAGGGTGATGCGCATCCCCTCCTTGTCCATCATGACCTGGCCCTGCAGCTGCCCCTCTTTCATCAGCTGACGGATCGCCTGCTGGGCCTTCTGCATGTCCTTGTTGAGCGCCGCGGAAAGGGCGTAGAGGATGATAAAAAAACAGACCAGCTCCGTCATCAGGTCGGCGTAATTCACCAGCCACGGCGGGGCCGGGCGGCCGATCTGCGCCACCCTGGGGTCGTCCTCCGGGATCAGGTTCCTGACTCTTAAAGGCATAAAGGTACGCGGCCTAGGCCGGCCTGGGCTCTTTTTTAACGGTGGCGCGCTTGGAAGGGGCGAGATACGCTTTAAGATTGGCCTCCACCACGCTGGGCGTGGAGCCGCTCTGCAGCAGCAGCACGCCGCGGATGATGATCTCTTTGACGAAAAGTTCCTCTTCGGAGCGGTGCTTGAGCTTGCCGGCCATCGGCAGGAACAGCCAGTAGCCGGCGCCCATGCCGTAGAACGCGGCGGCAAGCGCCACGCCCATCAGCTTGGGCACCTGCGACACGTCCTCTATGGAGGACAGCATCATGATCATGCCCAGCACGGTGCCGATGATGCCGAAAGCCGGCGCGTAGGTGCCCAGCGCGTTGAAGATCTCGCGGCCCACCTTATGGCGCTCGCGGATGAAATCCAGCTCCGTCTCCAGCATGTTGCGGATGAACTCGTGGTCGGCGCCGTCGATGACCAGCTGCACGCCGCGCCGCAGGAAATCGTTGTCCACGGTCTTCACGTCGGC
Organism: uncultured Elusimicrobia bacterium; assembly: GCA_903879915.1. Taxonomy (GTDB): domain Bacteria; phylum Elusimicrobiota; class Elusimicrobia; order Elusimicrobiales; family UBA9959; genus UBA9959. The sequence continues at coordinate 48,009 of CAIRNJ010000108.1, forward strand.
CTCCAGCGCCAGGAAGCCTTCTTTTTTAGCCTTCATCGACAGCGACACGAAAGTAGAGACCAGCCGGGAGGTATCCTCTCCCTTCGTGGTGAGCACCTGCTTGAGCACGGTGCCTACTTTTATGACGGCGGAAAGCGGATAGTTGACCAGCAGCGCGCAGCAGGTGCCGCCCATCACGATAAGGAAAGCCTGCAGGTTTATGAACGGCTTGAACCCGGCCAGGCCCTGCCCCAGGTAAACGGCCAGGATCACGGACCCGAAAAAAACTATTATTCCGCTGAAAGTGGCGATATCCATGGTTTTACCCTGAAGCCGGGCGGCGGCGGAGCTGGGGGGCCTGCGCTAGAAAGGCTTTTCTTCTTTTCTTTCGAAGCCCTCTATGGGGTTGACGCACTTTCGCTCGGCATAGACCTGCTTTTTGTACTCTATGACCTTGGCCACCACCTCGTCCACCGGGTTCTTGACGATGAAGCGGTTGCCGGTGGCCAGGTTCAGCACGGTATCGGGGGTCGCCTCGATACTTTCGATTATATCGGCGTTGACCACGATCATGGTGCCGTTGAGCTTTTCTAGTTTTATCATCGGATCCGGCCCTGACTGACGCACAAATTATACTTAAAAACCTGCGGCTCCCCGCCCGCCGGCGGGGCCGGACGGCGGCTCAGGCCTTTTTTTTCAGCGCCCATTTAAGCCTGTCGCCCAGCGAACCCTCCATGGCCGTGTAAGCTTCCAGCTTCGCGGTGAGCTCGGCGATGACGGCGGCGTTCCTGGACTGCTGCTCTTTGGCGGCCGCCTCCTGCGTGGCGTAGCCCGCGCGCTCAGATTCGAAAGCGTCGGCCGTCTCCTTCTCCCTGAATTCCATCTGCTGGATCTTCTGCTTCAGGAAAAGCATCTCGGATTCGAAGCGGACGCGGTTCTCGCTCTCGGTCTTGAAATTGGCGGTGAGCCTGGCCAGGTCGCTTTCGAGGGCGGCGTTGCGGGCGCCCAGCGCGGCCATTTTCTCGCGCAGGGCCGCCTGCTCGCCGAAAACTTCGCTGGCGTGCTTCTCGGCCTGGTTCTTCTGCGCGGAAAGCGCCTCGGCCGAGCCCTGCAGCCGCTGCCGCTCGGCCTCGAGCGCCGAAGCGCGTTCGGCGGATTCCCGCTGCAGAGCGGCGTACTTGGCGCCGAACTCCCGCTGCTGCGCCTCAAATTTCCCGTCCATGTCCTTCTGCTGGAAAGCGAGCCTGCGGTTCTCCAGCTCTAGGCCCGAGCGGGTCCCTTCCGCGGCCATCAGCGCCACGCGCAGCTCTTTAAGCTGGCGGTTGTAATCGTCGTCGAGCTGGCGCCTGACGGAGATCTTTCCTTCTTCGGCCGCGGCGTCGTATTTAGCGCGCAGCTGGAAAACTTTATTGTCCAGGTCGGCCTGGTTCTGGGCCGACAGCTTGGACAGCTCGGCCTGATGCACGGCGGCGATCCGGGACAGCTCTTCCCGGTGGGCCTGGGTCAGCTCCGCGCCGTATTCGTTCTTGACCCTTTCTATCTCGGCCTGCGCGGCCGCTTTGGCGCTCTCCGCCTCATGCCGGTAGCGCTTCAGGTCCTCCATCTGGGCGGCCATGGTCTGGGCCAGCTGCATCTTCTCGAGGCGCAGCTGCCCGCGCTCCTTATCCATGGCGGCGTTGACGGCCTGCACCCTGGAGACGAAGCCTTTCACCTTGAGCAGTTCCGAAATGGCGCGCATCTTCTCCCCCGCCAGGTCGGCCAGCGTCCTGTCCTTGTCCTGCATCTCGGCCTGGAAGCGCTCCTGCGCCTTCTGGATCTCCGCGTTCTTCTCTTCGTTCTTGCGGTCGGAGATAGTGCCCAGCTCGGCCTGCAGCCGGCCCATCTCTTTCTGCATGGCGTCCTCGCGGTGCTTGATCTCGTCCTGCAGCTTTTCCTCGCGGTGCTTGTATTCCTCTTTTACCTTGTCCTCGCGCATGCGCAAGAGCGAGCACTCGGCCTTGGCCTCGGCGATCTCCCGCTCCTTCTCCGGCATCATCTTGATGTAGTTCTCCACCGCGGCCCGTTCCCTGTCGGCGCGCGCGAGGTCGTCGCGGAGCTTCGAAATTTCTTTTTCCGCCATGGCCTTGTCCATGCTCACTTCGCGGAATTCGTCCTTGAGTTCGTTCATGCGCTCGGCCGCGGACTTCAGCGAGCGTATGGCCTCTTCCCGCTCCGACAGCGCCTTCTGCCACTGGCCCTTCTCGTCCAGCCACCGGCGCTCCATCTCCTGCAGGCGGTAGACGAAATGGCCTTCCACGTCGCGCCCCTGGGTCTCGCGCTCGGCCAGCTGGTTCTTGAGCGTGGCCATCCAGGTCTCGCGCTCCTGCGCCAGGCGGGACTCGAGCTCCTTTATCTTTCCTTTAAGCGAGATCCTCTCTTCCTCCACCTGGCTGTCGCGCCTGTCGCGGCGCATTTTCTCCTGGATATCCTTGAGCGAGGACTCCACCTTGGAGGAGAGCGCCTCGTCCTGCTGGCTCTTGAGCGCGGCCACCAGCGCTTTTTCCTTCTCCTGGGCTACTATCTTCTCCATCTCGGCTATCTTTTTTTCGAGCTTTTCTTTTTCCTCGTTCATCCGGGCCGTCTCGGCGGCGGCGGGATCGGAGAACGCGCCCTGGGCCTGCGCGGGCATGGGAGGCAGCGGGAAAGGCAGAGGCTGCCCCGCCGCGGGAAGCTGCGGGGGCTGCGGCAGGTGCGGCTTGGCCATTCCCGGGGGGAAGGGCGGCAGGCCGTGAGCGTATTTTTTTTGTTCTCTGTCTTCCATATATTTTTTCCGCTTCCTGGTTATATTTTAGACAAGGCGGATTTCAATTAAGTTGAAAAATTGTTAACAAACCAATTCCCGTCCCCGCTCCCCGGCCGCCGGTCCCCTATTCCCGATCACCGATCCTTGATCGCGATCTCTTTTATCTGCCCACCCTCTGCCTGAACCCGGCCAGCCATTCGCCCGCGGCCGGGTCTCCGGAAAGAACGGCGTAGCGCTCATAGGCCGCCACGGCCTCGTCGACGCGCTGCAGCGCGTAATACGCCCCGCCCAGGTACTGCCAGACGCCCGCGTCCCTGGGGTCCAGCGCCGAGGCGTACTCCAGGTACTGCAGGCTCTCCTGCACTCTGCCCTGGTTGAAGAATTCCACCCCCGCCGAGAAATATTCGGCGGCGGCCGGCGCGGGAGCGGGCTCCCCGGCGGCGCTCTCTTTGCTCCCGCGCTGTTCGCCGGGAAAGAGTTCCTCGCCGTCTATGAGGCAGATCTCGCGCGTGGGCCGGCGCGGCGTTATCCTGCCCTCGTCCTCCAGGCGTTTCACCGCGCCGAGTATTTTCATCCGCGCCTCTTCCGCCTGCTGCTGGGACACGTCCCCCTGGTAATCCATTATTTCCCTGACAACTTCCACCGCGCCCTGCGACATATTGCCGAAAAATTTCTGCTGCAGCGCGGGAGCGGCCTTATAGACCACCCGGGCTATATCCTCATTGCTTACGCTCCGGATCACGGTCTGCATGTCCTTGTCGCTGAACTCCAGCAGGTCCTCGAACACCAGTATCGCCTTCCTTACCTTCTCATAGATCTCCGGCTTCTGGGTCTTAAGATAATCCAGGATATTTTTCCTTATGGCCACGTCCGTCTCTTCCAGCATCTTGGTAAGGCGCTCGATGCCGCCGGTCACGAAATCCACGTTCTCTTTTATTTCCTTATCTATGGCCTCTATCTGCGCGCGCGTGGCCTGGCGCACGGCCAGGGATTCCAGCGCCACCTTGGCCTGCACCTCGGCCGACAGCATGGTCAGCGCCTGTCCCGCCAGGTCGGGCCTGATATAGTTCAGCACCAGCGCTATGACCCAGGGGTCCTCTTTTTTCAGCAGGAAGTAATAGATCAGCCTTTTAAGATTCTCTTCCGTCAGGTAAGCGAAGGGTTTAGCCTGTTTCATGTCTTCCTCCTCCCCCTCCTGCTCCGGGCCCAGGCCCGGCAGCTGGCGCCCTTCAGCAGCGCCCGCGCCTTCCGCCGCTCTCCGGCCGGCGGCGCCGGTGCCGGCAAGCATAGCCTGCGCGTATTTCCTGAAAAAATCCCGCAGCGGCCCGAAAAGGAACGCCAGCAGCAGCAGGAAAAGCGCGGCGTACACCAGCGGCAGATAAACGCCGGGGCGCCGCATGTCTTCAAGGACGCTGCCGCCCTTGAACCTGGTGGGCTTGAAGATAACTACGGGAGCGGCGGTGCCGCGGACCTTGTACTGGAGCAGGAACCCGTCGAGGCGCTCGCGGGCCAGCTTAAGGCTCTCCGGAGACAGCCGGTCGTCGTGCAGCACGGTAAGCTGGAAGCGGGTGATCTCGGTGCCCAGGCCGTAGCGGACCTCCCTGACCCCCCTGCCCTGCTGGGCCTGGTGGCCGAGGGAGGCGCCGGGGCGCGCGCCGCCCTTTCCCCCGTCAGGGCGGGGGCTGGCGATGTCCGCCATAAGAAAGTCGGCCTCTTCCGCGGAAACGGAGCCTTTTCCCTTGTAATCCCGCACCACGCCCAGCCCCTCTTTGGTCTGCCAGGCGTTCTTGGAGATAAGCTCCATCTCGATATCGGCGAAGACGAAGGACCTGGCCGGCCCCAGTATGGGGTCCAGGATCTCGGTCTTTATCTTCGTTTCCATCTCCCGGCGCGTGGAATCCTGCTTCTCCATGACGGAGGCGTCCATGCCGTCGGCGGCGGACGCCGCCGGGCAGGCGGCCAGGGCCAGCAGAAAAGCGAAACAGAGCTTTCTCATACAGTTATTATTTTATCTTTGGCTTATTGCGGAAAAGTTTCAAAAAGATAAAGGCTGGACCGGGCCGGGGCAGAAAAAAGCCGCTGCGGCGCGCGCCGCAACGGCAATAACCTCCTGCTAAAGCAAACACCCCGCCCTTTTGGCCGTCTGCCGGACACTACTGCCGCCGCTGTACCAACACACGCTATACTGCCGCAACCGCAACCGCCTGCTGCCACACCGCTGCCGCTCTACGCTGCGCCAAAAGGGCGGGGCACCGCACCCACTCCGCAGTGATATTATACCAGATTTTAAGCCGCTGTCAAGGCCGGGCCATTGACAGGTCAAGGCAGCTGAAGTGCTTTAACAAGAACGCTGTCCGAACTTGCCAGCGCGGCGGGGAATTCCCGCGGGCCCTTGTCCGCTTCGCCCGCGCTGACGTCGGGCGCCAGCCCCTTGCCGTCCAGGTCCAGGCCCGCGGGGGTAAGCAGGCGGGCCACCGTTATGCGCAGGGACGCGCCGTTCTTAAGGCGGAACCCCCTGCTAACGGAAACGTTGCCGGCCGTAGCGCCGCCCACTACCGCCGCGCCGCCCCACTCGCGCAGGGCCGCGGCGAAGACCTCGGCCCGCGACGCGGTGGCTGCGTCCGTCAGCACGAGCGCCTTAAGCCCGGCGTAAGGGCCGGCCTCCCCGGCGGAAAAGACCCGGCAGTAGCCGGGATGCCGGGAAACGGCCTTGAACAGCGGCCCGGGGCGCGGAACGAAAAGGGCCAGCGCCGAAGACAGCTCCTCTATGGAGCCGCCGAAATTGCCGCGCAGATCTATGATCACCCGGTTCGCCCCGCCGTCGAGCAGGGCTTTCGTCTCGGCCTTCAGCCTGGCCGCCGCTTTGGCCGTGAAATTAACGACGCGCAGGTAGCCGGTGCGCGTGCCGGGCACGAGAAAGCCCCAGACCGCGGGCATGCCGCCGAACTCCCGTCTCAGCGAACCGTCCAGTTCGCCGCCGGAGCGGCTCCGGCCTTTGAACCTGAACACCCCGTCCCTGGTGCCGTAAAGCTCCCGCCCGATCACGGCCTCGGGCAGGCCGGCCACGGGCCTGCCGTCCACGGAAAGTATCCGGTCGCCGGCTTTCAGGCCGGCGGCCTCGGCCGGCGAGCCCGGGAACACCCGCACCACCGCCGCCGCGCCGCCGGCGCTCCACAGCACCAGGCCCGTGCCGGCGTGGTCCCGGCCGCGCGCCGGCAGCTCGGGCCGCCAATGCGGCGGCAGAAAAACGGCCTGGGGATCGAAGGAGGCCAGCGCGGACGGGCCGGAGGCGCGCAGGCTTTCCTGCATGCGGGGGAGGTCGCAGACGGCGTAGCTGTGCCGGTCAAAAACGCGGGTTATCTCGGCGGGATCCGCCTGGTTCTTTGCGCAGCCTGACACGAGAAGCACTAGGGCCAAAAACAGGACATGGGGCATTCATCCTCCAGAAAATACGAATATGCGGACCGCGGCCGCGTACTCAGGGGCACCCGGGGGCGCCGGCCATCAGGCACATCCCAGCGGCGTTATCGGTGCAGCCCATCAGATTGCCTTCCGAATCAAAAACGACCTGCGTACCGTTCGGGTCCCCGTAGCTGATATAACCGAACTCGTCTACGACCGGCTCAAGCAGCGGCTGATCCTCCGCTTTTCCGTTCTTGCCGGTGCCGGTGAGAGAAAGACGGTCATCCTCGCCCGTATCCGTGTCTTCCGTCTCCGGGCTGAGGCTGCTGCTGCCGAACATCGGGCCCATCATGCCGGACAGCATGCTGGCGGCGGAATCGTCCTTCTCGGCCTTGTCCTTCTCGGCCGCCGCCGCGGTGGCCTCTTTGTCCAGCCCCGGGTTGGAAACCTTCGACGTCGTAAGCGTCTTGGCCCCGGCCGCGCTGATGTCCTGGTCGCGCAGGAACTGCGGTATCGAGTTCGGGTTCACCACGTCCAGCTTGGAGCGCATGTTCTCTTCGTACTGTATGGTGGTTTCGGCCTCGGGAGTAGCGTCGAAAGACCTGGAGATCCAGTTCTTGGCCGAATCGGCCGAGGCTATGCGCGCGCCGTAGATGGAGGCGCGGAAAGCCCCCTTGAGCGATTCCAGCACGCCGCCCCCGCCGCCTCTTTTGGGCGCCGCGGCCCTGACGCCGCTCTGCTGCGCGGAAACCGCGGCCACCGCGCCGTTTTCCTGGAAAGCCACGGCCCCGCCCTGCCCGGTAGTTTTAGAGGTATTCCCTCCGGAACCCTTGCCTGAGAAAGAACTCACGGCCTGAAGTTTTGCGGACATCTCGCCGTCCCCGCCGCCCCTCCTCGCGCCTTTCCCCGCTGCGGCGGCGCCGTCCCCGGTGTCCTCTTCCGCCGCCGCTACCGCCTGCCCGCCCTGCTCTCCAGCGGCGGCCTGTCCGCGGTCTTTGTCTATCAAAGGCTTCATGGCAGGCATTCTGTCCGCGCCCGACTCGTCCCGCTTGCCGGAGAGCGGCTCCTCTTCCGTATCAAAAAAACCGTCGTGTTTGGGCACGGAAGCTTTGCCTTCGTAAATAGCGCTGTTGGCGGAAAGCTGGTTATAGCTGTCCCCTCCGGCGAGCTTATGTGCCGACTGGCGCATGGCGGTCACCGCGTAATACCCGCCGGCCAGCAGGAACAGGAACAGGCAGGCGAAAGGCAGCCACCAGTAGCTCTTGCTCCCCGTTCCTTTCAGCAGGGAGAAGAAGCCTATCCCGGTATCGTTTTCATCTTCGCTCATAAAGCCTCCCCGCTTTTCACCCGAACAAAAAACAAAATTTGGTCCGGGAACTGGCTTCTGCCATCCCCGCGGCCAATAACGCTTCAAGCGCCGGTAATGTTATAGCAGACAAAACCCGTTTTTTCAAGGCCGGACCGGCTCAGTTCTTCAGCAGCAGGCGCGGCGGTTTGCCGTATTCGGAGAAGATGGCGGCTATTTCGTCGAAATCCAGCTCTTCCCGCTTCAGCAGTTCGTCGGCGAAGCGCTCCACTATCTTCCAGTTCGCGGAAAGAAGTTTCTCCACCTCCGCCAGCTGCTCCCGCATCAGTTCCTGGGTCTCCCTCTCGAGCATGTCGGTTATCACGGCCGAGCGCTCGGATTTCCTGACGGAAGAATAATTGCCGATAAAGCCGCTCTTGCCCATGCCCATGGCCCACACCATCCGGTGCGCGGTGCCGGTGGCGGAGACGAAATCAGAGCCCACCCCGGAGGAGGTGACGCCGTACTTTATTTTTTCCGCGGCGTAGCCGCCCAGAGAGGCGCGCAGCCAGCCCATATAGCTGTCGCGGTCGGGCACGTGCAGCTCCTCCGTCGGCATATGATGCACCACGCCCAGCGCGCCGCCGCGGTGCAGGATGGAAGCCTTAAAAACGTCGTCGGTGGGATGCGACAGGTAGATGGTGACCAGGTGGCCGGCCTCGTGGCAGGCTATGCGCTCGCGCTCCCGCGGCGTCATGCTGAGGCGGTGGGCCACGCCAAGCTCGATGCGCTCTATCGCGGCGCTGATGTCCTTGTAGGTGACCTGCGCCGCGGAGTTGCGCACGGCTATCAGCGCGGCCTCCTTGACCACGTTCTCTATGTCGGCAGGGGAACTGCCCACGGCCTTCCGGGCGAGCCTGCCCAGGTCCATGCTTTTGTCGAAGCTCACCTTGTTCAGATAATAGGCGAAAAGCTTCTCGCGCTCAGCGAGATTGGGCCGGTCCACGAAGATCTTGCGGTCGAAGCGGCCCGGGCGCAGCAGGGCCTCGTCCAGGATGCCCTCCAGCGCGTTGGTGGCCGCGAAAACTATGATATTGGCGTCGCTGCCGGAAAGGCCGTCCATCTCCACCAGCAGCTGGTTCTGCGTGCTGTTGGTCTCGGAGCCGCCGCCGAACGCGTCGAACAGGATGCGGCGCCGCCCGATCACCTCGACCTCGTCGATAAAAATGATGCAGGCGCCGTGGACCTGCGCGTATTCCCGGGCCTGCTTGAACAGCTTGCGCACGCGGCTCGCGCCCACGCCCACGAAAACCTCCACGAACTCGGAGCCGGAAACGGACAGGAACGGCACGCCGGCCTCGGTGGCCACGGCCTTGGCCATCAGGGTCTTGCCGCAGCCCGGCGGCCCCACCAGCAGCGCGCCTTTCAGGATCTTGCCGCCTATGGCCTTCACCCGGGTGCGGTCCTTGATGAGCTGCACCACCTCCCAGGCCTCGCGCTTGGCTTCTTCCAGGCCTATGATATCGGAAAACCGTATATTGACCGCGCTCGCGTCCACCCTGGTCTTTTTCAGCGCGCTGAAGCCGCCCATCTGCATCAGGTACAGGAACCCCACGAAGATCACCGTGTTGAGCACCATCCACGGCATGCTGGCCACGTTCATGCTGATGATATAGCGCCGGGTGTTCTCCTCTATGCCGGCCAGGTACCAGACGGGGAAGACCACGGCCACCAGCACCACCGCGGTTATGGTCAGCGGCAGCCAGTACTTGCCCAGGAATATTTTAAGTTTAAGCCAGAACATAGGATCAGTCTTTTATGCCCGGCAGCACGAACTGTATGGGCCGGTCGCGGCTGGGCACGTACTTGATGACCTCCAGCGATTTGCCGCCCCCGTTCTGGTGATTGCCGGGCTCCACGCACATGAAATCGTAGCCGTTCATGCAGTCCTGCCCGTAAGGATAGGCGCAGACGGCCTGCTTCGGATACCTGCACAGCAGTTTTATGTTCTTGGGGCTGGTATACACCCGGAGGGTTATCACGTTCCAGACCTGCGTGCGCTGCACCTCCAGCTTCATGCTCTGCAGGTTCAGGAACTTGGCCACCGAAGGATTGTCGAAGCCGATATAGCCCCGCACCTTGTCCTCTATGTCCTTCTGCAGCCGGTCGTCGGGGTAGTCCCCGGCGTTCAGGTGCGATTCCAGCTGCCAGCGGCGGGCGGCGTAGAACGAGGCGATCTCCAGCTTCTGCACCAGCACCAGCAGCGCGAAGATCTTGGCGGTGATGAAGACTATGACCAGGAAAACGGGAAAAAGCAGCACCACCTCGGTCATGGCCTGCCCCGGGCGCCCGTCGCGCAGCGCAGCCGCGCCGCGCGCCAGCCGCCGCGAAATAGTTCTGAACGCCGCTGTGATAGTTATCATCATGTCGCTATCCGCTTTCCCGACAAGACAGTCTCGCTGCGCTCGCCCCCCGACCCTCGATTCTCGATTCTTGATCCCCTACGGGTAAAGCCTCGTCTGATATTTCGGCGTGGGGTTCGGCCAGACGCAGTTATTGCTGGCCGAGGTAAGCTGTGGGCACTGCGTGGCTATGCGCGAATGAACGCAGGGCCGCCCCACCTCCTTGCAGGCCGCGATATCGTTGAACTTGACGTTGAAATAGTTGCTGGGCGCGTTCCAGCCCTGGTAGACCTGCAGGCCTTTGCCCAGCTTATCCAGAAAACTGTCCGACACGGTAGCCAGCTGGAACAGGCCGTGGGGATCGGACCCCAGCGTCATATCCATCGCCGGATTGCTTTTGCCCAAGTAGTAAGGCGAAGGCCAGCCGCCGGTATAGACCTTGGCGTGAAACTCTATGTGCTTGATGTAATGCATCATGAAGTCGCCGCCGGGCGCCTTCCTGAGCTTCGCCATCATGAAACCGCCGTTGCTCCTGAGGCCGTCCTCGCCGCAGGCCCCGGGGTTGTTGACGCATTCCTGCGTGCCGGCGTTAAGGTAGTAGGATTTCCTAAAAAAGTTAAAGGTGTCGGTCAGGCGGTCGAAGACGGTCCACTGCGACTCCTCCACGGAGCCCAGCAGGCTGTAGACCTGGGCGTAGAACATGTAGATGCCCGACGCCACCGGCCAGGGCAGTTTTATCGAGCCGCCCTGCGCCGAAGTCGTCAGGTCGAACATTTCTATGTCCGCGTTGGAGGTGGGGTTCGTCTTTACCGGGTCGCGCACCGTATTGTTGCCCCAGGGGTTGGTGGGGTTGTTGCTGTTGTTGGTGAATTCTATGCGCCAGATGGACTTCTCATCCAGGAGCTGCGGGTCAACGCCGGCGGAATTGTCCTCGATATCCTTGGGGAAAGCGCCGGCGTCGTAAAGGATGTCGTACTCGCAGATCTCGCCGGAATCGTCGTCATAGCCGTACTTGTCGCCGGGCGGGCAGGAATACCTTTCCCGGAAGATCCTGTGGGGGAACGGGCCGTTCACATAGGCCGTGCGGTTGAGCAGGTTCGTATAGTCGCCCATTTGTATGAACGAGGCCGAGTCCACCGCGAACTGCTGCCGTATCTTTTCGCGGGAGATCTTGGTGGTCTCGAACAGCAGGTAGACGAAGATCAGCAGGGAAGGGATGACGAACAGCGAGGGCAGGAGTATCTGGCCGCGGCGCAGCACGAAAGCCAAGGAGAAAAAACGTGGATTCGAGCGTTTCATAAGCCTGTCTCTTGCCCTGCTCTGCCCGCTACTTCGGCGTGCCGGCGCCGATGATCATGCCCGCCAGCGTAAAGATACCCCCGAGAAGCTTCTTATGGAACAGGATGGTAAAAATTATCACCGCGCTGGCCACCACCGCCAGCATCAGCAGGTAGTCCACGGTACTCTGTCCCGTCCGCCGGCGGAAAGCCGCGGCGCCCGGGAATGGAACGCCCGGGCCGAACG
>CAIRNJ010000109.1 GCA_903879915.1 uncultured Elusimicrobia bacterium
AAATGCAAGACCTGACCCCAGCCGTTCATAGGGAAATTCAACGCCTTACCCCTGCCGTATGCAAGACCTGACCCCGGCCTTTTAAATACTCTGCCTTACTATGGCCTTGTATTCCTTTATCATCCCGAAGAACTGCGCCGTTACACTGCCTATGTCGGCCAGCCCGGGCAGCAGGCCCGTCTTCAGCCCGCCCAGTTTACTGTCGCAGCCTTTGCGGTAAGCTATGAACGGCAGCGGCTCGTTGTTGTGGTAGCCGTAATCCTCGCGGTGCAGCATCCCGTGGTCGGCCGTTATCATCAGCAGGTCGCCCTTGGCGAGCCTCCCCAGTATCAGCGGCAGCGTGCGGTCTATCTCCTCGATAGACTTCAGCGCCCCCGCCACGTCGCGGGTGTGCCCGTAAACGCTGTCGGTATCCACCAGGTTCGTAAAGATGAACGTGCCCTTCGGCCGGTAAACCGTATGCGCCGCCTCCAGCGCGTTTATAGTCCCCTGTATGGTGAACGGGTTGGTGTCTTTTTTCTTCGGGTGCACGAAGCGCAGCTTCAGCGCGGGGTCCAGGAAAATTTCCTTATTCAGCTTCACCTTTGCGTGGTAAGCCGTATTCACCAGGTCGCTGGTCTTACCCACCGCCACCGTCCACACCGCGGCGTCGTGCAGAATGTCCACCAGCGTACCTTGGCCTATCGGCAGCACGGCGTCGTGCCGGTTCGAAGTGCGTATGATCTCCCCCTGCGCGTTCCTTATATATGAGCGGGCGATGGCGCGCGTGATGGGTATCTTCATCTCCATGGCCAGCGCGAAAGCGGTATCCGCTATCTTATGCTGCTCCGGCACCGGTATCACGGCCTCGTTCATGGCCAGCTGGATAAGGGGATCGCACTTGCTGGCGTAGGCTATGGGCATCCCCGTCCGCTCATGCTCCTTGGCGTTCAGCTCGATGGCCTCCATGCCGCCCGCCATCTTGTTGAAGAACGTCTTGCGCCCGATGCGCTTTTCCAGCTCGCCCAGGTATTCCCGGCTGAACCCGTCAGGGAAAAGGTCGTAGGTGCGGTTGTCCAGCACGCCCATCATTTCCCGGTGGCCCACCAGGCTGTCGGCCGTGGCCGAAACCTGCGTGACGCGCGCCGCGTAAGCGGCCCCGGGCGCGGCCGGTCCGAACCGTTTTTTAAATTCAGGCAGTACTATGCTGCCCAGCCCCAGCCGCGAAAGGTTCGGCAGTTTCAGCTTCCCGGGATATTTTCCCAGCAGGTACTCCAGCGTGGACAACCCCACCGCGTCCACAACCATCAGCAGCGCAACAGGACTTTTTTTCATAAACAGCTCCTTTACCAGATCCACGGGGCCAGCTTCCACTTTACCGCCGCCGCGTATTCCTTATACCCGGCCAGCTTCTCCGTTAAAAACCCGTCCTCGAACGAAGTATGCGTGACCACGCCCATGCCGGTCATCAAAGCCGGCAGAATGCCGTACAGCGAGCCCAGCGCCGCCGGCGTGCAGGCGCAGGCCAGCAGGAAAGCCGCGTAAAAAGGATGGCGCACGAAAGCGTAGGGCCCCGTCCGCACCGGCGTCTGCCCCGGCTGCACCAGCACGGCCTTCAGCGCGAAGGCGTTGCTGAGCATGGTCCACGTAACCGCCCAGTAAGCCGCCGCCAGCCCCGCGAAAGCCAGCACGCGCAGCCACAGCCAGTAGCCGCCCTCGGGCCAGTGCGGATAATAGGCGCTCACCGCCAGCATAGCCCCGCTCAGCACGGGGTTCGACCGCGCGAAATACCTGTCCTGCCCCGGCGCGGGGTCGGGCGCCAGCATCAGCCGGCGCAGCAGCAGCTCCGGGTTATTGCGCCGCAGCAGCGCCGTGTTAATGAAGATCCACACCGCAAAAAGCCACAGGTACGCCCAGCCCGCCTCCCACCGCAGGCTGCCCCTGAAAGCGAAAAGCAGCAGCCCTATTATGACCGTCTTGGCCGTAATATTGAAATAGACCGCCTTAGCGGGGAAATTCTTTGCGCCTGGTCCGTTGTCTTCCATATCCGCCCTGCCGCGCCTGCGGCAAGGGCTGATAAAATTATATTATATTGCAGGTTTCGCCGAACTTTTAATTATGAAAATAATTCCTCTGCTGCTCGTCATGTTCCCGCTGGCCGGCAACGCCGCCGCCGTGCGCCACCAGCTTAACACCTCCATAAACCCCGCGCATGGCAGCCTGGCCGCCGCCGACACGCTCACTTTCCAGGCCCCGTCGGCCGAATTCGTCTTCACGCTGCACAAAGGCCTGAACCCCGCCGTAAAACAGCCCGGCGCCGCCCTGGAGGAAATAGACCCCGCGGCCGCCGCCCGCTACGGCATAAACGGCGCCACCTCCGCCGTGCTGGCTGCGTACCGCGTAAAACTGGCCAAGCCCGCCAGAACTTTCACGCTGGAATATTCCGGCGTTATCGCCCACCCGCCGGCCGAACAGGCCCAGGAATACGCGCGCAGCTTTTCGGAAACCCCCGGCCTCATCTCGGAGAAAGGCTGCTATCTCTCCGGCTCCTCCGGCTGGTACCCGGTCTTTGAGAACGCGCTGGTGACCTACCGCCTCCAGACCCGCCTGCCCGCGCCGTACAACTCCGTGGCCGGCGGCGCGCGCAGCGTCCAGGCGCTGGTGAACGGCGAGAACTTCTCCACCTGGGAAGAGACGACGCCGCAGGACGACATAACCCTGGCCTGCGCGGCCTACCACGAATATTCCCTGCCCGGCCGCCCGGCGCTGTACGCCTTCCTGCTAACGCCCGACGCCGACCTGGCCGCCCGCTACCTGGCCGCCGCCGAGAAATACATTCCGTTCTATACCGCCCTGCTGGGCCCGTATCCCTACGCCAAATTCGCGCTGGTTGAGAATTTCTGGGAGACCGGCTACGGCATGCCCTCCTTCACCCTGCTGGGCTCGAAGGTGCTGCGCCTGCCGTTCATAATAAACACGTCCTACCCGCTCGAGATACTGCACAACAGGTGGGGCAACGGCGTGTTCGTGGATTACGAAAAAGGCAACTGGTGCGTAGGCCTTACCGCCTACC
>CAIRNJ010000110.1 GCA_903879915.1 uncultured Elusimicrobia bacterium
AGGGCGAAACCGGCCCAGACCAGGGATTGTTTACGATCTTTTCTAAACCGCAGAGCGGCCATGCAGAACGCCAGCGCCGAGAATACACCCGGCGGCAGCAGGAACGGGGTCAGCAGTTTTTTGAATAAAAACATGAGAACAGAGGCCGGCGGTCAGCGGCCGGTGAGCAGCTCATTTCGTACTGTCCCTGAACGCTGCTCACTGACCACCGATGTCAGCTCTTTATGCGCATGCAGTAAAAAGAGCGCCAGACGAAGACCACGCTTATCGCGAAGAAAACGGCGGCCAGAGCATGGCTCACTTTCGGGTCCAGCGTTATGGCCAGCTCCACGGCCAGCAAACCAAACAGCGTGGTGAACTTTATTATCGGGTTCATGGCCACGGAAGAAGTGTCCTTGAAAGGATCGCCCACCGTGTCGCCAACTATGGTGGCGTCGTGCAGCGGCGTGCCCTTCGCGTTCAGTTCCGTCTCAACGATCTTCTTGGCATTGTCCCACGCGCCGCCCGCGTCGGCCATGAAGATGGCCTGGTACAGACCGAAGATGGCTATGCTTATAAGATAGCCGATGAAGAAGTAGTGGTTAGCGCAGGCGAAGGCCAGCGTGCTGAAGAACACCACCAGGAAGATATTGAACATACCCTTCTGGGCGTACTTCGTGCAGATCTCCACCACTTTCTTGGAATCCTCCACCGACGCCTTCTTGACGTCGCTGTCGAGCTTTATGTTCTTCTTGATGAAGTCCACTGCCTGGTACGCGCCGGTAGTCACGGCCTGCATGGAAGCGCCGGTGAACCAGTAGATGATGGAGCCGCCGGTAATGAGACCGAGCAGGAACTTCGGGTTCATTATGGAAAGCCCCTCGTAGATCCCTTGAGGGCCCACTTCGCCGAACTTCGCCTTCAGCAGCTGTATTATGGCGAATATCAGCGTGGTAGCGCCCACTACTGCGGTGCCGATAAGCACCGGCTTGGCGGTGGCCTTAAAGGTGTTGCCTGCGCCGTCGTTCTCTTCCAGAAACCGCTTGGCGTTCTCGAAGTCAGGCTCAAAGCCGAAGTCCTTCTTAAGCTCTTCCTTGATGCCGGGGATGGTCTCGATGGTGGACAGCTCATATACCGACTGCGCATTGTCCGTCACCGGGCCGTACGAGTCCACGGCTATGGTCACCGGGCCCATGCCCAGGAAACCGAAGGCCACAAGGCCGAAGGCGAAAATGGCGGGAGACATCATCAGCATACCAAGGCCGTGCGTGGACACTACGTAGGCCGAGCCCATCAGGGCTATAATAGCCATGCCCATCCAGTAGGCGCTGAAGTTGCCGGCCACCAGGCCCGACAGGATGTTAAGGGAAGGTCCGCCCTCTTTGGAAGCCGCCAGCACTTCGCGCACATGCGCTGAGTTAGTGGAGGTAAACACCTTCACGAGTTCCGGGATAAGGGCGCCCGCTATGGTGCCGCAAGTGATAATGGTGGAAAGTTTCCACCACAGCGTGCCGTCGCCGAGCTCAGGGATGAGCACGCGGCTGAGCAGGTAGGTCATCGCTATGGATACGAACGAGGTCAGCCACACCAGCATGGTGAGCGGATGCTCGAAATTGAATTTCTTCGCGGTGCCGTACATGCCGTGCGTGATAAGACCATTAACCCAGTAGGAGAAGGCACTGGTCACGATCATGCCTATGCGCATCACGAATATCCAGACCAGCAGCTTTATCTGGTCTTCCGGGTTCGACACGGCCAGCAATATAAAGGTTATCAGCGCCACGCCTGTGACGCCGTAGGTCTCGAAACCGTCGGCCGTCGGACCCACGGAGTCTCCGGCATTGTCGCCGGTGCAATCCGCTATCACGCCCGGGTTGCGGACGTCGTCTTCCTTGATTTTGAACACTATCTTCATCAGGTCGGAACCGATGTCTGCGATCTTGGTGAAGATACCGCCGGCTATACGGAGCGCCGCGGCGCCCAGCGATTCGCCGATAGCGAAGCCGATGAAGCACGGGCCTGCGTAATCGCCGGGAATGAAGAGGAGGATAAACAGCATCATGACCAGTTCAACGCTGATCAGGAGCATGCCGATGCTCATGCCGGCCTTCAGCGGTATCGCCATGGTCGGGTACGGCAGGCCTTTAAGACCGGCGAACGCGGTGCGCGAATTAGCGTAGGTGTTTATACGAATGCCGAACCACGCCACCGAGTAGGAGCCGAGTATGCCGACGATCGAGAACAGCACGATGACCGCGACCTTCACTGCGTCCATCTGGCGGCTGAAGTACCAGACCATGATAGAGGCGATGA
>CAIRNJ010000111.1 GCA_903879915.1 uncultured Elusimicrobia bacterium
TCTACATCTCCGACGTGCTGGGCAACCAGAAGGACCCCATCGAGCGCCTGCTCAAGAAGGACCAGGAAGTGATGGTGCAGGTGACCAAGGCCGCCATCAGCACCAAGGGCATGAAGGTGACCATGGACGTGTCCCTGCCGGGCCGCTACCTGGTGCTGACGCCTTTCCAGGAGTTCGTCGGGGTCTCCAAGAACATCGAGAACGCCGACGAGCGCGCCAGGCTCTCGGAGATCATCCGCAAGATCGCCGACCCAAGCACGCTGGGCACCAAGGGCTGCATCGTGCGCACCGAGGCCGAGGGGGCCACCAAGGAAGAGCTGGAGCGGGAGATAAAATACCTGCTGCGCATGTGGGATTCGGTGCAGGCGCGGTTCGACACCTCGCGCGCGCCCAGCCTGCTGCACAAGGACATGGACATGACGCTGCAGGTGGCCCGCGACATCCTTTCGGAAGAGACCGCCATCTACATGCTGGACAACAGGGACGATTTCCACAACGTGCAGGAGTTCGTGGCGAAAATGTCGCCCAACCTCAGCGAGCGCGTGAAATTCTACGACGGCAAGACGCCTATCTTCAAGGCCTTCAACATAGAGAAGGAAATAGAGGAGCTGCGCAAGATAAAGGTGCCGCTGCCCAACGGCGGCAGCCTGATCATCCAGGAGGCGGAATCCCTGTGCGCCATAGACGTGAACACCGGCCGCTTCACGGGGTCGAAGTCCCAGGAAGAGACCGTTACCGCCACGAACCTCGAGGCCGCGCAGGAAGTGGCGCGCCAGCTGCGGCTGCGCAACATCGGCGGCATCATCGTCATAGACTTCATAGACATGAAAAAGGCGTCCAACCGCCACAAGCTGGTGGAGGCGCTGGAGGCGGCCGTCAGCCGCGACCGCGCCAAGATCCGCATCCTGCCGGTGACGCGGCTGGGCCTGGTGGAGATGACGCGCGAGCGCAAGCGGGAGAGCACGTTCAGCCTGCTCACCGAGGAATGCCCGGAGTGCCACGGCGCGGGCCGCGTGCTTTCCAGCGAGAGCATCATCATAAAGATACAGCGCGAGATCCAGAACATCACCGCCGGCCGCCCGGGCGGGAACATGCGCGTAGCCATGCACCCCGTACTGTGCGAGGCGCTGAAAAAGAAGCAGGGCCTGCTGGAGAAGAACGTCCACCGCAGCGTAAAACTGGTGGGCGACCCGCAGCTCGCCTGGGAAGATTACAGGATAATACTCGAGTAAAGACCGGGGATCGAGGATCGGGATAAAGAGTTTAAGGACAGAGGTGTTCAGTTATGTTCAAACGTGCATTGGCGGTATTATTGATGACGGCGGCGCTGTGCGCGCCGGCGCTGGCTAAGGTGGCGGAGATCTCCTTCCTTAAGAACGGGGTTTACTCCGGAAAAGTGGCCACGTACAGCCTGAGCGGCGCGGTCTATCTGGACGCCTCCCAGGCGGCCAAGGCGATGGGCGGGAAGATCTACTGGTACCCGGTCTCGGGAAAACTGCTGCTGCAGATACGCGGCAACAAGGTGGTTTTCTTCATGAAGTCGGATTCCGTGCTGATCAACGACGAGAAGACCGCTTTCCCGAACCCGCTGATAGTCAGGGGCGGCAAGGCCTTCCTCGCGCTGGACTTCTTCGTCTCCAGGTATTTCGGGCGCGCGTTCGGCTTCCGGCTGGATTACAACAAAGAGACCGGCTCGCTGTCGGCCCAGCGGGACATCAACATAACCTCGGTGAACTATTTCTCCTACCAGGATAAGACCCGGATAGTGGTCTATATGGAGGAGCCGCTGGAATGGCAGTCCTCCCAGAAAGAGAACAACCTGGTGACGCTCACCATAGCCGGCGGCGTGCTGGCCGGCGAGGAAAAGATATCCATAGGCGACGGCGTGGTGCGCGGCTTCGACCTGGTGCAGGAGAACAAGATGGCGCGGCTGGTGATAAACCCCGACGCTAATTTCGGCAAGGTGGACGCTTTCAGGCTTTCCGACCCGGACCGGATAGTGATAGACGTGTCCAAGCGCGTGGCGGTGATCTCTCAGGCGGTGGGCGGCAGTGAGCCCGAGGCCGACACGCCGGTCATCGCCCCGTCCGCCGGCGACTTCGGGCTGTCGGCCGCCACCGCCGCGGCCGGCGCGGCCGCCCGTACGGCGCCGAACATACCGGACAAGATGGTGCTGGAGCGGTCGGGCCGGAAGAAAATAGTCATAGACTCCGGGCACGGCGGCAAGGACGCGGGCGGCAAGAAGCTGTTCGGCCTTAAAGAAAAGGAAATGAACCTGCTGGTGGCCAAGGAGCTCTACGACCTGCTCAAGGGCGGGGAAATGTTCGACGTGCTGCTTACGCGCAGCAACGACGAGTTCGTGCCGCTGGCGGAGCGCTCGGGCATAGCGAACAGCTACAAGGCCGATATTTTCGTGTCGATACACGCGAACGCTTCGCGCGACCGCAAGGAAAAAGGCTTCGAAGTGTATTTCATGTCCGAGAAGGCCTCCGACCCCGGCGCGGCGGAAGTGGCGGACTATGAAAACTCCGTGCTGGGGCTGGAGGGGGAGGACGGGGCGTCCGACGCCGCGGCCATGCTGCTCCATTCCATGGCGCGCAACGAATACGTGAACGAAGGCAGCCGCCTGGCGGGGCTGGTGGCCGGCGAAATGGTCAAGAAGACGCCTTTCGCCGACCGCGGCGTGAAACAGGCGGCCTTTTACGTGCTGCGGGGCACTTATTCCCCGGGCATCCTGGTGGAAATGGGCTTTATGACCAATTCCATAGACCAGAAGAACCTTAACGATAAAAAGGTGCGCACCAAGATAGCCAACGCCATCTACAGGGGCATAACGAAGTACGCGGAAATGAAGCAGTGGAAATAAGAGCGGACCGATCATGAAAGGCAACGACAGGCCGATAGGCATTTTCGACTCGGGGCTGGGCGGGCTTACCGTGTACAAGGCGGTGCGCGAACTGCTGCCCGGGGAGAACGTTATTTATTTCGGAGATACGGCCCGCGTCCCCTACGGCACCAAGTCCCCGGAGGCGGTCATAAAGTTCTCCAAAGAGATCGCCAGATATCTTTTTGACAGGAACATAAAATTCCTGATAGTGGCCTGCAATACGGCGTCCTCCCTGGCGCTGGAAGCCATACGGCGGATCTCCCCCGTGCCGGTGATGGGCGTGATAGCGCCCGGCGTCGACGCGGCGCTGGCCATCGTTCCGCGCAAAGGGCGGATACTCGTTACCGGGACCGCGGCCACGGTAGCCAGCCGCGCGTATTCCAGGGCGCTCCGGGCCGCCCGCCCGGACGTCGGCGTTATTGAAAAGGCCTGCCCGCTGTTCGTGCCGCTGGTAGAGGAGGGCTGGTGCGCCAAGCCGCTGGCGGCCCTGGCGGCCAGGGAATATCTGGCCGGCTTTAAAAAGAAGAAGCTGGACGCCGTGATACTGGGCTGCACGCATTACCCGCTGCTCAAGGCGGCCATAGGCCGGGTCCTCGGCCCGCGCGTGCGGGTGGTGGATTCCGCCCACGCCGCCGCGCTGGCCCTGCGCTCCGCCCTTTCCTGCGGCTGCCTGCTCAATAAGGGCCGCGCCGGAAAAGAGGCTTTCATGGTCAGCGACGCCCCGGAGCGGTTCTCGCAGCTGGCGTTGAGGCTGCTCAGGATAAAGACCGGGAAGGTGGAAGTTAAAAGGTTCTAGGCCGTAAAAATAACTGGAGGTATCTTACAAATGAGAACAATTATTTCCGTGTTTGTTCTTTCGGCGCTGGCGATAGCGCTGGGCGCCCAGGCGCAGGCTAAAAAGCCCGGCGCTCCGGCCTTAGAAAAAAATCCAGCCGCGATAATCACGGCCCAGGCCGCGGACGTAAAAAAAGCGAAAGCCGCCCCCGCGGCGCAGAAAAGACAGGTCGATACGGAGCCTGAAGAGGGCACCGTGATGATAGATTCAAAAGCGGGCGCCGAGGAAACGGAGCGCTACGCCGGGCAGCCGGAGGGCGTCGACGCCGAGCGCGGGGCGGACGTTCCCGGCGGCCTGCCTTCCTCCTACGGCCAGTGCAAGGGAGTGATGAACGAAGGCGGGCGGACCATCCTGATCTTCGAAAGCCTCGACGACGGAGCCATCTATTTCGTGCAGGTCAACGTGGGCAAGAACAGCGTTTCCTGGAAGCTGGTGGACCGCATCCTGCGCAGCGCGGATTAAAGTTCGCCGCGGTTTTATCCGGTGTCCGGTCCGCCGCTTAACGCGGCGGGCCGGCTTTTTTTCGCGTGAACGGCCGGCGCGGTGGCGGCGGGGCCGCGGGCGGCCGGCGCGGCATTTTTTGTATTATTTAACTGCGGGGGGATCCTCCCGCCCGGCTTGCGGTAAACTACGAGGTGAGCTTATGTGCGGAGTTATAGGGCTGCGGTGCGAGAGTGACAGGGCGGACCTGGGGCGGACCGCCTCGGCGCTGCTGCGGATGCTGGAATACCGCGGCTATGATTCCACCGGCGCGCTGATCCAGGACGGCGCCGGCGGCATAATTTTAAGGAAGGACGTGGGCTCGCCGACGGTGATCACCAAAAAACTGGGCATAGACAAGCTCGGCGGCAAGCTGTTCTGCGGGCAGGTGCGCTGGGCCACGTTCGGCATGGTCACGAAAGAGAACGCCCAGCCGCACGACGTGCATTGCCACACCCACCTTTACGGCGCGCACAACGGCAACATAACCAACTGCGACCAGCTCAAGGAATGGCTGACGGCCCGCGGCCACGACGTGAAGAGCGACAACGACGGCGAGATGCTGGTGCACGCGGTGGAGCATTTCTTCGCGCTAGAGCTGAAGAAGCTCAAAGACTCCGGCGACAAACGCCTGAGATACGGGGCCCTTAAAGCCGCGATCATCGCGGCCTCTAAAATAATGACGGGCTCCTTCGCCGCCGTGGTGGTGGACCCCGTCACCGAGCTGATGGCCTGCATCAAGGCCGGCAGCAGCCTTTACATGGGCGAGGGAGCGCACGACGGCAAGGGCCGCTTCGTCATAGCCTCGTCCGACCTGGCGAGCGTCCTGTCGATGACCAAGATACTTTATCCCATCAAAGAGGACGAGTTCGCGCTGTATACGGACAGCAAGGTGGATTTCTACAACGTCAGGACCGGCGCCGCGATCAAGAAGGAGAAGATCTTCAGTCACCTTAAGATAGAGGAAACGGGGCTGAAAAAGCCGTTCCGCTATTTCATGGAGCAGGAGATCTGCAGCGAGACCGGCGTGACGCAGAAGGCCGTGGACTATTTCGACAACGAGTCGCCCGCGCTGGCGGCGGCCGAGGAGGCCGCGGCCGGAAACCCGGCGGCGGCGAAGGAAATAAAGGCGGCCGTGCTGCGGCTCGCCTCCGTCACCGATCCCGTCAGGCTGAAAAAAGAAACGGCGCAGTTCCTGCGTTCGGCAGCCGCGGAGAAAATTTCGGCGTTCGCCCGCATCCGCGGGGCCGCGCTGCGGGCGCGCCCTTACGGCTCGGCCCTGGCCGGCACTTTCGAGGAGATGAGCGCCGGCTGCCCGCCGGCCGCGCTGCCCGCGCTGAAGCTGGCGGACGCGCTGTTCCTGCTGGACGAGACGCGCGACATTACGGCGCGGGTGGCCAGGTTCACCGCCGCCGTGGCGGCCTGCCGCAGGAAAGGCGGCGCGGTCTATTTCGTGGCCTGCGGCACGTCGTACAACGCCGCGCAGTGCGCCTCCGTTTTCTTCAACAATATCGCCGGCGTGAATATCTCCGCCTGCCTGCCGGGCGGATTCAGGGCGCAGTGCCTGCGCGCCGTCAACGACGGGGATATCGTCATCGGCATCAGCCAGAGCGGCGAGACCAAGGACCTGATAGACATTTTCAACCAGCTGAAGGAAGCCGGCAGGAAAGTGGTGAGGGTGAATATCGTCAACAACGTCAATTCCACGCTGGCGCTGGAGAAATCCGACATCTGCATCCCGCTGCATTGCGGCCCCGAGATAGCGGTGCCCGCCACGAAAAGCTTCATCAACCAGCTGCTGGTGCTCTATATCCTGGCCGTGCGGCTGGCCGAGCGGCTCGCCGGCGCCAGGCCCGGGCCCGCCCTTGAGAAGCACAGGCGCAATATCAGCCGCATTCCAGGGCTTATCGACGCGGCTATAAAGAGCACCAGGGCGGCGGTGAAAGGGGCCGGCGCGGACCTGTTCCTGGAGCCCAGCATGCATATCCTGGCCACCGGCATGCAGGGGGTGGCGCGGGAGGGCGCGCTGAAGGTGCGCGAGGTGGTGCTCAACCACACCGAGGGGTTCGAGGCGCCGGAGTTCAAGCACGGGCCCAATACCATCCTGGGCGTGAACACCATATTCGGCATGGAGGGCGTGGGCGGCCTGGTGAACAAGTTCGCCGAGTCGATAAAGTACGCCATAGCCGAGCGGCCGGGGAAAGAACGGGACGGCGCGAGCCTCTATAATATTTTCCGCGCGGTGTCGGACTACGCTTTCTTCAATAAGAAGCCGGCGGGGCTTTCAAAGGAAGAGGCGGAGATCTTCGCGGGCATCTTCAAGAAGCATAATTTCTTCGAAAGCATGTACACCAACTATCCGCTGGTGTTCGTTACCGGGCCCAACGCCCGCGACGTGAACCTGACCATCTCGCAGATCAACACGCACAAGATCCGCGGCGCGAACATTTACGTGATAGCCGAGGAGAACGCCGCGCTGCGCGCCGCCGCCTCGAAAAGCGTGCCGTCGATGTATTCCAAGACCTACCGGTGGCGCTATGTGACGCTGCCGAAGACCGGCGACGACCTGCTGGCGTTCTTCACCAGCTCCGTGGCGCTGCAGCTGCTGGCGCTGGATATGAGCGTGCGCAAGATGGAGTTCCTGGACCGGCTGGATATCATGGACCACGGCGTGCATCCCGACTCGCCCAAGAACGTCAGCAAATCGATAACGGTGGATTAGCCCGGCTGCCCGGGAGTAAAGCGTACGGCCCTCCGCGTCAGGCGGCGGGCCGTACGTTCTTGTTGTAGATCTCTTTGACGCAGTCCACGTAGGGCTGCTGTTTTTCGGGCGTGAACTTGGCGTAGACCAGCTCCACCGCGCGGCCCGCGCCGAACATGGCGTGGTCGATGGGGAACAGCGGCACGAACTCGGCCGGCAGGAACTCCTTCTTTATCTCCATGCGCAGGCCCCAGCCCGCGATGAAAGTAAGGCAGTACACCCATTTCTGCGTGGCCTCGTTGTAGACCTTCAGCACCGGCCCCGGCGTTTTGGCGGTATGCGGCTTCATCTCCCAGGTGACGCCGGGGTTGTCGCCGGCCGCGGCCAGCACGCCGCTCCAGAACAGGCCGAAGGCCTTGGCCTGGGCGGGGTAGCGCACTTCTATATGGTGCAGGAATTTAACGAACTCGGCGCGGATCAGTTCGGGGTCGGGCGGCGCCTTGGGTTTTGCGCGCTCCTCCTCCTCGCGGCGGAGACGGGCCGTCAGCGGCGCCAGCGCCGCGGCTTCGGGCCCGGTGGCCGGCGCCAGGTACTGCGCGCGGAAGGTCATGCGTTCGCCGGCCTGCGGCTGAATGGTAACGTTCTCGCCCGCCACCTTCACCACCACGCCCAGGGCGTTGTTTATTGTGTTGCGCACGGGCGCGTAGATCTCGAATCGCGGAGTTTCCATCCACAGATAATACTATTTTGGCGCAGGAATAAAAAAGCGCGGCTGACGGGCGCCGGCGCGGCTTCTTTTAAACCGCTGGCGCGCTGAAGCGCCGGCCGGTTGACAGATAGCCGGGCGGCTGGTATACTCGATTTAAGAGGGTTTTATGTATAAATCGGGAAAATATCTTCTCGCTGCCGTGCTGGCAACGGTTCCGGCCGCCCTTTACGGCAAAGGCCCCTCCGCCAGCTGTCCGGCCGGCCTCAGGGACGCGCCGGCGGACTCCGCGCTGGGCCAGCTGGCGCCCGTGTCCGGGCGCGCTGCGCCCGCCGCCGTAACCGGCGCCGGCGCGCAGGGGCAGGCCGTGCTTTCCCGGGAGTACCTGCTTTCCAGGAACTATACGGCCAGGGACATAGCTTTTGTTCTCTCCTCTACGGACCAGGGAGCGGAGCTGATGACCGGCATGAAAGCTCTCGGCCGCCCGCTGCCGGAGATCCTGTTCGCCAAAGACCTGCCCGCCGCGGAAATTCAGGAGATGCTGCGCTCCAGAGTGGCCGACCGCGCATCGGACCCGCTGGCGGTGGCCGTTTTCAGGAACGGCCGGCCGCGCATAATAGTTTTTAAAGCCTCGTGGCCGCTTTTTGCCGTGGCCTCGCTGTGCGCGCACGAACTGCAGCACCACCTCGACCGCTATTGCGGCTGGCGGAAAATGCTGAACGCGGAGAGGGACCGGATAGCGGCGGGCCTGGAGAAAAAATCCAGGCGGGCCGGCGGCTGGGACCTTAAGGACTTCGACCTGGAGGATATCGCGTACGGCCTGACGGACGTCGGTACTTTCCTGACGGAATCGCTGGCTTTCCGGCGTTCGTACGCCATTACCCGGGAACTGGAGAAAAAGTATTCGCTGGCGGCGCCGCTGGAAGAGCTCAGAGTGGAAGATCAAAAAGATATGGAGGCCAGGCATCTCACCGGCACGAGCGGGAAGCTGGCCATCAACCACGACATCCTCACCGAGGACCTGGAAAGTTTCATGCGGGCGTATTTCTGGGGCGGGAATTTCACCCGCTTCAGGAAGGCCGCGAACCATGTTCACGACAGCGCGCGGCTGATGGCGGAGATGCGCAAGGCCGGGATAGAGCCTTCCTTCGAAAAGATCCTGGAAGTAGCCGCCAGGCAGCGGACGTACGCGCCCCCCGCCAGGTCGCTGGACGAACTGGGAAAACGCTGACCCCGGCGGCTCCGCCGGCAAATAGTCAAAAAGTCAAATACGTCCCCTGTCCCCTCTACCGGCAGAGGCTCTGGCCGTAATCGGCGGCCGCTTTCATTAACCGGGCGGTCTGAAATCCTTTTGCCATGAACGGGCCGACGTCGCTGAGGTCGCGGGCTTTTATGGCTTCGTAGAAGAAGCCGAGCGAGCCGGCCTGCGCGTTTATGAAATCATGGTTAAAGCCGTCCCGGCCCAGCTTGCAGCCCAGGTACATGGCCGCGAAGGCCTTGTAGGTCTTTTTTTCTCCCTGCGGCGAGCCGGGGAAGACGGCTTTGCCGGTGCGGGTGGCGAAGAGCAGCATCGGGAAATAGGCGCCGTCCTCGTAGTCCGAGTAGCGCCCGGAAATATACTGGCTGAGCGGTACGAAGACCAGGGCATAGTCGTCGTAGCGGCCCGCCCACAGCAGGTCGGCCTTGAGGCGGTCGGACTGCACCCCGTTGTCGTCCAGCCCGAGGAAGGCCGCCAGCCTCACGGCCTGGTAGCGGTCGGTCCGGGCCGGCATTGCCCGGGAGACGGTCCGCACAAGGTCTATATCGCCTTCGCGCCGCGCCTGTTCGGCCACGGCGCGCACCGCCCCCGGCAGCGCCCCGAGCAGCTCTGGATCGCGGAAAACGTCCTTGGCCGCCTCGATGTCCGAGGCCATGCAGAAAGGGCCGTAATAAGCGCTGTCCGTTCTGCAGTAAGGGGTGACATAATCCAGGCTTCTCCTGGTGAAGTCCAGCGGCAGTTTTTCCAGGAATTCCACGGTCCTTTCGAACGCGGCGTTGGCCGTGGCCGCCGGGCGGTCCAGGTCCCGTATCAAAGCTGCTTCGCCGCAGTCAAATTGCGCTGCCGTTCTTACGTTCTCCGCTTCGGCGCGCAGGGCGGGCAGATGGCGGTACACCGCGGCTTCGGCGGCGGCCACGCAGGCGTCCTGCCTGAAGTTTGAGGCCCAGCCCAGCGACGCTATAGAAAGCAGGAGCAGATGGATCATAGTTAAGCCCGGAGAAAGTAAAACAAATAACCGGGAGGTCCCGTATGGGCCGTTAGACCCTGAAATTTATAGGCCAATAGACTTGACCGTTGTCAGGATTGTGGTATAATTCCCCTTATCTGCATAAGACCCGGGCGCCAGGGCGCCGTTAGGAGACTACAATGACGAAAAAATGGCTGATAGTGTTCCTTGCCGGCGTTTCACTGGCCGGCGCCGCTGTTGCGGCTGATAACAGCGTTACCTTCGACCAGCGGGGCGACGTTAAAACGCTGGTGACCGACCTCCGGACGGTGGCGGCCGCGGACAGCGTTGCTGCTCCGGAATTCCCGGAATTAACTTTTACCGAAACCAGGACGCCGGTGAACTATGCCAAAGGGTTGATCAGGAAGGACCTGCCGGCCGCGCTCTGGAAATCCTTCAAGGATGTGAAGGTGGCGATCCCTAATGCGCTCGACCTGCGCCCTAATCTGACCAAGGTGGAGAACCAGGGCAGCTGCGGCAGCTGCTGGGCGTTCAGCCTGACGTCCACCCATCGCGACGGGCATGCGCTGGGCGGCAAAGACCCGGGCCGCCTTTCGCAGGAATGGCTGGTTGACAATTCCACCTACGCCGCCGGCTGCAAAGGCGGCTATTTCGATTCGGCCGCCGATTTCGTGCCCCCGCGCGGCCAGCCGCTTTACAGCGCCTGCCCTTACAAGTCCGGCTCCGGCAAATGCCCGGCCGTTATGCCCTTTGCGGCGCACATTGACGGTTGGTTCATGCTGGGCGAGAAAGCCACCGGCCCCACCGTCAGGGACATAGAGGCTTATATGACCTCCACGGGGAAAGCCATTTCCATCGGCGTGGCGGCAGGGGTCGGCCGCTGGCAGAGCTACAGCGGCGGCATTTATAACGCCTGCAAGACCGGCGAGCTGGACCACATGATCAACATCGTGGGCTGGGACAACGAGGGCGCCGCGTTCGACGAGAACGGCAACCTGCCGCCCGGCAAAGGCATCTGGATAATGCGCAACAGCTGGGGCGCGTCCTGGGGCGAGACGGGCTATATGCGCACCAAGATGACCGACGCTACGGGCAAGCGCTGCAATGCCGTGGCCGAGGAAGCCGCCGCTTTCGACTTCCCGCAGCAATAAGGTCAGCTTACATGCCGGGGGCTTATCGTTTTAAGCCCCCGGCATATTTTTTCCCTGCCGGCGGCGGCCTTGGTGCGGGGGCGCCGTAACGGATAACATGAGGGGGAGCGCATGAAGATAAGACCAGGGCAGCCTGCGCCCGAGGCAAAAAAAACTCCGGTAAAGATCAGGATCAACGGCCAATGGCATGAGTTCGAGCCGGGCCGCGACATTGAACCGGCGATGACCCTTTCCTATCTGCTGCGGGAGAGACTCGGCTATACCGGCCTTAAAGTGGCCTGCGACGAAGGCGCCTGCGGCGCCTGCACCGTTATCATGGACGGCAAAGCGGTCTTATCGTGCATGAAACTGGCCGTCGAGGCGCACGGGCATGAAATTCTCACCATCGAAGGCCTTTCCGCGGACGACCCGCTTATCCGGGCTTTCGCCGGGCAGTGCGAGCCCGGCTACGGCACGGCCATGCAGTGCGGGTTCTGCACGCCCGGTTTCGTGATGGCGGCAAAAGCCCTGCTGAGTGAAACCCCGGAACCTACGCTGGGCGAGATAAAAGAAGGCCTTTCGGGGAATATCTGCCGCTGCGGCTGCTATGCCGGTATAGCGCGGGCGGTGCAGCGCGCCAGCCGTGAGCCGGAGCCGGAAGGAGGCAAGCCGTGAAAGAACAAAAGCCCTCCGGCAGCGGCGCTAAGATCCCCTACAAGTCCCGCGTGCCCCGCAGCTTCATCGGTTCTTACCGCCCGAGGATAGACGCGCTGGAGAAAGCCGCCGGCAAAACGGAGTTCGCCGACGACCTTACGCTGAAAAGCCGGTATCCCGGCCTGCTGTACGCCAAAGTGCTGCGCAGCCCGTACGCCCACGCGCGCATAAAAAGCCTGGACGCGAGCAGAGCCGAACAGCTGCCCGGCGTAAAAGCGGTACTGACCTATAAGGACCCCGAAGTTGCCGCGCTTAAGCCCACCAGCGCCGGCTGGACCGACGGCGTGGATACGGTCTCCTACGAGCGCATGATGTGGCGCCATTTCCGCGACAGGCGCGTGCTGGGCGACCACGCCTGCTGGGCCACCGACGAAGTGGGCGCGGTGGTGGCGGCCGAGAGCGAACAGATCGCCGAGGAGGCGCTCAGTCTTATAAAGATAGAGTGGGAAGTGCTGCCTTTCGTGCTTAATCCCATAGAAGCCATGAAACCGGGCGCGCCGGTAATCCATCCCGGGATAGCGCCGCGCAATATCCTGCCCAAGGACGTGGTTGGGGGAGCGGATGTGTTCGTGGATAAAGGGGACGCGGATAAAGGCTTTGCGCAGGCGGACGTAGTGATCGAAGCGACCTCGGTGCACCACAACGCCACGCAGGCTTCGCTTGACAACTGGTGCTGCCTGGTGGACTGGAAGCCGGACAAACTCACCGTGCTGTCCAATTCCTACGAGGCTGACCAGTCCAGGATGCATATCAGCCAGATGCTGAACCTGCCGCTGAACAAGGTCCGCGTGATCAGTTCTTACGTCGGCGGGCAGTTCGGGCGCGGGGATACCGGCGACCAGCCGTTCTTCCTTTTTACCGCGCTGCTTTCGAAAAGGACGGGCCGGCCCGTAAAATTCAGGCACAGCCGCCGGGAAAGCTTCCACGATTCCCGCCAGCCGGCCATTTACACCGGCAAAGTGGGCGCCAAAAAAGACGGCACCATCACGTCCATGTATTTTAAGTCCATCGGGAATTCTGGGGCTTACGCCGACCACACCATGTTCGCCCTGAAATTCGCCCCTACTGAGATCACTGAGGCGGCGCTGGCCCACATCCCCAACGTCCGGATGGAATCCTACGGCGTTTATACCAATAAGCTGCCCGCCTGCATGATGCGCGGCGTGGGCAACTCGCAGTTCAACCTGATCTTCGGCCACATGGTGGACATGCTGGCGGAGAGGCTCGGCATGGACCCCATCGACCTGGCGCTGAAGAACTTCGGGCACGAGTGGGGCGGCCTGCCGGACAAAAGCCTGACCGCGGTGCTGCGCGAGGGGGCCAAAAGGATAGGCTGGGCGGCCAAACGTCACAAGCCGGGCGCGGGGCCGGTCTACGACCGGGTAAAGAAACGCGGCGTGGGCTTCTCTTTCCATCCCGCCTGGCACGCCGAGTGGCAGGAAGCGCGCCGCGGCGAGATACGCGTAAGGATAACGGTGAACCCGGATTGCAGCGTTGTGCTGGACGCGCCCACGGTGGAGACCGGCACGGGCTCCAACACCTGCAACGTGCTGGGCTGCGCCGAAGCGCTGGGCTTTCTCGGCATCGGCCCGGAAGATATCGTCTGGCCGCACACGGTGGACACCGAGACCAGCCTGAAGGACTGCGTGCAGACCGACAGCGCCGTTTCCTACCTGCAGTCCGAAGTGATCGCCCATGCCGCCCGCGAAGTGAAAGCGCGGCTGCTGGAAAAAGCGGCGAAGCTTATGAAGGCTAAGCCCGAAGACCTGGACATAACCGGCGGGCGCGTTCACCGCAAAGCGGCCCCGGGCAAAAGTATTACGGTCAGGGACGTCTTCATGCGGGGGGACATGCTGCCCGTGGTGGTGGAAACGGGCAGGCCGCCCAACCCGGAAAAGACCGGCGTTCCGTATATCGCCAATTTCGCCGAAGTGGAAGTTGATACCGGCACGGGCCGGGTGCAGGTGCTGAAGCTGGTGGTCCTGAACGATTGCGGCACCGTAATGTACGCCTCCGGCGCGGAAGCCCAGCAGATAGGCGGGCAGGTAATAGGGCTGGGCGAGGCCCTGACCGAGGAAATAATTTACGACGAGGCCACCGGCGTTCCGCTTAACTTCAACTGGCTGGATTATAAGATCCCGACCATGGCGGACATGCCGGACATCGACCCCGCCCTGCTGGAAGTGTGGCGGGGCGCCGGCGAGTACGGCGCTTGCGGCATAGGCGAGGGCACGGTTACCTGCACCCCGCGCGCGGTGCTCAACGCCATTTATAACGCTATCGGCGTAAGGATAGACGATATCCCGGTAAAGCCTGAAAAAATTTTGCGGGCATTGGGGAAGGCGTAACTTATGGCGATGAAGAATTTCGAGCACCTGCCGGCGAAGTCGCTCAAAGAAGCGGCCGCCGCCCTCTCCGGGGCGAACCGGGCGCTGGCCATAGCCGGCGGCACCGACGCGCTGGGCGCCCTCAAGGACAAGATCCACAAGGATAGCCCGGCCCTGGTAGTGGACCTTAAAACTATCCCCGGCCTGAGCTATATTTCCGGGGGGCGCAGCGGGCTGCGCATCGGCGCGCTGACGCCGCTGGCTGAAATAGCCGCGCATAAGGCCGTTAACGTGAACTACAGGCTTCTCGCCGAGGCGGCGCGCAGCGTGGCTTCCCCGCAGCTCAGGAATATGGCCACCATAGCCGGGAACCTTTGCCAGGAGCCCCGGTGCTGGTACTACCGCACGCCGGACGACCAGTTCCATTGCCTGCGCAAAGGCGGAACGCATTGCGGCGCGCTGCTGGGCGAGAACCGTTATCACTCGGTGTTCGGCGGCGTTAGGGCAGCCGCGCCGGCCTGCACGGCGGCCTGCCCCGGGAACGTGGAGGTTGCGGACTATCTTGCCCGGGTGCGGGCGGGTGACCTTAGCGCCGCGGCGGCTATCATCCTTAAGAACAATCCTCTGCCCGCCCTGACGGGCCGCGTCTGTCCGCATCTTTGCGAAAGCCAGTGCAACCGCGGCGGGTTCGACGAAGCGGTGTCTATCCGCGCCCTGGAGCGGACCCTCGGCGATCAGATCCTTGCTCAGGCGGCCGAATTTATGAAGCCGCCCGTTAAGCGGACAAAGAAAAAAGTAGCGGTGGTAGGGTCGGGCCCGGCCGGGCTGGCGGCGGCTTATTACCTGAGGCTGGCCGGCCACCAGGTGACGGTGTTCGAGAGGCTGCCCCGCGCGGGCGGGATGCTGGCCTATGCCATCCCGGCGTACCGGCTGCCCAGGCACCTGGTGCGCGCCCAGATAGCGGCGCTGGAAGCTATGGGGATAAGTTTTGAACTGAACGCGGAGATAGGCCGCGGCGTGTCCCTGCACGCCCTGCGCAAAGAATTCGACAGCGTGTTCCTGGCCACCGGCGCCTGGGCGCAGAAAAACCTCCGGCTGGAGAAGGCGGAACTGCTCACTTCCGGCATGGCTTTCCTTACGGAGGGCGGGCCCGGCCGCGGGCCGGCAGGCAGGGACGTGCTGGTTATCGGCGGCGGCAATGTGGCGGTGGACGTGGCGGTGAGCGCCCGGCGCGCCGGCGCGCGGCACGTTACCATGGCGTGCCTGGAGGCCAGGGACGCCATGCCGGCCTTTCCGGCGGAGACAGCCGAAGCCGTGAAAGCAGGCGTGCGCATTCTGCCGGGGTGGGGGCCGCAGCGGATACTTGAAACGGGGGGGAAGCTGAAGGGAATGGAATTTGCCGGCTGCTCGTCGGTCTTCGACGCGCAGGGCCGGTTCGCCCCGAACTTCGACGAGGCGCGCCGACAGATAGTTAAAGCCGACCAGATCATCCTGGCCATCGGCCAGACCGCGGAACTCGGCTACGCCGCGGGCGTTAAGACTCTGCGGGATTTGATAATTGCGGATGAAACCACGCAGGCCACCAGCCTGCCCGGAGTTTTCGCGGGCGGGGACGCCGTGAGCGGACCGGCGTCGGTGATCCACGCTATCGCCGCCGGGCGCAGGGCCGCGCGGGCGATAGACGTTTACCTGGGCGGCGGCCGGCCTGAAAAGACAGCGCGCGCGGCCGTGAGCCCGCTGCTGGCGCTGAACGCGGACTGCGGCGCGCATTGCGCGCGCACCAAATGTTCCGAAAGTAAAGGGTTCAGCCCGGAGGCGCTGCGCGCTGAGGCTAAGCGGTGCATCGACTGCAGCTGCGTGGCCGTGAACGCTTCTGACCTGGCGCCGGCGCTGGCGGCCCTTGGCGCAAAGATAAGAACCACCAAACGTACCGTGGCGGCCGAAGAATTTTTCACAGCGGGCGTTTTAAGGTCCACCGTGCTGGACCAGGACGAGCTGGTAGAGGAAATACTGGTGCCGGCGCCGCGGCTGCGCAGCGCTCAAAGCTACCACAAGTTCAGGATACGGAACTCCATAGATTTCCCCATAGCCGGTTTAGCCTGCCTTTTTAATTCCGGCGGCGGAAAGATCCGGGACGCAAGGCTTGTGCTGAGCGCCGTGGCCCCCGTTCCGTTCAGGCTGAAAGCCGTCGAGGAGTTCCTGGAGGGGAAGCGGCCTGACGAAAGAACCGCCGCGGCTGCCGGGGAACTTGCCGTAAAAGAAGTCCGTCCGCTGACCAGGAACCGCTTCAAGGTGCAGCTGATAAAAGCCCTGCTTCAAAAAGCCCTCCTGTCCGCCGCTACATCTGCTTCGGCCTAATCTTAAAGAAATAAATATATGCCCCCCCGGGGGGCAGCGGAATCGTTAAGAAGCAGCTTCCCCTCTTCCCTGAACCGGGGCTTTTTTTGTCAGGGGCTCCATAGGTCCAATGACATCCCGAGACTAAGTCCTTTGCCCCTTATACTTTACGCCGCAACAGCATAGAATATCTATGACACCTTGTGCTTGCCGTTTGGCACGTAGAGTATATGAGGTTCTATAGAATGAATGAAAAAACTTACAGCCTTGCGATAGCGCTGCTGCTGGCGGGCGGAACGTGCGTTTCCGCGCTGGATGCCGGCCCCGGCGGAGATACCAGGTGGCATTCCCTTTTCGGTTCTACCCATAAAAAAATAGCGAAAGAAGCGCTGAAGCGGATAAACAAGGACGCCTACCCCGACCTGGACAGGGCCTCGTCCATCCTTAAGGACGGCTCGGCCTCCGAAAGCGGCCACGCGGATATGATGAAGGACAACGGAGGCAGACCAAAGGAGATCTGGGAAACGGGCAATAGGAAGAACCCCGGCGGGGTGCTTGGGAACTACAAAGCGTTAAAGCCCGGTGACGCGTACCAGGCGCTGGGCGTGATCTGCCACCTTACGCAGGATATGGCCGTTCCGGCGCACGCGGCTAACATCGAACACTTCCTGTCGGAAGGGCTGGAGGAGTACGCGGCCTTTTTCGGCGAGATCGGCCAGGTGCCGGAGATAGACTCCTCCAAGGCGCCGTATGAATATTATCAGCTGCTGCAGGACGACACGCGCTCCCGCCTGGCCTCCTGGCTGAACCCGGAGACCGGGGTACCGTTCTGGGTGCCTTCTCCGGAAGCGTCCAGGTCCGGAGAGGACGTCACTTTCGGGGCGCGCGGCTCGTACGGCGGGGGCAAGGACACTTACATCTTCTGGAAAGACAAACCGGGCGGCAACAGCGGCCATGGCTCCAACACGGGCAGGACCATGGTCTCAAGGATGCCGGAGATAAGCCGCGAGCGCGTGGGAACGTCGGCCGGCTACACAAGGGCCGTAATGGAATCGGCTTCCAGGCTGCTTCCGCCGCTGGTGAAGGACCTGAGCGTCTATCCTAATGTTATCACGCCGGGCGGGAAAGTGAAACTTTCCTTTATAGCCCTGGATAACAGGAGCCGGGCTCTCCGCTATTCGGTGCGCCTGATAGGCGCTAAAGGAAACGTCTCGGTCCTTACGGAAGGAACGGCGGCCCTGGACAAACCGTCCGGCTCGCTGTATCCCTCGCAGAACTCCGACGGCGGTACCCAGGACGTTCCCGCCGAGAATTTCCTGTTCAGCCGGGGGCTGTCTACCACCTGGGAACCCCGGCAGCTCGCCGAAGGGACATATACCGTAGAAGTGCAGCTTACCGATGAAGACGGCAACACGGTCCCGGCCGAGGTCAACACCGACGGCATCCGCGAGAACGACAGCCGCACGTTCCTGTCCGTTGTGAACACTATCCCCGAACCCCCGGCCTCCTCGTTCTCGTTCGACGGCGGGGGCGGGTAAAGACGGGAAACTACCACGGCCCGCTAATAGAAAAGCCCGCTTTCTGGCGGGCTTTTTTCTTTAGCTGATCGAAATCCATGCCGCGGCCGGAAAGCCGCGTTTTTTCAACCCGACACGCGTATGTCGGGTTGGCCTGCTATGCTATTGCCGTGAACTTATGGCAAAAAGGGGGCTTTATGAAAGGAGCCGGGACCATTCAGGACATGCCGCGCGTGGAGCGGCCGCGGGAAAAAATGATGCGCTACGGGCCGGACAAGCTCAGCGAGGAGGAGCTGCTGGCAATCGTACTGCGCACCGGCACGCGCGGCACGAACGTGCTGGACCTCTCCGCCGGACTGCTGCGGAAGTTCGGCCGGGGGGAGATAGCCCGGGCGGGCTTCGCCGAGCTGAAGGCCGCGCCGGGGCTGGGGCCGGCCCGGGCCTGCGAAATAATGGCCGTGTTCGAGCTCGGCCGGCGTTTCCTCTCCGGGAAAAAGAACGGCATCTACCTTAAGCCGCGCGACATCTGGGAGGAGCTGCGCGACATCCGCGAGCAGAAAAAGGAGCATTTCGTGGTGTTCTACCTGGACACCCGCAACCAGGAGATAAAGCGCGAGATAATTTCGGTGGGCACGCTCAACTATAACCTGGTGCACCCGCGCGAGGTGTTCGAGCCGGCGGTGAAGAACCTGGCCGCCAGCGTGATAGTGGCGCATAACCACCCCTCCGGCTGCCTGGAGCCGTCGGACGAGGACCTGTCGCTGACCAAGCGGCTGGTACAGGCGGGCCGGCTGCTGGGCATAGAGCTGCTGGACCACGTGATAGTGGCCAAAGGGGGGTTCTGCAGTTTCAAGGAGAAGAACCTGCTGTGAGCCCGGCAAGTGACGGGGGCCCCGCCTTGGGGGCGCGGAGGTGCAGGCAGCCTGCGCGTCTCCGGGGCGGACCTGTTTTGCGGCCAAAGAACGCGGACGCCCGGGGTGCGGGTTGCAAATTTACGGCTAATATAATTAAATATAGGCGGGCGCGTGATCATACGCGAAGAAAACCCAGGGAGATTTATAATGGAAAAACCTACTCTTAAGACCAAATGTCCGAACTTTTCTTCCGGCCCGTGCGCCAAGCGCCCCGGCTGGACCGTTGACGCTTTGAAGAACGCGCTGGTGGGCCGTTCCCACCGCTCCAAGGAAGGCAAGGCCCGCCTGCAGGAAGTTTCCGACCGCATGAAAAAAGTGCTGAACCTGCCCGCCGATTACCGCATAGGCGTGGTGGCCGGCTCCGACACCGGCGCGGTGGAGCTGGCCATGTGGACCCTGCTCGGCCCCAGGCCCGTGGACATCTTCGGCTGGGAATCCTTCGGCAAAGGCTGGATGACCGACGCCAAAAAATATCTCAAGCTCCCCAACGTGAACGAGTACAAGGCCGATTACGGCAAACTTCCCGATTTGACGAAGGCCGGCGCGAAGAACGATATCATCTTCACCTGGAACGGCACCACCTCCGGCGTGAAAGTGCCGAACCTCGACTGGCTGCCCGCCAACCATGAGGGCCTGGTGATCTGCGACGCCACCTCCGGCGTGTTCGCGATGGAGCTGGACTTCACGAAGCTCGACGTGGTGACCTTCTCCTGGCAGAAAGTGCTGGGCGGCGAAGCGGCGCACGGCGTCATCATCCTTTCGCCCAAGGCCGTCAAGCGCATGGAGGAGCAGAACGCCAATATCACCTGGCCCGTGCCCAAGATCTTCCGCCTCGTGGACGAAAAGAAGCTGCTGCCCGGCGAGCTGGAATACAACACCGTCAATACGCCGTCGATGCTGTGCGTGGAGGACGCCATAGACGCCCTGAAGTGGGCCGAGACCGTGGGCGGCCTGCCGGGGCTGGTGAAGCGCTCCAACGCCAACCTGGCCGCTTTCGAGCGCTGGGTGGAGAAGTCGGAGTGGATCGGCTTCCTGGCCGAGACCAAAGAGACCCGCTCCAACACCTCCGTCTGCTTTAAAATAAAAGCCGGGTGGTTCCAGAAGCTGTCCGACGAGGACAAGACCAAGGCCGCCAAGAAAATAACCTCCATGCTCGATAAAGAGGGCGTGGCCTACGACATCAATTCCTACGGCAAGGCCCCGGCCGGCATCCGCGTGTGGTGCGGCGCCACCGTAGAGACTTCCGATATAGAAGCCCTCACCCACTGGCTGGACTGGGCCTACGAAGCCGTAGCCAAAGAATACATCAAGGAGACCGTGAAATGATGAAAGTCCTTATTGCCGACAAAGCCGATTCCCTCTGCGAGAAAGTGCTGAAGGACAAAGGGCTCGAGCCCGTGGTGAAGACCGGCATGAAGCCGGAGGAGCTGAAGGCCTGCGCCGGCGAGTTCGACGCGATAATAGTGCGCTCCGCCACCACGCTTACCCGCGACATCATAGAAGCGGCCAAGAAACTGAAAGCCGTGGCCCGCGCCGGGGCCGGCGTGGACAATATCGACGTGGCAGCCGCCAGCGAAAAGAAAGTGCTGGTGATGAACACGCCGTTCGGCAACACCGTTTCCACCGCCGAGCACGCCGTGGCCATGATGATGGCGCTGGCGCGCCACATCCCGCAGGCCAACGCCTCCACGCACGCCGGCAAATGGGAGAAGAGCAAGTTCGAAGGCGTGGAGCTGACCGGCAAGACGCTGGGCGTAGTGGGCTGCGGCAACATCGGCGCCGTGGTGGCCGACCGCGCCAAGGGGCTCAGGATGAACGTTATAGTGTTCGACCCCGCCATGACGCCCGCCCGCGCCGGGGAGCTGGGCGTGACCGTGGTCACGCTCGAAGAGCTGTACGCCAAAAGCGACTTCATCACCTACCACGTGACCATCAACCCGGCCACGAAAGGCATGATCAACAAGGACACCATCGCCAAAATGAAGAAAGGCGTGCGCCTGATCAACTGCGCCCGCGGCGGCATCATGGTGGAAGAGGATATCAAGGCCGGCGTGGAAAGCGGCCAGATAGCCGGCTTCGCGTGCGACGTGTACGCCAAGGAGCCCGCCACCGAGCATCCTTTCTTCGGCGTGGGGAAGATCATCTGCACGCCGCACATAGCGGCCTCCACCAAGGACGCGCAGGTTACCGTGGCCAGGCAGGCCGCCGAGCAGATAGCCGACTACCTGCTCAACGGAGTGCGCAAGCACGCGGTGAACGGAGATAAAATATAAGCGCAGCGCCGGCAGGCTGGTAGGCGCGTGCGCGGCCGCTTAAGGCGGCCCGCACGGGCTTACCGGCCTGTCAGTTTATAGCTAACAAGGTCCAAGCCATGTCCAAACTACCTTTATTCACCCCCATCTGCGGCATCCGCCCCGCCAAAGGCAAAGCCCAGGAGATCATAGCGCCGCCCTACGACGTGCTGGACTCGGAAGAGGCCCGGGAGCTCGCCAAGGGCAAGCCGCTGAGCTTCCTGCACGTTTCCAAGGCCGAGATAGACCTGCCGCCCGGCACCGACGTGCACGCGCCCGCGGTCTATGAGAAGGCGGCCGAGAATTTCCGGAAGATGCTCGACCAGGGCGTGCTGGTGCGCGAGAAAAAGCCCTGCTTTTACGTGTACCGCCTGCAGATGGGCCAGCATATCCAGACCGGCCTGATGGTGGGCGCCTGCGTGGACGACTACGACGCCAACCGCATCCGCAAGCACGAGTTCACCCGCCCCGTTAAAGAGGACGACCGCGTGAACCAGATAAAATACGTGAAGGCGCAGACGGGCCCCGGCATCATCGCCTTCAAGCCTATCCCCGAGATCGACGCCGTGATAAAGAAGACCGTGAAGAACGCCCCCGAGTTCTCCGCCGCCGGCCAGGGCGGAGTTATACACACCCTGTGGGTGGTCTCGGACGACGCGGACATAAAGACCATCTCCGACGCTTCCGAAAAACAAAAAACCGTCTATATCGCCGACGGGCATCACCGCAGCGCGGCCGCCAGCCGCGTCAAGAAATTCATGGTGGCGCAGCGCGGAAGCGCGCATACCGGGACGGAGCCTTACAACGTCTATCTGGCTGCGGCTTTCCCCGTGAACGAAATGAAGATCTGGGACTATAACCGCGTGGTGAAGGACCTCAACGGCCTTTCCCCGGAGCAGTTCCTGGCCAAAGTTAAAGAAAGTTTCGACGTGAAGGAAACCGCCGGCCAGGCGAAGCCCGCCGCGCGCCGCGAGTTCGGCCTGTACCTGGGCGGCAAATGGTATTTGCTGAAGCCCGCCGTAAAGACCCCCGCTATGCAGGAGGACCCGGTGAAGGCGCTGGACGTGAGCGTGCTGTCCGACCTGGTGCTGGACAAAGTGCTGGGCATCCAGGACCTGCGCAAGTCGGACCGCGTGGATTTCGTGGGCGGCATACGCGGTCTCGGGGAGCTCGAGAAGCGCGTGAATTCCGGCGAGATGGCTGCGGCTTTCGCGCTGTTCGCCACAACGCTGGACGAGCTTATTTCCGTGGCCGACGACAACCAGGTGATGCCGCCGAAGTCCACCTGGTTCGAACCGAAGCTCGCCGACGGCGTAGTTTCAAATCCGCTGCTGTGATACTATAGAGAGGTGAAAAATGGCTGTGAATCAACTGGGCGTCATAGAAGGCTTTTACGGGGAACCGTGGAGCTGGGGGCAGCGCGCGGACTACGCGGGCTTCCTTAAGAAACAGGGGTTTTCGTTCTATATCTACGCGCCCAAGGCCGACGGCTACCTGCGGAAAAAATGGCGCGAGCCGTTCCCCAAGGTGCTCGAGGAGAAACTGGCCAAACTCTCGGGGCAGTGCCACGCCGCCGGCATAGAGTTCGGCGTGGGCTTCAGCCCTTACGAAATTTACCTGACGCCGTTCGACCTGGAAGTGAAGAAGCTGCTGCAGAACCGCATCGACGCCTTCAACCGCATCGGCGTGGACAAGTTCTGCATCCTGATGGACGACATGAAAGGCGACCTGCCCGGCCTGGCCGAGCGCCAGGCGGAGATAATCAACTGGATAACCGCCCGCTCCAACGCCAGGCAGTTCGTGTTCTGCCCGACATATTACTCGCTGGACCCCGCGCTGGAAAAGCTGTTCGGGAAAATGCCGGCGGGCTATTTCGAGACGTTGGGCAGGACTTTGGACAAGAAAGTGAACATGTTCTGGACCGGCGAAATGGTCTGCTCCAAAGCCTACACCGAGGAACACCTGCGCTCCACATCCGCCGCGCTGGGCCGCAAGCCCGTGCTCTGGGACAATTACCCGGTCAACGACGGGCCCCGCATGTGCAAGTTCCTGCACCTGCGCCCGGTTACCGGCCGCCCCCCGGAGATAGGCAACTGGCTGTCCGCCCACGCCGTGAACCCGATGAACCAGGCGGCGCTTTCGAAGATAGTGCTGCTCACGCTCAAGAACAGCTACGGCCAGGGCGCGGCTTATAACCCGGCGAAAGCGTTCCGCAAGGCCGCGGCCATGATCACCTGCCAGGAGATGGCGCTGCAGCTCGAGCGCGACCTGCCGGCTTTCATGGACAAGGGGCTGGACGCGCTGACGGACGAGGAAAAAGAAGCATTGAAGGCCGACTATACGTTCTTCCTGGAATCGCGGGAGAACGAAACGGCGGAGGCCGCGCGCGAAGTGGTGGACTGGCTGAGCGGCCGCTACAACGTCACCAAAGACCTGTTCCTCACGCAATAGCCCGTGGAAAAACAAATAGTTCTTATAACCGGGGCTTCGGCCGGCATCGGCCGCGCCGCGGCCGAATTGCTGCTGCGCGAAGGGTATACGGTATACGCGGCCGCCCGGCGCCTGGAAAAGCTGAAGGAACTGGAACCGCTCGGGGCCAGGCCGCTGGTCCTGGACGTCACGGACGAAGGCTCGGTAAAGAACGCCGTAGAGGCTGTTTTAAAGGCCGAGGGGCGCATAGATATCCTTATAAATAACGCCGGCTACGGCGCTCACGGCGCGGCGGAGGACGTTCCCATAGCCGAGGCGCGCCGCCAGTTCGAGGTGAACGTG
Source organism: uncultured Elusimicrobia bacterium (assembly GCA_903879915.1). Classification (GTDB taxonomy): domain Bacteria; phylum Elusimicrobiota; class Elusimicrobia; order Elusimicrobiales; family UBA9959; genus UBA9959. The sequence goes on from CAIRNJ010000111.1 coordinate 23,837, forward strand.
TTCGGCCTGGCCCGGCTTACCCAGCTGGCGCTGCCCGGCATGCGCGCGCGGGGCGCGGGGCGTATAATAAATATCTCCTCTATAGCCGGCAAGATCACTACGCCGCTGGGCGGGTGGTACCACGCCTCCAAGCACGCGCTGGAGGCCTATTCCGACGCCCTGCGGCTGGAGGTGGGGCGGTTCGGCATCAAAGTTATACTGATCGAGCCGGGGCCTATCCGTACCGAATGGGACAATACCGCCCTGGTCAATCTGGAGAAATACTCCGGCGCGGGGGCTTACGCGCCGCTGGTAAAAAGCCTTACCGGCAGGTTCAGGGCCGGCTACAGGAACTCAGCGCCCGGGCCCGAGGTGGTGGCGGCGGCTATCCTCAAGGCCGCGCGCGCGTCCCGGCCGGCGGCCCGCTACGCCGTTCCTTTCCAGGCCAAAGCGATACTTTTCATTAAATGGCTGCTGCCTGACCGGCTGCTGGACCTCGGCATGAATTACCTGCTGAAATAAGCGCAATAAAAAACCCCGGCGGAACCGGGGTTTTTTTATCGCGTTTGCCGGGGCTTAGTAATTATATACCGGCTTGACGACCGAGCGGTCCGCGACGGCCCAGTAGGAGCCGCCGGTGTAGCCCAGCCGGAGATGGAAGATCCAGTTCTTTGTTACGGTTTCGCCGCGCGGGGCCTGCAGGGTGTCGCCCGCGCTCACCAGCGTCAGGGAGGCGCCGGACATGTTCATGAGCTGGTACAGCTTTACGGTGGCGTTCCTTACCTGGTCGCTGGACGCCTTATCGGCCGGGGTTCCGGCGGCGGCGAGTATCGCGGCCAGTGGGCTGGTAGGGTTGGTGTAGTCCTCGAGGAAACTTTTCAGGGAAAGGCGCAGCGCCTGTTCGAAGGCCAGGCTGTTGGCATAGCCGCTCATCTGGGCCCCGACTTCCTCTTCCGTGATATCCAGGCTTATGCCCTTTATCTTGTATTCTTTTATCAGCACTTCTTCGGCGCCGGAGTAGTTAACGCCGTCGCGCGGCAGCGCGCGCGCCGGGAGGCCTGCGGCGGGCAGTTCGGCCGCGCTTAAAGTTTCTTTAGTGACGGCGGGCGCCCAGGCGCTCTGCTGCGCCGCGGCGCAGCCGGCCGCCAGGAACAGAACAGTTAGAAAAGCCGATAATTTCATTCTTGTAAACCCTCCGGGTTCCCAAAACCTTATACTGCAAGTATACGAAAACCGGGGCGGCGGCGCCTTGACCGCGGTCAGGCGCGCTATTTTTAGCACTCAAGGTGGGGTATTGACAATTAAGAGCTCAAGGTGTATAATATTTTTAGCAGTCATGCATTTTGAGTGCTAATTTAAGGTCACAGAGGAATATCGGCGCGGAGCGGAGAGTGTTATGAGGGTACTTAAACCGGAAGTAGCGCAGGACAGGAAAGACAAGATCCTTAACTGGGTGGTCTACAATTACGTCAGCACGGGCCGCCCGGTCAGTTCCGAACTTATAGCTGAAGAGGGGCGCTTCAGCGTTTCCAGCGCCACCATACGCAATATCCTTAAAGAGCTGGAAGAGACCGGCTACCTTTACCAGGCCCACACCTCGGGCGGGCGCATCCCTTCCGACAAAGGCTACCGCGCCTACGTGGATAACGTGCTGCGGCTGCAGCGCCTGGCCGTCAGCGAAAAAGAGCGCCTGGAGCAGGAGTACGACCGCCGCGCGGAACAGCTGGACGGCTTCCTGAAGCATACCTCGCGGATGCTGGCCGACATGTCCAAATGGGCGGGCTTCGTGATGAGCGCCGACCTGGACCTCGACAGCGTGAAGCGCTTGGACCTGATAAGCATGGGGCCCAAGAGCGTGCTGTCCGTGCTGTTCGCGCATTCAGGCATCATCAAACATGCGGCTTTCACGCTGGACCACCCCGCGGACAAAAGTTCGGTCAGGGCGCTGTCGGTGCGGCTGAACCGCCGCCTGAAGGACCTGCCCATCGCGGACCTGCCGCAGATCATCTGGAAAGAATTCCTGGCGCACGAGCGCAGCAAGGGGCTCGAGGACCTGCTGAAGAAGCTGGTGGAATATTTCAAGGGGCTTTCAAAGAGCGACGACGCGCTGTACCTGGAGGGCCTGAGCCGCATCTACTCGAATCTCGAGGACGGCAACATCGAGGATTTCAGGAACATCGCCCGGCTGCTGGAGGAAAAGGACCGCTTCTCCGGCCTGCTCCGGGAGCGGCTGCGCGACTGCGCGATAAAGACCAAAGCCCTGGCCGCTCCGCAGTCTTCCCAGGGCCTGATAATGCGCCCCGGGGAAAAGCCGGTGAAGCATCATATCGTGGACGTGACGATCGGTTCCGAGAACAGCATAAAGGAATTCAAGAATTTCAGCCTGGTCTCCAGCTCCTACTGCATCAACGACAAGGCCGTGGGGCTGGTGGGCATATTGGGCTACAAGCGCATGGAATATCCGCGCATGATCTCCCTGGTGGACACGGTGAGCTCCATGATGGAAGACATGCTGGTCGATTGGGAAAAGATAGATTTTGAGGAATGAAGCTCTGGGACAATATGAAGAACCATAAAGGCGAAGAAAAAAAAGCCAAAGCCGCGGCCGGGACGGAAGAAGCCGGCAAGGCCTGCGCGCCGGAGGCGAAGGCGCCGGAGAGCGAACTGGAGAAGCAGACGAGGCTCGCGGCCGATTATTACAACCAGCTGCTGCGCCTGCAGGCGGACTTCGAGAATTACCGCAAGCGCCTGGACAAGGAAAAACCGGAGCTGATCCGCTGGGGCAAGGCGGAGATACTGCTCAAGCTGCTTCCTCTTTACGACCTGCTGCTGGCGGCCCACGCGCACATCAACGCCGCCAAAGAGAACGGCGGCGGGGGCGAGACGCTGAAGGGCCTGGAAATGATCTTTAAGGAGTTCTCGAAAGTTTTCGACGCGGAAGGCCTGCGCCCCATGGAGCCGGTGGGCAAACCCTACGACCCCATGGCGTCGGAGATACTGGGCGTGGTGGACGGCGACGACTCGAACGACGGGCTGGTGGTGGAAGAGCTGCAGAAGGGGTTTTATTTCTGCGACAAGATACTGCGCCCGGCGCGGGTGAAGATAGCCAAGAAGAAAGCGCCGGCCTGCGCGCCGGCCCCGGAGCCGGCGGCGGAGGAACAGAAGGGGGAGGCAACGGCGGGGGAAGGGGCGGCGGAGTGAATTTCAGCAACTTAATTTGGAGGACAATAAAATGGCAAAAATAATCGGAATAGACTTAGGAACTTCTAATACCGCCGCGGCGGTGATGGAAGGCGGCAAGGTTACCATCATCCCTTCGGCCGAAGGCACTACGCTGGGCGGCAAAGCCTTCCCGTCGTACGTGGCTTTCGCCAAGGACGGCCAGATGCTGGTGGGCGAACCCGCCCGCAGGCAGGCCGTGGCCAACCCCGAGGGCACCGTTTCCGCCTTTAAGCGGAAAATGGGCACGGACTACAAGTACCACATCGTGGGCAAGGAGTTCACGCCCCCGCAGCTCGCGGCCTTCCTACTGCAGAAAGTGAAGCGCGACGCCGAGGCTTTCCTGGGAGAGAAAGTGGAGAAAGCCGTCATAACGGTGCCGGCCTACTTCAACGACAACCAGCGCCAGGCCACCAAGGACGCCGGCACCATAGCCGGCCTTGAGGTGGTGCGCCTGGTCAACGAGCCCACCGCGGCCGCGCTGGCTTACGGCATAGACAAAGAGGGCAAGGACCAGAAGATCATGGTGTTCGACCTGGGCGGCGGCACGCTCGACGTCACCATCATGGAGCTGGGCAAAGAAGGCACCTTCGACGTTATCTCCACCTCGGGCGACACGCAGCTGGGCGGCACCGACATGGACAAGGCCCTGGTGGACTTCATAGCCGGCGAGTTCCGCAAGGACACAGGCATCGATCTCACCAAGGACGCCACTTCCACGCAGCGCATCAAGGAAGCGGCCGAGAAGGCCAAGATCGAGCTTTCGACCGTGATGGAGACCGAGATCAACCTGCCGTTCATTTCGGCCGACGCCACCGGCCCCAAGCACATGGCCCTGAAGCTGTCCCGCGCCCGCCTGGAATCCCTGGTGGAAGGCATCGTGAAGCGCTGCCAGAAATCCATCGACACGGCGCTGGCCGACGCGAAGATGAAGAGCTCCGACATCAGCAAGATCATCCTGGTGGGCGGCCCCACCCGCATGCCCATCGTGCAGAAGTTCATCGAGGAATACGCCGGCAAGAAGATCGAGCACGGCATAGACCCGATGGAATGCGTGGCCTCCGGCGCCGCGGTGCAGGCCGCCGTGCTGACCGGCGACGTGAAGGACGTGCTGCTGCTCGACGTCACCCCTCTGTCTTTGGGCATAGAGACCCTCGGAAGCGTGATGACCCGGCTGATCGACAAGAACACCACGCTGCCCGTGGGCAAGAAGCAGGTGTTCTCCACCGCGGCCGACAACCAGCCCGCCGTCACCATCCACGTGCTGCAGGGCGAGCGCGCGATGGCCGGCGACAACGTGTCGCTGGGCAAGTTCGACCTGGACGGTATACCTCCCGCGCCGCGCGGCGTGCCGCAGATAGAGGTGGCCTTCGATATCGACGCCAACGGCATCCTGCAGGTGCACGCCAAGGACCTGGGCACCGGCAAGGCGCAGCACATCACCATCAGCGCGCCTACCAAGCTGTCCAAGGACGAGATAGACAAGTTCGTCAAGCAGGCGGAGCAGTTCGCCGACGCCGACAAGAAATACAAGGAGAAGGTGGAGACCAAGAACGAGGCCGACACCGTGCTCTACACCACCGAGAAGGCCCTGCGCGACCACGGGGACAAGATCAGCCAGGACGACCGCCTGGCCGTGGACCGCGCCATCGGCGAAATGAAGGACGCGCTGAAAGGCGACGACATGGAGAAGGTGAAGAAGACCAAGGACGAGCTGATCCGCGTTTCCCAGAAGCTCGGCGAAGCCGTCTATAAGGCCGCGCAGGCCAAGGCCGGCCCCGAAGCCGGAGCCGCCGGCGCCGGTCCCTCTCCCGAGGGCGCGAAAGCGGCCCCGGGCGGCAAGGACGACGTGGTGGACGCGGAAGTGGTGGACGAGAAGAAGTAAGCCGAATCAAGGATCCGGGGTCGGGGATCGAGAATCGCGGAATACCGCGCCTATCTATCCTCGGCCTCGGTTCTTGGTTTCATGTTTCGATCCTCGATTCTTGATCCTCGATTTTAGTTCGTGATTATTTATGGCTTCAAACGATTATTACCGCACCCTCGGCGTGGCCCGCAACGCCGGCGACGACGAGATAAAGACCGCTTACAGGAAGCTGGCGATGAAATACCATCCCGACCGGAATCCCGGCAACAAGGAATCCGAGACCAGCTTTAAAGAGATAAACGAGGCTTACGAAGTGCTGTCCACGCCGGAGAAACGGCAGATCTACGACCAGTTCGGGGCGGAAGGCCTTAAGAACGGCGGCGGCGGGCGCGGCGGCTTCGGCGGCTTTCCCGGCGGCGACATGGGCGACGTGTTCGGCGACCTGTTCGAGAACCTGTTCGCCCAGGGCGGCGGCCAGCGCGGCCAGCCCCGCTCCCGGCGCGGCGCCGACCTGAAGTACGAGACCGAGATAACGCTGGAAGACGTTTTCACCGGCGTGAAGGTTCCCGTCAGTTTCGAGCGCACCGAGATCTGCGAGGCCTGCGACGGCACCGGCGCGCACGGCAGGGGCGGCATAAAGAAATGCCCCGCCTGCAGGGGCGCGGGCCGGGTGCAGTACTCTCAGGGCTTCTTCTCGTTCAGCCAGGCCTGCCCCGAATGCGGCGGCCAGGGAGAAGTTATTACTACGCCCTGCAAGGCCTGCAACGGGCAGGGGCGGGTAAAGAAGAACGTTTCCATCAACGTGAAGATCCCGGCGGGCGTGGAGGAAGGGGCCGTGCTGCGCGTTTCCAGCGGCGGCGACGCCGGGGCGAAAGGCGGGGCTTCGGGCGACCTTTACATACAGGTTCGCGTCAAGCACCATTCTCATTTCGAGCGCAACAAGCGGGACCTTATTTATGAGTGCCCCGTGACGGTATGGCAGGCCGCTCTGGGCGGCGAGGTGGAAGTGCCCGTCATCGAAGGCGGCCGGACTAAAATAAAAATATCTTCCGGCACGCAGCACGGCAAAACGCTGCGGGTGCACGACAAGGGGCTGCCCGGGCCCGGCGGCAGGCCCCGGGGCGACCTGCTGGTGAAGGTCAGGATAGAGGTCCCGCACGAGCTTACCCCGCGCCAGCGCGAGCTGTTCTCCGAACTGGCCGCCCTGGCGGGGCACGAGGTGCCGCCCGAGGAAGAAAAGGGTTTCTTCAAGAAAATATTGGGCTGATAGTTAAGCCCCGAGGCCGCGGCGGTCTATGCCACAATACCTGATCCCAGCCGGAAATATCCGCGGCGGCGAGTTCTTCGCCGGCGGGGAAGAGGCTTCCCATATCGTACGGGTCGCCCGCGTGCGCATCGGCGACGAGATAGAGCTTTTCGACGGGCAGGGCAGCCGCTACCTGGGCGTGGTCAAAGCCGCCGGCCATGACGGCGTGAGCGGCGCCATCAAAGAAAAACTCCCCAGCCCCGAATACAGGACAAAACTGACGCTTTGCTTCTCCATGACGGCGCGGCAGGCGCTGGAGAGCGCGCTGGAGCGCTGCACCGCCGCCGGCGCGGCCGTCTTCCAGCCGCTGAAGAGCGCGCGAACGCAGTTCGATATTTCCGGCGGCTGGGAGCGCAAGCTGCCGCGGTTCGAACAGTTAACTGTCGCCGCCTGCAAACAGTGCGGGCGCGGCCGCCTGCCTGAAATACGCGGGCCGGAGCGTTTCGACGAACTGCTGCTGAGCGGCGGGACGGCCGTGTTCGCCGCCGTCGGCGGCATGTCCCCCGACGCGGCGGCCGCGGCGCTGGCCGGCAAGACCGGAATAAAACTTTTTGTGGGTCCCGAAGGCGGCTTCACCGCCGAGGAACTGGCGCTGGCGCGTTCCAAAGGCGCGCTGTTCATGGACCTGGGCCTGCACGTGCTCAGGGCCGAGGACGCCTGTTTCGCCGCGGCGCTGGCGCTGCTTACCCGCCTGGGTTAGCTCTTTCGGGCGTTATTGTCCGAGTAAACGGGCCGTTTCCCGCTTGCCGGCCGAGGCGAGCTTGTTCTTCGGGTCCAATTCCAAAGCGATCTTGAACCGGCGCAGGGCCGCGTCGAATTTCCGGACCCGGAACAGGGCCCGCCCGAGTTCGGCCTGGTATACGGGATTTTTCGGCTCCAGCTCCGTGACTTTCCGGTAGTGGAATACCGCCGCCTCGGGCTGGTTGGTCACGAAATAACAGATGTTCGCCAGGTTGTGATGCCCGAGCACGTAATCGGGCTTTATTTTCACCGCCAGGCTGAAGTGCTTTATCGCCTTCTCAAGCCGGCCCGTTTCGAAATACGCCGTGGCCAGGTCGTTGTGCGCTTCGTAAAAAGAGGGGTTTATGATAACCGCTCTCTCGTAAAAAGGGACGGCTTCCCTGACTTTCCCGTTGTCCGCCAGAGCGTCCCCCAGATTATCCAGCGCGTAGGTAGAGCCGGGCTCCACGGCTATGGCCTGCCGCCACAAAGTTTCCGAGTCGCGCCACACGCCGATCTGGCGCCGCGTTGAAAGGCTCAGCGCCGCCAGCAGCGCCAGGCCGGCGAGCAGCAGCGGCCCGCGGTGTTTTTTTACTCTCAGCGCGCCGCCCGTGAGCAGCAGGGTCCAGGGCAGGAAGGAAAGGTAGGAGTAGCGGTCGGCGGCCGCCTGGTAGCCTGTCTGGGCCAGGCCGGACACGGGCGCGAGCAGCAGCAGGTACGCGGCCCAGACGGTGAGCCCCGCTAAAGAACCGCGCCGGGCCAGGAAAATAAAAATACAGGTCAGGCATAAAAAAAGCGCGGTGGTAAGCCAGTAGGGCCAGAGCCAGGGCTGGAGCTGAATGTCCAGTTGGTACAGCGGCGACAGGCCCAGCGGCAGCAGCGTTTTCCAGAGGTAGAAGACGCCGCCGTACATGGCCTGGGTTACGCGCTGGAGGGCTGTGTAATTCGAGAAGGAATAAACAGATCCTGCGTTCTGGTGGCTGCGCAGGGTGACCGCCGCGACCGGCAGGATCAGCAGGAGAAGGTGCAGTTTGCCGCGCACAGCGCCGCGCAATTTTTCCCTCAGCCCTTCGGCGGGGAAAAGGTGAAGGTCAAGAAACATCAGCGCTAAAGGCAGCAGCAGCCCAGAGGGTTTGGACAGCAGCGCCAGGGCGAAGAAAAAACCGCTGGCCAGCGTCCATTTCAGGCGGCTCCCGGCGCCGGCGCGCAGGCGCAGGTAGCTTAAGACCGTCAGCAGGTAGAACAGCGTGCTCAGGGGGTCATGCAGCCCGGAAGCCCAGGCGGCCGATTCCACGCGCAGCGGATGCAGCGCGAAGAACAGGGCGGCAAAAGCCGCCGCCGGCAGCAGCGCCCGGCCGCTGGCGGCTTTAAATCTCCTGAACAGCGCCACGTTCAGCAGGAACAGCAGCGCCGCGTTGCAGGCGTGCAGCAGAACGCCGGAGAAGTGATGCCCGCCGGGGGTCAGGCCCCAGAGCTGGTAGTCTACGGCCATGGCGAGGCGCGTTACCGGGATGTAAAAGCCGGCGCCGGTATCGCCCCAGATCCATTTCATCTGCTGCGGGCCAAGGCCGCGGTAACCGGTGGTTTCCAGGAAATTTTTCTGGTCGTCCCAGCTTACGAAGCCGTTGTTCACTGCGGGCAGGAAGACCGCGAAAGTGACCGCGCCTACTATGGCCGCGGCGCAGAGCAGGCGCGCCGCGGCGGAGCGTTCCGGGCCGTTTATCAGACGTTTATCGGTCAGCGACCGGTAGAGCCGGGCGGCTTGGTCTTTGAGCGCCATGTCCTTAAGAATACAAAATTTTTTCAGGGTCCTGGCTTGTTAAAGGGTCCGGCATTTGCTACAAGATAGTAGGGGGGCGGAGGCTGTTCTAACTATTGCTGAATATCTGCTCCCCGGGCCCGGTATATACCTATGATAGACCTGAAAGCGGCTTTCCTGAAAAAAGTAAAGAACATACTTGCCGGACATGTGCCGGAATACGACGTGCTGGTCTACGGCTCAAGGGCCGACGGCAGCGCGAAAACACATTCCTACCTGGACCTGGCCGTGATGGCCGACAACCCGCTTTCCGCGCCGCGCCTGGAGAAACTTTCGGCGGCGTTCGCCAAGGCCGGCTTCCCGTTCAAGGTGGATACCGTGGATTGGGCCGCCACCGGCAAGGATTACCGCAAAGTGATCAAAAAAACCGGCGTCCTGATCCAGACCTGCCCGAAAAAGTAAATAAACGGTAAATGGGGTCAGGTCTTGCATTTCAACATTTTGTTGAAATGCAAGA
>CAIRNJ010000112.1 GCA_903879915.1 uncultured Elusimicrobia bacterium
CCGTGCCCGCCCCTCATCACTCGGGCTCGGCGCTACGCAAGCCGAGCCCTCCGCGAAGGTTTTGTCAGCCCGGCCCGCGCCCGGCCCTCAGCCTTTACGAAGTCTTTTTTTATTTTTTGTACAATTGGTCCATGAACTTTATGAAAAAACGGTTGGTGCTGCTTTTCGTAGCGCTGGCTTTTGCGGGGTGTTCTCCCGCTTTACGGGCCGCAGGCAAACGAGCGCATCTCGTAACGCTGCACGTTTATTACGTGCCTTCCGAACAATATAAGACCATCGAGTTCGCGCCTCCCCCCGCCCCGGATTCCGCCGCGCAGAATGCCGACCGCGCCGTTATCATGGACTGGCAGGCTAAGCGCACCGAGGCCGACTGCGCCAAGGCCAATGAAACGGCCAAGGCCGGGTACGATTCGTTCTGGGGAGCGAAAAGCCCTTTCCCCGCGCCGCTGCCGCCCGAAGTAAAAGAATTTTTCAGGCACGTGGGCTCCGACCTGGAAGACGCCGTCACCAACCTGAAGGACCGCTACCGGCGGCCCAGGCCTTATGCCGCCTATCCCGGCCAGGCCGTGCCGTGCATTGAAAAAAGCCGGGGTTATTCCTATCCCAGCGGCCACTCCACTTTCTCGCGGGTCTTCGCCAGCGTGCTGACGGATATAATGCCGGAGCGCAGGGACGAGTTCTTCGCCAAGGCCGACGAGATAGCGCTGGACAGGGTGATAGGCGGCGTGCATTTCCCCTCCGACATCGCCGCCGGCAAGGCGTTCGGCGACCAGTTCCACGCCGAGCTTCTTAAGTCGGAAGTTTACCGCGAGGATATAGAGAAAGTAAAAACTTTCCTGATAAAATAATCTATGAATTCAAATAAGACCATACTTACAGGAGACAGGCCCACCGGGCCGCTGCATATCGGCCACTATGTGGGTTCGCTCAAGAAGCGGGTGGAGCTGCAGCATGCCTACCGGCAGTACGTGCTTATCGCCGACATGCAGGCGCTGACGGACAACGCCGGCAATCCCAAGAAAGTGCGCGACAACGTGCTCGAGGTCGCGCTGGACTATCTCGCCGTGGGGCTGGATCCCGCCCTGAATGTCATCGTCGTTCAGTCCCTGGTCCCGGAACTGGCCGAGCTGACCATGTATTATCTCAACATCGTCACGCTGGCCAGGCTTAAAAGGAACCCGACGGTAAAGGACGAGATGAAGCAGAAGGGCTTCGGCGAGGACGTGCCCGCCGGCTTCCTTACCTACCCGGTCAGCCAGGCCGCGGACATAACGGCTTTCAGGGCCAGGTATGTCCCCGTAGGCCAGGACCAGCTGCCCATGATAGAGCAGACCAACGAGATAGTGGACAAGTTCAATTCGCTTTATGGCGGGGAGGCGCTGCTGCGCTGCGAGCCGCTGCTCTCCGCCGTCACGCGCCTGCCCGGCACGGACGGCCAGGGCAAGATGGGCAAATCCACCGACAACGCGGTGTTCCTGAAAGACGACGAGGACACGCTGCGCAGAAAGATCCGGCAGATGTACACCGACCCGCTGCACCTTAAAGCGTCCGACCCCGGGCATGTGGACGGGAACCCGGTGTTCGCTTACCTGGACGCCTTCGACCCCGACAAGGCCGGGCTGGAGGAGCTTAAGGAGCACTATAAAAAAGGCGGATTGGGCGATGTGAAAGTGAAAGAGCGGCTTTTCGAGGCGCTTAACCGGGAGTTGGCGTCCATACGCGCCCGGCGGCGGGAGTTCGAAAAAGACCCGGCCGAAGTGCTCAATATGCTTAAGAAAGGCAGCCTTAAGGCGCGGGAAATTACGTCGGTAACGCTCGGCGCCGTGCGCGCCGCGCTGCTGCTGGATTATTGAGAGGGCCGGGGCTTGCCTTACTGCAGCGTCTCCCTGCCGTTGATCGTCAGGCTGGTGAATTCCGCGTAGGCGCCCTGCGGGTTCCCTTCGGCCAGGCCGCTCACGAAAAATTTCTGCGACGGCGCGGCCGCCGCGTCCTCCGACTCCACGCGCAGCGCCTGCCTGAATTCCTTGCCGTCCAGCGAATAAGAAACAGCGAAAGAATTGCCGGACCGGTCGAAGCGCAGGGCCTTCGCCTCTTTGGGGATCTTTACCGCCGATTCCTTCAGCGGCGGGGCGGTTATCAGGAAAGCGTCGTCGTCTGGTTTGGGGCCGTTGCGCCGCTGTACCAGCAGTTTCAGCACGGCGGCCGGGCTGCCCAGGGACGGCCTTACGTATTCGCCCCCTGCCCAGACGCCGAAGGAAAACCTTTTCAGCCTGCCGGCGGGAACCTTGAAGCGGACGTGCGCTTCCGCGCTCCAGTTGCGGCCCGTTAGCTCCCTTGAAAGTATCAGGCCGGGGGAACGGCCGTTGAAGGGCATATCGTATGTATCGTCCTGTCCGGCGCCCAGCCGGTAGGAAAGCTCGCCGGAGGAGACGCTGTGCTCGCCGAAGGCGTCGTTCCAGCTGGTCCAGGTTTCCCAGTCGTCAATGGAGAAAGCGCCCTTTTTGTAGAGGGCAGGGTTGAACATGCAGCCGGCCAGCACCAGCAGCGCCGGCAGCAGCAGGTTCGTTGAGCGGCCCTTGAAAAAAGTGTTCATCGTTTTACTGAATTAAAAACGGCCTGTTTCGCGGGAAACAGGCCGTTTATCCGGCCGGTTCTGCGCGGCCGGGCGGCGCGGGTCAGAACGCCAGGCCTACGCCGAAGTTGATCTCCAGGCCGTCGAAGTTCTTCAGGTCCGCTACGCCGGCCCCGGCGCCGAAAGGATTGCTGACGGTGGCTTTCCTGACGAACCTGTAGCCCACGCCCAGGGTAGCGTGGCTCTCGATCTTACCCGAGGAGGTGTAGGTGATCCTTCCCATCGGCGAAAGGAAGGGGCTGGTTACGGGGGCGGTAGTTCCCGTAGAGTCAAGATCTCCGCTGGTAGCCGCGCCCAGCCAGAGGCCGAAATCGATGCCGAGGCTGTCCGTGTTCAAAGTCCGGAAAAAGGCGGTTATGCCCTGGAAAGTCACAACATGGTTGGCGGTGACCAGCGCGGCGCCGACCTTGTCCTCGGCCCTTACCTGCAGTTCTTCCACCCTGTAGCCCATCGTCAGGGACTCGTCCATCTTTATGTTCAGCCCGTAGCCGGTGCCTATGCCCTGGTAGCGGGAGTCGGTAGGCATATAATACGAGCCGATAATGTCGAAGCCCATTCCCGCGGAGGCCCCGCTTTCGGCGCGGGAGCCGGCGGCGGAAGCCGTCTGCAGCGAGAAAGCCGTTAATGAAAGAACTAGCGCCAGTTTTGGTAAGTGTTTCATTTATTCTCCTTAATCATATAAAGGTCCGCCGGCCGCGGCGGTTTCAGGAATTAAAATATATAGGGACCGCGTTGTCAAGACCGCCCGGGTTTCTTTTTGCCGTCGGCGGCGCTGTCCAGCCAGATGGTGACGGGGCCGTCGTTGAGGATCTCCACTTCCATGTCGGCGCCGAACACTCCGGTCTTTACCGGCACGCCCGTTCCCGCCAGGGACGCCGTGAAGTACTCATAAAGGTGGTTCGCTTCCGCGGGCTTCGCCGCTTTCGTGAAATCCGGGCGCCGGCCGCCGGCGGTGTCCGCGTAAAGCGTGAACTGGGAGATGACCAGGGCTTCGCCTTTTATATCGAGCACCGATTTGTCGAACTTCCCGGCGGCGTTGGAAAAGATCCTCAGGTTGGCGGTCTTCGCGGCCAGGAAATCGGCGTCCGCCTCCGAGTCCCCTTCCCCCACGCCCAGGAAAAGCACCAGGCCCGGCCCGATGGCCCTGTGTTCGCGGCCGGCTGTTACCCCGCCCCGCTTTACCCGCTGTATGAGCGCGCGCATAGTCCGGCCTTATTATATTCAATTTGCCGGCGGCGCCGCACTTGATACGCCGTTGCCCGATAGTTATAATAGGTGGCAGGCGGGCCCGAGGCCCGCTGGAACTACCGAAGGCTTAAGGAAAATATTATGGTTACCGGACTTGTGCTTGTGAAACTTCTGCCGGGCAAGGAACAGCAGACCCTGGCTAAACTGCGCTCGCTGGAATGCGTGGTCCATATGTCCGCCGTGTTCGGCCGCTGGGACCTGGTGCTGGATATGGAAACGGAAGACCTGCCCTCCCTTTCGAACGTAGTGGTGCAGAAAATACGTTCCATACCGGGCGTGCTGTCCACTGAAACCCTGGTCACGACCTCGCTGTAGAACGTCGCCGGGCGGCCCAGGAACGCGCGTTTACCCGCAGCGTTGCTTTTTCCGGCAGCCTGCAGCCCGGCCGCCGCCGGGAGCGGGTGGGAATTTATGAAGATAAACAATAATGTACTTGCTGTCTTTCTTGCCGCGGTCCTTTGCGGCCTCTGCTGCGCGGAGGAAAAAAGCGGGACCCCGGGGATAGTTTCTCTGACCATGCCCGATGGTTCCATGGTGGAGGCGGAACTCGCGCTCACCCCCCAGGCCCAGGAGCGCGGGCTGATGTTCCGGGAAACGCTGCCCGACAGCGCGGGCATGCTGTTCGCCTTCAAAGAGGACGGGCCCAGGACTTTCTGGATGAAGAACACCTACATAAGCCTGGATATAGTGTTCCTCGACGGGAACATGAAGGTCAGGAACATCTTTCACAGGGTGCCGCGGTCGAACCCGGAACAGCCGGAGATAGAGGTGGCCAGAGTTTCAGCCCCCGCTAAATTCGTGCTGGAACTGGCGGCCGGCAAGGCGAAAAAATGCCGCCTGAAGCCGGACTACGTGATAAAGGCGTCCCCCTCCCTGATAACGAAAGCGGCCGCCCCGCGCGCCGCTCCCAAAGGCAAGGCCGCGGCAGGCGGCAAGTGACCCTGCTTCCCTTTTAATGCTTTTTTTGCGCTTCTTTCGTGGCGTTCTGGATTATTGAGGAAATATCCGGCGTGCCGGCCCCTTCGGGCATCAGGGAGGCCGGGGAGGTCCCGTTCTCGCCGGGGATGCCGAAGCCTTTCGCGGGCTGCATCCTAGGGATGACGGTGGCGGCGGCTTTTTTAGGCGCGGGTTTCACCGCCGCAGCGGGCGCGGCCGTGGCCTTTTTTACTTCCGGCGCCGCGGGCGCGTCCTCGGCCGCGGCTTCCGCCTCGGCTTCCCTGGCGTAGCCGGCGTTGGTCTGTTTGAACATCTCGATGGAGCCGCCCCCGCCGAGGGATTCAGGCCTGCTGGCCGGGTTATAGCCGGGGTTGGGGGTGGCGCTGCGGATAGTGTTGTCGGCCTTGAAGGGATCGGCCTCGGCGGCCGGCGGCGGCGCCTCCTCCGAATTGCCCCTTATGTAATGCTTTATCCCGAAAATAAGGGCAAGGGTAAGGAGGACGCCCAGAATTATCAGCTTTGCCAGTGTAAACCCTTCGTTGCGGTGCGGAGTGTAATCGTTCATAGAACCTCGCGTGACCCGCTGCCGTAACGCGCGGGACGGTTTTTTTTAGTCTACATTAATTACGCGCGGTATTTCAATCGGGCCGGTCCGCGTTTCTTCCCGTCTTTATTTTTATGTAGAATAAATCTAATGGGCATTTGGACCAACGCTTTTAAACTGCCGAACCATCCTGACGTTACCGCCGGGGAAAAGGTTTACCTGTCCGGGCTGGCGGACAAGGTCCGCGGCCGGAAGATGGAATTCACCACCGCGCTGGCCATGGAGAGCACCAAACCGCTCCATAATCTGGGCGCCCAGGCGCTGATCTTCCTTACTCCGATACTCTCCGAGCTGTTCGGCCGCGCGGAGTCGGAAAGAATAATCAAGCTGCTGGAAAACCCCAAAGCTGTGGATTTCTTTTTACAAGAACTTAACGGAACCTCTAACGGAGCCAATCATGTCAAAAAAAGACCTTGAGATCATAATCGCCACGGACTGCGGCAGTACCACCACTAAAGCCATCCTGATAGAGAAAAAAGGCGACACTTACCGCCAGACCTTCAGGGGCGAAGCCCCCACCACGGTGGAGGCTCCGTTCGAGGACGTCACCAAAGGCGTGCTCAACGCCATCACCGAGGTGGAGGAACTTTCCGGCCGGAAGATCCTGGACGGCGAAAAGATCCTGACGCCCAACAACGGCAACGTAGGCGCGGATATCTACGTTTCCACCTCTTCGGCCGGCGGCGGCCTGCAGATGATGGTGGCCGGGGCCGTCAAGGCCATGACCGGCGAATCGGCGCAGCGCTGCGCGCTGGGCGCCGGCGCCATCGTGATGGACGTGCTGGCCTCCAACGACGGCCGCGCGGACCACGAGAAGATAGAGCGCATCCGCCAGCTGCGGCCCGACATGATGCTGCTTTCCGGCGGCACCGACGGCGGCAGCGTGACCCACGTGGTGGAGCTGGCGCAGTTCCTGAAGGCCGCCGACCCCAAGCCGCGCCTGGGCGCCTCCTATAAGCTTCCCGTAATTTACGCCGGCAACAACAAGGCGCAGGGGCAGGTAAAGGAGATCCTGGACTCGAGCACGGCGCTGATCGTCACCGAGAACCTGCGGCCTTCCCTGGAGAAAGAGAACCTGATGCCGGCCCGCCACAAGATCCACGACATTTTCCTCGAGCACGTGATGCAGCAGGCCCCCGGCTACCCTAAGCTGATGAAGATGGTGGGCGCGCCTATCATGCCCACCCCCGCGGCCGTAGGCGTGATGACGGAGAAGTTCGCCAAGGCCAATAATTTCAACGTGCTGGCCGTGGACATCGGCGGCGCCACCACCGACGTGTTCTCTGTCTTCTCGGAAGTATTCAACCGCACCGTCAGCGCCAACCTCGGCATGAGCTACTCCATCTCCAACGTGATGGCCGAGGCCGGGCTGCCCAATATCCTGCGCTGGCTGCCTTTCAGCCTCGACGAGCAGGACCTCAGGAACCGCCTGAAGAACAAGATGATACGCCCCACCACCATCCCGGCTACGGTTGAGGACCTGCAGGTGGAGCACGCCGTGGCGCGCGAAGCGCTGCGCCTGGCCTTCGACCAGCACAAGGCGCTGGCGGTGGGCCTGAAGGGCGTGCAGCAGGAGCGCTCCATCTCCGACGCTTTTGCCCAGACCTCCAGCGGCCAGAGCCTCATCAGCCTGATGAACCTTAACTACATCATCGGTTCGGGCGGGATCCTCGCGCATTCCCCCCGCCGCACGCAGTCCATGCTTATGATGATAGACGCCTACCAGCCGGAAGGCGTTACCATGATAGCCGTCGACTCCATCTTCATGATGCCGCACCTGGGCGTGCTGGCGCAGATAAGCGAGAAAGCGGCCCTCGACGTGTTCTACCACGATTGCCTGGTGCGGCTGGGCACCTGCCTGGCCCCGAAAGGCCTGGACAAGGAAGGCCAGGTCATAATGGACTGGGAACTCGTCGAGGAGGGCGGCCGGCGCCACAGCGGCGAGCTGCGCTTCGGCGATATCCTGCACGTCCCGTTCGAATCCCCCAAGGGCAAGGCCATCGTGAAGCCGGCCAAGGGCTTCGACATGGGCGCCGGGCCCGGCAACAAGGTGGAAGCGAATATAGAGGGCGGCGTGGTGGGCGTGGTGCTCGACGGGCGCGGCAGGCCGTTCGACCTGGCCAAGACGCCGGCCAAGCGCATCGCCGACCTCAACAAGTGGTACAAGGCGATGGACATGTATCCGGTGTAAGAACTGTCGGGGGTCGGGAGTCAGGAAAAAATTCCGCTTGGTTTTTTTAAGGAGAAATATATGGCGCACGCTTACACACCCGGTCTTAAGGTCATTCCCTGCACGGTGCTCAGGAAGAAAAGGCTGCTGCCTATTCCGGGCAAGGTGCTGGCGGAGCTGGGTAAAGAGGTGGAGGCCCTGGATATTGTGGCGCAGACGCAACTGCCCGGCAAGGTCTTCTCCGTCAACGTCGCCAACCGCCTGGCGGTGGGCCCCGAGGAGATCCCCGGCTTCATGCTCAAGAAGGAAGGCGACCCGATCCGGAAGGGCGAGATCCTCGCCGAGAACAAGCCCCTCGTTAAATGGTTCAAGACCGTAGTGGAGTCCCCGGTGGAGGGCACCGTTGAGACCATCTCCACCGTGACGGGGCAGGTGCTGCTGCGCGAGCCGCCGAAAGTGCTGCCCATCAAGGCGTACGTAAAAGGCAAAGTGGTGGAAGTTACCCCCAATTTCGGCGTGACCGTGGAGTCGGAAGGCACGTTCATCCAGGGCATTTTCGGCATAGGCGGCGAGACCAACGGCGAGATAGCGGTGGCCGTGGGCAGCCCCGACGAGGACCTGACCCCGGAAGGGCTCAACGAGACGCACAAGGGGAAGATCGTCATCGGCGGCAAGCACGCGGGCCTGGCCACCATAAAGCGGGCGGTGGAACTGGGCGTGCACGCCATCGTGGTGGGCGGCATCCACGACCGGGACCTGCGGCAGCTGCTGGGCTACGATATCGGCGTGGCCGTTACCGGCACCGAGCAGATCGGCGTGACGATCATCGTCACCGAGGGCTTCGGCATGATCCCGATGGCCGAATACACTTTCAAGCTGCTTTCCTCCAGGAACGGAGAAAGGGCATCGGTTTCCGGCGCCACGCAGATCCGCGCCGGCGTAATGCGGCCCGAGATCCTGGTGCCCGGCTATCCGAAGAACGTGACCACCTGCAAGAAGGAACAGGGCCGCGGCTGGATAGAACCCGGCGACCCGGTGCGCATAATCCGCGAGCCCCATTTCGGCGTCATCGGCATCGTGAAGTCGCTCCCCCCCGAGCTTACCAAGGTGGGCAGCGAATCGCACGTGCGCGTGCTGGAAGTGGACCTCCCCGGCGGCGAGACGCTGGTGATCCCCAGGGCGAACATAGAAGTGCTTGAAAAGTGACCCCCCTTCGGTCCGGGCCTGGTCCTTCTCCGGCGTCCGCGCGAAGCTATGGCGGTTCGGGCCATAGCTTCGTCATCTTATGAAGATCATCCTGATAAACCCCATCAACAGAAGCTATGTGATCATGCCGTCGCTGGGGCTAGGCTACCTGGCCAGCGAACTGCTCAAAGACAAGCATGAGGTGAGGATACTCAACTGTCTTAAGGAAAAGCTAACTTACGCCTCCTTCGCGGACCTGGTGCGGAAAGAACCTTTCGACATCTACGGTTTCCAGATGTTCTCCTACGATTTCAGTTCGCTGAAGAAACATCTCGAGATCGTAAAATCCATTAACCCGGCGGCCGTCACCGTCGCGGGCGGGGCGCATCCTTCGGGCGATCCCGCAGGGACCCTTAAGGCCCTTAAAGACCTGGATTTCGCTTTCCGCGGCGAGGCGGAGATAGGCTTCCGGAAACTTGCAGGGCATCTGGCGGCCGGCGGCCTGGACAAAGACCGGGCCGGGGTGCCCGGGCTGATCTGGCGGGACGGCAAGGAAGTGAAGGTCAACCCGCCCGGGCTGGTGGAAGACCTGGATTCCCTCTCTTTTCCCGCCTGGGACCTGCAGCGGCCCGACGAATATCCCCGCGCTCCGCACGGCGCGTTCGCCAAGAATTTTCCCACGGCGCCGCTGATCATAACCCGGAGCTGCCCGTTCCAGTGCACTTTCTGCGCCGGCAAAAGCATTTCGGGGACCCGGCTGCGCAAGAGAAGCATCGACAACGTCATCGCCGAAATAGAATACCTGAGCGATAACTTCGGGGTCAGGGAAATACATATCGAGGACGAATGTTTCACCATCCATAAAGCCCTGGTCCTGGAATTCTGCGGGAAGCTCTCCCGGAGCCGGGCGAAGGTCACGTGGGGGCTTCCGTCGGGCATAAGGCTGGACAGCATCGACCGCGACATGCTCAGGGTCATGGAGGAGGCGGGGTGCTATTCCGTAGCCGTCGGCGTGGAGTTCGGCTCGCAGCGCATCCTGGACCTGGCGAAGAAGAAGCTTACGCTGCAGATGATCCGGGAAAAAGTGGCGCTGCTCAACGAGACGAAGCTGAAGGTCACCGGCTTTTTCATGCTGGGCTTCCCCGGGGAGACGAAAGAAGAGATGCAGGCCACCATCGACCTGGCCCTTGAGCTGGACCTGGACCGGGCGCAGTTCAATAATTTCATGCCGCTGCCGGGCAGCGAGCTGTGGGACGAGCTGGAAGAAAAAGGCCTGCTCGGGAACATTGATTTCGACAAGTTCTTCGTGCATAACGTGGCCTACTCCGGCACGGTGAGCCCGCAGGAACTGAAGCGGCTGCAGCGCAAAGCCTACCTGCGCTTTTACCTGAGGCCCGGGATAATCTTTAAACTTATAAAAGAGGTAACGTCGCTGGGACACCTGAATTATCTGTTCACCCGGTTCATCGACGCCGTCAAATGAAGAAACTGAAGAAACCTCCCGCGCCCGTCAAAGAGCCCGAGCTTCGGCCGGTTCTCCCCGCGCTCGCGGTGCTGGCCGTGCTGGGCGTATGGGGCTGGGCGGTCGTCTCCAACTACTTCCGGCGCTTTCCTTTTTTCGGCCAAGAATTCCAGGACGCCCTTTTCTCGCTGACCCCCGCGGTCTTCTGGTACGGCTTCCTTCAGCAGTTCCTTAATATAGCGCTGGCCGCGTGGGTGGCCGCGGCCGCTTTCGGGACCGGCCTTTTTATTCTAGGGCGGCTGAAGCTCGCCATGGAGGACCCGGCCGAGAGGTTCGTCTTCGCCGAGGGCATCGGCCTGGTGGTCCTGACCTACCTTACGTACGGCCTGGGCTTCGCCGGCCTGCTTTATAAGGGCGTGTTTTACGCGGTCCTGGCGGCGCTGACCCCCCTCCTCTTCCTGCAGCCCGGCGCCGGGGTCCCGTCGCTGGCGGGCGTGGTCAGGTCGCGCCCGCTGAGCATCGTGCTGTTCCTGCTGACCGCGGCCGGCGTGCTGCTGAATTTCGTGCTGGCGCTTTCGCCCGAGTTCTTCTACGATTCGCTGGTCTATCACCTGGCTGTGCCGCAGTATTACATCCTGAGCCACAGGATAGTGAACATGCCGCAGACGTTCTTTTCCGATTTTCCGCTGAATATGGAGATGCTGTACCTTATCGGGCTGCTGCTCGGAGATTCCGTCCTCGCCAAGCTGCTGCAGTTCCTGATGGGAGCGTTTTCCGCTTTCGCCGTGTATGCCTTCGCGAAGAAATATTTCAACAGGGAAACCGGCGTTCTCGCGGCGGCCATCTTCTATAGCATGCCGATGGCTGCCATCTGTTCGCGCAGCACGGGCACCGAGCTCGGGGTTACGTTCTTCCAGCTGCTGGGCTTCTGGGCGCTCTATAATTACCTTTATAGCGGGCCCCGGCTTGCCGTCTGGCTTGTCTTTTGCGGCGTTTTTTCCGGGATGGCGTGCGGCATGAAATATACCGGCGTGTTCTCGCTGGCGGCCATAATGGCGCTGCTGGCGCTCAAGCTTTACCGGGAAGGGGCGGATGTTAAGGGCATCGCGAAGAAGGTGGCCTTGACGGCCCTTGCCGCCGGCCTGCTGCTGGCGCCGATACTCATAAAAAATTACGCGTACACGAAGAATCCCGTGCACCCGTACCTGTCCGGCATCTTCGGCCGGGTGGGCATCAGCGACGATAAAATGCAGATACTCATGGCCGAGACCAGCAAGCGCAACGGCTTCAAGCTCGGCGAGTACCTGAAGCTGCCCTGGGACCAGACGATGAACGGCAACACGGACGAGTCGTTCAGCGGCCCGGTGTTCCTGCTGTTCCTCCCCCTGCTGTTCCTGTTCAGGAACATAAACCCGAAAGCTAAATACCTGGCGGCCTATTTTGCGCTGATGTACCTGATGTGGAGCGGGATCTCGTATTACCTGCGGTATTTCCTGCCGGGCCTGGCGGTGCTGAGCCTGCTGACCGCGTATTTCCTGGTCAACAACGCGCTCAACAAATATCTGAAAGGCCTGCTGCTGGCCGCGGCCGCGTTCGGGGTGGGAGTGAATTTCTACTGGTCGGTGCTTTCCGCCAGCCTCGGCGACAGGCTGCCGGTGATCGACGGCCGGGAAACGAAGGACGCTTACCTGGGCCGGGGCCACGTAGGCTATCCCTCCCCTTATTACAAGACGATCGTCTACCTGAACGCGACCCTGGACTCGGACGCGAAGGTGCTGTTTATAGGCGAGAACCGCGGCTATTACTCCGAGCGGCTGTTCGTGGCCGGCGCCGTGCACGACGACGCGATGCTGCTCAGGTGGATAAAAGGCTGCAGGAACGAAGACGAACTTTACGCCGTCCTCGGCAGGGAAAAGGTCACCCATCTGCTGGTGAACCTGCGGGAAGGCACCCGGGTGCAGAGCTATAAAATATACACCTGGGACGCGCGGGAGCTTAAGCTCTTCAACCGGTTCTGGAAAAAATACGTGAAGGACGTCCATATGGAAGATGACGTCTATCTCTACCGGCTCGCTGCCGGCCCGGCCCCGGCGCCGGTGAATACCGTTTTCCTTATGTACATGCACGACTTGTTCTCCGTGCAGGAAAGCGGCGGTTCTAACGAGCGGGCGGCCGCGGCCGGGAACCTGCTGAAAGAGTTCCCGGAGGCCGCCGCGGAGTATTCGAACGGGATAAAACTGAGCCAGTACCTGGCCTATTTCGACGGCCTTATGAACATGTCCCTGCTCGAGTACGCCAGGGGCAATAAAGCCGCCGCGCTGCAGCTGCTCCAGTTCGCGATGAAGAACAGGCCCGATCAGAAGAAGTATTTCGACCTGTACATCGCTCTCTCTCAACCTAAGTAGCGGCGGGCGAGAATGTTTCTTGCCGCTAATCCTGATAAAAATGTATATTATGAACGTTATGATAAAAAACAAACTCGGTTTCGCTTTAGTTCTATTGTTCGCGGCCGCGAATACGTTCGCGGCCAAACCCGGCCCGGCCGCTAAAAAGGCCACCGCGGATCCCCTTCTCCCCGTCGCCGGCCTGACGGTCATAGACATGCCTTACGACGTCGGAGGAACGGCTCTGCTTAAATGGGACGTTCGCCCTTCGGACACGCCCGACGTGACCTACCAGGTCTATGTTTCCTCCCTCGAGACCGGCGGCTGGATAAAAGCCGAAGAGTTCCCCGCGGATACCCGTACCGGCAAGGACATCGATCTCCCTTTCTGGGCCTGGGACACTTCCGTAAAAGAGCACGCGGTGAAGGTGGAGCTTAACAATTACTACGGCGAGGCGCAGTCCACCGGCTCGCTCTTCCATTTTAAAGTGGCGGCGGTCAGGGGCAGGAATACCGCCGAGAGCGAAGTCGTTTCCGTCGTGACGCTCAGCAACTGGTTCAGGCTGGACCGCATGAACAACCTGGTCCTGCTGCTGATCCTCATCGTCGCTTTCTTCTGGGCGGTTTCCCACGCCAAGCGCAAAGGGCTGTTCATCCGCCGCATAGCCGGCCTGGACGCCATCGACGAGGCCATCGGCCGCGCCACCGAGATGGGCAAGCCCATCTATTACATGACCGGCATCGGCTCGATGAGCCAGATCTCCACCATCGCTTCCGCGTTCATCCTGGGCGAAGTTTCCAAAAAGGTCGCGCAGTACGACAGCCAGATCAAGGTCCCCCATTACGACCCCATCGTGATGACGGTCTGCAAGGAAGTCGTGAAGCAGTCCTATATGGAAGCGGGCCGCCCCGATTCCTACCGCGACGACATCAACTTCTTCGTCAGCCAGGACCAGTTCTCCTACGCCGCCTCGGTGGACGGCATGATCTCGCGTGAAAAACCCGCCGCCTGCTTCTTCATGGGCTACTTCATGGCGGAGTCCCTGCTGCTCGCCGAAGTCGGCGCCACCTCGGGCGCCATCCAGATAGCGGGCACCGACGTCGAGCACCAGCTGCCTTTCTTCTTCACGGCCTGCGATTATACGCTGATGGGCGAAGAGCTCTACGCGGCCGGGGCCTATCTTTCCAAGGAACCAATGCTGATGAGCGCTCTCAAGGTGCAGGACCTGGGAAAACTGATAGTGATGGTGTCCGTGCTGTTCGGCATCATCTTCGTCGGGGTGGGCGCCTGGCGCCACTGGGACCCGTTCGTACAGGTGATCCTTAATATGTTCAAGGCCTACTAACCATGAAACTGATAAAAAAACAAATACCGCTGGCTATAGTGTTCGTCTTCGGCGTGCTCACGCTGATCTCTTACTACATCCCCCATAAGAAATCCGTGGATTTCATGGAGATGATGAACAAGTGGGAGAATATCGTGGCCGCGTTCGCCTTCTTCCTGGGGCTTATCAGCCTCTTCTATTCGCATTACAGCAAGATAGCCAGGAAAGTGGACGGCTGGGGCTACAGCCTGTTCGTCTACATCGGCTTCCTGGCCATGGTCGTCCCCGCGATATACTGCCACGGCAAGCAGATGGACGCCGCCGGCAAGACCGCGCTGGGCTGGTCTTTCAGCTTCATCTATAACCCGCTGAGCGCCACGATGTTCGCGATCCTCGCCTTCTACATCGTGTCTACCGCGTACCGCTCGTTCAGGATAAAATCCCTGCAGGCCTTCGTGCTGTTCGTGGCCGCGTTCATCCTGATCCTCGGCAAGGTGCCGCTGGGGCAGATTATCTGGACCTCGGTGCTGGGCTGGACCGGCGCGGGCGTGGACCAGGTCATAGACTGGATCATGAGCTATCCCGCCGTGGCCGGCAAGCGCGGCATCATGATAGGCATCGCTATCGGCGCCGTGGTCACCTCGTTCAAGATCATCTTCGGCATCGAAAGACAATACATGGGGAAGGACTGAACATATGCTTAAGGAAAAACTCCAGAAATTTTTCAAGTTGGACAGGCGGTGGATCTTCCTGCTGCTGGCTATCGTGCTTTTCGCTCCCATCATAAAGCCCATCGGCCTGCCGAACAAGACCATCTCCCGGGACGTGCAGAACGCGTACAGCTACATGGACACCCTGGCTCCCGGCTCCTTCGTGCTTTTCTCGCTGGACTACGACCCCTCGACCAGGCCGGAACTGCAGCCGCAGGCCATTGCGATGATCCGCCACGCTTTCCAGAAGAACCTGCGCGTAGGCGTTGTCACCTATATAGCCGGCGCCACCGGCCTTATCCAGCAGGCTTTCGAGAAAGTGCCCAAGGAATACAACAAGGTTTACGGCAAAGACTACGTGATCTTCCCGTACATGGCCAACGCCGTGGCCGTGCTGACGCAGATGTCCTCCGATTTCTACGGCATCTACGACAAGGACCAGGACGGCACCGACGCCAGGACCCTGCCGGTGATGCAGGGCATTAAGAATTATAAGAACATGGCGCTGGTGGTGAACATCACCGGCACCTCGATGCTGGATATCTGGGTGGCTTACGTGGGCGACAAGTACAAGGTGCCGGTCATCGGCGGCGTGACGGCCATCAGTCAGCCGGGCTACGGCCCTTACCTTCAGACCGGCCAGCTTAAAGGCCTTATCGGCGGCATGAAGGGCGCGGCGGAGTACGAGTCCCTGATCAAGCAGCCGGGCAAAGGCACTTCCGGGATAGATTCCCTGAACCTGGCCCACCTGCTGGTGCTGGCGCTCATACTGACTTCCAATATCATACTTTTGATAATTAAGTATCTGTAAACCGCGGTCCGCGGAGGACCCGGGCGGAAAACGTTCATAAGAGGTGACTATGTCAGAAACATGGATGATAGCGGGCGCGTGGATCGCCGCGGGCCTTACGATATTTCTTTTCAGTTTCCTTTACAAGGATAACCCTTTCTTCAAGATCGCGGAACATCTTTACCTGGGCGCCGGCATGGGCTGGTGGTTCCAGGTCTATGTTTACAACATCCTGGGGCCAAAGGTCTGGACGCCGCTCGTGGTCAACCACGACTGGATGGTCCTGATCCCCGCCGTCCTGGGGATCTCGCTGGTCACGCAGTTCATCCCCAAGATCTCGTGGATCTCGCGCTACGGCTTCACGTTCCTGATGGGTTACGGCTCCGGCCTGGCCATCCCGGCCAGCCTCTCCACGGACTTCATCAACCAGATCGGCGGCACCATAAAGCCGCTCTCGATGATGGCTTCCATGACCCCGTTCGCCATCTT
Organism: uncultured Elusimicrobia bacterium; assembly: GCA_903879915.1. GTDB lineage: Bacteria > Elusimicrobiota > Elusimicrobia > Elusimicrobiales > UBA9959 > UBA9959. The sequence goes on from CAIRNJ010000112.1 coordinate 15,935, forward strand.
CAACTCGCTGCTGATCGCGTTCGGCGTGGTCTGCGTGCTGTTCTATTTCTTCTTCTCCGTCGAGCATAAGGGCCACGTTAAGACGGTTTCCAACATAGGCATCTACTTCCTGATGATCTATTTCGGAGCGGCCTTCGGCAACACGGTCATGGCCCGCTTCTCGCTGCTGTACGGCCGGTTCGACGACCTGTATACCTTCTCGGACAAGCATTATTTCTACGCTTCGCAGCTGATAATGCTGGCCATGGTGGTTTACTTCCTGATCCATAATTTCATGGGCAAGGACAAGAAGGAAATTGCCGAAGACGAGGCCGCGGGCTGAGCGGTACCGCAGCAGCATAAAAGAAAGCGGCTGCCGGTTTTCCCGGCAGCCGCTTTTCTTTGTATCCGCGCCGTCAGTCCGACGGTTACGGCATCACTTCTATCTTGGCTTTCTGCCGCAGTTCCACCGCGAGTTCCGGCAGCTTCTGGGAGAGGGCCTGGTTGAGCATCATAACTTTCAGCTCGTCCTTGATCTTCTCGAATTCGGCCGGCTGCGGCTGCCTGTGCTCTTCCACGTAGAAGATGCTGAAGCCTTTGCCCGTGGGGAAGACTTTGCTGTACTTCTTGGCTTCAAGGCTGAACAGTTCTTTTTCTATTTCGGGAAGCAGCGTGCCCTTGGTGATGTAGCCGAGGCTGCCGTTGTCCTTCTTGAGCTTGGCGTCGGCCGATTTCATGGCCGAGAGCTTGCCGAAGTCCGCGCCTACCGCCAGGGATTCGAGAGCGGCGTCCGCCTCGGCCTGGGTGTTGACGAAGATCTGGCTTACTTTCACGGCTTCGGGCGTGACCAGCTTTTCCTTGTTGGTGTCGAAGAAGTTCTTCACGTCCTCGTCCGTTACGGCCACTTTCTTTATGGACGTTACGGTGTCGCGGACCGTAAGCTGGCGGGTGAACAGGTCCTTAAGGTCGGCGTCCGTCCAGCCCACTGATTTCAGGTTCTTCTCGAACTGTTCCTTGTCCATGTCGGCGGACAGCGCGGTTATCCTCGCTTCGACCTCTTTGGGGTCGGCTTTAATGTTGAGCCGGGCGGCTTCGTCCAGCACCAGTTTCTCGTCTATCAGTTCCGAAAGGCCGGCCGCGCCGTGCTGCCACCAGAGCTTGGTGGTAAGGTCGCCGGCGGTGATAGTCTTTCCGTTCACTACGGCTATTATGCTTTTTTCGGGCTTAACGGTGGCGGCCTGAAGGCCCGTCGCGCAAAGCGCGAAGACCGCGGCCAGTAGTATTGTTCTTTTCATTTGATCCTTTCCTCCTTGGTTCTTTGTCCCCGCTAACCGGGAACCTGCTGACTAACAAATAGGGTCTGGGTGGGATAGGCGAAGCTTATGCCTTCGGCCCGGAAATCTTCGGTTATCCTGAGGAGTATTTCCTCGTGGGTCCTGGCGTAGAGCGCGTAGTCGCCGCTGGTCACGTAATACACGGTCTCAAGGTCGAGCGAGGAGGCCGCGCAGGCGGCCAGGTGGGAGCGGTCGAATTGCGCGGCGGGCACGGAGGCTACCGCTGCTTTTATTATAGCCGTAGCGCGGCGCAGTTTGTCAGCGGGCGTCTGGCAGGTGACGCCCAGTTTGAAAGCCACCCGGCGCCGTGCCATCTGGTTGTAGTTGCGCAGGCCGCCGGAGAGCAGCTTGGAGTTGGAAATTATTATCAGCTCCCCCGAAAGGCTGCGGACGCGGGTGGATTTTATGCCGACATGTTCTATGTTCCCTTCGATATCGTCGACCGTGATATAATCGCCCGTCTTGAAAGGCCTGTCGAGCAGTATCACGAAAAAGTTAAAAAGGTCGCCCAGTATGGCCTGGGCGGCCAGCGCCACGGCCACGCCGCCTATGCCGAGCCCGGCTACCAGCGTGGTGATGTTCACCCCGAGGTTGTCCAGAACGAAAAGTACCGCCGCCGCCCAGACCAATACCTTGAGCAGCACCTGGGCGCCGTACATCACGGAATCCTTCGCCTCGTCGGACAGGCCGCGGTCACCCACCGCTTTTTGTATCCAGTAGGAGAGCAGGTCCTGGATTATGGTGACGGCCCTGTAGGTGAAAACTACGAGCAGCAGGATGTTCAGGGCCGTGTTGAAAGCGGGGGTGCGGTGCAGGTAATGCGTGGCCACGAAAAAAGCCACCAGGAAGTATTCCAGGCGCTTGAACTTCTCCAGCATAGCCACGGCCAGGTCGTCCAGGTCGGTTTCCGTGTTTTTGGCCAGCGCTTTAAGGCGGGCGATGCCCGCGGTCTTTATCAGCTGCAGCAGCGCCCAGGCCGCCGCAAAAGCCGCCAGGGCGCATAAAAAGGCCAGCGGGGTATTGCCAAGTATTTCAGTTTCACTGAACCATCCCGGAAAAAAGCCAGTTCCCATAGTATATATTATAGCGGATTTCCCCCCGTTCGTGTAAAGGCCGGGCCGCGGCCGGAGCGGGCGTTATCTCCCGTCGCGGTCTATCTTTATCAGGGCTTCCGCGGCGTAGGTCCGCACCCACCTGTCGGGGTCTTTCAGGGCGCCGCTGAGGGCTGGCACCGCGCTTTTTGCCCCCGCGCCGGTCTTGCCCAGCGACATTACGGCGCAGGAGCGGACTTTGGGATTGCGGTCCTTCATGGCTACGGACAGCGCGCCCACTATCATCTTCGTCCTGCTCTCCAGTTCCCCCATCTTCTGAGCGGCCCGTATGCGCACTTTGGGGTCGGTGTGGTGCAGCTCCCTGTAGAGGGGCGGCAAAGTTTTCCTGATGGCCGCGCCTATGTCCCCCAGCGCGTTGGCGGCGTAGCCGCGCACGGTAGGGTGGCGGTCCCTCAGCGACTTGATCAGCTCGGGCACGGCTTCCCTGGCCTCGAAACCGATGTGCCCCAGGGCGTTGGCGGCGTAGCCGCGCACATAGTCGCTGGGGTCGGACAGCGCGTTGGCCAGCGCCGGGATGCCGTTGGCGGCGTCGGGGCCGATCTTGGCCAGGGCGTCCGCCGCGTAGCCGCGCACCACGGGGTTAGAGTCGGTCAGCAGGTTAGCTATCTCGAGAACGGCTGTTTTCGCTCCTGAGCGCATTTCGCCTAACTTGTAGGCGGCAAACGCGCGCTTGCCCAGATCGGGACTCTTCAGCTGGTCGGCCAGCCGGTCCACCTCGGCCGCCGGGCCGGTGGAGACGGCGGGCGGGCGGGCGGCGGCCTTAGCCTGGGCGGCGGCCGCGGGAACGGAGGCCGCCGGCGCCTTGGCGCTGTCTTTGGGCGCTGCGGCGCAAAGGGCCAGGCACAGGCAGCAGCAGGGGGCGTATAAAAGGCGGTTTCGCATATTTTTCGGCGGCAGGCTCAAGAACGCTGTTCCTGTATGAAGTCTACCGCGTCCATGATGTCTTCCAGTTTTTCGGCCCTTACTATGTAGACGCAGTCTCCCATGGCGCGGGCCAGCACAGGCGGCAGTTCCTGGTACTGCATCACCATGGCGCCCAGCTTGTTCATTATCTCCTCGTGGGAGTGCCGGTACGGCAGCCGGTATTTTCGGCCTATATGGCAGCAGTGATATTTCCTGTCGTAATCCAGCGTCAGCGGCGCGCCGGTCATGACCCGCGCCCAGACCGCGTACAGGTCCAGGTCGCAGGAGTAGTTGAACATGTCCAGCGTGAAGCCGCCCGGCGGTCGGATATTGACCTCCAGCGCGCACAGCGAACCGTCCCTGCGCCGGAAGAACTCGAAATGGAAGAATCTTTCCCGCACCTTGAACCCGTCGGCGAGCTTGCGGCCTGCGGCCTCGAGGTCGGCGGGGATCTTCCGCGCGGAATAATAATAGATGTGGGAATCGGCCAGGACTGATTCCATTACGCCTTCGCCGTAGACGTGCGAGGTGCAGAAAACTATTTTCCCGCCGGCGTCCGTGAGGCCGTCGAAGGTCACTATGTCGCCGTCTATGAATTCCTCGGCGATGAACTGCCGGTCAGGCTTGCCGGCGAAGAAGTCGCGCACCTGGGCGGCGTTCCCGAGCTTGTAGGTGAAAGCGGCGCCCATGCCGTCGTCGGGCTTCACGATAACGGGGAAGCCGGCGGCGTGCGCCAGCGCCAGGACGTCAGCCGGCTCCTGCACCAGGCGGCCGCGGGCGTGCTGTATCCCGGCGGCGTGGAAGATCTTTTTCATCCGCGACTTGTGCCGGATGTCGGCCACGCTGTCGGCCTGTACGCCTTGTATGCCGAAGTCAGTGCGCAGCCGGGCTTCGGTTTCCAGCCAGTATTCGTTGAGCGAGTCTATGCGGTCTATATGGCCGAAGCGCTCCGTAAAGAAGCCGCAGGCGGCTTTGAGCCCGTCGTAGTTGTGCAGGTCGTCCACCTTGTAATACCAGTCCAGCGCCTCGCGCAGCTCCGGGCGGAGCTCGCCCAGGTCAGGCTCGCCGATGGCCAGCACGGTGAAGCCGGCCTCTTTCAGCCGCCGGCAGAAAAGATAATAGTTAGGCGGGAAATGCGGCGAGAGGAAAACGAAATTCATAGAGGTCCTTTACTGTATATCAATTTTAGCATACTGGCAGTAGGCGGACATATTCCCCCGCGGCATAAAAAATCAGCCCGACCGGACGTTAATTTACTAAAATTAATCCCGTTATACTTCCGCAGCCCAGGATGACAACATGCAAATCAACTACCACAAGATCTTCAGCCACAACCTTGGTCATGATTTCGAATTTAAAACTTACGGTGTGTCCGGCAAGCCGGTGATGGTATTCCCCACTTCCTGCGGGCGGTTCTATGATTACGAGGACCATGGGATGATTGGCGCCCTTGCCGAGTATATAGAGTGCGGTGATATCATGGTCGTAGCCGTGGACGGGCGTGACCATGAGTCCTGGTATAAACCGGTGCGCGACGAATGGATAGGCATCCGGCACGGGCACTATGAGGCCTGCATCAACCGTGAAGTCATTCCATTTATGCGGCAGAACTTCAATGTGACGGAAAAATACATGGCTACCGGCAATAGTTTCGGAGCTTTTCACTCAGCGAATTTTTTTCTGAAACACCCGGATTATTTTGATTCGGCTATGTGCCTGAGCGGGGTGTACCGGATGCAGGGCGAGCTGGGCGGCTACTTCGACCACGGTATTTTTTTCAACGAGCCGCTCAGCTACCTGCCGAACCTGAATCACGAGTCTACGCTCGCCCGGCTGCGCGAAGGCTATATCGTTATCGCGCACGGGCTGGGCGCATGGGAGACTTTCAACGACCAGGCGGCGGAGCTGGCTGGTCTCCTCGGTTCCAAAGGGGTGACCTGCTGGTACGACCGCTGGGGCGCCGAATGGCCGCATGACTGGAATACCTGGCTGGCCCAGGTGAAGAAGTACCTGCCGATGTTCAAGGAAGGCGTGGCGTTCCACGACGGCACCCTGAAACTGACCGGCCCCAACCGCCGCATAAACCCGCTCCCGTAATACGGTGAAATAATACCTATTTCCACGGTAGAGCAGGCCGTGGAGCGAAGTAGTGGCTGCCCCCCCGGCCAGCCCCTCGGTTTACTTCTTGTTTCCAAAGTCTGGGATCGAAATAGAAGGGCTGAGGTTTGCTGATCTTCAGATGGTGAAAATCAGGGTGCAGTGGATTTATCAGGTAGTCGTATTCGACGGGAATTACTGTCGAGGGGACGCGCAGGAGTGCCGATTCCTTTTTTTGCGCCCACTTTGTCCCTATATCCATGGTCTGTTTCGGAACTGGGAACGCATGCCAGTTGGAAGGCAGGGATGCTGACTCCAGTGGTTTTATCCGTATATGCGCGGGGATGGTGATCTTAAAATAGACGAAATCCAGTGCGGCGGCGCCGGACTCAAGGTGTACGAATTTTTCCAATGCGGCAAGGGCAAGTGTTTGGGAGGCGTATACTGCCTTTGTGCCGGGATGGTTCCAGCGTCCGCCATATAGATATGCCCCGTCGCCGGAAAAGGCCTCTGAGGCATATTTTGTTTTTTCTATGCGCCAGATGTCTGTCACGGAAGGACTCCGAACTCTATACGGTTGAGCAGTGTCTGAACTTGCTCGTAACCGGGTTCGGTGTCCAGGATGTCCAATGGCACCTGGTTACCCAGGCCGGGCTGACTGCGGCGCAGCCATGGTAAAGCGTTTTCCGGTGTTCCCAGGACTTTGTTTGCCAGTTCCCAGACCTGCTTTAATCTGTATAGCCTGTCCCCGGACATAGATGAGAGTTTCGCGTGGGCCTTCTTTATGCGCAGCAGGGTTTTATCGCTAATGCCTATCAAGTGCGCGAAGGATTTGTCCGGCATCTGATAAGCGTCCTGCACGTTCACTATCTCGGAGTAGTTGAACCCGCGCCGTATGGTCAGGATAATGTTGTTCTCCCCCGCCATGCTGCCCGTATACAGCCGCTGCGGCTCCGCCGAAGCGGCTGTTCGCATGATCTTTTTCCCTCTCACCCCGCTAATTCGATGTTTCATGGCTTTTACATTACTGTCTATATTGTAATAGACAAATGTCCATATGTCAATCCCAAAGGTTTTTATCTTCTAAAGTCATTAATTTCTTGATGAAAAGGTTAATCAGCACAATAAAATTAGAAAGAATAACCACGCCTATTGCGGCGCAGGATTGTTTTGTCAGGATGCTGAAATCATTATGAACGGCTGCGAGTATCATGCCGGTGAATATATGGCTGTGTTCATTTAATCTTTGCGAAAAAACATGGTGGTAAAATATACCACTCAGCGAAATTGAAACGATCCCGAGTAAGATAATAAGCAAAGGCCAAAGAAGTGAAATATTCTTGGGAGTTAACCTTTTTAGAAAGATTGTGTAGCTTCCTAAAACTATGTATGGGAAATTATCTGCAACTAGGTTAATCAGTGCAAGTCCCGCCAAGTCCTTTGCCGCCAAATCTCCTGTAAATGCGAAATAGAAAAAAACATATATATGGTAGAGAACAGGCAAGCAAATGATGCTAGCTATGATTTTTCTAAGTACTCCAATACCATCAGGCATCATTGTCTGCGAAGTAGTGTTAATGTTTCGGGTGACCATGTGAATTAACGCGAAGGCTGAAAACGTTGGGATCTATGTTTAATCTAAAACTATAATAGCAAATGCTTAATAAAGAAGCCGGCTTTCGCCGGCTTCTTTTATCGGGAAAGGCTCTCCCCCTCTTAACGCCTTCTTTTTTTACGGGTGGCCGGCTTCCAGTTGGAGGCGGGCTGATTAGACGCACTGGACCCTGAGGGGCCTGCTCCGCCTGAGCGTCCTCCGCCTGAACGGCCACCGCCCTTGCGGCCTCCGTTCGGACGTCCGCCGGTGCTGCCCCCGGGGCGGCCTCCGCTGAATTTACGCTCGGCGGGGCGGGCGCCCAGGCGGCGCACGTCGGGGCGGCGGCTTTCGGGGCGGCCTGCCTGCTGCGGCTTGCGGGCCTCGCCCGGCGCCGCGGCCTTCATCTGGGACTGCGGGTAAGCCAGGTCTATCTGCCCCTTGGCCGTGTCCACGCCCGCTATCTGTACCCGTACTTCGTCTCCCGGCGCGAAACCGGCCGCGCGCAGCAGGCCTTCGGCCCCGGTATCGCCCAGCCGCACGAAAGCTCCGGCGCCGGTCACGGCCGTCACCACGCCGTCCATCTCCGTGCCCACCTGGGCCTTTAGCAGCTCGGCGCGCAGAATATCCGTGGACTTGTGCTCGGCTTCGGCCGCCATGCGCTCGCGCTCGGAGCAGTGCACGCCCGCCCCCTCCAGCGAGGCCATGGAATACACCAGCCGCTTGCCCGTGAGCAGCTGCTTGATGGCCCGGTGCGTCATCAGGTCCGGGTAGCGGCGGATGGGCGAGGTGAAGTGGCAGTACGCCTTGGCCGCTATGCCGAAATGCCCGGCGGAAACAGGCGAGTAGACGGCCTGCTTCATGCTGCGCACTATCAGCGAATTCATGATGGCTTCTATAGGGTTGCCTTCCGCCTGGTGCAGCACGTCCTGGATGTTCTTATGCAGGTTGCCGCCGATAAGGTGCCCGGCGCTCAGGCCCAGGGAGCCCAGCGTTTCGGCCAGGGTCTTTATCTTTTCCGGGTCCGGCTCGTCGTGGCGCCGGTGCAGGAAAGGTATCTGCGCGGCCATCAGCTCGGTGGCCGTGGATTCGTTGGCCAGCAGCATGAACTCTTCTATCAGCCGGTGGCTTTTCAGCCTGGGGCGCAGCACCACCTTGAGCGGCATGCCCTGCGCGTCGGTCTCTACCTTGTATTCCGGCAGGTTGAAGTCCAGCGCGCCGCGCTTTATCCTGCACTTGTTGAGCACGCCGGCCAGCTCGCCCATCCGCTTGATCATGTCCCCCACCTGCTTGGTGACATTGGGCACTTTCTTGCCGTTGAGCAGCTCCTCCACCTCGTCGTAGGTGAAGCGGCGGCAGGAGCGTATGACGGTGTTGACCATGCGCCTGTGCGTTACTTTGCCGGCGGGGTCTATGTCCATGAAGATGGACAGGGTGAGCCGTTCCTGCTCGGGCACCAGGCTGCACAGGTTATTGGAAAGCGAAGGCGGCAGCATGGGCACTACCCTGTCGGGCAGGTACACGCTGGTGGCGCGCTCGTAGGCTTCCGCGTCCAGCGCGGTCTTTTCCTTCACGTAGTAGCTGACGTCGGCTATATGCACGCCCAGGCGCACCAGCCCGGCGTCCAGCCGCTCCAGCGAAACGGCGTCGTCGAAATCCTTGGCGTCGGCCCCGTCTATGGTCACTACCGGCAGGTCGAAAAGCTCTTCCCTGCCCTGCCACTGTTCCGGCTTGAGCTCCAGGCCCCACGCGGCGCTCTGGGCCAGGGTTTCTTTTTTGAAAGTTTCGCTGATGTTGCGCGCCCGCAGCAGCGAAGTTATGCGCGCGCGGATGTCGCCGGAGTCGCCTATTATCTCGGTCACCAGCCCGGCCGCGCCGGCTTCGGGCGTGGGCCAGCGGGTGATCTCCAGCACGGCGAAAGCTTCTTCTACGGGTTTAACTCCCGGGGCGAAGCCGGTCACGAACGCCGGGGGCGCGTCCCCCTTCTCGGGGCAGACCGCCCAGCCTTTGCGGTCGTGCTTGAGCACGCCTACCAGCGTGGTATGGGCCCGTTTGACGACGCGCACTATGGAACCCGCGAGCTTGCCGGAGGATTCGCGGCGGACGCTGGCCTGCACGCGGTCGCCGTCCATGGCCAGGGCGAGGCTTCTGCCGCCCAGGAACACGTCGCTGCCGCCGGGCGTTTCCGTCAGTAAAAAAGCGAAATTGCCGTGATGCTGTATCACGCCTTCCATTACGGCTTCCTGCCCGCCGGAGGCTCCGCGCTGCTGCTGTCTTTGCCAATGTTTTCTCATGCCTCTATAATACAAATTTACTGCGGCTTTCGTCCGTTAGCTCGGCGCTCGGCGCGGGTGCCGTGGTACCGGGTTATCAAAACGCGGGGTCGGCCACACCGTGGCCGCCCCTCATCACTCGGGCTCGGCGCTACGCAAGCCGAGCCCTCCGCGAAGGTTTTGCTAACCCGGTACCACGGCGCCCACGCAGGTGATAGCGCCGTAACGCCGGGGAAATAAAGAAGCCGGCGGTTTGCCGGCTTCTTCTTTCTGCTTTAACTGCAGTCTGGTTATTTGTAATGCCTGGTCAGCGCCGCGCGGCTGGTGTGGGCCAGCTCGAAGTCCTGGGTCATTATCAGCGCGTCCTTGGGGCAGGTCTCCACGCACTGGGCGCAGTACACGCAATGGTCCAGGTGCATGAAGCAGTCGAATTTCCTTTTGGCGGGCACCGGGGGCTGACCCTCCGCCTGTACCGGCGCCGGGGGCTGCTCGGCCGAGAGCTTTATCTCTATGGCCTTGGCCGGGCAGACGCGCACGCACATCTGGCAGCCGATGCACTTGGGCGAGTCGAAGTCGATGCGGCCGCGGAACCTTTCGGTGATCTTCGCTTTTTCGAAAGGATAGGCGCAGGTGGCGGGCTTCTTGAACAGATGCCTCATTACTTCACCGAAGACTCTTGCGGGTTTTATCATGACGGGTTATCCTAATTTGTACTTTAAGAGAATATCGACGAGTATCTGGAACATCGCCACCGGGGCCAGGTATTTCCAGCAGAAGTTCACCATCTGCTCTATGCGTATGCGGGCCATCAGCACTTTCAGCAGGGCCAGCAGGAAGGTGACGAACAGCGTTTTTAACAGGAACACGGGGATGGCCGCCCAGCCCGTCACGCCCAGCGAACCGCCCAGGAACACGGCGTTGAGCAGCGCCGCGCCCACTACCAGTTCCATGTCGATGGCCAGGTAGAAGAAGCCCAGCAGGCGGCCGGAATATTCCGTGAACTGCCCGCCCACTATCTCGTTCTTTGAATGCGGGATGTCGAACGGCATGCGCTCGAGCTTGCCCTGCAGGGCCAGGATGGCCGCCAGGAAGCCGGGCAGCTGCGCCGCTATCAGCAGCGGTTTCGCCGCGTAGAACGCCGAGATCTCGGTGAGGTTCCAGGAGCCGGCGAGGATGGCCGGGCCGATGATGGAAAGCATCAGCGGCACTTCGTAGGCGAAAAGCTGCGTCATAACGCGCATGGCGCCCACCGTGGCATAGGGGCTCGTGGAGCTCCAGCCGGCCAGGAAGAACGTGACCGTGGGGATGGTGAGCAGGTAGATCACCGCCACCATGTCGCCCTGGAAGCTGTACAGCGCGTGCGCGCCCACCGGGATGGAGACGATGGCGGTCATCACGGCGGCCATCGCGAAGAAAGGCAGCAGCCTGAACATCTTCGAGTCGGCGGCGTCGGGCACGATCACTTCCTTGGCCAGCAGCTTCAGGAAGTCGGCCAGCGGCTGCACCCAGGGCGGGCCCATTCTGTTCTGGAAGCAGGCGCAGAGCTTCCTGTCCACCCATTGAAGGGAAAGGCCGTAGAGGGCCAGGAACAGGAAGCCCGGGAAGATTATTATGTAAGCCAGCGAAGGCAGTATTGAATCCGATGTCATGGTTTCCTTGAACTCCCGATCTTAAAGCTTGGAGAAGTCGATGCCGCGGTGCTTGTAATGCTCGATGCCCAGCTTGCGCAGCTCTTCCCAGCCGTATACCGCCATTTTCCCTTTCTTCTGGTCCCAGACCGCGGCGCGGTCGGTGCAGGACATGCAGGGGTCGATGGCGGCGATGACCAGCGGCACGTCGGCCAGCCACCCGCCTTCCAGCATGTAGGACACGCTCTGCAGGTTCGCCATCGTCGGGGCGCGCACTTTCAGGCGCTCGGGCTTGTCGGTGCCGTTGGACTTCAGGTAATGGATGTCCTCGCCGCGGGGCGCCTCGTAGTGGTTCACGGCTTCGCCGGGGGCTATCTTCATCGGCACCTTCACCGAGATGGGGCCTTCCGGCAGGTTGTTTATCACCTGGTTGATCATCTTGTAGGATTCCACCAGCTCCAGCGCGCGCACCACCAGGCGCCCGAAGACGTCGTTGGTGTTGTGCGTGATCAGCTTGAAATCCAGCTTGTCGTAGAGCAGGTAGGGCTCGTCCTTGCGCACGTCGCGGGCTATGCCGGAGGCGCGGGCGGTGGGGCCTACGGCGCCGCGCTCGAGGGCCACTTCGGGCGGCAGCCGGCCCACGTCGGCGGTGCGGGCGGCTATCGTAGGCTCTTCGAGGGCCAGCTTTATGTAATACTGGGTGCGGCCTTCCAGGAATTTGATGCGCTTGAGCACTTCGGCCTTCTGCTCGGCCGAAACGTCGCGGCGCACGCCGCCTATGGTGTTGATCGAGTAGTGCACGCGGTTGCCGCTCAGGAGCTCCAGGCAGTCCAGCACCTGCTCGCGGTCGCGCCACGTGTACATGAACAGCGTCTCGAAGCCCATCTCGTAGCCGGCCACGCCCAGCCACAGCAGGTGGCTGTGCACGCGCTCCAGCTCCGCTATCAGCGTGCGGATGGCCAGCGCCCGCTGCGGAACCTCGGCCTTGGCCAGTTCCTCGACGTTGGTGATATAGGTTGTGGTGTGCGAGTGCGAGCAGATGCCGCAGACGCGCTCTATCAGGTAAAGGTTCTGGATGTAGGTGCGGCTCTCGGCGGCCTTCTCCATGCCGCGGTGGTTGTAGCCCAGGTTTATCGTCGAGCCTGAGATCTGCTCGCCTTCGAGCACCAGCATGAAATTCTCGGGCTCTTTGAGGGCGGGGTGCTGCGGGCCGAACGGGATGGTTATTTTTGCCATGTTATTTCGTCTCCGACTTAAGAAGGGCGGCCTGCTGGGCCAGGTAATCCTCGGTCTTCCAGTCCTTGCGCAGCGGGTACTGGCCTACGGGGAAGTCTTCGGCTAAAGGGTAGCGGCGGCCGGGCGGCAGGCCCAGCACTTTTATGCCGAGCGTGTCCTCGAGCTCTTTCTCGTAGGAAACGGCCACGGGGAAAACGGCCAGGATGCTGGGGATCTCGGGTTTGGCGCGGGGCGTTCTTACCTTCACGGTCACCAGCATGGCGTTGTTGTTCATGTGGTAGCAGGCGCCCAGGTTCTCCCCCTCGTCGAAACCGGTCACGGTGGACAGGTACTGGAAACCCTCGGCCTTCATCCAGGCCAGGACCTCGGGCAGCGCGGCGGGCGCCAGGTCCAGCCACACGCGGTTCCTGCGCTGCACCAGCGCGTTCGTGACGGAGCCGGGGAACTTCGCTTCCAGCGCCGCTTTAATTTTTTCTTCTTGGGTAAATTCGGTCATTTTTCCTCACTTCGACGCTGCTTCCACGCTCTGTATCATCTTCACCACGCCGTCTATTATAGCCTCGGGCCGCACGGGGCAGCCGGGGATGTACACTGAAACGGGTATCACCTGGTCCAGGCCGCCGGGCACCACGCCGTAGCAGCCGTCGAACACGCCGCCGGAGCAGCCGCAGGCGCCCACGGCCATCACGAACTTGGGGTCGGGCATCTGGTCGTAGATGGTCTTCAGGCGCTTGGCCTGCTGCCGGGTAACGGGGCCGCTGACCACCAGCACGTCGGCGTGCCTGGGCGTGGCCTTGAGCAGTATGCCGAAGCGCTCTATATCGTACTTGGGCGTCAGGGCGTCCACAACTTCAATGTCGCAGCCGTTGCACGCGCCGGAATTGAAATGCAGGATCCAGGGGGATTTGAGCAGCGACCAGGTTATGAGTTTGTCTATCGTTTTCATTTTTTAGTCCACGAAGAGTATCGCGAGGATTATGGCCACGGCGGCCACGTAGCCGAAAACCAGCCCCAGGCCCGCCGACAGGGGGTTGAAGCTCCAGGTCGCGAGCATCAGCCCGGCCACGTGCAGCAGCGTGAAGAAGATGGCGAACGGGAAGAAGCCGTGGTAGTCGGGATCGACTTTGCCCTCGGGGACGTCTTCACCGCAGCCGTAGGCGTTGTGCTTGGCCGAGCCGGGTACGCGCTTGGGCGCCGCCGCCAGGGGAGTAAGGAACTCCGCCAGCGCCAGCGAGAAAAGCAGCGAGATAATGAAAACCACAGGCGGGAAAAGTAGTATGTCCATGGCTTTATCCTTTAAGGCTGTCCAGTTTCCAGATGTCGGCGGAACCGCTGAGGCGGTGGGCCTTTACCAGCAGGGCCAGCCCCGCCGCTACTACTACGACCTCCACCACTATCATGGTGATGATCAGCGCCTGCGCCAGCATCAGGTTGCTGGTGAGGGCGCCGGCCGAGATCACGGCCAGCATGGCGGCCTTGGAAACTATTTCCAGGCCGATCAGCTGGCGGATGATGCTGCGCGACACCAGCATCCCGTAAAGACCGACGAAGATCAGCAGGGTTATAAAATACCAGTCCAGGGAGAAAGCGCTCATTTGGTTGTCCTCTCTTCGGCGGCGGCCGGGCGTTTCTTCGGGAAAATGGATTTGATCACGAACACGCCGGCGGCCAGCATCACTATCTGGCCGAGCAGGTCGGGCCGGCGCACGTCCCACAGCGCGGAGCCGATGGTCCCGCCGGGCGCGGCCATCAGCTTCCAGTCCGAGACCCCCGCGAAGAACGCCGGCACATAGTACCAGGCGGCTATCGCGAAGATGGCCAGGGCGAGGGGCAGGGCCTGGAAGACGGCCCGGCCCTCGGGGTTGCGCTCAGCCTCGGCGCGCACCAGGCTGACCCCGGCGATGAACAGCACGGTGATAAGGCCCGCGCAGACCGAAAGCTCGAACACCGCCGCCCAGGGCGCGTTGAAGTCGAAGAGTATCAGCGAGGCGAAAACGCTGACCAGCGCCAGCATTATGGCGGAGGTAAGCAGCTTGCGGGCCATTACCGCCCACACGGCGGACAGTACTGCCAGCATGAACAACAGGTTATGGGAGGTCATAAGATTATCCTTTCAGCCGCCATCCTGACGTAAGAATAAAAGTAGGGGAACAGCAGGCCCGCCGCCACGATGATGGCGCTCATCAGCACCGCCGGGGCCAGCAGCTGGGGCGAGACCTCGGGCGCCGCGCCGGCCTCGGCAGGCTTCTTGCCGAAGAACACTTTTTTCTGCATCATCATGAAATAGGCCAGCGTGACTATGCTGAACAGCAGGGCCAGCACGGCGTAGGTCTTGAAGCCGGATTCCCACAGCGCCAGGATGATGAGCAGCTTGCTCCAGAACCCGGACAGCGGCGGCACGCCGGCGGTGGAGAGCAGCGCGATGACCGAGGTCCAGGAGGTCCAGGGCATCGAATGCTCCAGCCCCCCCAGTTTCGTCATGTCGGTGGTGCCCGCGGACCTCTCCACGCTGGCGCTGTTGAGGAACAGCACCGTTTTGAAAGTGGCGTGGTTGAACAGGTGGAAGATGGCGCCGATCACCGCCAGCGGCGTGCCCAGCCCCGCGGCCAGCACGATGTAGCCAACCTGGCTGATGCTGGAGAAGGCCAGCATCCGCTTGAAATCCTTCTGCCTGAGCGCGGCCAGCGCGCCCACGGCGATGCTCAGCATGCCGAGGAACATGATGCCGCTGGAAAGGCCCTGGGCCCTGCCGTCGAAGAAGTTCATCAGCGTGGCGGTCTTGAGCACGGCGTACACGCCGGAGATCTTGGTAACGATGCCGCCCAGGTGGGCGGAGACCGGGGCGTAGGCGCCCTGGTAGGCGTCGGGCGTCCAGGTGTGGAAAGGCGCCACGCCGGACTTGATAAGGAAGCCCAGCATCATCAGCGCCACGCCGAAGGTCACGGGGCCGGCGGGCAGGCCGGAGGACATGGCCGTGCGCAGGCTCTCGTAGCTGAGGCTGCCCAGCGTCAGGAGCAGTATCGAGATGCCGGCCATAATAAGGGCCGAGGCCGGGAAGGTAAGCAGGAAGTATTTCAGCGCGCCTTCCACGCCGCCCAGCGTCTCGTCCACGGTTATCAGGGCGAACGAGGTTACCGCCAGCACTTCTATGAACACGTACAGCGTGAAGAAGTCCGACGTGGTGACGATGCCGCACATGGCCGCCACCGAGACCATCAGCAGCGAATAGTACGCGCCGCGGTTGGGCATGGCTTCCGGCAGGTAGTTGGCGGAGAAGAAGGTGACGCACAGGGCCACCAGGTAGATCAGTCCCACCAGCAGCAGCGACAGGCCGTTGCCGGGCACGGAGATGAAGCCGCTCGCGATCACCGAAGGCCGCAGGCACAGCCAGGCCAGGTTGGCCAGCCCCGCCAGCAGCGTGGCGTTGGCGAAGAGGTCGGCCAGTTTCGGCTTCGACTTCGGGAGGAACGGGATGACGACCGCGGTGAATAGCGGGATATAAAGATAAGCGAGCAGTCCCTTGTCCATTATTTAAGCCCTCCGGCCAGTAATATGTAAACGACCGCGCCGATTATGGTCAAAGCCATGTAAAGCGGGTAGGAGCCGGTGTGGAAGCGGCTGATGGCGCGGCCCGAGCCGCCGGCCACGGCGCTGGGCATGGCGTCTATCAGCCAGTCGAAGCCGCGGTCGATCCGGGAAAGCAGGTTCGAGAACGGCGGCACCACGCGGTCCATGACCTGCTCGTACAGGTCGAAGGCGCGGTTCTCGGCCAGCGCGTAGGTCTCTTTAAGCACCGGCGCGTAGTGGATGTGGTCGGAAGCCTTATTGGCCTTCCCCCCGCCGGCGGCCAGGCCCAGCATGTGGTTAATCACGGCCGCCAGTATCACTATCACCGACAGGAAATAGAGCTTGTCCGGGTGGAAGCCCGAGAGCTCGCCGAAGTTCTGCAGGCCGAGCGTGGTCAGTGCCGGGGCGATGAATTTCTCTATCGGCAACTGCGCGCCGAAGCCGAAGGCCAGGCAGACCGCGGCCAGGCCCAGCATGGGCAGCAGCATGGAGATGGGCGCCTCGCGCGTCTCGCTCAGGGCCTCGGGCCGCTTGCCGAAGAAGACCGAGTGTCCGAGCTTCAGGAAAGAGGCGAGCGTAAGGAAGGAGCCGAGTTCGGCGGCGAAGAAGAATACCGTGTAGCCGGTCTCCAGCGTGCCTTTGTACACCAGCTCCTTGGAGAAGAAGCCGTTGAGGGGCGCTATGCCGGAGATGGCCGCGGCCGCGATGATGAAGCACAGGCCGGTGACGGGCATCACGCTGAACAGCCCGCCCAGCTTGGAAAGGTCGCTGGTGCCGGTCTGGCGTTCCACCGAGCCGGCCGTCATGAACAGGCAGGATTTGTAGGTGGCGTGGTTGATCATGTGGAACAGGCCGCCGGCGATGCCGATGGGGTTGAGCGTGCCGATGCCGAGGATCATGTACCCGGTCTGGCTGACGGCGTGGTACGAGAGCAGGCGCTTGTAGTCGGACTGCACCAGCGCCATCATAACGGCCACCAGGATGGTGACCGCGCCCAGCGTCATCAGCAGCAGCTGCATGCTCCCGTTGAGCGTGAAAAGGAAGATGCTGGCGCGCGCCAGGAAATAGATGCCCAGCAGCTTGTCGATGGCCGCCGGCACGTAGGCCATGAACGGCGCGCTGGAGTCGGTGGCGGCGTCGGGGATCCAGGTGTGGAACGGGAAGGCGCCGGCCTTCGAGACCGCGCCGACGAGCAGCAGCAGGTACGCGAACAGCGACCAGCCGTAGTCCAGCGTGAGCTTGTTGGCTGAAATTTCAGACATGCTCATGGTGCCGGCGATGTAGCCGGTGATGCAGACGCCGGCGAGCAAGCAGAGATCCGTGACCGCGTTAATAAGGAAAGCCTTCATGGCGGTGCGGCGCGCCGCGTGGCTGTTCTGGGACAGCGCGATGAAGGTGTAGAGGAACACCAGCAGGCCTTCCCAGAAGAACAGCATGGCCACCATGTTGTCGGCCATCACGGCCCCGGCCGCGAACGCCTGGGTCATCAGCAGGTTGAAGTAGAACCACTTCGCGCCGCAGTTCTCCCCTTTGCCTTTGAAGGACCAGGGGTAGCTGAAAGAGTACAGGGAGATGGCCAGCGAGAACAACGAGACGGCCAGCAGCAGAAAGGCGCTGAGGCTGTCCGCGCGGAGCGTGAAGGTTATGGCGTCGTTGAGCCAGGCCAGCGACAGCGGCTCGGGCCGGGTCACGAAGATGCTCGCGGCGGCCAGCATGGAAACGCCGGCCGCGAGAACCGCCAGCGTCTCTTTAAGGTAGCGCGTACGTCCGGCCGGGATCAACAGCACCAGCGCCGAAGCCAGCGGCAGTATTATAGGTATGAGTATAAGGTTCATTGCAGGTTCACCCCTAAGTTGGTTGTGAGCAGCTGAGTGTAGGAAGACGGATAATAGATCAGCGCGCCCAGCGCGAGACCGATGAGCGCCAGCGCCATTACGCTGGCCACCATGGTATAAGAGCCTTCTTTGGGGCTGTCGTGGCCGGCCGCCTCACCCAGGAAGATCTTGTAGAACAGGCGCACGAGATAGAGCAGGGTCATTACCGCGCCGGCCAGGAACATCAGCAGCACGGCCAGGTTCCCGTTCTGGGCGGCGCCCGAGAACACCAGGAATTTGCTGAAGAAACCGCCGAAGGGCGGTATGCCCATCACGGACAGCGAGCACAGGGCGAAGGCCACGCCGGTGACCGGCATGGAGGCGAACAGCCCGCCCATCCTGGTGATGTCCGTGGTGTGGGTGTTCTGCTCGATGATGCCGGCGGCTAGGAAGAGCCCGCCCTTGGCCACGCTGTGCATCAGGATGTAGAGCAGCGCGCCCGCGAAAGCGGTGCTGTTGCCCGAGGCGAGCCCCAGGAAAATAAAGGCTATCTGGCTCACGGTGGAGTACGCTATTATCCGCTTGATGTCGGTCTCCACCATGGCGGCGCCGGCCGAGACCAGGGCGCTGGCGCCGGCGATGTAAAGCACCGCCGTGGAGAAACCGTCGGGCGCCGCGAAGGTGACGCCGAAAATGCGGGCGTAGGCGTAAACGCCGATCTTGACCAGCACGGCCGCGTGCAGCAGCGCGGTCACAGTGGAGGGCGCTACGCCGGCGTCGGGCAGCCAGGTGGAGAAGGGCAGCGTGGCCGATTTCGAAAGTATGCCCACCAGTATGAACGCGGCGGCCGCCATCGAGATCGCCTCGCCGTGCAGCACGTTCATGTCCAGCGTGCCGTAGTCGAAGTACACCATGATGATGCCGACGAGCATGCACAGCGCGCCGAAGATGGTGACCAGGATGGTCTTGTTGGCCTTGGCCACGTCCTTATCGGAGCGGAAAAAGCCCACCAGCCGCCAGCTGGCGAAGCCGGTCATTTCCCAGAAAATGTACATCCACAGGAGGTTCGCGGAGAACACCAGGCCCATCATCGAGCCCAGGAACAGCACCACCATCACGTAGTATTCGGTCTGGTTGTCGTAGTGGGAGATATAATCCAGCGAGTAGATCAGGATCACCATGCTGACGAAGGAGGAGATGGCGGCCATGAAGACGGAGAGCATGTCGGCCTGCAGGATGAAGTCGAAGCCCAGCGGGAAGGGCACGGCCATCGTTACTGTCTGGCCGGCGCAGACCGGCCAGAAGAGGGCCGCGGCCGCCAGAAAAGTACAGAGACCCAGCAGCACGGACAGCGAGTTCCGGGCCGGGGTCGAGATCCGGTCGGCGAACGGGATGGCGAAAGCGCCTATGACCGGGAGAGCTACTGCGGTTATAAGAAGTTTTGTGTAGAGATCCATATGTTTTCCTTAATCTTATTATACAAAAATGAAAAACCGCGGATTTATAAATTAACTTATCCAGCTATAAGCACGGCTAATACCAACGCCGGGGAACGGCTTTTTACAGCGGTATGTTCCCCGTCCGCTCGTGCGTTCCGGGAATGCGCTTCCCCTCCAGCACGCGGAAAGCCTCTATCAGGCGCGGCCTGGCCAGCGCGGGCTCGATGATCTCGTCCAGAGAACCCATCGAGGCGGTCTGGTAAGGCGAGGCGAACTTGTCGGAATATTCTTTCGCCAGCTTTATCCTGAGCGCTTCGCGCTCCTCTTCCTTGGCCTCTTTGATCTGCTTCGAATAAAGGATCTCGATGGCGCCGCGCGGGCCCATCACCGCTATTTCCGCGCTGGGCAGCGAGAAGTTAAGGTCGCCGTGCATCAGCTTGGAGCTCATGGCTATGTAAGCCCCGCCGTAAGCCTTGCGCAGCACCAGCGTGACCTTGGGCACCGTGGCCTCCGCGTAGGCGTAAAGGAGTTTCGCGCCGTGACGGATGATGCCGCCGTGCTCCTGCGCCACGCCGGGCCAGTAGCCGGGCACGTCCACCAGGGTCAGTATGGGGATGTTGAAATTATTAAGGAAGCGGATGAAGCGGGCCGCCTTGTCCGAAGCGTTTATGTCCAGCGCGCCGGCCATGTGGGCCGGGTTGTTGGCGATAACGCCCACTACCTGCCCCCCCAGCCTGAGCAGCCCCACCACGATGTTCTTCGCGTAGTCGTGGTGCACTTCCAGGAACTTGTGGTCGTCGGCGAGCCACCAGATTATATGGTGCACGCGGTAAGGCTTGCGGGGATCCACTTCGCAGAGCTTCTCCAGCAGCGGGATCTTGCGGTTCTCCGCGTCCTTGGTCTCGTGCGCGGGCGGCGCGTCGTAGCGGTTCTCCGGCAGGAAACTGAGCAGTTCTTTCACCTGCCTGAAGCAGTCCGGTTCGGAGTTGGCCACGAAATGGCACACGCCCGACTTGGAGGCGTGGGTCATGGAGCCGCCCAGGGTCTCGAAGTCCACCGACTCGCCGGTGGCGGCTTTCACCACTTCGGGCCCGGTCACGAACATATGGCTGATGCCCTTCACCATGAAAACGAAATCGGTGAGCGCTGGCGAGTAGACGGCGCCGCCGGCGCAGGGGCCGACTATGATGGAGATCTGCGGAATAACGCCGGAGCATTTGGTGTTCTGGTAGAAGATCTCGCCGTAGCCGTCCAGGCTGTCCACGCCTTCCTGAATGCGGGCGCCGCCGGAATCCAGTATGCCGACCACCGGCATGCGGGCTTCCATCGCCATGTCCATAATGCCGGCTGAACGCAGATAACACTGAATCCCACCATCCCAACCCTTAAGTGGTTGAAAATTAATATACTGGAAATTCTTCTTAATGATCGAATCAGCCGGAACCTGATTAATATCCGGATCCGTAATCAATA